>CANLRQ010000022.1 GCA_947493575.1 uncultured Marinomonas sp.
ACGACCTTCGGGTTATGAGCCCGACGAGCTACCAGACTGCTCCATCCCGCGACTGACACACATCAAGTTGATGTGTTCTTTAACACTGATACATTATAACGAATTGGTTGCGGGAGCCGGATTCGAACCAACGACCTTCGGGTTATGAGCCCGACGAGCTACCAGACTGCTCCATCCCGCGACTGACACACATCAAGTTGATGTGTTTTTTAACACTGATACATTATAACGAATTGGTTGCGGGAGCCGGATTCGAACCAACGACCTTCGGGTTATGAGCCCGACGAGCTACCAGACTGCTCCATCCCGCGACTGACACACATCAAGTTGATGTGTTTTTTAACACTGATACATTATAACGAATTGGTTGCGGGAGCCGGATTCGAACCAACGACCTTCGGGTTATGAGCCCGACGAGCTACCAGACTGCTCCATCCCGCGACTGACACACATCAAGTTGATGTGTTCTTTAACACTGATACATTATAACGAATTGGTTGCGGGAGCCGGATTCGAACCAACGACCTTCGGGTTATGAGCCCGACGAGCTACCAGACTGCTCCATCCCGCGACTAATTATTTTCTGCTGAGAAGAGTCAAACTGGTGATTTTCCTCTTAGCGCCTCAACGAGGTGCGTATTATATAGATTGGCATATTAGAGTCAAGCAATTTTATTTCTTTTATTAAGAAGAGTTACCGTTGCCAACTCTTTAAGGCCTAATATTGTAAAAAAGTTATGTATGCCATTAGATTGAGACTGAATCTCTTGTGAATAATGCGAGATTACTTGCTTAGCAGCGTCTGACATATCATTCCAATTCTGGATGCGCTTAATCAGACGAGTATCCTCAATACTGGAAACAAGCCAGCCATTATACCCTTCTTTAATAAATTCGGATTGGGAGGTATGACATATTAAAACGATAGGAATACCACACGCATTAGCACAATGGACTATTCCTCCCCCATCTTGACTCATACGGCTAGAGACTATTAGTAGATCAATACTTTCTAGCTCACTAAAAAAGCGCTTCAAAACATCCTGCTTTTTTATAACAACCACTTCTGTATGTTGCTGTTTAATGATATTTGCTAATACCGGCCCAGCAGGATCTTCAGAGATAACCCCAATAGAGCCCGTAAATTGAGTTTTTATCTCCATAGTTGGAATAAAAACCAATGGATTCTCTGTGGCTTTCCATTTGAAATGCTCAGACAGCTTTTGTGTAAACTTATCCAATGTAGACGATGTATAATCAACTCTGTCTAAATCCTCTGGTAAAGCATTACAAATTAGAGGAACTCTTAAAGTGGGTTTTAATAGCTTTGAAAGCACATTTGCCTGTGAGCCAAATGACAGAATAATATCAGGTTTAACACGGTGTACTTGATCAAAAAGTGAACGCATTCCGTAGCGAATTTTTCCCGAGAAAAGATCTTGCTTATAATCAAACTGAATTATTGTCAGCTCCATATCAAAATCTAAACTTTTCTTTTCGAAAGCGCTAATAAAATTAATTAATGGTTTCGTTGCACGTCGTGCATCCCAAACTAACAGTACATTATGCATGCTATTCCATTCTTGAAAGACATTCATTTATATTAGTGGTCTAATTCCAACCTGAATACATTTATATCATGCTTTATAACACCTAAGGAAGCTGAAAATAATTATATTAAGCCTCAGCCTATCAGAGAAACGATCAAATAAGACACGCTTCTGCAGGAATATTAACACCTTCCAAAGAGTCGTAACGAAATGTGGAGCTGTACCTGAAAGAGCCATAGGGCATGACCTAAAGCCTGTATTCTTTGCTGAGCGTCTCGAAAATAGACCGGCTATTCACATTTGATACTCGCCTCGAATAACAGGCTTTTATCCATATGCGGAGGCAAGAGGACTTATTCGCACCTTCCTTAATAAAATACTTGCTGTATTATAGTCACAAATTTTACGAGGGGACTATTTATGTCACTTAATTCAATGCTTAAAAAATCAACCATTCCATCTAAAGAAGATGCGATTGTTGGCAGAAAAGAAAGTATAAAAATCTCTTCAATCCACCCAATTACTAAAGAAGACATTACTCGTCAACCAAACGAAAATGAAGAAATGATTGTTCTTGGTATGGGGTGTTTTTGGGGAGCTGAAAGGAAGCTATGGAATACAGAAGGAGTAACAGTGACCGCTGTTGGCTATGCTGGAGGCTATACGGAAAACCCAACTTACGAAGAAACCTGTACAGGACAAACTGGACATTCAGAGGTAGTAAAAGTCATCTTTGATCGCACGATTACATCTTTAGAAACCATTTTAAAAGTATTCTGGGAAAACCATGATCCGACGCAAGGAATGAGACAGGGCAATGATGTTGGAAACCAATACAGATCCGTCATTTATTCAACTGTTCCAACTCAACAAGCGATTATTGAAAACAGTGTCGCGTCTTACCAAGAAAGGTTAATTAATGCAGGCTTAGCAATGATTACCACTGAAAGAGAAGCCTTAGATACCTTCTATTATGCTGAAGAATATCACCAGCAATATCTATATAAAAATCCTAATGGGTATTGTGGTTTATCAGGAACTGGAGTGACATGCCCTATCGGCTTAAAGCTTTAAGCAAGGTATTTCCTAGATCTCAGCAATAAGTGACACATGCTTTATTTTGATTAAAACAGATAAAGCATGTGCGCAAAACGTATAAATTAAAAAGCATTTCTATATGGAGGCCTCTTTATAACTGCGTTAGTTTATAAATACTTATCTGTACTATGACTTCTAAGTTGTCCAAATCAGAATTAGTAAACAATAGGCCGCCCTGCTCTATTGGTTTTTTCATCATTATGCTTTCCATATATTTCAGATGCTCGACCGCACTCAATGCACCAATCATACTGGCGGCGCCTCTAAAAGTATGCAAAATTGCACTGATATTCTCTTTGTTAGCGGCTTCATTGGCTTTCCTCAATCGACCAAACAATTCGTCTGCATCGTCTTCAAAAGTCAATAATGCTTTTTGGAAGAGCAAATTATTCCCAGAAAAACGTTTCACAAGTGTTTGTAATGCATCCAGTTTAATATCATTGTCTTTAATATCGTCAGAAATAGCGCCACCAATCTGCTCATTGGCTTTTGATTGGGTCCAAAATAATATTCTCTCCACGACAAATTGAATTTCAATCGGTTTTCCTAAATGATCATTCATACCAGCATCTAAACATGATGTGATGTCTATTGCAGATACATTTGCTGTCATAGCTAATATGGGCAAATCAAGACATTCAGAATGTTGCCTAATACGTTTTGTTGCTTCTAAGCCATCAATATCTGGCATTTGCATATCCATCAAAACAACATCATATTCTTTGTTTTTCGCAGTGGCTTTAGCAACCCCTTCAATACCACCTTCAGCAACATCAACTTCTGCACCTTCCATTGACAGCAATTCCATTGCGACCTGACGATTTAACGCATTATCTTCAACCAGTAAAATACTTAATCCACTAAGCCTTCGTTGTGGCTCAACGGGTTTAACAATAGAGTCTAAAGATAACGCATTATTACTAAGTGATGTTTGAATAGAGTTCAGCAGTTGAAGTGGTGTTAGTGGTTTGCTTAAAACATCCACAATGGGTAACTTATCTGCCCCTTCCAGTTCAAGCAGTGCATCTTTCATTAATGCCGTCACCATAATTACTTTTGACTTTAATGTACCAGAGCTTCTTTTAAGCAGTATTTCTAGAAAATCAATCCCAGAAATAACAGGAATATGCCAATCTAATAAAATGACATCGTAGTTGAGGCCTTGCTCTTCCTTAATACGCACCATATCTAAAGCCTGCATAGCATCCGCGGAGCAATCTGCTTGCCATCCAAAACTTTCTACCATGCCACAAAGAACATCACGAGCCAGTTTATTATCATCTATAATCAATATTTCAAGAGGCGTACTCAAACCGTCTTTATACTGTTCATAAACCGTTGTTTTTTCACACTTAAATTCAACTGAAAAACGAAAGGTACTGCCTTTTCCTAGTTCACTCTCTAGTTGCAGCTCTCCTCCCATTAACTCAATGAGACTCTTACTAATTACCAAACCAAGACCTGAACCCCCAAAACGCCTCGCAATTGTGGCATCAGCTTGACTAAAGCCATTAAAGATCTTATCCATTTGATCCAAATGAATACCAATACCTGTATCCTCTACGGAAAATTGCAATTTAATGCTATCCGTATTTCTACTCACTTCTTCAACTTTTAGAACAATGTCTCCTTGCTCTGTAAACTTAAAAGCATTACTTGTTAAATTTGTTAGTATTTGTTGAAGCCTTAAACGATCACCAATTAGTGTAGAAGGGATATCAATCGGTAAATCAAATAAAATTTCTACATCTTTACCCGACTGATTACCCGATAACACAATCGCTAGCTCTTGCATAACAGATTCAAGTTGAAACGGGTGTAAATCCAACTCAAATTTACCAGCATCAATTTTGGAATAATCAAGAATATCATTTAATAATTTTAATAATGAGCTCGCTGCTGAAGTGGCTTTAATTGCATAATCGCTTTGTCTGCGTGTTAAATTTGTTCGCTGAATTAAATGCAACATACCTAATACGGCATTCATTGGTGTACGAATTTCATGACTCATATTCGCTAAGAAGTTCGATTTTGCTTTACTTGCTTCATCAGACTGTTTTTTTGCATGTCTTAGCCAGGTTTCAATCTCAACTTGAGCCGTAATATCCCGATTTATTCCCGTTACTTTTTGCGCATTTCCATCAACATCTCGCTCTATATAAGCACCAGCTTGAATATGTCGAATAACACCATTGGGCAATACTATACGGAATAACGGGTTATATTCTCCTTTTTCTTTAACCGCATTTTGCAATTGTTCTGCAGTTTCGACAGCATCTTCAGGATGTATGCGAGAGTACCAATGATTATAATTCAATTCTTCTGGCCGCTCTCCATCGACATAATCATAAATATCATACATCTGATTATTCCAAGTAAGCTTATCGGATTCAATTTCCCAAGACCAAATACCCAACTCCGCAACTTCAGCAGCCATTAATAAATGATTACTTGCCGCTTTCACTTCAAATGTTCTTTTTTCAACTTGCTGCTCTAGGTTATCTTTTGCCTGCAAAATCATCGATTCATTATGTTTTTGAACCGAAATATCTCTACAAGTCACCGAGGAAGCAACAACTAACGAATGCTCATCAAAAATAGGAGAAACGGCCACAGAAACATTCACCCTTTGACCACTTTTCTTGAGCCGTACAGCATCGTAATGTGCAATGTTTGTCCCTAAAGAAATTTCACTCAGATAAGACTGCTCCTTTTTTTTATCATCATGCAGAACGACTAAATCAATTAATGTTTTTCCAATCGCCTCCTTAGATGTAAATCCAAAAAGTTGAGCTGCGCCTTTGTTCCAGCTTGTTATATGGCCAGTTAAAGATTGACCAATAATGCCATCTATTGAGTTTTCAACAATGGATGCAAGTTTTGCCTGCTCTTGGATAATTTGATGCCTATTCTGGCGCGTTTGGTTCATTGTTCCGACTAAAGAACTTGCCAATAGACTGAGAACGACTCCCAGTAGTGAAATCAATAATGGGGAAGTAAGGTGCATCTCTTCAACAAACGCAGGCTTAATACCGTATTCCATTTCCCAAATACGACCAAAAATCTCATGCTTTTGCTTGATGACTAAAACCGATTCTTGGTTTTCTTCTATATCACTACTATAGAAGCGAGTCGGTGAATGAATGTCTGTTACATCACTTAAAGAAAGGTATTCGCTGTCTTGGTTTATAATATGGTCGGCTAACACTTCCTCCATAATTAATGGCGCATAACTCCAACCATAGCCCTTTTCCTCACGCTCTTTTACCGTTTTTGGAACTTCTCCATTTTCATAAAGAGGCGTTAAAATTAAAAATGACTGTTGAGCTTTACCCGTTGCTTGAACTAATGTAATTGGCCCACTAAGTTGTGTTTTCCCTGCTTGAATGGCTTTCCAAGCGGCCTCTCGACGATTCTGTTCTGAAGCAATATCAAGCCCAACCGCTTGAGCATTTCTTCCCACTGGCTCAATATATTTAATAATAAAGCGTTCTTTTTTATTTGAGTTCAGCTCTTTAATGGTGAAATTAGGCCAATCATCCAATTGAGATTCTAAGAGAAAAGTGTCTGTGAGCCTTTGTGGTACTCGTTCAATATAGCCAAAACCTCTAGCACCTGGAAATTCGCCGTCCACATTACGAGTGTTACTATACAATTTAAAATATTCACGACTAATTGCATTCTTCCCAATTGCAATTAATACCCCCCGTGCACCAGCTAACCCATATTCATATAATTGCATCCGCTTTATCGTGGCATCTATATGAGCAACGGCAGACTCATTGGCAAAGTTTTTAACGTATTTATCATTATCATTTAAGACATTGTTAACACTTAAAAAAGTTAAGATCAGTCCTACAAAAAAGCAGGCAATAGCCAGCTTATTCCTAACAAGAGTCACAATTTTTCTGTTCATGCTTTGACCTTACGAAAGAGACACTTTTCAAATATAACAGAGTCATCACTATAACAAGTGCAAACTACTGATCATAATAGTTTAGTCCTTATAAAAAATTACGTTATGGAAAATCACCTGTTCATTGGTCGTATTTCTATAACCATGATATTGATCCGCAGCAAACCTCAGGGCTTCACCTTGTGACAAGGTCATCCACTCATCACCTATATACACCTCTAGCTGCCCTTTGGTCACAGTGATAAGCTCAACTACCCCTTTCCCATGGGGATCCGACATAGTCTTAAAACCAACAGATAAAATTAGCTCAAACCACTCAAAATTTAACTCATGATCATAAGGTGATAAGGTTTTAACCGTAATTCCCTGATTGGAAATCTCTTTATGTACAGACACGCTGCTCTTCTTATCGACACTGTAAAGCTCATTTGTTGGTGCTAGAAAATAACTTAATGAGGTGTGAAAGCCAGTCGCAATTTTCCATAAGGTAGCGACTGTTGGACTTGATTCACCTCTCTCAATTTGTCCTAACATCGCCTTACTCACACCCGTTTCTTCTGACGCCCTATCAAGACTCCATTTTTGGAGTTTACGCGCTTCTTTTAATTTGAACGCAAGATACTCACTTATTTGTTCCAACTGATTTCTCACTTATTTAGAAAATGTAAAAAACATTTGTACGTTATAGCGCACAAATGATAAAGTCTTCTTATACGTTATAAAGCACAAGTTAAATGTTCGCTAACCATTAAAAATTAATGAGACCATAAAATGATCCCTACGCCAAAAGTTTCTCATATCACATCCGGCTTTGTTGCTGTCTTAATTGGTTATACCAGCTCTGTTGCCATTATATTTCAAGCAGCAACAGCAGCAGGAGCAAGCAGCGAACAAATAAGCTCATGGTTATGGGCTTTAGGTATAGGAATGGGTGTCACCAGCTTTGGGTTCTCCCTCTATTACAAAACCCCCATTCTAACTGCTTGGTCTACACCAGGAGCAGCACTACTGGCAACTAGCCTTTCAGAAACAAGTATTGAGGAGGCAATTGGGCTTTTTATTGTCTGCTCTATTCTCATTACATTATGTGGGGTTTTAGGGTTAATAGAAAAAATCATGTTACTGATTCCAAGTTCGCTCGCGGCTGCAATGCTGGCAGGAGTTTTGTTTCCTTTCGCGATGAGTGGTTTAGGAGCACTAAGCACTAACACATTGCTAATAGGGTCAATGATTATCGTCTTTTTCACTATGAAGAAAATGCTCCCTACTTACGCTGTTCCTTCAGTACTTGTGGTCGGAATCGCCATAGCATCTATTCAAAACTTAATTTCATACGAGCAAGTCTCGCTGGAGTTATCCATTCCCATTTGGACAACACCTGAGTTTTCATTAACCAGTATCATTGGTATCGGTATTCCACTCTTCATAGTTACCATGGCATCACAAAATATCCCAGGGTTGGCTGTTTTAAGATCCCATGGCTATAACACGTCTTCATCTCCTTTAATAAGTTGGACGGGGATCACTGGGCTTATTTTAGCGCCTTTCGGAGGGTTTGCTTTTAACTTGGCAGCAATTACTGCGGCAATATGCATGGGTGAAGATGCTGATAGTAATAAAAAAACGCGTTATTTTGCATCTATGTGGGCAGGTTTTTTCTATGTTCTCATGGGGCTTTTTAGTGCAACTGTTGTAACATTATTTGCGTCTTTTCCTAAAGCTCTTATTTTTGCGATTGCAGGACTTGCACTATTAAGCACTATTGGCAACAGCCTACATCAAGCGTTAAATCAACCACTTGAAAGAGATGCCGCGTTAACTACTTTTATCATTACTGCATCAGGGCTTTCATTAGTGGGGATTGGCAGTGCATTTTGGGGGCTAGTCATTGGTTTATCTGTGTATCATTTTTATGCAAAAAGAAGTCAGAGCTAAGGAAGGTGCATATAAGTCTTCTTGCCTCAGCATGTGGATAAAAGCCTACTATTCACATCTTCCTGAACTTATTCCTGCATGTTTCAGATATATGACCAAACAATTAAATATCAAAGACTATTTAATTCCATCATTCTGTTCTAGTATATTCGTTCGCGCATTGTTTTGCACAAAAAATTCAACTAGATACCTTTGCATGAAGTCATGAGCGACGATAAGACGAGGTCAAAACATACGAAAGTGCGGAGTTTATGAGTTATGAATACGCATTTTAAGTCTATTTTTAACAAAGTATTAACAATCGCAGTAGCCGTGCAAAGGTTTCAACTAATAATAAGAGCAACAGATATAATCTAAGCAAATTAGGAGAATTAAATGAGTTTATTTAAGAAAGTATTTAAAACAGCAACAATTGGCGCAGCACTTCTTGTTGGATTAAATACAGCTTCCCATGCTGTTGATTTGAAGTTTTTTACAGTTGGTACTGGCGGAACAGCCTATACTTATTATCCTGTTGGCGGTGTTATTGCTAATGCTATCTCTAACCCACCAGGATCTCGTTCTTGTTCTGAAGGCGGTAGCTGTGGCGTAGATGGCTTAATTGCTTCTGCGGTTTCTTCTCGTGGGTCTGTTGATAATGTAAACGCGGTTTTATCAGGTTTACGTGATTCAGGTTTTGCTCAATCTGATGTGGCTTACTGGGCTTATACCGGTACAGGCACAATGAAAGGTAAAAAACCAGCAACCGATCTTCGTACTATTGCCGCTTTATTTGAAGAACACATTCACTTAGTGTCTTTAGCTAGTAGCGGTATCAACTCTGTTGCAGACTTAAAAGGCAAGCGTGTGTCTTTGGATGAACCAGGGTCAGGTACTTACGTAGATGCCAAATTAATTCTTGAAGCAAATGGCTTAGCTACCAAAGATGTAAATGTTGAAGCCCTAAAAGGCAACGCAGCTTCAGAAGCATTACGTAATGGTAAAATTGATGCCTTCTTCACTGTTGCTGGTTACCCAACAGGAAGTATTGTTGAATTAGCGTCTGCTGAAGATATTAAATTGGTTCCAATTGATGGCCCTGCTGCTAAAGCTTTAACAGACAAATATGGTTTCTTTGCTGAAAGTAGCATTCCTTCAGGTACTTATGAAGGTGTAGATGCAACAACCACAGTTGCTGTTGGCGCCCAATGGTATACAAGTGTCAAACAAGATGATGAGCTTATATATAACATTACTAAAGCCTTATGGAACGATCAATCTCGTAAGTTATTAGACGTTGGCCACTCTAAAGGAAAAAACATTACACTTGAAACTGCTTTAAATGGTGTTGGTGTTCCTTTACACCCAGGTGCAGAACGTTTTTATAAAGAATCTGGCATTCTTAAGTAATACCACTTTTTAATAATGACTCGGGTGCTTTTAGCACCCGTTTTTTTCATTAGTTTTTATTGGAGTTATCATGTCGTCTGATGCAGATAGAAAACTCACCCCCGAAGAGCTAGCTGCGATAGAAAGAAAGTACGACCCTGAACTTGCCTTCCGACCTATTGGTAAAACGTTAACCTTAATTATTGCGGCAATTCTTGTTGCTATGTCTAGCTACCATTTCTATGCCTCTGGTTTCGGCTTAGTACGAGAAGTTCTACATAGAGGCATACACATTTCGTTTGTCTTAGGTCTCGTCTTTTTACTTTTTTCATACCGTAAATCTCCATCCACAGACCTTCCAGCCCCAACTTGGTATCGAATAAGTGGCGTATCCATACTTGATGTCATTTTCAGTATATCGTCTGTAGCTGCTGCCTTATATTTGCCCCTACTTCCACCAGAAGTACTGGCTGAGCGTGTAGGTAACCCTTCAGAAATTGATATTTTAATGGGTACAGCATTATTGCTCCTAACTCTGGAAGCCACCCGCAGGTCTGTTGGGCCAACACTGCCTATCATTGGATTAATCTTCATTGCATTTGCTTTATTTGGTCCATATGCTCCCGGTGCACTGAAACATGGCGGTACAAGCTGGCTTGGTTTAGTAAACCACCTTTACTTAACAAACCAAGGTATTTATGGCGTTGCCATTGGTGTAATGGCCCAGTATGTCTTCTTATTCATTCTATTTGGCGTTCTAGCCACTAGAATAGGTTTAGGTCAGCTATTCATTGATCTGGCGATGGTTATTGCAGGAAGATATTCCGGCGGACCAGCTAAAGTGGCGATATTCTCCTCTGCTTTTATGGGAACTATTTCGGGTTCATCAATAGCCAATACGGTGACAACAGGTGCGCTAACAATCCCTGCTATGAAGAAAGTAGGTTACCCACCTCACTTCTCGGGTGCCGTTGAAGCAACGTCTTCAACAGGTGGGCAAATTACGCCTCCTATTCTAGGTGCCGCAGCCTTCATCATGGTTGAATATCTCGAAATTCCATTAAGAGATGTATTAACTGCCGCTCTTTTCCCGGCATTACTCCATTATTACGGCATTTTCATCATGGTGCATCTTGAAGCCAAGAAATTGGGGCTTAGAGGTTTGAGCTCCGAAGAATTGCCAAAAGCAGGGTTAGTGATAAAACAACACTGGTTATCCATTATTCCTCTGGCGATTTTGGTGTATTTCATTCTAGATGGAAGAACACCCGATTTTGCTGCGGTGTATGGCATTATTGCCTGTGTCGTTGTTGGTTTCCTAAATCCTGTCAACCGACTTTCTATTAAAGATTTATGGGACTCATTGGCTCTTGGTGCGAAAAACACATTAGCAGTTGGTGCTGCTGCTGCCACCGTTGGTATTGTTGTTGGTGTTGTAACATTAACAGGAGTTGGCTTTAGATTAGGTTACGTTGTGGTACAAACTGCAACCGATATGGGAGCTGTGATTGGTAATATTTGGCCACTTAACTTCTTCTCTATTGAGCAATGGGCTCTGTTTGTCTCACTTATTCTAATTGCACTTGCGTGTATTATTATGGGGGCAGGTATACCAACAACAGCGACTTACATCATTTTGGTTGCCGTGGCAGCTCCTGCATTAGCACAATTAAATGTACAGCCTTTAGTGTCGCATTTCTTTGTGTTTTATTACGGGGTTCTCGCCGATATTACACCGCCAGTTGCACTGGCAGCCTATGCCGCCGCAGGAATTGCAGGAGCCAACCCATTTAAAACGGGTAATACGGCTTTCCGCTTAGGCATTGCTAAGGCTCTGGTTCCATTTGTATTCGTTTATTCTCCCGCACTATTAATCGTGGCTGATGGCTTCACTTGGTATGCCTTCTTCGTTACGTTAATAGGCGCTATGCTTGGTATTGCAACACTAGGAACCGCTTTTGCGGGCTATCTATTTGCCCCAATGAGCATGGCTCAACGCTGGTGGTTTGCTTTAGTATCTTTCCTCTTTATTGCTCCTGGAGTATTAACGATGGCAATTGGTTTGGTTCTCATTGCACCAATGATCATCCTTCAATTGCGCCAGAAAAAAACCGCAATATCCTAGCCGGAGATAATACGATTTTCTAATTTTGAAAGTCATTTAGCACCAAAAAAACCAATAGTAAAAGTTATACTGAGATCTTTGCACGAAGTCATGAGCGATGATAAGACGAGGCAACAACAGACGAAAAAGCGGAGTTTATGAGTGATGAATGAGCATTTTAAGTCTGTTTTTAACAAAGTATTAGCAAGCGCAATAGTCGTGCAAAGGTCTCATACTATTGGTTTTTTATGCACTGAGACTAAGTGCAAAACTCTTAGCCAGACTATTATTCGGCTGCAACAAACTTCATTGAAATAGAATTCACACAATGGCGAATGTTTTTATCCGTTAAATATTCCCCTTCAAAAACATGCCCAAGATGCCCATCGCACGTTGCACATACAATCTCAATTCGATGGCCATCAGCATCAGGCACACGTTTAACTGCACCAGAAATCTCGTCATCAAAACTAGGCCACCCACAATGGGAAGGAAACTTATGTTCTGAATGATAAAGAGGAGTTTCACATTGCTTGCAAACATAGACCCCCCCCTCAAATAAATCCGTATATGCTCCAGTAAAAGCACGCTCAGTCCCTTTATGTAAAATGACTCGTTGCTCTTCTAAAGTAAGTGTATTTAACTTTTCTTTAGTAGCCAATTTGCTCCCCTTGAATATAAACAATAATAATGAATCCGATTCTAGTCATGGGGGTCGTAACAAGTAAATAATTATTTCCTTTTCATTCAATAAAAAAGCAGAATGAGCAATGTTGCCCCATTCTGCTTTGTACTTTGTGATTTGCACTTTACTAAGGAAGGTGCAAACAAGTGTTTCTATTAAAGTTAGCTTTTCGAAACAGCCAATGCGGTTCCCATACCACCACCAATACATAGGGTCGCTAAACCTTTTTTTGCATCTGTTTTTTGCATCTCATGAATTAGAGTAACCAATACACGACATCCCGATGCACCAATGGGATGCCCAAGCGCGATTGCACCTCCATTCACATTCACTTTATTGGTGTCCCAAGCAAGCTCTTTATTAACACTTAATGCTTGTACTGCAAAGGCTTCATTCGCTTCAATTAAATCAAGCTCTTCAATCGTCCAATCAATTTTTTGTAGGCACTTTTTCGTTGCATGAATCGGACCTGTACCCATAATTTCTGGATCAATACCTGCGTTGGCGTATCCTTCTACATAAACCAGTATAGGCAAACCTAACTCTTTTGCTTTCTCTTCTGTCGTGACAATTACCATTGCCGCACCATCGTTTAATGTAGACGCATTACCCGCAGTAACCGATCCCTCTTTTTTAAATGCAGGGCGAAGTTTACCCAGTGACTCCGCCGTTGTTTGAGGTCTAGGCTGTTCATCTTCTTCAATAATAAGGTCGTCTTTCCTTCTTTGAGGAACACGTATAGCAACAATTTCATCTTTAAAGCGTCCAGCAGACAATGATTCAGACGCTTTTTTCTGAGACGCAGCAGCAAACTCATCTTGTTCTGAACGTGAGATATTCCAACGTTCCGCGATGTTTTCCGCTGTCATACCCATATGGTAATCGTTAAACGCATCCCATAGTCCATCAGTAACCATGGAGTCAACCAAGCCCCAATTACCCATTTTCTGGCCATTACGGCTATTAGGAAGCACGTGAGCAGCTTGACTCATGGATTCTTGACCACCAGCCACAACCATTTGAGCATCTCCTGCAAGGATCGCTTGTGCCGCTAACTGCACTGCTTTTAATCCAGAGCCACACACCTTATTAATGGTCATTGCGGAAACATGGTTCCCTAAGCCTGCTTTTAAAGCCGTTTGGCGAGCTGGATTTTGACCACAACCAGCCGTTAATACTTGCCCAAGAATGACTTCATCAATATGCGACTTCACTTCAGGTTGTTGATTTAGCATACTCGACAAAAGCTGTCTTCCAATTTCTACGGCACTTAATGAAGATAAGCCACCGGAGAATGCACCAATCGGTGTGCGCTTGGCTGCAACAATCACAATTTTCATAACATTGTTTCCACTAAATTAGTAAAGATTTGCCTTTCAATATTCTATGTAGACTTTATAAGATCAATTAAATTGCATTTCTGGGACATGATCAGGAACGATGAGTTTGCCCTGTGTTTTTTCTTTAATTTCTTCAACACTAACACCTGGAGCACGTTCTTTTAATACAAAAGCCCCATCTTGAATCTCCAACCATGCTAGATCAGTCAGTACTTTTTTAATGCAGCCTTTTCCTGTAAGAGGTAAAGAACAAGTATCCAATAATTTAGAATCGCCATTTTTAGAGGCATGAGTCATAGTAACAATGATGTTATCTGCACCCGCTACCAAATCCATTGCGCCGCCCATTCCCTTAATCAACTTATTAGGAATCATCCAAGACGCTATATTACCCTGTACATCTACTTCAAATGCACCAAGAACGGTTAAATCAACATGACCACCACGAATCATAGCGAAAGATTCAGCCGAAGAAAAAATAGAAGCGCCCTTCACAGCTGTCACTGTTTGCTTGCCAGCATTGATCATATCAGCATCAATAGTTTCATCAGTGGGAAACTCTCCCATGCCTAATAAGCCATTTTCAGATTGCAACATTACTTCCATGCCATCAGGAACAAAATTGGCTACCAAAGTTGGAATACCAATACCTAAATTCACATAAAAGCCATCTTGTAATTCACGTGCAACACGCATCGCCATTTGATCTCTAGAAAGTCCCATAACATCACCCAAATACAGTTTTTAAATAATCTTGTAAAAATAAATGTCTAATCGTCAAAATACTGCTTTTTAAGCAGATTCAGTCACTGTGCGCTTTTCAATTCGCTTTTCAAAAGTGCCAACGATTAAGCGATCAACATAAATACCTGGTGTATGGATGTGCGCTGGATCCAACTCACCCACTTCAACCAACTCTTCCACTTCAACTACAGTGATTTTTCCTGCTGTTGCAGCAAGAGGGTTAAAGTTTTGTGCGGTATGACGGTAAATGACATTTCCATAACGATCCGCTTTCCAACCTTTCACAATCGCAAAGTCACCACGGATTGATTCTTCAAGTAGATATTCTCGGCCATTGAACTCTCTTACTTCTTTGCCTTCAGCAATGGGCGTTCCTACACCTGTTGCAGTATAAAATGCTGGAATACCGGCACCACCGGCTCTCATTTTTTCTGCTAAAGTCCCCTGAGGCGTAAGCTCAACTTCCAACTCTCCATTTAATAATTGCTTTTCGAATAGTGCGTTTTCGCCAACATACGAAGACACCATCTTCTTCACCTGCATGTCTTCTAATAAAACACCTAAACCAAAGCCATCTACACCACAATTATTCGACACAATCGTTAGTTCTTTGGTTTGACGCTTTTTTATTTCTGCAATTAGGTTTTCTGGAATACCACATAATCCAAAACCACCTGCAATAATGGTCATTCCATCTTCTATTCCAGCCATTGCTTCTTCATAGCTACCCACTACTTTATCGAAACCCGCCATTTTGATACCCCTTTGAGCATTAAATATTTACTTAGAAACCTGTTTTTTACTTGTTTTCAGTGTGTATTAGTTTTATATATTAGTTAAGTTTATTTTTTCTATTTATTAATCAGGTTTTTCAATGAATGTTAAACAAATTAGAGCATTTACAACCATTGCTCGCACCTTGAGTTTTGCAGAAGCCGCCAACATACTCCACTTATCCCAACCTACTTTAAGTCTTACTATAAAGAATCTAGAAGAATCTTTAGGGGGGCGTTTACTAAGTCGGACAACAAGAACCATTTCTCTTACACCTGAAGGTGAAGCTTTACTACCTATTACCAAACAACTGCTCGCACAATGGGATAACGCGGAAGAAGAAATACATCAACGCTTTTCGTTAAAAAAAGGCAAGATAGCCATTGCCGCCATGCCTTCTTTTGCCGCATCACTTTTGCCTGAAGGATTAGTCAACTACCATAAAAAATACCCAAAGATTAAAATTGAAGTACACGACGTTCTAGCAGATTCTGTGGTCGATATGGTACGTCAAGGACGTCTTGAAATTGGAATATCATTCGATCCAGGTAATAACGAAGATTTAAACTTTAAACCGCTATTCAAGGACAGATTTATTGCTGTTCTCCCAGCAAAGCACCCTTTAACAGATTTACATGAAATAACTTGGAAAGACCTGTTAATAAACGATTTTATCACTCTCCAACGCCCATCTAGCGTTCGCCAGATGATAGAAGAGACTCTTGAGTTAAACGGTTTGGCCTTGTCTGTTGCTTATGACGCACACCAGCTTGCCACTGTAGGACGAATGGTTGCAACTGGTTTAGGTGTCGCAGTGGTGCCTGCACTTTGTGAACAACAAATGCGAGAACAAGGAGCTTATTGCTTACCCGTTATCGAGCCTATGATTGAAAGAGATATAGGCATCATTACCCGCAGTAGAACCCAATTATCCAGTGCAGCTATGGCCATGATAGACGTACTTATTCGTACATTTGAACAAAAAAGAATGAAGAATTTATAAAAGGAAAAAGCTATTTTTATAGCAATCAATAAAGTCATAGAAGCAAAGTAATTTCACCTAGAGACCTTTGCACGAAGTCATGAACGATGATAAAACAAGACAAAAAAAGACGAGACAAAAACAGACGAAAAAGCGGAGTTTATGAGTTATAAATGCGCATTTTAAGTCTGTTTTTAACAAAGTATTAGCTAGCGCGATAGTCGTGCAAAGGTCTCACCTAATAATAAAGCAAAAACTTGGCTCCTATAAACTTATCTGGCTATCAATTTATTGAGCGGTAAACGGCTCAATAACAATTTGCTTGTTTATTTAAAGATACAAGTTGTTGATATGTCGCTAAAGGCTCGGCCATATTACTATTAAGATCATCAATTCTTGTCGAATGCGAGGGGTGGGTTGACATCAACTCCGATGGTTGCTTTCCTGAATTTGCACTCATATTTCTCCATAATTGTGTACTTTCACGAGGATCAAACCCAGCTTTTGCCATTAAATCTAACCCCATTAAATCCGCTTCAGATTCATGAGCTCGGCTAAATGGTAAAATAATACCGTATTGAGCTCCCAGACCGAGCCCTTGAAAAATAGCTTGTTTAGCGGGTGTATTTTCACCACTTAGTTTCTGGCCAAGAGCTAACAGTTGGCTGGTTGCTAATTGCGTAGACACTCGCTCATTACCATGCCGAGCTAAGACATGCCCGACTTCATGGCCCATTACAGAGGCCAATTGAGACTGATTCGTCGCAACCTTTAGCAGCCCTGTATACACACCAATTTTATAACCCGGTAATGCAAAAGCATTCACTTTTTCATCATCAAACAAAACAACTTCCCATGCTTGATCACGATACTCTTCAGGCAATACATGAATAATGCGATCAGCAACACACTGAACATGCGTTGTTAGATTGGCATTCGATGACGTTTTAATCTCGGTTTTCATCGCTGAAAAGGATTCAACACCCATTTTATTTAATTGACTGTCTGGCAAGAAAACAAATTGAGAGCGTCCTGTCGGAGAAGAGCTACATGCAACCAAAGCAATCGCAGCAGCACCAATTATAAAATTACGTATAATATTTGTATTCATTGAGAATCCTCGATAATAAAACGGCTCTTAGTTAAGCTCTACAGTCAAATCCACACCAATATCACGAGCAAATTCAGCCGTTGCAACAACAATACCTTCACCCGCTAAATTAGGCGCAATCCCTAATTTAAAACCGTCTTTAACCATACCTGGTAACCATTTACTACTAAAGTCAGCATAAGAAATGACACTCGCAGAAAAGCCAGCATATTCTTTGCCTTTCCATTGTTCAGCTAGGGCAGAATCATTCCAAATTGGCAAAACTTTTTCATTACCCAAGTCAATAATTAGACACCCTTGATCATCTTGCAGCATCCAGATGTCTTGTTCTTTTTTACAATGGGCTACCACAGCATCATAACGAGCATTACTTTGAAGTCGAAAAAAAGTTTCTATTTGTTGGCCATCAAACGGCATGTTGTCACCTGTACATTAATTTTTTGCCATCATACCACATGACTTAAATGAAAATGACTAATTAGACTCTGTATTCTAAGGAAGGTACAAATAAGCCCTCTTGCCTCAGCATGTGGATAAACGCCTGCTATTCAAGGCAAGTATCGAATGTGAATAGCTGGCCTATTATCGAGATGCTCAACAAAAAATACAGTCTTTTAGTAGATATTTGCTGACTTGTGTTCACTGGAATTAATGAAAGATACAAAGCATCTTATTTTGAAAATAGCGTCCCTAAATACACGCCAGCAGCCGATACAAGCGCAATTAAACAAAAGATGGCTAAAATAGCAGCGTATTTTTTCAAGGTAGTTTTACGTTGATCTTTCAAAGTTATTCCTAATGGGGATGGTAGTAATTATGAATCATAACGCTTCATTGAGACCTTTGAACGAAGTCATGAGCGATGATAAGACGAGTCTGTTTTTAGTCAAGTATTAGCAAGCGTAGTTGTCGTGCAAAGGTCTCTCATTATTTATACAACATTTCTTCTCTTGTCGGTATTAAACGATCTAATAATTGGTTTTGTAATGTATAGTTAACTTCTGCTTTATCCATGGCATTAATTAGTAATTCCACAGTTCGATTAAAAGCATTTTCATTAATATTTTGGCCAGCGTGAACATTAAACATATCATCCCCAGTATAAGTACAGGGGCCATTGGATTTTACGCATAGAAATTCAGTGAATTTTACCTTAAAGCGAGTGATATTCGACTTTTCAAAAAAAGGATAAATAAACTCATCAAAGCTAATTTCCTGAATAAAGAAAGCCGTGATTTCTTCCAACTTCTCTTGTTTACCTAGCTTGTCGTAGAGGGTTGCGTGGTTACTATCTATGGATGAGCAAGCACTCATTAAATAAGTAACAAAAACTAAAGGTATCGCTCTTAGAAAAATCACCATAAATACCCCGTCATTGATATGTACGCTCCTGTTTGATTTTTTGAACCAGCAATTGATCCTAGATCTACCCAAGCAGCCGTGATATTGAGGTTTTTATTGGGAAAATACGACACAAACACATCTTGCCAATCGGATTCATTTAGTCCCAAATTATCCGGCTTTTGACGGTACTCCATACCAATAATCCAATGGGGAGATAACATTAAACCCAAAGACCCTTCGAGCATTACTTGATAACTTGAGTTTTCTTTTCCGCCAAAACCTAATAGACCGAGCTCATTGGCTTTAGTTGCACGAGCAGCCACATTCCAAACAAGATTGTAACCATCCAATACACCAACATTGACTTTCGTAGCAGCGAAATAAAAATCGGTACCTGATGCAGAGTTGCTCGCACCCACTGAATCTGCCACAGTCCCATCAACAAGCTCTTTATATTGAAAGCCAATACTCAATTGTGGATAAGAGGAATAAACAGCATCTCCAGATAAACGTACTTTTGCACCTACAATATGCTGCTCAACTTCTCCCCCTGTTGATGCATTTGTTAACGCAACTGGAAGATGGAAAACCTGCTTGGCATAACTTAATTCAAGGCGATCATATAAACCAATTGCAGCTCCCTGACTAGATAGACGATAATCATCTAGATTTACTGTGGACATAAATACTGAGCCAGATGTTTCTTCTCGGCTATCATATCCAGCGAGTGTAGCCCATGGCACAAGTCCGCCTCCTCCACTCCCTTCCACTTGTGTCAGACCCGCAGTCGCTAAAAGTTTACCGTCACCAGCAAAGATATTCGTAACCATAAAAAAACTGCCACTCAGACACAATACAAAACATAAAAGTGAATTATTCATAATAACGCCAATTAGATTTAAAACTTTTTATTAAAACCAGAATGGTGGGTATGCCCTTCGTTAACCTTATTATCAAATTCATTCTCTGAAGGGATAAGTTCTAATACTAGCTCTACTTCCCCCTTATCAGAGTCGATAGAATAAATTGATTGCCCAGATCCACTTTGAATAGAACGTTCATGCCAGATAGATATATTAGCAAGCCCATCTAATGGCAGAGTAACCTTTCCTTCATCATTGGTTACCCGTGCTATTTCATCGTCTGTGACATATATGTATCCAATCATATCATCATGGATATTACAGCCTAAAACGACCAAACCTTCTTTATCAAATAACAAGGGCTTAGTTTGATTGCCTTTATACAGCTTTAATTCGAAAGCTTTGGCTTCAGAAAAGCTGTAAACACTGTGTCGAATATCATCACTATTAGGAAACAATACAGATTGACCCTTTTGAATAACCAAGACTCTAGGAACAAAACTAAAGTCAATCTGATCCATTACAGCAAGAGTTGTATCAGGTTGAGACGACTGTTCTGTATTGATACTTACAACAGCATTAGAAACAGGCTGGCCAAGATGATCTATCACAGTAATTTTAGTTTCAGCCATTGCCCAAAAAGACATTAAGCCAGTGCAAATACCAATAGCAAAAAGATAAATCACCCGCTTCATTTCAAGCATAACCATTCCATACTAATATTGAGATTAATCATTAGTATATCGGTTTTTCAGCTAAATTCATCTCAATAGTCCTTTATAGGTCTCGTAACAATTCCAAAGTGATTACATTTATAAAGAATAGTGAGAATTAAAGTCGGAAAAGTTTACTCAACGGTTATTGAGGTCACTTGCCATACTGATCGATTGTGAATAATCTCACTGTTTAATTCTGGAAACTCATCAAAAGGGTACACAACAAAAATAGGTCCTTTATCTCTAATACGTAAAGGTTTCCCGTCTTGCTTCATGGCTAAAATCACATCGTACTTATCCAAGTCTGACATTGGCATACTCGCACTGTAATCATTTAAAGCCGTAATTTTCAGACGACTTCCCTCAGCACCAAGATGAGCCAGTAAATCTTTGATAAAAACACCTTCAAATACCGGTGTTCCTTCTGTCCATGGCGTGGTAGTTGTCTTTTTACTTACCCCTATAGCCTCTATCATAGAACGATCTAACTCAGCCTTGCCACCTACTTGATTGCTTGACTCAATATTCCCCATAACAGTCAAAATAACAGGTCCACTGGGCTTATCTAGCTCAGCAGAAAAGAGAAAAGTAGATAAAAAGCTTAAGACAAAAATAAGGGTAGTACGTATAAATAATTTCATGACACACTCCTAAAATAACGTCCTCAAAATAAATATACACTCTATTTATCATTACTTTGTTGTAAATGTGTAACCTAAAACCATTACTGGAGCTCGGGATTCAATTCCAAAGCGTACTCCCACTCTTCAATAAATCGTTTTTGTTTTGCAAAATCACGTCCCAATAATAGTTGCTGATCTAATTCAATAACTCTTCTTGGATGAGAAGAATTCAAAGATTGAACATTTTTCCCTGTCGGCTCCTTAATTGGATAAAGCAAATTTTCAGTTTGCATCATCTTTTGCCCCTGCTCTGAAAGCAAATAATCCAAAAATAGACCGCCATTGGCCGCCTCTTTCGAATTCTTAGGAATCAAAGCGACTCTCATTAACATCAATGTATAGTCACTAGGGATAAGCATTATCAACCACGGATTGTTTAATACCCGCTGATATGCGTTCGCTCCAAGTAAGTTATAGCCTAATACAATCCTACCACTTTCAATATCATCAATAATTTCATTGGTACAACAGTAGGTTCTAACTTTATGGCTACCAAAAGCTTCTAATAAACGCCCCCATGTTGTATTGGCTTGCCGTGAATCTTGGCTTGCTAATAAATAACCCACACCACCTTTACGAACATCATAAGTGCCAATTCTTCCTTTAATATCATTACTGTATTTACGAATTGTTTGTAAAAGCTCTTGGCGATTGGTTGGAAATTCAGAATTAGGAAATAAGCCTCGATTGGCTACCATCACGATAGGTTCCAATGAAAATGCAAAGACTTGATTTCTCCAAGTTGCCATTGCTGGCAGTTCATCCGTGGTGACAGACTGATAGCGTTGTGCAAAACCATCGTTTACTAATTTCAGCTGTAAATCCATGGCACTGCTAATTACTAAACCTGCTTTAAGGTGGTCTTTTTCTGCAATCACTCTTTCATATAAACCTACCGTGCTCATTTGTTCATATTGAATACTCATGTCTGGGTTCAAAATGATAAAATGCTTAATCAGTGGAGATAAGATTTTAATATCGACGCTTGAATACAGGGTTAAATGATTTAATGAATCAGGCTCTCCAAACTCATAAATTTCACCCATAGCAAAATGAGGCTTCATCAAACACACAGCTAACAGCAGTAATAACTCCTTGATGCTACTTTTCACGCGTGTACTCCATAAGGAAAAAGAACTTCAATTGTGGTTCCTTGAGGCTCCGTATCTAAAATAGAGACGGTTCCACCATGTCTATCCACAATGTCTTTCACCATAGCAAGCCCAACCCCACTGCCCGCGATTTCATACTGCCCGCGATAAAATCTCTCAAAAACTTTCACTTTGTCATCATCACTGATACCTACACCATAATCGACAATTTTCACCCCTATAAATGTGTTATTTTGAAAAACATGAATATCTACAGATTTAGAGGTTTCATTATCATTCACATGCCGACTATAGCGAATAGCATTATCAATCAGATTCGTTAACATTTGCTGCAACGAAAACTCATCTCCAAAAATAATGGCACGTTCAGTTGAAGACTCAAAAGACAAATAAATATTTTGCTGTAACGCAGCAACGGCTAAGTCCATACAAATTTGTTTAACCAGACTATTCATCTCAATTTCTATAAGGTCTTGAGTTTGTAATCGATGGGAAACGACAGCTTGATTCAACAACATAGTAACGGTCTGACTGAGCTTATCACTTTGCAAGACGATTTGTTCTAACGCTTCTTTTTGCCTTTCAGGCGTTGTTTGATCGCGAGCATTTTCAGCAAGTGCTTTCAAGCTCGTCAGAGGGGTTCTTAATTGATGGGCGGACTCTGCAGTGTAGTTTTCAAGTTGTTCTAGGTTTCGTTGTAACCGCGCCATGAAGTGGTTAATAGACACTTTTAAATGATGGGTTTCTTTTGGGGTATTGATCGTAATGGGAGTGAGATCACCGGGCAAACGAGCCTCTAAAACATCTTCAATTCTATGTAATGGACGTAAGACAAAATGACTTCCAAATGTAATTAAAGCAATCGTTACAAATACAATAAGCACAACCACTTGTAACGCTCTTGTTGTAATAGAGGAAGCCATTTCTTCACGGGCTAAACGCGTTTGTGCGAGCAATATTCTGATCGTTCCTTGAGAATTCGCCTCAGTTAGCCCTCTTTCTAGCCAAGCCACTCGAATTTCTTCACCAGAGAAAGTTTTATTATAAAACTGCACTTCTCCTAATTTTGATGGCTTTGGGGGTTCACCAGATAATTCTTTATAGCCAGTAATAAAACCATTTTCTGAGCTGTCTACTCGATAAAAAATACGATCATCATTTGCTTGAGCTAAAGTGGAGAAAACAGACCAAGGAATATCAATAGACACTTCCCCTCTCACTAAAACAACGTTCTCATCCATTTGCAAAAGAGCACTTCTTAACAACCTATCATAAGATAAATCAGCCATCCTTTGGCTGTAATTAAACACAAGGTTAATCGCAATAATAGCGATAATACTAATGATGCCAATACCTGATAAAATAAAACGCACCTTTAATGAAGGCGCTTGTTTTAAGGCTTGCTCCTCTTCAGTCAGACTTTGGTAATTTGGCAATCTCCGCCACATAACCTAGCCCTCTTAATGTGCTAATGACTAACGAACTTCCCGTTAATTTTTTTCTCAATCGCCCAACGAGGCTGTAGAATTACTCATTCTCAGCCAGCTTAATTAATTTAAATCCACAATATTTCACATTCTTCTAAGATTCAATAGGCCATTCGATTTTCAATCATAAATTGCTGATATCGAGCCATAAAGAACATGTGGGCAGGGGTCGAACAGTAAGTGGTAGATTAGTGAGAGGGGTTTACCTTTCAGTTAATGCAGGCTATTTCTGAGTTTTTCGATGTTATGAACGAGGCAATACATTTTCCATTGAGTATTCACTTTTTCTTGGCCGCGTAGCGTGAATTTGTTCATGCCTTTATTGACTGTGATGTTGCCAAACACAGGTTCAATTGCACCAAGTCGTTTATCGTATTGTCGCCGCCCTATTGGACTGTCTATTTTAACTTTCATTTTGTCGCCATAACTGAGTTTTTTTCGTGACTCATCGTTTTTGAATTGAACTTGCCTTCCTGTTTTTATTGGTGGCTTTCTCATGCATTGCTGCTGTAGTGGGCAGACTTTACAGTCTTTCAAGTAACCACAGAATCGAGTGTATTGCTGATTATGACTAGTTACATTTACCCCACTGCACCACATTTGATTGCCCGCAGGGCAACGGCACGTTTGGGTTGCTTCGTCATAATGAAAATTATCTGATGTGAATAATCTTGGTCTGCCTTTGCTTCGTTTTAATCGTCGTTTTTCTTGCTCTGTCGCATACGTTTCACTCTCTTTGAAGAGTGGGTTACGCTTTCTGAATTGGTTGTCAGCAATATAACTGTCGAACCCACTTTGAGACATAAACTCCAAATTCTCTTCGCTGTTAAATCCACTATCAGCGGTGAATTTAATAGTATGTTCGTTTGGTTGTTTTTCTATAGTGAGCTTATCAAGTTGCTGCTTTAGTTGAGTAATCGCTGGCACTAAGGTTTGCTGCTCACCAACTGAGCCCCACGTTTGAGCTTGCAATATTATTTGGTGTTTATCATCGTTTATTGCAATGCCGTTGTAGCCTTGGATAGTGCCTTTTGACGTGGTCATCTTTGCACTATCTGGGTCAGTTATATTACTTTTTACTGCCTTACCTTTACTGCCTACTTTCTCTTGATGGGTTGATAAGAATTTTGTGATTTTATCAGCGCTATTATCCAGTTTTTCTTTTTGTTTTAAATCATGCGCAACGTCATCGACACCTAAACTATCTTGTGATTGATGGCGTTCGAGTATGCGCTGACTCGCTCGACATAACTTAGCTTGCTTACGTTCAAGCTCTTCAAACGTACCACTCCACTCTTTAGCGTTTGACCCTGTTCGTTAAAAAAGAGAAACAGCCATCAATCGCAAACATATTTCGTCCAATCAACCCTTCACGATCACATATCATCAGAACTTGCGTAAACAGCGGTTCAATTTGGTCTTTCCTGCTTGTAATGAAGTGTGCAACAAAATGCGCAATAGACGTGTAATGCGGTTGCGCATCCCCAGACAAACTCATAAAGGTAATATTCGTTTCACACGCTCTTGCAATACGGCGACTGCTGACCAATCCACGCGAATAACCAAACAAGACAATCTTCAACATTACTGAAGGAGGATACGCCGCTGCACCGCCATTATCGTTGTTATACCACTCATCAAAAGACGACAAATCAAGGTGTTTATCAACAATATGGGAAAGCGCGTACTCAAATGTACCGGGGGTGATTTGTTGTGCAAAATTAATAGGAATGAATTTACTTTGGCAGGATAAATCAGGTTTGGCTCCCTACATAGAAAAGAGCCATCACGTTTAACTCTGAGCGAATAATAGTGATTAGATAACAGACGAACAGCTCAAGCAAGGCTGTTCCTTGTACAAACGGAAAGACATTAAAAAAGAACATGGAAATGTTGTTTTAAGAGTAATTCTACAGCCTCAACACCGTAATCAGCGCCTAAAGTACCAACCCATTTTACTTGATCAGAATTCATTCCTGGGAATTGACCTTGAGCAAGACGAGTTGTTGTCGCTGTACTAGCCGCTACAATCAATCCATCGTCTTTAGCACGTTTACTTACTGTATGAGCAAATGCAACACCGCCACCTGCTCCACTCATGTTAACAGTCTGAACGTTGCCTTTAATGTATTGTAAATCTACTAATGTTTTGCCAACACTGCGGCAGGTAAAGTTCCAACCACCACCAGGGTTTGCTGGAGCAATACATTCAGCGGTACGAGATGGCTCATACGCTTGAGCTTGGCCAACTAGAACTAATGTAGAAACAGTACTTGCTACCGCTAATTTAATAGATGTAGACAATACGGACTTACGATTCAGCATAGGTTATCTCCTGCTTGTTATTTTTTTTATTTAAGGTACCAGTACTAACTGTATACGTACTAATGACAAACAAGATATCGCATCAAACTGTCGCTTACCTGTCATTCACGACTATCTTGATATTATGGATAAAAAAAAGCCCAGAATAAATCTGAGCTTCTCCCTTAGATAACTTTATTTTATAACAAAAACAACCACTTAAAATCGCCTAATACTATCGACCTAAAGATTGTAAATAGGTTTCTAATTCTGCCATACCAGTTGGTAAATCAACCTTTTTGCCTAAATCTCTCATGGTACAACCTAGAGCATGTAACGCTCTAAACAAATTATGCTCTCGGCATTGCTCTCCCATTTGTCCAATTCTCACAATAGGTTGGCCAAACGAGCCTGCAATCTCAACTTTGTGTTTATGGGAGATATGATGACATATGCCTTCAGCCGTTAACCCTTCAGGAATAGAAATACCTACCACTGAATTTAAGCGAGATTCCTGTGGCACAAATAACTCCAGCCCCATACCTTCAATCCCATGCTGTAAGGCTAAAGAGCAACGCAAATGACGTTGAAAACGAACTTCTAATGTTTCTTCACATACTAATTTGAGCGCTTCATGAATTGCCATTATCCCTGATACAGGAGCCGTATAATGATAACCATTATTATGCCAAAAATTCTCTGCTAATTTTGCGTCCAAACACCATTGAATAACAGGCTCTTTACGTAATGTGATTTTTTTCCACGCAACTTCAGAAAACGCTAATAGAGAAACACCAGGAATCGAAGACAAGCCTTTTTGTCCTCCTGTAATCACGGCATCAACTTGCCATTCATCCATTTTTAAAGGCATAGTGCTTAAAGTACACACTGCGTCAACAACTAAAAGACAGTCATATTCTTTTGCTAATTGACCAATTTCTTTCAAATAAATATTGCAAACAGTGCTGGATGTTTCACCCTGAACCATGGTGATTATTTGAGGTCGAACTTTTTCAATATGCTCTCTTACCCAATCAGGATTTGCCGCTTCTTTTACAGGCGTAATCACCTCTGTTACCACACCACCAACACGAGCAGCCATTTGTGCCATTCTATTACTAAAAAAGCCGTTTGATATACTTAGTACCCTATCATTGGGTTCAACTAGGTTTGCCGCAGCCATTTCCATTGCTGCGGAACCAGGACCCGCCACACCAAGAACCCACTTAGAATGAGTTTGAAACACATATCTTGACATGGACTTCACCTGATCAATCACATGAGCCATTGTTTCGCCTAAATGATTAATCACAACAGAATTGGCCTTGGCGACACGATCAGGAATCGGAACAGGACCTGCTCCCATCATAAGCAAAGGTTCTTGCGGTAAAATAGTTTGTAATGACCTAACATCAGGACACGAAACGGAAGGAACAATTAACTCACTCATGAAAATATAAATCCATTAACATATAAATCAACAGGGCAAACAGCAGAAAATATCGATTTTTTTCTTTCTGCAAAATAATATTCTGAAAGTATACGCCTATAGGATTTTAAAGAAGAGCGTATTTTTCCAAAAAAGTCACAAACACCTCATTCTTAGCAAATACCACTACATCCTTCTATTTAACACAGTTCTATGCAGTGTTTTTTACTTTTCCATATGGGATAATTACACTTCATATTCAATAATATAGGTAACATGAGATGATTACGTGCGGTATAGAAATCAAAAGCAATGAAGCCATTCTTTGCCTACTTACTAAAGAAAACGGCTTGTTTCAAATCATCGATTGCCGCCAAATACGCATTCCCTTGATACAATCGGATCAAAGTGAGTCCATGAGGAAGTATCAATTCCTCTTAAAAAAGCTCTTCGATGACTACAAAGTCACTCATGTCTCTATTCGTGAGCGACCAACAAAAGGCAAATTTGCAGGTTCTTCCGTAGGGTTTAAAATAGAAACAGCCATTCAACTTATCGATTCAGTTGAAGTAGAGCTAATTAACAACAGTGATTTAAAAGAAATCATCAAACAAAACCCACTTCCGATACATTTTTCAGATACCGGATTAAGAGCCTTTCAAGAAGGCGCTTTTTCTGTTGCTTACGCTACCACAACAAAATTCTAACTCTTTTTAGCGGGAGGTGATTTACCTCCCATCATCTCTACTTCACAATGAATGCCTCTTTTTAATTTAAATCGACTTTTAAAGGGTTTCGTTTGTGAAAATGGCATTTTTTTTCTACACTCCTATAGTGAGATCAAAGAAGTTCGATTCAACTCAGTCTATTAAATAATAAAAAATTACCCGTTTGTTCGACTCACCCCAGTACGTTATCTGATTTAGGAGTCACAGTATTTATGTCAAATGATGTTATCGATTTTATGGATGAAGACTCTCCAGAACAGGAAGTACAAGATGCCTTGATCAAAAAACCGCTAAAAGTACTGGTGGTAGATGACGATGATGATATGCATGCAGTTACTAGGCTGTCTTTAAAAGGGCTATCTTTTGATATTTTTTCTATCTCTCTTATTCATGCCTATTCTGGGCACGAAGCCTACCAAATACTTCAAGAGCAATCAGATATAGCCGTAATTTTACTAGACGTGGTAATGGAGTCGGATTTTGCTGGGCTAGAGCTTGTTAGGAAAATTCGTGAAGAGCTGTATCTTGATAAATTACGTATTATTTTAAGAACAGGCCAACCGGGGTACGCGCCTGAAATTAAAACAATCGAAAGATATAATATCAATGATTATAGGTCTAAAACGGAGTTATCACGAGAGCGTTTATACGGATGCATAATGAATGCATTACGTAGTTACGATCAACTTGAAAAACTGGACACCTTGGCATTTAAAGATTCTTTAACTCAAACATACAATCGAAACGGATTAGTGCGCCTGCTAGACTTCTTTGCCCCGAAAGACGGATTTGATTATTCGTTGGTCGTTATCGATATAGACCAATTTTCAGCAATAAATGACAGTTTTGGGCCACTGCATGGGGATAATTTTCTCAAAGCATTGTCAGATAGACTGCTAACATTCAATGAAATAACTGTGCTTGCTCGACTAAGCTCAGATCAGTTTGCTTTTATTGTTCAACTTCATGAAAAAGACATAGAACCTATCCTCGACAGAATTCGCCAACCTTTGCTTGTTGGCACCATCACACATGAAGTTCAGTTTGGTTCAGGCATTGCCTTATGGAATGATAAAGTCAATTCTACTGAATTAATTGGCCACACAACCGTAGCGCTAAAAAAAGCCAAACAGCTAGGCATCAATCAAAATGTCATTTTCACTGAGTATATGATTCAAGTCCTCAGAGAGCGCTCTCAATTACTCTCTTCACTACAACAAGACTTTCAAAAAGACAGACTTTTTTTAGTGTATCAACCACAACTAGATACATTAAATAATCAAGTTATTGGCGTGGAAGCATTGGCTCGTTGGCAGGATTCATCTGGCCATATGATTTCCCCAGAGGTTTTCATTGAGCTAGCGGAACAATCCGGCCTAATTATCCACTTAGGAAAATGGATTCTCAGAAAAGCAATACATGATTGTAAGCCCATTTTAGAAAGCAACCCAAACTTTAGAGTTGGTGTTAATGTTTCTGCTATACAGTTTTTTCAGTCAGACTTCGTTAGTACCGTAACCAGTGTTTTAGAAGAACAAAACATAAAAGGAAGCAGCTTAAATTTAGAAATCACTGAGTCCGTTGGTGTTCTAGAATTAAAAGACATCACTCATCGTCTTCAACAACTCCAGCAACAAGACATTACCGTTTCTATTGATGATTTTGGAACAGGTTTCTCTAACCTATCCTATCTTGAAAGCCTCAATGTTGATCGCTTAAAGATTGATAAGTCTTTCATCAATAAACTTAATTCTAACTCCGGTAAAAGTATCATTGAGATGATTATAAGTTTAGGGGAGCATTTAGATATTTGTGTAATAGCAGAAGGCGTTGAAACCGAAGAACAACAATCACTTCTGCTCGAAATGGGCTGCACTGAAAGTCAAGGGTATCTCCATTCCCACCCACTGTCATTAAAACAACTTAATGAATGGCTGGGAGAAAGAACTCTGCCAAATACTTAACTAAGGAATAGCATTCATGCCTAAAAGCATTCAATTTAAGTTACTTACTTGGATCATTGGAACTCTACTTTTTATTTTATCGGTTACCGGTTGGTATTCGTATACATCAAATAAACAAATTTCAGATACTGGCTATGAGTTGATGCAACTCCAATTAAGTAAACGTTTATCTTTATCTCTGGCAAATGGCTTTTGGCAACTTGACTTAAAATACATTAGGGACATTCTAGACGCTGAGCTGCTAAACGAGGCTGTAGTTGCTATAAAAGCCAATGATCAACAAAATATTTCAGTTAATAGACAAATCGGACTTCAAGGAGAACCCGCCCCTTTAGATTTAAACAATATGCCACATTATGAAGATGTTATTGAATTAAACATTACTTACAACAATACAGCTCTTGGAAAAGTGGAAGTTTTCTTAACGACAGAACCCTTTACAAAGAGAATCGAAAAATCTCTCAGAGGAGTGCTAATTGTTCAAGTAATCGGCATATTCTTTATTGGCACATTATTAATCTATATATTGCATCGCTATATCTTCACACCAATCAAAAACTTAGAGAAAGCACTCTTTATAGCTCGTGATTTGAGAGTTAAAGAGAAATATGTCCTACCAGATCAAAAATATTTAGAGTGGGGAACGTTAGTTAATGGAATTAACAATATTATAAAGAAAATCAGTCTAGAACTTACTTCAAGACAACAAGCAGAACAAAATGCATTAATAGAAAAAGAATACGCCGAGAAAGCTTATCAACAATTAGTCGAAACTCAAGATGCTCTTGTTCAAGTTGAAAAAATGGCTGCTTTAGGTCGTTTAGTCGCAGGTATTGCCCATGAAATAAATACACCTATTGGTATTACGTTAACATCTGCCTCTCACTTAGAGACTGCCACAAATGACTTAAATCATGCATTGTCGACCAATCAATTAAAGAAAAGTACACTAAATGAGTATTTAAGCACAGCGTTAGAGTCCACGACTCTTATAGTAGGGAACACCAAACGTGCAGCCAATTTAATTCAAAGCTTTAAACAAGTCGCTGTTGATCAAACAAGTCAATCAAAAAGGGACTTCTCCCTTGAAGAATACTTAAATGAAATCATACACAGTCTTCACCCTAAAATTAAGTTAACTTTAATTAAGGTTAACATTAAATGCGACCAACTTATTTTAATAAACTCCTATCCTGGAGCACTTTCTCAAGTTATTACTAATTTGGTTTTAAATGCTCTAATTCATGCCTACGACGAACACGAACAAGGAGAAATAAACATTATTGCTCAATCCCCCTCAGAAGATAGAGTTGTAATTAAAGTTCAAGATGATGGAAAAGGCATTGCCGACGAATTAAGAAAAAAAATCTTTGACCCATTCTTCACTACAAAACAAAGCAAGGGTGGAACAGGGCTAGGCCTGCATATTGTCTTTAATATTGTTACTCAAACACTAGGTGGCAGTATAAATACCACAAGTAAAGTAGGTGAAGGGACATGTTTTGTACTGGATATACCAATAAATGCACCAGTACAACATTCTGAACTTGCAGACCAAAACAACATACCTTAATAATCTATAGCCATTCAAATAGAAAAATAATTAAGGAAGGTGTAAACCAACCACCTCCCTTAAGAAGCTTTCGCCTTGAGAACAACCAAAATACCACCAATAATCAATAATGATGAAAGAAGTAGATGCAAGCTAACTTGCTCACCCACAAAAACAATGCCGCCAACAGCAGCTATTACAGGCACAAGCAACTGAAGTACTGCTGGCATGACACCACCTAAGCGAGGTATAACAGCATACCAAAGAGCATACCCTAACGCTGAGGCAAAAATACCAGAAGCCATCGCCAATAAAACCCCCTCATAAGTTAGTGCCAAGCGATCTAACATAACAATCAAGATAAGAAGCAAAATAGGAACTGTTCTAATAAAGTTCCCAAGCGTATCTTCTAATGGTTTTTGTGATAATTTTCCATGCAAACTATACAACCCCCACGCTATACCTGACACAGTCATAAGCAGGAACCCTTTTAATGATGGCGTAGTTAAAGTGGGAAAAACCAGATATATAAACCCTATAAAAGCAACAATAACGCCCAACCACTCTCCTTTTGATAAACGCCCTCCTTTTAAAATACCAATTAGAATCATAGTAATTTGAACGGCAGCGAACAAAATCAAAGCCCCCGTTCCTGTATCTAAAGTTAAATATGCAAACGAAAAAGCAACAGCATAAACCAACAAATAAAGTGCGCCCTTCCAACTGCCAAATGAATAGAAACTACTGATGTTCAGCTTTCTTTCACGGACATTTATCAACACCCATAAAATAACCAGCGTTATCGCACCTGAAAATAGTCTAATAATAGTAAATCCTGATGCGTCAATCAGACCTTCACCCAAAGCCAAGCGACAAAAAACGGAATTCCCTGCAAATGCCAATAAAGCTAAAGAGGTATTTAAAAAAAGATTGGTCGTTTTATCATTGCTTACAGTCACATAAATTCCTAGAAAGTTAATTAAAGATGCTTTTAAATAAATGAACTCTTTGCACGAAGTCATGAACGATGATAAGACAAGGAAAAAATAAACGAAAAAGCGGAGTTTATGAGTTATAAATGCGCATTTTGAGTCTGTTTTTAACAAAGTATTAGCAAGCGCAGCAATAGTCGTGCTCAAAAAGTTAGAGTCTCATATTAGTAAAAAGTTCCTTTTGATAATTCCCCATCAAAGGAACAGAATTTGTATTTTCCAAGCGTGCCTATTTCACAGAAACGTAACAAAATAAGGGTATTTTCACTAGGCAAGGTGCGAACAAACCCTCTTGCCTCAAAATATGGATAAAAACCTGCTATAAACATCCTCTGTTCATTTTACAAAGAAAAACAAAAATCGCTCTCAAGTTTTAAAAATCCATGCCGATAGCTTCTATGTGTAATTATATTGGAGATTAATCGGGTTTAATCTACTAGAGTATTACATTTAGACTAAAATTCATTGTCAACAAGAGTATGCATTAGCTATTGAGCTAATTAATAATTTCAGCCTCTATTAAAAATAGAATATTCTCTATGAAAAAGGGTAAAACTTATGGCTATTATAAACACACAAAGAAGTATTGTAATTGGTTCGATACTATTTGCAGGTGCCTCGTCGCTTGCTTTAGCAGAAACAGTGAATACGACTGCAACTGTAACGGTTCAAAACGCCTTTAACTTATTGGAAGCTACACCTTTTGATCTTGGAACTATTCGAGCTACTGCCGACCCTGCGGGTACAGAGACAGCTACTGTATTAGTTCCTGCTGATGGTTCATCTCCTACTGCTGCAACTAGTGGTGCACCTGCTGCCGTGTCTATACTAACGGCAGGTTCTCCGGCGACTTACACAATAGATAGTGCCGCAGGTTTCACTAGTTTGACTTTAACACTTCCTGGTGCACCTATTGCTGTTGCTGCTGGTGCAGCGCCTCCTGGAACACCCGCTTTTACGCTAGGAACATTTACCGGTTATATTACGAGCGGCCCAAATAGTGGTACAGCCTACGCTGCTTCCAATCTTCAAACAGATGCAACAGGTGCTGTTTCGTTTGCTGTTGGTGCAACTTTGACTACCGATGCAACAGTGACAACCGCCCCATATATTGACGGCGCTTATACTGGTACCTTCCCAGTGATTGTTGTTTACTAATAGGGAAAATGAAGTGTTATACTTATATAACACTTCATTTTTATATGGAATTATTATGCGTAGTATAAATCCAGTATTCATCTGCAGCCTACTCATATTAACCCCTGTTAATTCAAATGCGGGCGCTATAAATACTCAACCACTTTCCTTTGGTCGAATCGTTATCAGCAACAATGCAAGCATTGGTAGTTATACTATTGACTATTTAGGAAACATTTCTGTAACAAACCATTTTAGAATTATTGAAGCAGGAGCACCTGCAGAGTTCTTTTTATTCGATTACCCTCCTAATTCTCAAGTTTTTATCACACCAACCGTCATCCAAGCTCAAACCAGTAGCTCACCATTTTCAACCGAGCAATTTACACTAGCAAACTTGACCTCCCCAAGTTCTGTATTTATACGAACGGACGGTACTTCTGAGATTAACGTAGGTGGAACACTAAGAACTTCTGGATCTGGCAGCATGAATTACAGTGATGCAAATTACACAGTCAACTTACAAGTTTCTTTTAACTTTTAGCAAAGTTTTTAATAGGCAATAATATGAAAAGAAATATTTACACCATTTTTTTAAGCATTATTTTGTGCGCATACCCTCTCTCAAGCATTGCCAGTTTACTTATTTCTCCCACTCGCTTAGTTCTTGATGAACGGTCTCGCTCGACCACCGTCATTTTAATGAATACCAGCACTGAAGTTCAAAGCTATCGACTCGACTGGAAAGAGTTAAAAGCATTACCGAAAGGAGGGTATAGAGAGCTATCTCAACAAGAATTATTGTCATCTCCAATTTTAAGTAGAATGGCCCGACTATCCCCCAAGCAAGTAACGTTAGCTCCTGGTGAATCTCAAACAGTGAAAGTTTCTGTAAGAAAGCCGCGAAACTTACCAGATGGGGAGTTTCGCTCCCACCTACAGTTCACGGCTTTACCAAAAGTGGATATCAACACAATCAACCCAGCCAGCACAAGTATTCAATTAAATGTTTTGCTAAGCTACTCCATTCCTGTTATTTATAGGGTAGGACAATTTCAATACGGCAATAGAATCAACAACGTGTCACTCCAACACGATAAAAAAAACAAAAAAGCCACTATTAAAATTGATTTACAGAAGCAAGGTAATTACAGTCTTTCTGGCAATATACAAGCTTTCTGGAAACCAAGCAATTCGACTGAAGAAACGCGAGTTGGAGTATTAAACGGTTTTAACTTTCATCATGAACTGGACAATACAATAGCTAATGTTGTTTGGGAAAACTTTAAGTTGGCACCAGGTACTCTCAGAGTAGTTTATGAAGGAAAACAGGAATTTAAGGGCACCAAGCTATCTGATTACAACTTGGTTATTACTCCACAAATGGTAAGATCAATTAATAATTAAAATGAATCGAATCGCGGTATTTTCCACACTTCTCTTTAGTTTCTTTGTCACCCCTTTATTTGCAGACGAATACAGCCTAAGAGAGCAATTAGAGAGAATTAAACAAAAGTACCAAGCGCTTGATCAAAATCTAAATGCAGCAAAGAAAACTACGAATAATCAATCTTCACCACAGCTTCTGGAGGCAAAAAACATAGGCATACCAGATGGAGAGGAACTTGCCCTTTCCATTTATGTTGACTCTATTTTCCTTGGGGATGTGTTTGCAGAAAAGTCCACTGCCAATGCAAAGTTAGGACTCAATGCTCTCGTCACTTTATTAGACTTCCCAATTTATTTCTCAAATGATCTCACAACAGCAGAGGGCTGGTATTTTGAAGAAAACAACACCTTTTCTTTAACAACGCAGGAAGAAACAGTTCAAATTAAGATATCCGATAATTCATTTTCTCTTCCTGAAAATAGCTTCATTATTAGAGAAGACGACATTTACATTGAAAGTGATACTATTGAGCAATGGTTCGATTTTACATTTGATTATGATTTCAAAAGACTTCAAGTAAAACTTACTTCGAAAAATTTACTACCTATACAGTTGCAGTTGGCAAGACGAGAAAAGAAGGTACTTGAAGGGGTTTCGTCCAAAGAAGCTGTACTTCCATTAAAAAACAATCCATACAAACTATTTACTCCACCTGTCGCAGACCTACAAATCAGTGCAAGTAAAAGAAAAAACGGTAACTCAGTCTCATCCTACTCTCTTTTAGGATCTAATGATCTCGCTTATTTTAATGCACAATACAGTCTAAGTGGAACAAGCCAAGATAGCCTCACAGACCTTAGACTAAACCTTTCAAAAGAATCATCTGACGCAAATTTATTAGGCCCATTAAACGCCACTTCTTTACAATTTGGAGACGTGCAAGCAACAAACATTGGTTTAAACAGCTCAGCAAGGTTGTCCAGAGGGATTTATATTACGAATACTCCCCTTACCAACAGAACCAACCAATCCAGAATTGATATCAATGGAGACATCCAACCAGACTGGGATATAGAGTTATATCAAAATGGTATTCTTATCGGCAACCAATTTAGTATAGAAGATAATCGATTCGAGTTTAAAAACGTAGACTTACTGTATGGAAATAACTTATTTGAAATTATTTTTTATGGCCCTCAAGGACAAACATTAAAAGAAACCCGACAATACTTCATCAGCAATAATGATTTTGATAACCAAGGAAACTACAGTTTATCCTTAGTAGATAAAGGAAAATCTCTATTTGGCGTGGAGAACAATACCCTTAATAACCAAGAAAAAGGCATTGAGTTAGCTGGGCGCTACACAAAAGGTCTAACTAGTTGGCTTTCTACCTATGTTGGGGGCAGTACACTATTAAGTGATAGTGAAAACATTGATAACCCTAAGAGTAGTTATGCTACAGGCATCGACCTCTCTGTCTTTAACCGCATACTTCTTGGCATAGACTTTACCGAAAGCTCCAATAGTGAAAATTCTATAGAGTATTCAGGTAGAACAGTATTAGGCGATCAATCAATTAACTTATCTGTAAAAGAAGATAAAACCATAAATACATCTTCTCTAAATTTAGAACAGAATGAATCTTACAAATTATCCATAGCAGGCCGCTTATTTTCAAAAACACCCGTCAGCTATCAACAAAGTTTTGAACAATTTATTAGTCATAATAACTCAACTACAAACTCTATTACAAATGACGTCAGTTTTAACATCAATGACACTTCAATCAATCATAGTCTCCAGTGGCAAGAAACAAATTCAACAGGAAGTGCACAAGATCAATTAACAGGAAATATTAGAGCAAGACAAGTGTTTGGCTCTATATTTCTCCGTAACCAATTAGATTACAGCATTAAGCCAAAATCAAATATTGACCAATTAAAAACAGAAGCCAACTTCAATGCCTCGGAAAACATTGATTTTAAACTCTCATATAGTAGGCTTTTCGACACAAATGTGAATGAATATGAAGCTGGTATAACGTGGAAACCAGATGAAATAATCTTAAGTAGTAATTTTTTATATAATGACACTTCTGGCTGGAATGTTAATTTAATTGGTCGATTAAGCATCGGACAAAAGGAAACAGACACAAATAGCCTTTTTTTTATTACTCAAAAGAGCCTTGTTAATCGTGGCTCTATTTTAGTAAGAGTATTCGAAGATAAAAATACGAATGCTGTTTATGACATTGGTGAACCTTTATTAAGTGGCATAAAAGTTCAAAGCCTTCAAAATTACAACAGTGCCATTACCGACAACAGCGGTATTGCAATCCTAACCTCTATGCCAAATAACAAAGCAACAGACATTATTATTGATACCAGCACACTACCCGATGTTTATTTACAGCCACTAACGCCAGGCATATCAATTTCACCTAGAAGAGGATCAGTAGATAGCTACGATTTTCCTATCACTCAAGTAAGTGAAATTGAAGGTAGCATATTTATAGGACAATTAGACAGTAACAAATATGCACCTTACGCCACCCTTAATTTAATAAATAAAAACAATGAGATTATTGCCACAACACAGTCAGAATATGATGGTTATTACCTCTTTGAAAACGTTTTCCCTGGCACTTATAAGGTAAATGTTGATCAAAACTATTCAGAGAAAAGAAATCTAATACCTCCTGCATCAAAAAGCATAAAAATCACAACCACTTCGGCAATAACCAGTAATTTCGATTTTGTTCTTCGAGAGCATAGAAACTTAAATGGTTATGTTACTCAGTTGGGTACTTTCAACTCAACCGATACATTAAATGCTTTTTGGACACTATTAGGTGGAAAATACCCTGCACTAAAAACCAGTGAAACAGCCTATTACGATAGAATAGATAATAAACTGTTTTTATACTCTGCGTTTTTTACAGATCAAGACAAAGCAAATCAGGAATGTGAGCGTTTAATGCAGAATAACATTCAATGCGAGGTACAGGAAAAAAGCTTAAATTAAGCCCAAACGAGCCTATTTTTAGCGAAGTATTTGCAAGCAAGATATGTATGTATGTATGTATGTATGTATGTATGTATGTATGTATGTAAAGAGCTTATTTTAAAGCTCTTCTCCTCTATACATACTGACAAAACAATCCTGTTTACGTTCTTTTAATTGAGAGCAGTAAGTACCAGCTAATGAACGGTTTGCGAATGGCCCTACTTTTAGCGCCCAAAGGTTCTTATTTTTTACATTAATGCTTTCTTTCATTGGGTTCACACTAGACATTAGAACAGGAAAGTTACCCTGCAATCTTAACCAGCCTTTCGCCAACAATATTTCATTGTCGTATGCTGCGACTTGAACTGCATATTGATTCGTATTCAATACACGCTTACCTGAAGCGCTCTCTTTACTCCCTTTAGCAGCACCAGACGAGCTCAAGAATTGAGCTTTAGCATAGACAGGTTCTTCTTTCTCCACCATTGCGTTTTCAGTCGACAGAATCTCCTCTACTTGAGATGGAGGTAAAGGAGCCAATGAAGCTGACTCTAGAGGAACAGGTTGCACTTCTTCCCCTAAACTTTGAGGAGAATTAGACAACTGACTGGTATTTAGACTTTGAATAAGCAATTTAAAATCGTTTTCCAGTGCTAGCAACCTTTCTAAATCAGGTTTAACCGATTCCCATTCACTCTTCTGTTGCTCTAATTGGCTTTTCAGCTCTTCAATTGCAAGAGCCTGTTGATCGTTACTATCCTCAGGCGACGATGGTGTTGATGAGCAAGCAACCAAAGAAATAGAAGACAATAACAACAGCTTCTTACATAAATCCGTATGCAAACGAGTATATCTCATGAGTATTTAGTCCTAACAAATTTTTTCATGTAAAAACAATTCCCCCACCCCATACTAAAAAGCCATATCTCGCACTTTTACCAATAAAAACCAAAGGTAAAAAAATACGCAGAGGGGTTTTAAAAATGCCCGAGATCAAGCTGATTCCATCACCAATAATAGGCAGCCAACAGAATAACAAGCTCCAATATCCATATTTCAAAAAGCATTTCTCAGCATAATCTAGCTTATCTAACTTAACATAAAACCAAGCTCGATTTTCGAATTTTCTAAAGTATTTCCCCAACCAATAATTAACCGTAGAGCCCAATGTATTAAATACACTAGCAACAAACCACAACCAAAAAACTGACACATTGATTTCATTTAGGTAATACAAAAACAGTACTTCAGAACCAAGAGGAAGTATGGTCGCTGACGCTAATGATACAACCCCCATATTTAGATAGTCTATAAACAATACAATTTCCCAATAAGCTTTAGAGCGCCGATTTTATCTGATTATAATATAAGAACTTCGCACGACTACCAGCCTGCTAAAAAATAGATTTAAAATACTCATTTATCCCCTATAAACACGCTATCAAGTTTGTTTTTAACGAATAAGTCCTTTTGACTCAGCATGTGAATAGCGAGCCTTAATGTCACCCACGACATCATAAATAGATATCATTATGAAAACAGAAAGAAAGGCCTTTTTAAAGCACAAAAATTGCGATTCCCCTTCTAAAACCCACATTTTTCGCACCAAAACAACGCATCAATAAATCATCTCGCTGTCAACCTTACCTTACGTCAAAATCTTAAGTATAGTGTCATTACTCTCATCATAATTTACCCATTTTGGGATTATTTCTTTTTATAGGAAACAAAAATGACATCGAGACATCAGAGCACTCTTGATTCTCTATATACACATATTCAACAGGTTATTCTTTCTCGACAGCATCCAGTGACAGGGCTTTTCCCTGCTAGCACAAGCATTAATTCTCATGGCAACTACACCGATGCATGGGTTAGGGATAATGTTTACAGTATTCAAGCTATTTGGGCTCTTTACCTTGCTTACAAGCGCAACGGTAACCCACAACAACGAGCCCATGAACTTGAGTTCTCCTGTATAAAAATGATGCGAGGATTACTCTTCGCTATGATGAGACAGTCTCACAAAGTAGAGTTATTTAAATACAGTTTAAACCCTAAAGATGCCCTCCACGCTAAATATGATACTAAAACAGGTCTAGAAGCTGTTGCAGATGATGCTTGGGGGCATTTACAAATTGATGCTACTAGCTTCTATCTGCTTATGTTGGCCCAGATGACTAAGGCTGGCAGTAAAATCATTTTCACCCGTGATGAAGCAAATTTTATTCAAAACTTAATTTATTATATTTCTCGTACTTACCGTATACCTGATTTTGGAATATGGGAGCGTGGCAATAAAGTAAACAACGGTAAAGAAGAAATTAATGCAAGCTCCGTTGGTATGGCAAAAGCCGCCATGGAAGCATTAGATGGGCTAAATTTATTTGGTGAACAAGGTCCTGAGTGGGCGGTTGTTCATTCTTTTGCAGACGCGGTAACAAGAGCGGGTTCTGTTTTACAATCACTTCTTCCAAAAGAGTCCCGCTCTAAAGAAGTAGACAGTGCGCTTCTTAGCATTATTAGCTTCCCTGCGTTTGCAGTAAACGATGAGAAACTTGCTCGTAGAACCCGTCATGAGATTATTAGTAAGCTTGGTGGTGAATATGGCTGTAAACGCTTTCTATTAGACGGCCATCAATCGGTTTTAGAAGATCAAAGCCGTATTTATTACGAATACGATGAACTCATTAACTTTGAACATATTGAATCTGAATGGCCTCTTTTCTTTACGTATTTGTATATTGACCGCTTATTTGCACGTGATTGGGAAAGTGCAAACCATTATCGACGTAAACTAGAAAGTTTGATGGTATTAAAAGATGGTCAAATGTTGCTTCCTGAACTTTATTATGTTCCTCAAGAAAACATCCTAGCAGAAAAAGAAAACCCAGGCTCTCAAAAGAGATTACCTAACGACAACTTACCGTTAGTTTGGGCTCAAAGTTTATACCTTGTTGGTAAAATGCTCGATGAAGAGTTGATAACTCCTGATGACATTGACCCACTCGGGTTACATAAAATCCAATATCGCCGCAGCCCAGTACGCACTTCCATGGTCGTTCTTGCGCAGAATAATGAGGTTAAAAATACGATACTTGAAGCTGGAGTGTTATGCCAAACAATAGAAGAAATAGCGCCCCTTAAAGTGATCAGCTCTGCCCAATTGGTTGGTACATACCGTCACTTAGGTGAATCAGAAACATTAGGATTAAGTGGGCGACCAAATCGAGCCTTAAACAGCTTAGCCACATCGCAGTTATTTAATATCAATAATGAAAAGCATCTTTGTTTATCATGGATTCAAAATGAAGGTAAAGACTATACTAAAGTTGACCCAAAGCTCTTTATAGAACATGTTCGTAATGAGTTACAAATTATTAAAAATCATTGGTATTACCCAGAGAATGCCGTCTTTACCGTCCTTATAGACGATGCCATTGCGGAAATGAAAAACAGTGAAGAGCTGTTTGCATTTTTACGTCAATTACAAAACAATGAATTAAGTGACTTTGAAGTTATTTCTCAATCTGCCAATAATGCGTATAAGTCTGGTAGTCGAAGAAGCATGACGATAAAGCGCAACAATGATTTTTCATTAGGAGCCAATTTACCAATACACCAAGTACCATGGTCGCTGTCAGAAGAAGAAAATCATTCTTACCCTTGCATTACAGATATTACCACTGAAGAGCTGCTGAACAATCTCCAAAATAGCCCCACACTCGATCATGCCGTTAATTGTTTATTGGAGCTTGGGGCAAGAAAAGCATTAATGAACACCCTTCCATCTTCTACACCAGCAATCACAGCTTACAGTGTCTTAAACTCTGTTTATACTGAGGCACTGTTAAAAGAAAATTGGAAGAAAGTCAGACAGTTATACTCTGTAATAGTAGAGCCAACAACCGATTTAGCAACCTATATTGCCGACATTACGGTGCGTCAAAGACAGCTCGTTTTAGGTGACAACTCTCATTCTGAAATACATATTACTCAACCTTTACATCAGGTTGAAATAATCGATTTATTAAAACATATTTCAAAATCTTCTTTATCGCTTGTCATTAATCACGAGTTCATTTCTTTCATCGGAACCATAATAAAAGTACACCCTAGCTTTTTCTCTGGTGTAAGAACGATTCGCCTGATTAATCTAGTAACATTATGCGCTAGACAATTTGATCCAGAAGGTGAAAAAGATGCTTATGAAGTACTTTCTTCAATTGAACCAAGCCAAATATACTTCTCATTACGAAATATATTAGAGCAAAAACATTTACAATTTACGAAAGATACCTCAGGGTTAGACTTTAATAAAATTGACTTTAATGGTTCTGAACCGCAACTGAAAGACATTGATTGGTTCGATTGGCGCTTAGAACAAGGTATGATTACCAACCTACCTGAAGAGTTGTTAGGGCAATTATGGGACACATTGAGTCATGCAAACAACATCGTTTTTGGTGATTTGCAAGGTAATACCAGTTTGGACTGTCAACGCACTCTAAACTCTATGACAAAAGGTGAAGATACATTTGCATTATTAATTGAGTCGTTAACTTATAATATCCACCCAAGCTGGTATAAGAGTTTAATTTTTGAAGCACTGCACGCCTTTATGCAATTTTGTAATCAACACACTCATTCTGTCTTTACGCAAGACGTAAACTTACCTGTATTAGTAAGTCATGCAGCAGAAGATTTTGCAAAACAGCATAATTTGAATCCACCGGGTACAAGTCACTCTATAAGCGCAAACCTTGATGATTTCGCCCAATTAACACCAAATAAAGTCAATCAATATTTACGCTGGGCTGTCAGCAAATTACACAATCAACAAGACCACGCTGAAGCTCATCACTAATTTATTATTTTGTTGGAGACGTAAATGGACCTGCTAAAAGACCTATTAAATGCAAGATGCTCTGACCCTTTTGGATGTCTTGGCTTAATTCCCAACCCATCAGGAAAAGGGCTGACTTTAACCATATGGCAACCAAACGCAGTAAGTGTGACCGTAATAGGACTAACAGACGATAAAGTGTTAGGAGAAATGAAAAAAGTAAACGATGCTGGCCTTTTTCAATTTTCTTGGCCTCGTCGTAGCAAACGCTTCAACTATAGAATCCGAGTTCAGTTTGAAGGCCATGAATTAATTCGTGTCGACCCTTATCAATTTGTCGATGCTACTTTTACTGATTTTGATCATCACACAGCTAATTTATATTTAAATCAAGGCGCTAATAAAGACAGCGTAAAAATCAATTCTAAGTTAAGTATTGATGGCACCCGTTTCGTTGTTTATGCACCAGCCGCACGTTCAGTAAGCGTTGTCGGGGATTTCAATGCTTGGGACGGTAGAGCTCATCCAATGTCGAGTAACGGCGATGGACTGTGGAGGCTCTTTATTCCAGATGTTGGCACCAAACAATCGTATAAATATGAAATTCGAGCGAGTAATGGCGAACTCTTACCTCATCGTACTGACCCTTATGCACGTTATATCGAACAATACCCATCCTTTGCTAGCGTTACATGGTTTGATCAAGCGTATCAATGGCAAGATGATGAATGGATAAATCAAAATACTGTTGATCATTACGATCGACCTATGAGCATTTACGAAGTTCATTTGGGGTCATGGAAACGTAATGAAGAAAATGAACCTCTAACCTATTTGCAGTTAAAAGATCAGTTGGTCCCATACGTTAAAAGTATGGGCTATACCCATGTCGAACTGTTGCCTATTACAGAATATCCATTTGATGGCTCTTGGGGTTATCAGCCTGTTGGCTTATATGCTGTTACCTCTCGATTCGGTACACCAGACGAATTTAAAGCCTTAGTTGATGCATTTCATTTAGCAGGTATCAGCGTCATTATGGATTGGGTCCCTGCTCATTTCCCAGCAGATAGCCATGGTTTAGGGAATTTTGATGGAACTTCTCAATATGAATATCCAGACCCCAAAAAAGGATGGCACCCTGAATGGAATTCTTACATTTACGATTTTGGTAAAGAGCACGTCGTTGATTATTTGATCAGCAATGCAGTGTATTGGCTAGAGGAATTCCATATTGATGGGTTACGTGTAGATGCTGTAGCCTCGATGCTTTATTTAGACTACTCCAGAGAAGACGGTGAATGGGTCCCAAATGTTGATGGTGGTAATCATAATTATGAAGCCATTAATTTCCTTCGAAAGTTAAATGAAACCGTTTATCTAAACCACCCAAGGTGTTTTACTGTGGCGGAAGAGTCTACTGCATTCCCCGGTGTATCTAAGCCAACCTATATGAATGGACTTGGTTTCGGCTTCAAATGGAATATGGGTTGGATGAACGACAGTTTAGATTACATATCCAAAGACCCTATTCATCGATCTCACCATCATGGCAACATAAGCTTTAGTATGGTTTATGCCTACGATGAGCAATTTGTCCTACCTCTTTCTCATGATGAAGTCGTTCATGGTAAAGGGTCACTCATTGACAAGATGCCGGGAGACAGCTGGCAGAAATTCGCCAACCTTCGAGCCTATACTTCCTTTATGTTTATGCATCCGGGGAAAAAGCTTAACTTTATGGGGAATGAAATTGCCCAAGGGCAAGAGTGGAGCCATGAACGCTCACTTGACTGGCATTTATTGGATATTGACTTTCATAAAGGCCAACAGACACTCACTAAAGATTTAAATCACCTTTATCAAAACCAACCTGCATTACAATTAGACCATTCCAGCCATGGTTTTGAGTGGTTATGCCATGATGATTCCCTCAACAGCGTACTGGCTTTCCTACGAAAATCAAAGGACAACAGTGAAATACTATTGGTAGTAACTAACTTTACTCCTATGACACATGACTCCTACCGTCTTGGGGTGCCAGTAGAAGGTCAATATGAGCTAGTGTTTAACTCGGATGCATCAGTTTATACCGGCAGTGATTTTGCTATTTCCCCATGCTTTGATACACAAGAAATTGAAGCTCATGGAAAAACAGTTAGCTTAGATATTCAAATACCACCTTTAGCAACCTTTGTATTAAAGTGGCGCCCAACCCCACAGACTTGAACTGAACAACCTTTGCACGTTATTGGACATTAAATGATTGATAATTTTATTCAAGAAACAGGTAGCCCCAAAATATTAGGGGCTACCTTCACTGAAAGTGGCGTTAATTTTGCTGTATATTCTAAACACGCAAGCCAGCTCTACCTTTGCATTTTCGAGGGTGAAAATGAAGTTGCTAGATTACGCATCCCAAACAAATCTCAATCCATATGGTATACACATGTAAAAGGGTTAAACAAAAAGCATACTTATGGCTTTCGTGCTGAAGGGCCTTTTAATGCAAAGCAGCATCATGTTTTCAACATTAATAAGTTATTAATGGACCCATATGCAAAAGATTTCACTGACAAACTGCATTGGCACCCAGATCAATCAGCGACCAATGAAGACGGCTCTTTCAATACTGCCGATTCAGCCCATTGCGTTCCTAAGTCCATTTTATATCACTCCCCCCAATTCAATGATGACAGACCGAAAAGAGCCAATATTGCTCCCGTAAATCGCAGTCTGTACGAATTACATGTAAAAGGTTTTAGTCAACAACTCAATATTAAAGACGCATTAAAAGGCACTTATTTAGGCGTTGTTACAGATGCAGGTATTGATCATTTAAAAATGCTTGGAGTCACTAGCATACAACTAATGCCCTGCTTTAGTTTTGCATCTGAGAGCCGCTTAATTGACCTAAATTTAAGTAATTATTGGGGGTATAACCCGATAAGTTTTTTTGCTCCAGAAAAAAGCTATGCAATAGACAATGCCGTCATTGAATTCAAAGCAATGGTTGATAAACTTCGTATTGCAGGATTCGAAGTTATCCTTGATGTGGTTTATAACCACACTGCGGAAAGTGAGTTACAACAATCAAGCGTTTGCTATAAAGGCTTAGACAATGCAACCTATTACCGCCATGAAAATGAACATTACCTAAACTATACCGGCTGTGGTAACTGCATCGATACCTTTCAAGATATCAGTATGCGATTAATCATGGACAGCATGCGTTATTGGGTTGAAGAAATGGGAGTCGATGGCTTTCGTTTTGATCTAGGCGTTGATTTAGGCAGAACTGAACATAACTTTTCTCCTAAAGCACCGTTATTACAAGCCATTTTGCAGGATCCTATATTACGTAACACCTGTTTAGTATCTGAACCTTGGGACATTGGCCCCGATGGTTATCAGGTGGGCCAATTCCCAGTAGGTTTTTTAGAGTGTAACGATCAATATAGAGACACATTGAGGCGTTTTTGGCGTGGTGATGAAGGGCAAGTTCAAGCACTTGCAACGCGATTGATGGGATCACGAGATATTTTCCATAAAGGCAACAAGAGCGTTCTTACTTCAGTGAATTATGTTACCTATCATGATGGGTACACTTTGAGAGATTTGGTTTCCTATCATCGCCGACACAACCAAGCCAACATGGAAAACAATCGTGATGGCCACGGTGATAACATCAGTCAAAATTTTGGTTGTGAAGGAGAAACAGATAATATAGAAATCAATAGTCATCGACTAAATCAGCAAAGATGTCTGCTTGCCACTCTTTTATTAAGTCAAGGGACTCCACATATCTTAGGCGGCGATGAGTTGTCTCACTCCCAACAGGGCAATAATAACGCTTATTGTCAGGATAACCCTACAACTTGGTTAAATTGGCAAGATTCAACGGAGAAGTTGACTTTAATAGACACTATTTCTCAACTATTAACATTAAGGAAAAAACACCCTATTCTCGCAGAGGTGTATTTAGCCGACGACGCTCTGTATCACCATCTTCCACCAGATACGGTTCAATGGTTTAATGAATCTGGTGAACTTATGACTGAAGCAGATTGGAATGAGCAAGAAAGAGACTATGTAAGTTTAGTTCTGCAAAGGGATTCAGATAATAGCCCTGCTCTTTGGCTTGGCTTTTATAGAGAGGATATTCCTCTTAATATAGATCTCCCTTCAGGAGTAAAAAGTGTCCAACCGATATTTCAGACTGGAGGGGTAAATTATGCAAACAATAATATCACCTGCTCATGTCGTAGCGTATTTGTGATGGAGGTTATAAATATTACTTCATAAGGAAGCTTTTACAAACAAATAACACTTAGTAATATAATATTAAGTTAACTTCAGACCTTTGCACTAAGTCGTAAACAATGACAAAACAAAAACAGACAAGGTAAAAATAAAAGAAGCAAAAGCGGAGTTTATGAGTTATAAATGCGTACTTTGAGTCTGTTTTTAACAAAGTATTAGCAAGCGTAATAGTCCTGCAAAGGTCTCAACTTAAATACTTCGCTGTTATGGACAGTTTAATTCTAATCATCAGCATAAATAGGATATTGAGTGAACGATATAACCATGCCCGACTTTACCAACCTTGATAAAAAGTCTACAGGCAAAACTAAAAAAGACTCTCAGAAAAAAATTCTAATTATTGAAGACTTAGCTGAAATGCGTTTTATGTTAAAGTCTCTAATGTCAAGTTTGGGTTATCGTTATATCGATTTAGAGACTACCGGCCAAGGTGCTCTAAAAGCAGTAATGGAAAAGCATTATGACATAGTCTTATCAGACTATAATTTGGGGGGGTCTATCGATGGACAGCAAATTCTTGAGGTAACTAGAAAAACCTACGCCTTAGACCATTCAACTGTTTTTATTATGATTACCGCTGACACAGCCTATGAAAATGTTGTGAGTGTTTTAGAATACCAACCCGATAGCTATCTGGTAAAACCTTTCCCGCCTGAAGCATTTATACGCCGCTTAAAAAAAGTCCAAGATCAAAAAAAGGTATTTGAAAAGGTCAACAAGCTTCGAATGGAGAAAGATTTCGAAGGAGTTGAGAATGAGACTAGAGCTATTATGAAGTCTAAGCCAAATTACTCCGGTATTTGTTCAAAAATCATTGGCGAAGCACTCTATGCTAGAGGGCTATACAAAGACGCTAAAATACATTACTTATTAATTATTCAGAAAAACAAAAACCTAGCATGGGCCTACTATGGCGTTGCTCAGTGTGAGCTTAAAATTGGTGCTTTAGCGGCTGCTGTGAAAAATTTAGAACAAACAATCAGTACAAGTCGTCATTACTTATCTGCTTACGACTTGCTAGCCGATGCATACGAAAAATTGAAACAACCAGAAAATGCACAAAGCACACTAAAAAAGGCCATAGATGTTTCACCAAAAGTACTCGAAAGATCAATTCGTCTCGGGAAACTAAGCCAGAAAGTGAAAGATTGGGAAACAGCTGAAGTATCGTTTGCTCGTGTTGTACGTATATCAAAAGATTCTAATCATGAAAAAGTAGAAATGTATTACGACCATTTAAAATCAATTACTGACTGCCTTGCTAATGGTGTTGATAATAATAAACTCACTGATAGATTCAAACGTTCCTTAATAAGACTAAGACAAATAGGCAAAAAAAACCCGGCGGCCATATCCAATTCATTTCGTTTAGAAATTCAGCAACTGTTAACACGTAAATACCCAGAAGAAGCGGTTAAAGCTTGGGCCATGTGGAATAAATTAATAAAGGATGGTCGAGCCAGTACCCTTTCAGAAGCACAAGAACTAACACTTAAGAAATTACTTGGTTTACTGTAACTCAGTAAATCAAGTAATTTCTTTCTCTTTTACATTGTGGTCAAAACCATCACTTTCGAAATATTATTATGTCACTACACCCTTTTGAACAGTTAACTCCTCACTTTATTCTGGATGCAGTTGAAAGCACAGGTTTTTTTTCAGATGCTAGAATCTACCCACTAAACAGTTATGAAAATCGCGTTTACCAAGTAGGAATTGAAGATTCCACACCTATCATCGCTAAATTTTATCGGCCAAATCGCTGGAGCAACGAACAACTCCAAGAAGAACACGATATCTTATTAGAATTAAAAAAAGCCAATGTGAGTGTGGCTGCCCCAATAGAGTTTGGTGGTAAAACATTACTTACTCACAAAGAGTTTCAGTTCTGTTTATACGATAAGATACAGGGGCAGTCTCCGGATGCAGACAATATGGATCATTTGTTTAGAACAGGTGAACTTATTGGAGAAGTGCATAACACGATACAATCAGTATCATTACAGCAGAGAAATACCTTAGCGCCTTTAACTACCATTAAAGAAGCCTCTAATAAGATTTTCAATAGCAGTTTAATGCACAAAAAATTTCATCCAATTTATAAAGATCTAATTGCAGACATCTCCGAAAGAGCAACAAATGCCATATCAATACACTGGCCTAAGACACTACAGCCGATACATGGAGACTGCCACCGTAGCAACTTACTATTACAGAATGATCAATTGACCTTATTAGATTTTGATGACTGCATTATAGGACCTCAGGTACAAGATATTTGGCCACACCTCTCTGGCGACTTACCTATGCAAAGGCAACAATTAAGTGAGTTAATTGAAGGTTATGAAACCTTTCAACCATTCGATAGCACTCAACTGGCTTTAATTGATCCGTTAAAAGTAATGAGAATAATACAATACAGTGCGTGGTTGCATGAACGTTGGGAAGATCCAGCTTTTCCTAAAGCTTTTCCTTGGTTTGCTTCAGAAGACTATTGGGCAACGCATTTATCACAATTAAAAGAGAGCCTAACCCAATGGGGAGAATTAGCTAAATAAAACGGGCTGTTTACATTGATACCACATCAACAAGAGAAAAGTGCCCCTCTATAAGCGCGCTTTTCTCTTTTCTTTTTAACTGTTTAATTTGAAATTCAACCTTTAAGGCATCACTTTTTGAACCAACAGACTCTTGCCACATTAAGGTCAGAGGCCCTTTTCCTTTTAGATATTTGGCTCCCTTCTTACTGCCTTGATGTTCCTTAAAACGTCTATTAACATCGGTCGTAATACCCGTATAAAAAGTATTTAATCGTGTTTGAATGATATAGACACTCCAGTTTGACATGTTTCCTACCTACCTTTGTTACTACTTTTGACAAAGTTAAGACAACACCATGAACAATGTGCTCGCTGTGGCCAATCCCATTATATAATTAGTCAGTCCTGAAAAAGTCAGGTTTCTACCTAACTGAGTATCCGTTGGCTTTATTGCTTCAAGAAATAAAGCCAACCGACTTTC
>CANLRQ010000023.1 GCA_947493575.1 uncultured Marinomonas sp.
AATGCGGTTAGCGCAACGGTATACACCTTGGTGGTAACGCCAACGGCAGACAGCACGGCGAGCATTACCGTCGATGTTGCGGCGGATGTCGCCAGTGATACCGCAGGCAATAACAACACCATTGCGACACAGAACACGCAAGTGGTTGATACCTCAGCACCAGCAGGCACCATCAGTAATGGTTTTATCAGTGATACTAATACCATTGAAGTGCAAGCGGACGAGACAGGTCCTGCCTACCTTATCGAAGAAGGTATCACAGTATCCAGTCTGGCTGATATCACCACTGCGGCGGCTGACAAAAAATCGTCTGTATCTATTAGTAGTACCAATACAGATACCTCATTATCTTTAGATGGGCTAGCGGCAGGTAACTACAAACTTTATATTGTGGATGCCGCTGGCAATGTTTCGGTTGCGGCAGATAGAACAATAACGGTAGCCGATCCTACAGTCGTCGTGTTTGACCTGACAAGCGGCCACTCATCCAATCACTCTGATAGGACATTTGAAGCAGGTGTAGATTACTCTATCTATGTATTGGTCGATACAGATTCTCAGGACGTTGTATTAACCGAACCGTGGAACGGTGCAGCTAACCTTGACAGTGGGGATAAAATTATCCTAGTTGGGGATGCTGGCACGCCATTAGGTAAGCAAAGCCTAGCAATTACAACGACATCAGTTGCTACATCCACCTTTACTTGGAACAGTGGCGGTGCTGCGGGGAACTCAACAGTAGCTACCCTTTCATCAGAGGGGGCATTTAATCGAGTCTTTGGTGGAGGCACGGGAAGCACGATTGACTTGTGGTCAGGGACTTTAAATACATCCACTATGCCACAGGCAGGCTTTACCGCTATGCCCTCTTCAGTTCCATTTACTCAAGGGTTAGCTTACGCAGCAATCTCTAGTGTAACGGATGATGTAGGTAGCATTACTGGCACGGTTGCCGATAATGCGACCACCGATGACAGCGAGTTGGTGATCCGAGTTGCGCTTAATCAGACCTTCACGATCGTTGGTGACAAGGTGCAACTCTATAATGATACAACGGCACTGGGCAGTGCAGTTGCTATAACGCAAACGCATATTGACCAAGGTTACATAGAAATAACAACGCCTACACTGTCTGACGGTACGAGTTATGATTTAAATGCAACACTACAAGATGCCGCGGGTAACGAAAGTGATGCTTCTGCTACCTTGACCGTGACAGTCGACACAACAGCGCCAACAGCGGTTGCAACGATTGTATCCTTATCTGCTGATACCGGCATTACCACGGATTTCAATACCAACACCGCCACACAAACCATTTCCGGCACGTACACAGGCACGATCGAGTCAGGTGAAACCTTAAGAGTTTCCTTGGATAACGGTGCGACATGGGTGGATGCAACCACAGCAACGGGCAATAACTGGACCTTAGTTGGCGCAACCATCACCACGAATACCATTCAAGCGGCGGTATTTGATACGGCAGGAAATTCAAGTACGGCTGATACACAAGCGGTTGTGTTAGATACCACAGTGCCAACAGCGGTTGCCACGATTGTCTCCTTGTCTGCGGATACCGGCGTAACCACCGACTTCAATACCAGCACTGCCACACAAACCATTTCAGGCACTTACACAGGCACGATCGAGTCAGGTGAAACCTTAAGAGTTTCCTTGGATAATGGTGCTACCTGGGTGGATGCAACCACAGCAACGGGGAATAACTGGACCTTAGTTGGCGTAACCATCACCACGAATATCATTCAAGCGGCTGTATTTGATACAGCAGGTAATGCAAGCACGGCTGATACACAAGCGGTTGTGTTAGATACCACAGCCCCCACATTAACCAGCAGTACTCCGACCGACGATGCTACTGACGTGGCGCTGAGTGATAATATTGTACTGACCTTCAATGAGGATATATCCATTGGTACAGGTAATATTACAATCAGTGATGGCAGTGATGTACACACCATTGATGTAACAGATAGTTCACAGGTATCTGTTAGTGGTAACCAGTTAATCATCAATCCCACAAACGCGCTTGCTACTGCTGGTTCGAATTACAATGTGCAGCTTGCTACTACCGCTGTAGAAGATTTGACAGGCAATGCATTTGCCGGCATTACTGACAATAGCACCCTGAACTTTACGACAGCTGGAGGTGATCCAACGGTCGTTTTATTTTTTGATTATACTCAGACTGAAAGCGGTTCTTTAACCGGTGCCTTTGCTGCCGATACGAACTATGATATTACAATCAAGATACCGGGGGAAAATGCTGACTGGGTAGCTAATGCTTACGATTACACCGGTGAGAGCAACTTAGGCGCAGGCGATAAAATCACGTTTGTTCTCCAAAAAGCAGGAACTTATACAAGAGGGATAACTACAGTTACTGCTGATTTAACATCTTACGGTACTTCATCATCAGGTTCATATAGGGTTCTAGGTGAAATACCCACTGGCGCTCAAGCAGATGCTTACGCAGGCAGTTATCAGTTTCAAGGTACAGGCGCCGATATTGTGAGACTGAATATAAGTGGACGCGTTTCGGCTCAATACGACACTCCAGCCGCTACTCAAGACATTGTTGTTCAGAGACATAATATCTGGGATGGTGCCGTTGGAAGTGATTTCGAGAACATAAACTTTGCATATTCTGTCTATGCCCCACCACCTAATGCAGCACTGGTGTCGGCCCTCGACCCGGTGCAGCTTGAACCAACTGACAATTCAACTGGTTACGATAATACCCCTCAGGTTACCGCTGTTGGTTCAGATGGCGACTTTGTGGTGGCCTGGCATGGGACCGATAGTGGTGGGGATTATAGTGTTTTTGTACAAAAATTTAACGCTAATGGAACTACGAGCGGTGACATGGTGCAGCTTGAGGCCCTCGGCAATACTGTCGGTTATGATTGGGACCCAAAAATCGCTGCAATCGGTACAGCTGGTGAGTTTGTAGTGACGTTTCAGGGAAAGGATAGTGGTGATGGTGACGAAAGTGTATTTGTGCAAAAATTTGACACGAATGGCGCAGCAACAGGAACCATGGTTCGCTTGGAAGGTATAGGAAATACAACAGGGCGTGATCAGACGCCACATATTAGCGCAGTGGGTACAGCGGGTGATTATGTGGTGACTTGGTCAGGAGAAAATAATCTAGGCAGTGACTCTAGAAGCGTTTATATACAAAAATTCACTTCCGATGGGCTAGTTAGTGGCGCTATGGTGCAGCTTGATGCTGTTGAAGGCTTCTTTGATGATACTACACAAATAACGTCCGTCGGCACTGCGGGGGAATTTGTTGTTACCTGGCCTGGTTATGTTGATGGATCTGACCCCGATATCTTTGTACAGAAATTTGACGCCAACGGAGCATCAACTGGTGCTATGGTACAACTTGGCAGTACGGGTAAACTTGATATTACTCCGCAAATCACGGAGGTGGGCTCTGATGGCAATTATGTGGTCACTTGGTTTGGGATAGACAGTGAAGGAGATTACAGTACTTTTGTACAGAAATTTGCTGCTGATGGCACAACAAGCGGTGCTATGGTGCAACTTGAAGCCTTAGGACATACAACGGGCAGGGACCATCAACCAGAAGTTGCCTCAGTAGGTACGGCAGGTGAGTATGTCGTAGTTTGGAATGGAGAAGACAGCGACACGGGCCATGATTACAGTATTTTTGTACAAAGATTTGCAGCTGACGGAACAACCAATGGCACTGCCGTGCAGCTTGAAACAGCTGGTAATACCACGGGGCGTTCAGATTATCCTCAAATTGTGGCGGTTGGTACTGCCGGAGAATTTGTGGTGACTTGGTACGGGGAAGATAGCGATACAGGTAACGATTATAGTATTTTTGTGCAGAAATTTGCTGCTGACGGAACAGTGAGTGGCGATATGATCCAGCTTGAAGCGATTGGCAATACAACAGGCTCTGATAATAAGCCACAAATAACGACTGTCGGTTCTCAAGGGGAGTTTGTCATTACTTGGGAAGGGCAAGATAGTGAAGGTGATTATAGTGTTTTTGTGCAGAAATTTCATGCTGATGGCACGATTGACTCGGGCGTGTCGCTCTCTGCGGATACTGGCAGCTCTAGTATCGACTTTATTACTAATACAGCAGCACAAACGATTAATGCTAAATTGACAGAAGCGTTGGCGGTGGGCGATGTTGTATATGGCTCGGTGGATAATGGCGTTACGTGGACAGATATCACGTCTATGGTTTCAGGCACTGCAATCACTTGGACCGGGGTCACTTTATCTGGCAGTAGCTCTATCGCATTTAAAGTCAGTGGTTCTGAGGGCAACGATAGCGCGATAGCCACTCAGGCATATGTACTCGATGTAACCGCACCTTCATTGTCCAGCAGTTCACCAGCAGATAATGCAACCGCTGTCGTATTGAATAGTAATGTTGTGTTGAACTTTGATGATAATATTGCCTTGGGTACAGGGAATATTGTCATCACCAATGGTACGGATACGCATACCATTGATGTGGCAAATCATGCTGAGCAGCTATCAATTGTAGGAGGAGTGTTAACTATTAACCCTACGAGCGACTTCACTGACGCTAATTCTAATTATCATGTGGAAATTGACAATGGAGCGATAATGGATGTAGCTGGTAATGCATTTACAGGTATTGCAGGCAGCAGCACTCTGGATTTCACTACCGGTGCAGCTCCAGATTCCACAATTGTTGTATTTGATTTAACTCGAGGGCTCTCTTCTTATCATAGCTCCCGAACCTTTGCGAACGATGTGGATTACGATATTTATATCGTGGTGAATGCTGACACTCGTGCTGTTGCTATGGATGCCGAAAATATGTGGCAAAGTGCTAGTAATTTAAATGCGAATGATCATATCCATGTAGTCAGCATTGATGGTAACCCTGTAACGCAGGACCCAGGTACGGGAGGTATTACTAAAGCGTCACACGCATTTGCTGGTAAGGGTTCATTTATTAATGGTGTTAACTTTACTTGGGCGGCTTCGCAAGGAACGGCGGTAAAATTAACAGAAAATGGAAATGTTATACGAGTCACAGGGTCTGATATTAAGTCAACGGTTGATATTCTAAATGGAAGTATTGTGGCTGGAGGTACATCGAACGCAACAATAAAAGCGGCTTACAGTGCTATGCCTATGCTTACTAAAACAGCACTACCAGTGGGAGTATTGACTTCTCAGGTAGGTGCATTGCCATAACCCAAGAGAGATAACTGCTAAGCGATGGCTACTCTCTGTAAGTAAATCGGGTTGTGGTCATTGCTATATTCTTTCATGTATATGCTTTATCTCAATGATGTTTTACTGTTCAGGGCATTTCATTAAGATGGCTGCAGTTAGTAGTAGTATTTTATGTATGAGCTAACAGGGGGGATTTGCTGCAATAAGCTTTGTCATTATGGTTGTAAGCAGTGTCTTTCTTATTTGCTGGATTGATTAAGCTTATGCTGAAGGTATGATTTCGCCTCACATACTGCTTGCTTACTGTCCGTTACCATTTTGTCTAATAGTTGCTGGTACTCTTCAGGTGCTTGAGTGGCAAATTCGTTTAAAGCATCGATGACTTCTTTTTTTGTGTTGAGATTGGCACTGTTAATTGTTATGACTTTATCAGCAATTATGGAAGGGTTTGAACTCATTGTTATTTGTGTCTCTAAATGGTTAATGACGTAAAAACCTAATTTTTCATACAGGGGGACGAGTCCAATTTTACAACTGAACGTCATAACTTCAGATCTTTGGAGTAATACAGCCACCATTTCAGCAAGAACACATTTTTTATTTTTTTTCCTGTATTTAGGGTGCACAACACTATTAATTACGCCATAAGAAAGAGGATTGTTGATACCTGTCACAAATAATATATAGCCAATGAGTTTACCTTCATTGTTTCTGGCAATGGCAATATTAGCCCCTTGAGCACCAGAAAGCGCTAAACGGTTAAGGTATAGTGATGTTCTGATATACTCACGTTTTGCCATGAAATCATATAAAGGGGTATTTTTTGAAAACACATGGATATCCAAAAAATCGGCATCATTCATTACCAGAGACAAGATCGCTTTTCTATCTTCGCCCGATATGCTGTCATTTATTATTTCAACTTTCATTACTTTACCTGATTTAAAAAGAGCTTACTGTAGGATAGCAATTTTATGAACGAACTAAAAATACTACGCAAACTCTCCGAACAACAACAATACAGCCAGTTAAAAGACATGGCCGAAAGTCTTTATCAGCAAAGTAAAAATCCGGCTATATTACCATTATTGGCGACAGCTTGTGCCCATCTTGGTTTTAAACAACAAACCGAACATTTTTATCAACAGGCATTTGAATCTCTGACGGAGCTGGATGGAGATGCCCGTTGTGACCTGTCGGCGGTATTGATTGTGATGCAGCGACTTGATGAGGCTAAGGTCATGCTTATAGAAGTACTGACCGACTCACCGATGCACGATCTGGCGCTGGCACGTTTAGGTTATTGCAGCTTGTTACAGCAAAACCTGACTGATGCACAGCTCTATTTTAACCAGTCACTGGCAATGGCTCCCCAGCGTCTGGCGGTGCATGGTAATTTGATCTCTGTTTATCTGAGTCAAAAGCATTATGCAAAAGCGGAGGCGCAGCTACTCAAGGCTTTTGAGATCCTTGATCAAGAGCAGGAAAATATAAGTGGCGATAATTATCAGCGCCACTGGTTTCAATTCAATAGCACCCAGCTACAGCTCTGGTTAAAAAAGGAAGACTTTGCCCATGCCGAGGACTGGTTGCAGCAGTTGTGTCTGCAACAGCAAGCCGGAGACTGCGAAGAAGGTTTGTTTATTCATTGTCTTAAACATTACAGTCGTTTGCTGGCTGAGGCAGATCGCCACCAGCAGGCAAGCGATATTCTGCATGAGTATTTAAAACAGTATCCAGTAAACAGCGACTTGTGTTTGGCCTTGTCTGAGCTGCTCCAGGTACAGGGCCATTTTATGCAGGCAGTGAATCTGCTGCATAAAGCGCTAAGAAACGATGAAAATAACATAGGTCTTTGGGTGCAACTATCCAGCGCCTGTATTCATCGTTTTGATAAAAAAGCGCGTAAAGCCGCTGAAAAATCGGTTGAATTAGCCCTAGCACTTGAAGAAACAGAAGCATTGCCCTTGTCTTCGATTAAAATGCAACGGGCACAAGCGAAAAATGCTTTGGCACAGGTTGAAAACCAAGAGCAAAACTTTGTCGTTTCTGAAGCCCTTTATCGTGAAATTATCAGCGAGCATGCCCATTTTTTACCTGCTCTACAGGGGTTTGGGCAACAGCAAATGCAACAGGGTAATATCGATGAAGCACTGGCACTTTTTGAGCGAGTAAAAGAGATTGACCCCATCAAAGGTTACTCTGCCTTGATTAATGCGCGCCGCTTTCCTGAAGACATTGAAACACTAGAAAAAATGGAAAAAACCGCCAACCTGCCCAGCCTTGAAGGGGCGATGCGCAGTGGTATTTTGTTTCAGTTAGCAAGCGCATGGGAAAAACGCAAAGAATACGATAAAGCGTTTCATTTTGCTGAGCAGGCAAACCACAACAGTAAAAAATTCTTATCCTATGATAGCAACGCACACCGCAACCAATGTGCGCGGTTGCGTCTGTGTTTTAGCAAAGCACTTTATGAGCATCGCTCGGACTGTGGCGTTGATTCAACCTTGCCCATTTATGTATTGGGCATGCCGCGCTCAGGAACCACCTTAGTTGAACAAATTTTATCTGGGCACAGCGATATTTTTGGTGCTGGCGAACTTGGGGTTATTCCACAGGTAATACAAGGGTTAAACCGTTGGGAACGTCATACTGGCTCTGGCCGAAAATACCCCGATTGTATCGATGATTTAAACTCTTATACCACCGAAGGTATCGCTAACAATGTGTTAAAAGAATTGATTGAATTCGCTCCAGAGGCCAAGCATGTGGTGGATAAACTGCCGCATAATTTTGAAAATATTGGCTTGATTAAATATTTATTCCCTAATGCTAAAATTATTTCAGTGCGCCGCGACCCGCGTGATATTGCCATGTCGAATTATTTTACCGATTACCAAGCCAAACATGGCGGTATGGGGTTTGCCTATGATTTAACCAGTATTGGCGAGCAGTTGGCGGATCACAATTTATTAATGCACCATTGGCACGAAACGTTTCCCGGTGAAATTTTAGAAGTGAACTACGAAGATGTGGTAGACGACCTAGAAGGCAGTGCGCGCAAAATGCTTGAATACATTGGCGTAGCGTGGCAACCAGAGGTACTTAAATTTAATGAGCTAGATCGCACAGTGAAAACCGCGAGTGTGTGGCAAGTTCGCCAACCCATTTATAAAACATCAAAAGCAAAGTGGAAACGTTATGAAAGCCACCTAGCGCCATTAATTAAAGGCACTAATGCAAAAATATTACCAGAGCCAATTAACGATATGATCACCTTGCCTGAAGCGGGTTTTTTAACGGATGGGGTTGGTTTTTACAACGCAGGTAAACTTGACGACGCAGAAATGTGTTTCAAAAAAATGCTTCATCATAACCCTGAACATGCGGCTTGCAATTATATGGTCGGATTGGTTTATTTGAGTAAAAACCACCCTAAAGATGGCATTACCCATTTGGAAAAAGCCGTAGAAAAATGCCCATGGCAAAAAGAGTGGCGCAATCATTTAGTAAAAGCGTATCAACAATCAGGTGAACATGAAAAACTAAGTGCCTTGACAGACAAGTTTAAAATACCTGAATCAAGTGAGGAAGACATTGAAAATATAGATTTCTCACAAACATTAGTTATGCAAGATAGGTGATCTACTCTTACACTACCTAACAACTTGCTTTAGGAAGGTGTGGATAAAAGCCTGCTATTCGAGAGTAGACTTATTCGCACCTTCCTTTAGCTAATTTGCAATTAATTGAATTAAAGAAGAAGAAAATAATGAATGGGATTTTTAGGCTACTGGCTATTATAGGGGGCTGTTGGGCGGCTAATGCCGTCACGGCGCCTGCAACTGAGTTTCAGACCGATAAAAGTGTGAGCAAACCTAGCGATTTGGTTGTTGCAATACGCGCTACTATGCTTAACCACCCAATGTTAAAAGGTAAACACTCCGAGGTTAATGTGCAGGAATATGCCGTGTCTACAGCGAAAGCAGCACGATACCCTAGCCTTTCACTCGCCGTGGATAATGTAGACGATGACTATGACCGAGCAACACTGCGTCTAGATCAACCTCTGTGGGCGTTTGGAAAAATTGATAATGCCATTGACATAGCCGAGTCGAGAGTGGATACCGAACATTGGCGTTTACTCGATATTCAACGCCAGTTGCTTGAAGATACGGCAACAAGTTATGCAAAAATTGAAGGCATAAAGCAAAGAGCGGAAGTTGCACAGCATAATATTGAGGCTCATACCGGGTACTATGAGCGCATAGAGCGTCGTCACAAAGGCGCTTTATCATCAGAAGTGGATGTTCGGTTGGCCCATGCACGTTTATTGCAAGCTCAAACAGAATTACAGTCTATTGAAGGTGAGCTTGCCGTTGCACAAGCTGACCTGCTTGCATTAACGCAAGTTCAGGTGTCTACCGAAGAAAACGTTTCTCCTGTATTAACTAACCTACCGTCTGTAGACCATATTGAGCGGTTAGCAATAACTAAAGGGGCGGATATTGGCTTAAAAAAGCAATTGCTTCAGATTATTAGCCTAGAGGTTAAATCTGAAAAATTAGCGGTGTTGCCAACCCTCTCCTTTAGAATGGAGAAAGATATACTGGATCACCCTAACAATGACGGTTTACGTGTAGGGTTAAGTTTAGAAGCACGTTTAGATGGTATGGGCTTTAGCGCTATGGGTCGTGTTAATGGCGCAAAAGCCCAGTTAAGTGCAGCACAATATGATCTTGATAACACAATTGTTGAGATGCGTCGTCGTGTGAGTTCACTGATGCTAACTCGCCAAGTACAAAAGCAACTCATTAATGTACAAAAGCCAACAGTTGAAGCAATGCAAGAAACACTCGCTTCTTTTTTACGACAATATGAAACGGGGCGTAAGAGTTGGTTAGAGGTGTTAAATACGCAAAGAGAATTGAACACATTACAAAGCCAATTAGTGCAGTCTGAAAATGATTGGCTTGTTTTATCTTTACGTGTTGCAGCACTCTCGGGGGGCTTAGACCATTTAGCTGGATTAAATCAAGATGAATGATGCGATGACAGAGCAACAACACGCGAGTAAAAAAATGCATAGCCCGACAAGAGACGATGAGTTATTAAGTAAACCTTTACCTGCGCAAGTCTTGAAGCTGCTTTTTGATCGTTTAGGTATTTCCGTGCAAACAGGCGCATTAACACAAGCGTGTGAACAAGCTCAGACGGCACTTCAAGAAACGTCCCCGTCCCCTGCTCAGCGTTTTAGTTTCATTGCTCATGCATTGAAACTACAGGGAGTGCAAGCGGCACAGTTAAGGTGGACTCGCCTTGATAAACGACGTTTACCCGCGTTAATTTTTTATCAAAGTCAGTGGCAATATATTGAAAAAACGAAAGATGAAACGTTTACTTTAACGAATGATCGTGGTGTTTCTATCTGCTGTACAGCAGAGGCATTAGAAAACGGCATTGTGCTGTGGTTACGTACTCCCAAAAAAAAGGAAGAGAGTTCTGCTTTCTCGCTTAAGGGAAATATTGCGGCACGTTTGGTTTTATCTGAAATGTTTAAAACCCGTCGCTGGTTGGTTGATATTATTATTGCCACCGTAGTCATTAATTTTTTAGCGATAGCAACGTCTATATTTGCGATGCAAGTGTATGACAGGGTCGTGCCGACATTGGCTTATTCCACATTAACTACACTCGTTACAGGTATGTTTATTGTGCTGTCGTTAGACTGGCTGCTTAAAACCATTCGTGCCAGAACTCTTGATAGTGTGAGTTGTGCTGTTGACAAAGCAGTTTCACAGCAAGTTTTTGATCATGTTATGCGCCTTCAGCTTGATACACGCCCACGTAGTTTAGGTACGCTAGCGGCACAAGTGGGTGGTTTAGATTCAGTGCGACAATTTTTCAGCTCAGGCATAGTGTTTGCTCTAGTTGATATGCCTTTTGCACTGTTTTTTATTGCCTTTATCACGCTTATTGGTGGCCCTATCGGTTGGGTTTACATGTTGTTGTTACCCATTGCGGCAACGTTAGGTTGGGTTACTCAAAGACGTTTACGTCGTTTATTAAAACAGCAGATGATACGTTCAAATGAAAGACAGGGGTTGTTGGTTGATGTTATACAAGGCGCAGAATCTATCCGCAGTAATAATGCGAGTTGGCGTTTTTCTGAGTTATGGCAGGAAATAACATTGACTATTTCTCGCTATAATATCCGCCAAAAAGCGATCAGTAACATTGCAACGGTTACGACTGGCAGCCTATCTACAGTCGCTTATGTGTGCGCGATTGTTGTGGGTGTAGGACAAATTGAGTCGGGGAACCTTACGATGGGCGCTCTGATTGCATGTAGCATACTCGGTGGTCGAGTAATTGGGCCTGTCTCTCAAAGCATTCAATATTTAACACAATGGCAAAATGTGTCTCAGGCATTAGATATGGTGAACCAAGTGTTAGTACTTGACAGTGAACGCAAAGCTGGACAAAACCTATTATTACCTGAAAAATCGCCTGAGAGTATTGAGTTGTCTGAGTTAACATTCTCTTATCCAGAAACGCCCGTACGGCAGTTAAATATCGCCAATTTACATTTTAAAGCAGGCGAACGTATTGCTGTGCTTGGCGCAATAGGCTCGGGTAAATCTACCTTACTTAAAGTATTGGCAGGGCTGTATAGGCCCAGCGAAGGCCGTGTTCGTTTAGGTAATGCCGATTTATGGGAAATTGATCCAAATGTTGTCGCCAATGATGTGAGTTATCTCCCACAAAATGTACACCTTTTTAAAGGGAGTTTACGTAGTAATTTAGTACTCTCGGGTGAGGTTAGTGATTCACACTTATTAGATGTTTCAACCGAATTAGGTATTGACCGTATTGCTCAAGACAGCCCTATGGGTATGGACTTGGCAATTAGTGAAGGCGGAGAAGGTCTCTCTGGTGGGCAACGTCAATTGGTAGGTTTAGGGCGAATTTTTTTAGCTCAGCCGAAAATATGGTTGTTGGATGAACCAACCGCATCGCTTGATGGTGAAAGCGAAAAGCAAGTGCTTCAAGCATTGCAAAAACACGTAAAGCCAGACGATATTTTAATTATATCAACTCATCGCCCTGCGTTAGCTAAGCAATTAGCATCAAGAGTGATTGTAATGGATCGTGGTGAGATTAAAGCAGATGGTAAACCTGAAACAGTACTTCCGACAATGATGGCGAGAAAAAGCGCTGGTAACGGTTTGGCTCAACGAAAGTTACCAAATCATGCATCAAGCAAGGAACAGGGAAATAACGTGAGTTTTAACCCAGCTAACATGAATAAAGGTTCAATTAATGTTATTTAATAGCTTTTTTGCAGATGATGACGTGAGTGATACAAAAAAAATCACTCACTTAGAAGGGTATTACCAACGAAATTATTCTCTTGTTTTATGGGGTTTATTAATAGGATTAAGTATTTTCGTTGCTTGGTCTTCAGTGTTTAAAATTGATCAAGTAGCGAGAGCTACGGGAGAAGTTATTGCCAGCAGCCGCGTGCAAATCATTCAATCTGTTGATGGGGGGGTTTTGTCAACCTTGCATGTTAAAGAGGGAGATAGAGTAAAAGCAGGACAAGTGTTAGCTACGTTAGATAAAACCCGCATCGGTGCGGCAGTAAAGGAAGTTGATGTGCGCTTATCCGCCTTAAAAGCGAAAGCGACGAGGCTACGAGCAGAAGTCGTAGGCAGCGACAGTTTAACATTTCCAGCCGATGTATTGCGTTTCCCTGAATTAGTTAAGGTTGAAAGCGCATTGTTTGAACAAAAGGTGACGGGGTTATCTGAAGAGCTACGTACACTTAAAGTTGCGGTTGATTTAGCCAATGAAGAAGCCGAGTTGATTAAAAAATTATCACGTTCAGGCGATGTTAACCGTAGTGAAGTAATTCGCTCAGCGCGTGCATTGAACGATGCAAAAGCAAACTTGATTAATCGTAAAAATCAATATCTTGAGCAAGTCAGTGTTGATCTTGCTAAAGCGGAAGATGAAATCGCCCAAAATGTACAAATATTAACGCAGCGACAGCAGCAACTAGAAGACAGCGTTTTTATTTCGTCGATCAATGGCATTGTTAAGAATGTCAGCGTTACTACCTTAGGGGGCGTTTTGCGCGGTGGTGATGAGTTAATGCAAATTATCCCACTTGATGATGATTTAATCATTGAAGCAAAAATTAGCCCTGCCGATATCGCTCAGGTAAAAAAAGGGTTGTCGGCAACCATTCGATTCGATCCTTTTGATTATACAATATACGGTGGTGTTATTGGCGAGGTTGTGTACGTTAGCGGTGATACATTAAAGGAAAATAAAGGTCAGGGAGAAGAGATTTATTATCGCGTTCATGTAACGAGTTCAAGTACTCCTGTGACAACTACATCAGGAAGAACACTGGAAATACTACCTGGCATGACCGCACAAGTTGATATTAAAACAAGTGATAGAACCGTGATGAACTATTTATTAAAGCCCTTGAAAAAGACATTGTCGGAGTCTTTTGGAGAACGGTGATAAAAACACGATAAGCCTAGCAAAACCAAAACCTCTGCATAGGCATAACACACTCCAAAAGAGCAAAACAATGAGAACCACCCTGTTTCGCTCTTTTGGAGCCTAGCTAAATCAAAACCCAAAGTACCAGTGGCAACAGCAGATACAGCTCGAAACCTCTTTCTACACACGCATTCCAAATATAAGAATAGTGACAGTTATCAATCAATTGATATGTTATTTGAGAAAGCGTATTACGCTTTTTCCCTTGATGTTTCCAATCGTCTAAAAACTGTATTAATGAATCAATATTATCACGCTATGTATACATAGTGCCATTCGCTCATTCATCCTTTTTAGCCCTCGCTAAAACACTGCACCTTCGAATTAAGCAAGTAGTACATCACTTCATTAGACAGTGTTTTAGGGAGAGTAGAACCGCCAGCCTCTACGCCTTAATGTTCAAATAACGTTTTTGTAGCTGAAAGACAATCAGTCCCGCTAAAACCACGGCACTCGCTTGGTATAAAAAGCCCATCATATCGGAATGATCACCATGGGCCAGTTGCATTTCCCATTGAAATAATTCAAATAAATAGTCCAATAACAAACCCGAGCTCACCGCACTAACGACAATCGCAATGAGATAAATTACCAACTCACGTTTGCCTAATTCATTTTTAATCACCATTAACGTCGCTATGTTAGTTGCTGGGCCTGTCAGCATAAATACCAAGGCTGCGCCGGGAGTAATGCCAGACAATAACAACCCAACAGCCAAAGGTGTAGACGCCGTAGCACAGATGTACATAGGCACAGAAATTAACACGATGACCAACATGGCAAACACACCTTGACCGTATTGCGTTAAAAAGTTTTCCGGCACAAACGTGGTCACTACCGCAGCGAAAAAGATACCGATCAAAAACCACACCATAAAATCGCGCAGCAGCTTGCCATATCCAAAAACAAAGGCGGCTTTCACTTTATCCAATAACTTAATGGGTTGTTCTACTTTTTTATGACAACAACTTTTTTTAACCGGTTCTGCTGTTACTCTTTCTTCTGGTTGATCAACAGATCCAAACATTGCCACTAACGAACCCGCAACAATGGCAGAAAAAATAGCGGCAATGGGACGAGCAATCATCATTACCGGCCCCATTAGAGCGTAAGTGATTCCAACTGAATCAACGCCCGTTTCAGGAGTAGAAACGAGGAAGCTTGCGGTACTTGCTTTACTGGCCCCACTCCGCCTAATGCCCATGGCAACAGGAATGACAGAACAGGAGCACAAAGGTAGAGGCGCTCCAATAAAGGCAGCCGTGACAACAGAGTTACGTTTCCCCAGTGTTGATTCAATCCACTTTTTAGGCACTAACTGATGAATCACTCCAGCAATCAGCATACCTACTAATAAAAAGGGAGCGGATTCAATAAACAAAACCATAAAGTTCATTATAAATTCCATACTATTCTCCTCCCGTAATATCATTACCGTTTTCTAATGCATCAATAATGGTGCAAAACTCTGCGCTTTCTTCCCCACCACAACAATATCGCTCTAACTGAATTAAGGTGGCTTGCATTTGTTTTAATCGTTGAATCTGCTCTTCGATTTCTTTCACCTTAACACCAGTAATTTGCTTCGCTTCTGCGCAAACATGGTGGCTTTTGTCGTTTTTTATCGCCAACAAGGAAGAGGTTTCCGACAAACTAAACCCGCAGGCTTTGCTGCGTTTAATAAATTTCGCCGTAATTAAATCATCCTGAGAATAGTGACGGTAGTTATTTTCACCCCTCTTTGACGGTTTCAGTAAACCTTCTTTCTCATAATATCGCAGTGTATGAGCACTAATGCCTGACAGCTTTTCCAAGTCCCCAATCTTCATAAAAACACCTACTCTTCATTCAATAAGCTTATGATAGACCTTAGAGCATACTTTAAGGTCAAGTGTTTTTATTTTCGATCACAACCTAATCGGTATTTACGTTTAATACGCTAAATTTCTTCCCTAAGTTGAGATAAAAAGGCTTTCATAAAGGCTTCACGTTTTTTTCCTTCTTCTTGAGCAACAGCCGTATTAAGCGTTTTCGAGATACTAAAAAGCTTGGTATAAAAATGATCTATTGTGTAGTGCGCATCATCCGGTGAACGCGTTTCGCAAAAAGGATCGTCAGATGAGTAAAGGGGCCTATTTAATGCACCACTTACTTGCATACAACGCGCTACACCAACCGCACCTAATGCATCTAGCCGATCAGCATCTTGCACAATCTTAGCTTCTAATGTTCTAGGTAGAATGTTTGCACTGAAGCTATGCGCCGTGATCGCGTGATGAATATCTTCTAAATAAACAGATGGGTACTGAATGCTAGCAAGAAAATCGATTGCTTTATCCCCTGCCATTTTGGAGGCTTGCGCTCGATCTGGATGATTTTTCGGTAACGAAACACAATCATGCAGCCATGCAGCAGGAATCACAACCGCAAGCTCTGCTTGTGCTTCAATCGCCAGTTGAATTGCAACTTTCACTACTCTTTTTAAATGATTGATATCATGTGCCGCATCGGCATGCATGTCCTTAATTAAAAAAGATAAAAAGGAAGATTCGTATTGCGTCACATGTTCAAGTTTCATAAAGGGAATGTCTTTTGTTATCTAAATAAATCAAGAGGAGAATAGCTTAACGAAAACCTTGCATGAAGTCATGAGCGACAAGACCATAAGACTAGGCAAAAACAGACGAAAACAAAGCCATTGTTACAGATTTTGTTAACTCTATTCTAATCAAAGGCGAAATGGACAAATTGACAAGCTTCATATCCCCTAAAGAAGGCGGATATATCCAACACAATACAGTAGTAGCAGACGATTTAAGCGGCCTAGGCGCAGCACTTGGCGCGCTAGCAGAACAAGGTATGCCAATGATCTATTCTGCTAATCACAAAATTCTAGGTGAAGGTAACTTTGTTCTAGCAATCAGTGAAGGTGAATTCCTGAAAAAACATGTCGCTTTCTATGACTTATTCCGTTTAGAGAACGGCATGATCGTAGAACACTGGGATACCGTCGAAGCGATTCCTGCTAAGTCAGATTGGAAAAATAACAACGGTAAATTTAACTTCTAAGCCGTCACCAACAATTTAGTCAATATACTGAAAAAGGTGCTAAGCAATTAGCACCTTTTTTTAAAAAACCCATATCTAAAGAAATGTTAAGTAAAACAACTCAATACCATCACATCACCTCAATAAACCACTTTGGTTCCATCGCATCAAAATCCGTTCTCTTATTCGAGGCTAAATAACTGGAGGAGTCCAAGACAAACGCGTCTCCACCCACACGTTTAAATACAACCCAGTGCCAAACATATTTACCTTGTTCTTGATGATGTTTAATCGACAATAAAGCCGTGCAGGGCAAGCTCGACCAAGAAACAAAAGGAGTTTCGCCTTTAGACGTTGCCACACCAGCTTCCATTAACAACCTTCTAACATACCCAGTATCTGACCAAAGAGAGGGATCGGTTGCAAAAATGCCCATGGCGTTTGCCCTCTCTTTCATTTCAGAATAGGTTTTACCTAAAATATTCGCTACAGATGCAATTCCACACCCTGTCGCTTCTTCCTGAATAACGGGTTTCAATTCCACAACTCCTTTTAAGTCATAATGTTCAGTTTTTACTTAAATTCAAGATAGGTTGTAAGTCATGTAAGTGACATCAAAAGGCAAATGGTCAAAATGTCGTGTGCCCCTTTTTACGAAACCGATTTTTTCATACCAGTGCTGTAATCGACTGTGTTGAGCAATTACACCAATGCTAATGATATCCAAATCATCGGATTGAGCCAGTGCAATAACATATTCTACAAGTTGCGAACCTAGGCCTTTATTTTGCTGTTCAGGCAAGACTGATAATCGGTTCAAATACGCTTTACGAATCACACCATCGTTATTTGGTATTTCATACGCCACACAAGCCAGTGGTTGATCATTTTCAGTCAAAAGAAAATAACGCTCACCTCGCTTAAAATCCGTTGCCACCCAACTGATTTCACAAAATGATGGATGCTTTGGGCAGTTAGCTTGATTAATACCAAACTCAACCGCAACCGCTTTATTCGCCTCTCGAATTAAACGAGCAACCACTTCTGTGTTCTCTGAGAATACTTCTTTTATCTTCACCATAACACGCCCCTGCTATTTTATTTGCCCCTAATACTAGGCTTTCTTAAAGAGAGAAAAAGAAAAACGCCATGCAAACTTAACCGCGCAAACAGCCAGTAGAATCATAACAACGCCTATGCCTTGCCATAGACTTATCTGAGTGGAGAAAGCGATAAAATCAACGAAAAGCGCTGTTACTGGATAGATAAACGACAATAGTGCAATCAAACTGGTCGGCAGTTTTTGAAAGCTATCGTACATGATGATGTACATAAATCCCGTTAACACAGCTCCTAAGACCACTATATCGATCCATTGGCTGGTGTGTGTTGGCAGGTTGGTGAAGTCCACAAACGGCAGCAACATTACAATACCGATTGAAACTTGCACTAAAGCAACAAACTGAGAAGGCACGTTACTGACTTTTTTGGTCATCAATGTCGTGACTGTATATAAAACCGCAGCCCCTAGTGCTAATAACAAGCCAATCAATGAGGTTGCATCGCTTTTACTATCGTTTGAATTCAAGTCGTTAAACAGTGACGCTATTTCATTTACATCCAATTCAACGATCAAAAACAGGCCGATAAACGCGATACCGAGCCAAAAAATAAGGCTACCCGATAGCTTGTCTTTTGTTACCAGCGCACCCGCTAACACCAAAAACAATGGCTGCATGTGATACGCCACTGTAGCAATGGAAAAAGGGATATATTGGAAGGAAGCAAATAGTAGAATCCAGTTTGAAACAAGAGCAACACCGCCAATAACGATAAAAGTCAAAACCCCCCGTTGAAAGAATTCAGACTTAATCATACCGGTAAAATAGGCGTACCCACCTAATGTTATTGCACCTATTAAACAGCGGAAAAACACCACATTCCAAAGAGATTGCTCAGAACTGATGACAAAATAGCCTATTGTTCCTGAGAGAATCATAGCGATCACAAGTTCAATTGTGCCTATGCTGGTTGTTGAACGATTCATGGTTTATCTCCTTAGGGTTGATTTCTAGGAAAGAAATACTTTATGGTGAATAGAATAAAGGTTAATAGCCGTTTTTCACAGACGATAAGAAAGGCAAATAAAACCAATCACCTTATGTATTTGAGGCAAATATGCGAAACCACCTTCGAAACCAAGAAATCCAGTTGGATGGTACAGATAGGAAGCTGATTGAGCTTCTGTATGAGAACGCGAGAACACCAATCGCCGAACTGGCCCGTGCTGTAGGCATGACAGCCCCAAGCGTAAACGAACGCTTAAAACGGCTGGAAGATAATGGTGTTATTGACGGTTATAGGATCGAGGTAAACCCTGTCGCTTTAGGTTATAGCTTGATGTCTATTGTGCGCATGCGCCAGCATCCGGGTAAACATAAACAACTTGAAGCGCTGATTAATTCGATTCCTGAATTTGTGGAATGTGACAAGGTAACCGGAGATGATTGCTATATTGCTCGCCTGTATTTAAAAAACATTAGCGATTTAGACCCTATCCTTGATCGTGTTGCGGAAATAGCAGACACCAGTACGGCGATAGTAAAATCCACCCCTATTAAACGACGTCTATTGGTCTAACGACACAACTCGTTTTTATGTATCGATTTTTGTGCATCGTCATAACGGTCACATCGAAAATGCAACGTTATGACAAAGTACAGTCTTAATTCTGAGACTCAATCTCGGAAACAAGGCTTTCTACTTTTTGATAGCCTTGCTGCATATGTTCAGTTATATGATCCAACATTGCTGGTAAATCATCGCCTAAAGCCAGCTCAACGTATTTATCATGAGCGTTTATGTATGGCCCTGTTCTATTATGCGCTTTTTGATGCAAGGTAAAATAAAGGTGTAAGCGACCTCGTAATCGTTGCCACGTATCTTGTAAAAGCTCATGCCCACAATGTTTATACACAACATTATGTAACTCTAACTCTTCAAATATTGTCGCAATATGAGCATCACTTTTGATCGCTAACGAGAGCTTTTCAAGCTGTAATGTGAGCTCATCATGAAAGGCATCATCCCTTTGTTCCCACACTAGTTTAAACGCAAACTGTTCCAGCTCTGTTCTAAAGGAGTACAGCTCTCGAATCGCCTGTACTGTGATATTGGCAACGTATGTTCCTGTGTAGGGAATATTATCAATCAACCCTTGTTCGGCAAGCTGCCTTATTGCTTCTCGCAGCGGCCCTCGGCTAACACCTAATAATGATGAGAGCTGTGACTCTACCAATTTTGTACCTGGAGGTAAGTCGCCACGAATAATTGCGTCTTTAAGTTTCTCTACCACATCGGCTCTTAAAGTACGGTTTTTAAGTATCGGTTTTAGATTTAATACTGTCATAAATGCCTGTTTGTAATGAATAAGTCCCACCAGTGGACACCAAACAAGAATAGCAAATTTGTGAATGCAGAGAAATACTATATTGAGAAATGTATAATTGTCAACAATCATACTGTTGACAATTATACATTTCAGATTTACCCTAAATTCATCGTATCGCTCTTAGAAAGAGCAAATTCATCACCTGTTATTTGGAGTAAAACATGTCATCTCATTCATTTAGTGCCCACACAGCTGAAGAAGATAGCCGTAACGAATCGATACAAATTTATGTAAATGGCGAACTACTACCTAAGCGTGAAGCCGTTGTTTCGGTTTACGACAGTGGGTTTATGCTAGGTGACGGTATTTGGGAAGGGCTGCGTGTTTACAATGGAAAAATCGCGTTTCTAGACGACCATTTAGATCGCTTATACGCTTCAGCAAAAGTGTTAGATTTCGATATCGGTTTAAATCGTGAAGACATGGTGAAAGCGCTTTACAACACTTTAGACGTAAATGGTATGACTCACGATGCACACCTCCGACTTATGGTTAGTCGAGGTACAAAGAAAAAACCTTTCCAAGACCCTCGCTTAAGCATCTACGGTGCTACGACCGTCATTATTGCCGAACACAGTAAACCCAGTGGAAAAGTAAAAAGTGAAGGCATGAGTTTGTTTACCGTTCATGTCGTTCGAGGCCTGCCCAACAGCCAAGACCCTAAGCTTAACTCACACAGTAAGCTCAACTGCATCACTGCCTTAATCCAAGCACAAAAAGCGGGTGCTGATGAAGCACTTATGCTTGACCCTCATGGTTTTGTTGCAACCTGTAACTCCACCAATTTCTTCATTGTTCGTAAAGGTGAAGTTTGGACCTCTAGCCCTAAATACTGCATGAACGGTATTACCCGTCAAAAAGTAATCGATATCTGTAAAGCAAATGGAATCACAGTTCATGAAACTGATTTCTCGCTTTTCGAAGTGTATGGAGCAGATGAAGCGTTTGTCACAGGTACATTTGCCGGGCAGACCCCTGTTGTCAATATCGATGGTCGCGTTGTTGGTAATGGAAAGCCGGGGCCAGTATTTGAACGTATTAGTACTTTATACAAACAATTGGCTTCATCTTAATACATTAAACACGGTTATAAACATTCGCCAGTGGAGAGTAATGAAATGACATCACTTGAGAACAACACAGAAAGTAAAATCCTTGTTGTAGGCGGTGGAAGAATGGGAGCCGCGATCATAAACGGCTGGCTAACGAAAGGCATTGCCCCCGAATCCATCTTTTTGATTGATCAAAATCAGAGTATTTTGGATAGCTATAAAGAGCAAGGTGTAAACACCTTTATCAATGTTGAGAGTGTCCCTATTAATGTGTCTTTCTCTGTCTTTCTTTTAGCTCTTAAGCCACAAGTGATTCTGAAAAGTATCAATGAATTTAATCGTTTAATTAATCAAAACAGTTGTCTAATTTCCGTTGCTGCTGGCATTACCGTAACGACATTAAGACTCTTAATGCCAAATGCTCAACACGTAGTCAGAGTAATGCCAAATACCCCAGCTATGATCGGAAAAGGGGTTCTAGTTGGTTATGCAGAAGATCAAGAGTCCGCTTTTATCGATTTGGTCGAGGAGTTATTCAATTCCCTAGGAAAATTCTATTGGGTCACAAATGAGGACCATATGCACAGCGTGACCGCCATCAGTGGAAGTGGTCCTGCTTATGCTTTCTATTTCGCTCAGTGCTTTATTGAATCCGCTAAGAAACTAGGGTTGCCTGAGCCTCTTGCACAAAGTTTAGCGTTAGAAACCATTATCGGTTCATCCGCATTATTGGATCAGAGTGATGAGGACGTCGTTAAGTTACGTGAAAATGTCACCAGCCCTAATGGCACAACTCAAGCGGGTTTAGAAGCGTTGATGTCAAATAATATTTTTATGAATCAGCTCTTAGCCTGCTGCGAAGCAGCTAAAGAACGCAGCATTCAATTGTCGTAATTTAAGTCAAAATGCGCATTAAAAATAAGCGATTACTGTAAATGAACGGCTGTTCATGAAGTAACTAAGTGCAATAAAAAAGCGTTTTAAAAATATCACAAAAGAAACGAGGTAATGTCCTAATGAGTATTAAAAAAATCAATCTTAAGCAAGCATCTGCGATCGCATTATTATTTGGAGGGCTTGGAACGACAAACAGTTATGCTGGTGATATTGAGCATTTCTCTGTGGGTACTGCCGGGCAAACGGGTGTTTACTATGTTGTAGGGCAATCCATTTGCAAAATGGTAAATCGTCAAACAGCAGACCATAATTTGCGTTGCTCAGCACCATCTACTGGTGGCTCTATTGCGAATATAAATTCCATTCGTTCTGGTGGATTGAATTTCGGTATCGTGCAGTCTGACTGGCAATATCATGCATCAAAAGGGACATCAAATTTTGAAAAAACAGGACCTTACGAAGAACTAAGAGCCATTTTTTCTCTGCATTCTGATATTTTCACCTTGGTCACTCGTGCTGATGCAAACATTACCTCGTTTGACGAGTTAAAAGGTAAACGTGTAAACATCGGTAACCCTGGTTCTGGTCAACGCGCTACCATGCTGACCTTAATGAAAGAAAAAAACATGACTCTTTCTGACTTTAAACTCGCAGGTGAACTGAAATCTTCCGAACAGTCTCAAGCCTTGTGCGATAACAAAGTCGACGCATTTGTTATGGTTGCAGGTCATCCTGTTGCAAACGTAAAAGAAGCAACCAGCACCTGCTCTACCCATATTATTGATGTAACAGGCCCTGCAATTGATCAATTAGTAGAACGTTTCCCGTATTACAGCATGGCGACAATACCTGGCGGGATGTATGAAGGAACACCGGAAGACGTCAACACATACGGTTTAAAAGCGACCTTAGTTGCGTCCACGGATACCTCAGAAAAAGTGGTTTATAATTTAGTCAAAGCCGTCTTTGAGAATTTTGAACGCTTTAAACGATTGCACCCTGCTTTTGCACAGCTTGATCCTAAAGAAATGATGTCTGCGGGTCTTTCTGCCCCTCTACATGAAGGCGCCGTAATGTATTACAAAGAACGTGGCTGGATTAAATAACCTCGTTACTTAGCCGATGACAAACCGAGCTCATATGGCTCGGTTTTTTTAAAAGCCACTCTACTGAGGTTAAAACATGAGTCTATTAAAAAAGAACGCGGGTTCGATAGACGTGGATAATTTGGTTACTTCAAATGATATGGGAGGACGCCAATCGAGCGGTATTCAACTTAAAATCCTTCTTTCTATTGCATTTTTATGGGCGTTATTCCAAATATGGATCGCCTCTCCTTTCCCTTATATGATGGATTCAGATCTATTACGCTGGAACAGCAATCAATCTAGATCAATCCACCTTGCTTTTGCCATTTTACTTGTCTTTTTAAGCTTCCCTTTTAGCAGCAAATCTCCCCTTAAAAAGATACCTGTAGTCGATTGGGTATTAGCAATTTCGGCCAGCCTTGCCGCACTTTATTATTTAATCGAATACGACAACATATCCAATCGTGTTGGAGCGCCTATTGTCCAAGACATTGTTGTCGCTTGTATTGGCATTCCTCTTTTATTTGAAGCCGCACGACGCAGTTTGGGCATCACCTTGCCTTTGATTGCTGCCGTTTTCTTAGCTTATAACTTCTTTGGTGACTACATGCCAGAGATGATCGCTCATAAAGGCTTTAATTTACAAGAAGTTGTAAACCACCAATGGATTACCACCGAAGGCGTATTTGGTATTGCTCTGGGTGTTTCAACCGATTTTGTTTTCTTATTTGTTCTGTTTGGCTCGTTACTCGACAAAGCGGGCGCAGGTAACTACTTCATTAAACTTGCCTTTTCATGTTTGGGCCATTTTCGTGGAGGGCCGGCAAAAGCCGCCGTTGTTGCATCCGGGTTAACCGGCCTCATATCAGGTTCATCCATTGCCAACGTAGTGACTACTGGTACCTTCACTATTCCAATGATGAAAAAAGTAGGGTTCTCATCAGAAAAGGCCGGAGCTGTAGAAGTTGCCGCGTCCGTAAACGGGCAGATCATGCCGCCGGTAATGGGTGCTGCTGCTTTTTTGATGGTTGAGTATGTTGGAATCAGTTATCTCGACGTCATTAAGCACGCTTTTTTACCCGCGCTTATTTCTTATATTGGTTTGGTTTACATTGTGCATTTGGAAGCACTTAAAGCGAATATGCAAGGTTTACCTAAAACAGCTAGAGAAGGCAGTCCACTTACCCGAATAACAGGTTTTTTGTTTGGTTTCTTAACACTCTGCTTTATTTCTGCTGCAGTTTATTATGGACTGGGTTGGATCAAACAGGTCTTAGGTGATCACTCTATTTATGCGATTACCACTCTGGTCATTTTAGCCTTTATCAGCTTACTGTATAGCGGCTGTAAGTTACCCAAACTATCAGATGACATAGACCAAAATTTAGCGGATCTTCCACCACCTAGTGAAATATTTAGATCTGGTATCTACTACCTGTTACCCGTTGTCGTACTGGTTTGGTGCTTAATGATTGAGCGATTAAGCCCTGGGTTGAGTGCCTTTTGGGCAGCGGTTCTGACCATGTTCATAATTGTCACAAAACCCATTTTCGAAACCTTATTTAGAGAGGATACTTCGCTACCGCTCTTGACTGGATGTCAAAACCTCATCGACGGAATGGTCAGTGGAGCAAGAAACATGGCGAGCATCTCTATTGCTACCGCTACTGCGGGTGTCATTGTGGGTGTGGTATCACAAACCAGCGTGGGTGCTGTATTAGCCGATGTCGTAGAAGCTTTATCATTTGGGAATATTACTCTAATGTTATTACTCGTCGCGGTGTTATGTATGATCCTAGGAATGGGGCTGCCTACAACCGCGAACTACATTGTCGTATCGTCACTGATGGCAAATGTAATTGTTGAAGTAGGTGCTTCAAATGGCTTAGTTGTACCACTGATCGCGGTGCACTTGTTTGTGTTCTACTTCGGCTTAATGGCAGATGTAACACCACCAGTTGGATTAGCTTCCTTTGCAGCTGCGGCCGTATCAGGCGGTAAGCCAATCCAAACAGGGGTGATTGCCTTCAAATACGCACTAAGAACAGCTGTGCTGCCATTCTTGTTTATTTTCAATCCTGATTTATTATTGATTGACGTGACGTTTTTGCATGGTGTATTTATCTTCGTGATTGCCACCTTGGCTATGCTCATTTTCACAGCCGCAACACAAGGGTATTTCTTTGATCACTGTAAATGGTGGGAACGGGCGCTTTTATTATTGATCGCTTTCAGTATTTTTAGACCTGATTTCTGGGTGAATCAAATGGTTGAACCTCATCGTTATATGGCTTTGAGTGAATACTTAGAAGAAGACGCTCAAATCAGTATCGGCACCCCCTTGAGAATCCATGTAGAAGAAGATAACTATTCAGGAGGAAAAGACGCTTCTATTCATATGTTAATCGCCAGAGAGCAAGGTTTCGCTAAAGACATCATAGAAGGGTCAGGGCTGAATCTTTATCAATCAGATACCGTGATTGAAGTCGATAGTGTCGACATTGGCAGTGATGCTTATGAAGCAGGGTTCGAAGCTTTCCAAGTTCTAACAGGAATAGATGTAGCCAATAAACAACCATCATCCATATTTGTTTATTTACCGTGTATGGCGCTCATAACATTGATTGCTCTGGTTCAGGTCAGACGCAAAAAATTGACCCCATAAAGGCAATGTCCATAATGGAGGCTTCCGCTTGGTTGCCTCCTTTTCCCTCTCTATCAAACCACACGATACTGCATTTATGCGTATTCTTTGGCTAATTCCGCAACCGCTTTGGCTGCTATATGATTCAAGTTGTTGTCTGCTGTTTGACTGTAATCAATAATTTGTTGCTTCATTGAACGCGCCCAAAAGCGCTTTAAATGTGAAGCCACAAAATTAACAACTACGGTTTCGTCACCTTGATGGGCATTGTTGTTTGCGATCTGATTCGCCATGCTGACTAATTGGTCCAGCTGTGAATGACTCATAACTCTGCTCTCCTAACCCTGATGTTTATCTTTTGTTTATTTCTAGGGTAAAAAAGGCTGATATATTGAATGCCCAATACGTCAGCCAAAAAGGGTTTACTCTGTAATTAACAAATGGCACCCAAACTTACACGTCAACCTTACGATCTTCTCTAAGAAAGCTTTGCTGCTTTTTGTCAAATTGAACAAAGTCACGTTGCCATTGAGAAGGCTGACTCACTTTTTCTACCTGTACTGCGGTCACCTTATACTCTGGGCAATTGGTGGCCCAATCCGAGTTATCAGTGGTGATGACGTTTGCGCCACTGCCCGGATGATGGAACGTGGTGTACACTACACCCGCCTGCATACGCTCACTAATAACCGCTCGCAATACGGTTTGTCCCGCTCGGCTGCTAATACCCAACCAATCACCGTCTTTCACTCCGCGCTCTTCTGCATCGTGTGGATGAAGTTCAAGCACGTCTTCATCGTGCCAGACTTGGTTATCTGTTCGGCGAGTTTGCGCCCCCACATTGTATTGAGACAAAATACGCCCTGTCGTCAATAATAATGGGAAACGACGGCTTGCACGTTCTTCGGTTGCCACGTATTCAGTAACAGCAAAGTTGCCTTTACCAATTGGGAAATCCACTTCATGCATGATTGGCGTACCCAATGGATTTTCTTCATTACAAGGCCATTGAATACTGCCTTGCTCTTCCAGAAATTGGTAACTAACGCCTGTAAAAGTCGGTGTTAATTGAGCAATCTCATCCATAATTTCAGAAGGATGCTGATAATCCATCGGATAACCCAGTGCATTGGATAGTGCAACGGTGACTTCCCAATCTTCTTTTCCTGCTAAAGGAGGCATCACTTTACGAACTCGGTTAATACGGCGCTCAGCATTAGTAAAGGTGCCGTTTTTCTCTAGGAAAGTGGAACCCGGTAACAAGACATGAGCAAATTTCGCCGTTTCATTCAAAAAGATGTCTTGCACAATCAAGCATTCAAGAGACTTTAAGGCGGCTTCAACATGGTGAGTGTTCGGATCGGACTGGGCAATGTCTTCCCCTTGAACATACATTCCCTTAAAGCTACCAGCAATGGCCGAATCAAACATATTCGGGATACGTAAACCCGGTTCATTGTCTAATTTAACGCCCCAGACGGATTCAAAGTTACTACGAGCCACATCATCAGAAACGTGCTGATAACCCGGAAGTTCATGGGGGAAAGAACCCATGTCACAGGAACCTTGAACATTATTTTGCCCCCTCAGAGGGTTAACGCCCACCCCTTCACGGCCAATGTTACCCGTTGCCAATGCAAGGTTAGCAATGCCCATTACCATAGTAGAACCTTGGCTGTGTTCCGTTACACCAAGACCATAGAAAATCGCACCGTTATTGCTTTCTGCATACACACGTGCAGCGTGACGCACATCGTTTGCTGACACGCCAGTTACCGATTCCATCGACTCTGGAGAGTTAACCGATTTGCTAATAAAAGCGCGCCATTTTTGATAAGCCTCGTCTTCACAGCGCTCATTAATGAAATTCGTGTCTTCAAGCCCTTCCTCAATGATGACATGCGCCATTGAGTTGACCAACGCCACGTTCGTACCTGGACGAAGCGGAAGATGTAATGCGTCTTTTAAATGTGGCGTTTTTAAGAGATCGATTTTACGTGGATCCGCGACGATCAGTTGAGCGCCTTCACGCAGACGACGACGCATCATAGAGCCAAATACTGGGTGGGCATCTGTCGGGTTCGCACCAATAACCAACATCACATCCGTATGACGAATGGAATCAAAGGTTTGCGTACCTGCGGATTCACCTAAGGTGGTTTTTAAGCCATAACCTGTTGGGCTATGGCAAACACGCGCACAGGTATCCGTATTGTTATTACCAAATGCCGCACGAATCAATTTTTGTACAAGATAGGTTTCTTCATTAGTACAACGAGAAGAAGTAATACCGCCAATGCTTTCACGACCGTATTTCTCTTGGATGGCTTTTAAACGCTCTGCTGAGAATGCCAATGCTTCTTCCCAACTTACTGTGCGCCATGGCTCATCAATACTGTCTCGTATCATTGGTTCTTTAATACGGTCTTTGTGAGTCGCGTAACCAAACGCAAAGCGCCCTTTCACACAAGAGTGACCTTGGTTTGCATCGCCGCCTTTGAATGGCACCATACGTACCACTTGGTCGCCTTTCATTTCCGCTTTAAAGGAACAACCCACACCACAATAAGCACAGGTCGTTACCACACTGTGCTCTGGCTGACCCATATCAATAACGCTGTTTTCCATCAAGGTAGATGTAGGACAGGCTTGAACACAAGCACCACAAGACACGCAATCTGAATCAAGGAAGCCCTCATCCTGACCTGCTGCGACTTTGGAATCAAAACCTCGTCCATCTATGGTCAGCGCAAACGTGCCTTGCACTTCTTCACAGGCTCGCACGCAACGAGAGCAGACAATGCATTTACTAGGATCAAATGTGAAATATGGGTTGGACGTGTCTTTTTCTGCTTCTAAATGATTATGGCCATCAAAACCATAACGGACTTCGCGCAAGCCAACCGCACCCGCCATGTCTTGCAATTCACAATTACCATTGGCAGGGCAAGTTAAGCAATCTAAAGGGTGATCGGAAATGTACAATTCCATCACATTACGACGCAGTTTGGCGATTTTCTCATTTTGCGTAATGACTTTCATGCCAGCATTCACTGGAGTCGTACAAGATGCAGGAAAGCCGCGTCGACCTTCAATTTGAACCGTACATAAACGGCAAGAACCAAAAGCTTCTAAATTATCACTGGCGCACAATTTCGGAATATTAATGTCCGCCAATGCCGCCGCACGCATGACGGAGGTACCATCAGGAACGGTAACTTCTACACCATCAATTTCTAGTGTGACTAGCGTCGTAGAGGTACTTGCTGCGGTACCATAATCTTTATTTGGATCGAGCTTTGTAACATCTCTCGTGCTTGGTGTGTAATGCTGCAACATATCAATGTACCTCGGCTGACGTAGACTTCGCAATGGCGAGATCAATGTCTTCTGGGAAGTGTTTAAAAGCACTCTGTACAGGGAACGGCGTCATTCCACCCATTGCACAAAGAGAACCATGAATCATGGTGTCACATAGATCATCTAATAGAGTTAGATTGGCTTCCACATTCACACCAGTACGAATTTTATCGATGACTTCAACGCCACGGGTTGAACCGATTCGACAAGGAGTGCATTTACCGCAGGACTCCTCCACACAAAACTCCATGGAGAAACGTGCTTGCTCCGTCATGTCGACCGTCTCATCAAAAATCACAATGCCACCGTGTCCCAGTACAGCTTCAATAGCGGCAAAGGCTTCATAATCTAACGGTGTATCCCACTGACTTTCTGGTAAATACGCACCTAAAGGCCCACCCACTTGAATTGCTCTCATAGGTTTACCCGATGCCGTACCGCCGCCAAAATCGTCAATCAACTGACGCAATGTTGGGCCAAATGCCAGTTCGATCAAGCCGCCTTGCTGTATGTTACCAGCCAACTGAAAAGGCAAAGTACCGCGAGAACGCCCCATGCCATAATCCGCATAGGATTGGCCACCTTCTGCCATAATATAAGGAATCGCCGCTAACGATAGAACGTTGTTTACCACGGTCGGTTTGCCAAATAGGCCTTCGATTGCAGGTAACGGTGGCTTAAAACGCACCAATCCACGTTTGCCTTCTAAGCTTTCAAGTAAAGACGTCTCTTCACCGCAAATATACGCCGCGGCACCTAGACGAACTTCTAGATCAAATGCCTTGTCGCTGCCTAAAATAGTTTGACCTAAATAACCCGCGTCATACGCCTTCCCAATGGCTTCATTCAGGATTTCATGAGCAACTGGGTATTCTGATCGTAAATAGATATAACCTTGAGTAGAACCTACCGCTAAGCCTGCAATAATCATCCCCTCAATCAACATGAAAGGGTCGGCTTCCATCACCATACGGTCGGCGAATGTTCCAGAATCCCCTTCATCTGCGTTGCAGACAATGTATTTTTGATCCGGTGGGCAATCATGTACCGTTTGCCATTTAATGCCAGTCGGGAACGCCGCACCACCACGGCCACGCAGGCCAGAGGTTTTGACTTCGTCAACAATGGCTTGGCCATTTAACTGTAAACTTTTTTCTAACCCTTTAAAGCCATCAAGTGCTTTATAATCTTCGATTGAAACAGGGTCAGTAATACCGGCACGGGCAAAGGTTAAACGTTGTTGTTTTTTCAGATAAGGCAATTCTTCTGGTTTGCCTAGCGCAAGCGAGTGAGCATCACTGCCTGCTAAGAAATCGGCATCAAACAAGCCAGTAACATCACGCGCTTCCACAGGCCCATAAGCCACTCGCCCTTGATCCGTTTCCACTTCAACCATAGGCTCTAACCAAAATACACCACGAGAGCCATTACGTATTAGTTGAACGTCTTCACCACGGGCTTCGGCTTCTTTTACAATCGCTGAGGCAACCTTGTTACCACCAAGAGACAAGGTGGTTGTATCACGAGGAACGTAAACTTTAATACTCATGATTGCTTCTCCGATGCGACACTGTTTAGAGACATAATACCTAGCTCAACCGTGGTTAATTCATCCACCAAGTCATCAAATTTATCATTAGTCACACGACCAACAATCTCATCATTCACTCGAATTGAAGGGCCGCAGGCGCAATTGCCTAAACAGTAAACAGGCTCAAGGGTAAACTCTTGATCCAAAGTTGTAGCGTGATAATCCACTCGCAACTTAGTTTTAACATGCTCTTCCAGCTCGCGAGAGCCACGAGCCTGACACGCTTCTGCACGGCAAATTTGCAATACATTCTGGCCAGAAGGAGACGTTCTAAAATGGTGGTAAAAAGAAATTACACCATGAATTTCGGCGGAGGTTTGATTAAGCGCATCCGCAATCATAGGTACTGAGTCAGGCGGTACAAAGCCTTGAGTATCTTGAATGCCATGCAAAATCGGTAGCAAAGCTCCGGGAGAGTTTTTCAGCGAAGCAATGACTTGCTCAACTTGTTGTGAATTCCATTGTGCGCGGTTTGTCATTTTTATTACCTATTCAACACTCGGCTTGAGACAAAGGATTAGTATTATCTCCCTACGTTACCACTAGTCCTGCTTTCTCAAAATATGAAAATAAGTGCATATTTTAATATAAATGACTTAAACTCCTATTTTTATTGAATAAACTGCTATATTCTATTTTATATATGCATGAATTTGCCTATTTATTATGGTTTTAAAATAACTATTTAACGCTTTAAGAAGTGCCCATAAATGCCTTTAAAACGTATTCACATCGACCCCAACTGGTTATTTCGAGATGAAGCGGGCAATACGCTTGATCCGCAGCTCTTTCGGTTATTAGAAGAGATTTACCATCACAAGAAGCTCACTTCTGCCGCCAAATCAATGGGCATATCCTATCGACATGGCTGGAACCTACTCGGCAAGTGGGCTGATTTTTTTGGCACCCCCTTAGTGCTATTAGAAAAAGGCCGTGGAGCATCGTTAACTCCCTTAGGTGAAAAATTGCTATGGGCAGAACAAAGAGTGATTGCCAGATTTCAACCCCAAATGGCCAGTTTGGCGTCGGAACTCAACATGGAACTGCAAAAAGCATTAGTGAATTTAACCCCTCTCTTGCGCATCCAAGCCAGTCATGGTTATGCCGTGGCTCTCCTGCCTGACGCCTGCACCAACTTACAATTGGATTTGCAATACAGCAGCCCTTTGGAAGCCCTTGCCGCGCTCAATAGAGACAGTTGTGAACTGGCAGGGTTCCACGTACCAAGAGGAGTCGTCATTAGCCCTCTACTTAAGCAGTATCAACAACTACTCAAACCACGAGCGCATAAGATCATTCGCTTTATTACTCGACAACAGGGTTTGATGGTTAGAAAAGAGTGCTCTTTAAATATCAATGGCTTAGAAGATTTAATAAAAGATAAAGTACGCTTTATCAATCGCCAAGAGGATTCAGGAACCCGCGCCTTGTTTGATCAATTACTGATAAATCATGAGCTTTCATCCAAAGACATTACCGGCTATAACAACAAAGAGTTTACCCATTCCGCCGTCGCTGCTTATGTCGCTTCCAATATGGCGGATGCCGGCTTTGGTGTCGAACAAGCCGCACACCAATTTGGGCTACGCTTTATCCCTATTTGCACCGAGGATTATGTCTTTGTCTGCCATCAGAAAAACCTCAACAAAGCCGCAATAGTGGAGTTTATCCATTCAATAGAAAGCGAAACCTTCCAAGAACAAATTCGTGAACTTGCCGGCTATAAAGGGGATAAACTTGGCGTGATCGAAGATCTTTCTCACTTTATGCCAAGTTAGTGGCTGCATCCGTGTTCATTACCACGTGGGAACGAAAAAATTCACCGATTGTCCCAGAAGCAGACATCATTTGACGTAATAAGGAGGCTTTTTTATCTTGTAGGGTAAGTCGGAAAAGCCGCAGGCGCCTTCCGACATTTTGAGTTTGTGGCAACAGAATGGGTTATGTAGTCGCACTGTATCAGCTGCACAAACACATCACTAAACAATGATAGCCTCTGCGATGTCGCTTTGGTCGAGTGATACGCCCCTCAAAGCCTTTGAACTCATGTCAGTTGACGTTAACGTCAATCTTAATTTAAACAATAGATGTTCTATGCCCTGTAAGACGCTAACCTACATTCTGTTTTAATCATTAACTAAGACAAATATAGTCGTAAGCATGCTGTTAATGCCACAAATGTAGATAAGAAAAATCCAACTTTCCATTTGAGATTTTCTTTCTTTCGGTCAGATTGCTTCTTATCAAGCTCCGGGCTAACACCTTGTAAAAGCTCAACATACTTAACCAGTTGTATATAATCTTGATGAATCTCTTCGTAATAAGACTCTCGGTACTCAGATTCGATACTATTTTCTTGTCGTTTTCTTAACTTTTCACAGAAACCAAGAATTTCAGGGTAATTTTTAACATGATCAATTACAGGAAGTGAACGATATATATCTTGAAACCTAGCGATACAATCCAAGCCTGACAATATACCAAGTTCCACCGCATCATATTCAGCACGTCGACAGTGCCTAAAGGCTCTACGAAGCTGTTCATCTTGTATAGATGAATCTTTTGCTTGCACTGCTTTAATAAGATGAAAGCCTACATATCGAAGCTCATTAATAGATGGTATATCAAGTCCACCTCTCCATTCTATTTCCTTCACTCTTTCTTCTGCTGTCCTAAAAGAATTACAAAGTAAATTGAATTGATCAAGATTTTCTGGAAATATAGAATGCAATGAGTCCAAAACAGTAGTCGTACCTTGATGCCCATTAACCATATCTTTATCTGAAAGGAAGGCAGTAGCTGTACAGTCTTCTTCCTGAAATTGGTCAAACTCCATTAAGCCCTACCTACATTATACAAATTTATGAGACGTCACTTTCTTTCGTAATTTTGCTTTATCTTCTGCGGTTACATAATGACCACTTTGGAGAGCTACGTTTCCACGAGCAAAACGCATGATCAAACCTTTAATTTTTGATTGTTTTGAGTCAGAGCGGACATCTTGTCTTTTCACTTGACTGTTTCCTCTTACTAATATGCTCTATATTTTTATATGCTCTATATTTTTATATATTCTTTTTTTAAGCATATGATGTGAATTGATTTTGCGCAGGAATAATACAGATTGTTTATAAAACAGTCAATTTAAATATAAAAGAACCATTCACTACAACAAAACATTGTCACACTGCAACTGAAAAAGCAATATACGTATGCTATTTGAATAAGAAACAATCGAGAAATTGCCTTTCATTTATATAGAATCGACATAAACCCCTAACTTCTGCCCTTGTCGCTACGCATCCAAGCCAGCCATGGTTATGCCGTGGCTCTCCTGCCTGACGCCTTCACAAACTTACAATTGGATTTGCAATACAGCAGCCCTTTGGAAGCCCTTGCCGCGCTCAATAGAGACAGTTGTGAACTGGCAGGATTTCACGTACCAAGAGGAGTCGTCATTAGTCCTCTACTTAAGCAGTATCAACAACTACTCAAACCACGAGCACATAAGATCATTCGCTTTATTACTCGACAACAGGGTTTGATGGTTAGAAAAGAGTGTTCTTTAAATATCAATGGCTTAGAAGATTTAATAAAAGATAAGGTACGCTTTATCAATCGCCAAGAGGATTCAGGAACCCGCGCCTTTTTTGATCAATTACTGATAAATCATGAGCTTTCATCCAAAGACATTACTGGTTACAACAACAAAGAGTTTACCCATTCCGCCGTCGCTGCTTATGTCGCTTCCAATATGGCGGATGCCGGCTTTGGCGTCGAACAAGCCGCACACCAATTTGGGCTACGCTTTATCCCTATTTGCACCGAGGATTATGTCTTTGTCTGCCATCAGAAAAACCTCAACAAGGCCGCAATAGTGGAGTTTACCCATTCAATAGAAAGCGAAGCCTTCCAAGAACAAATTCGTGAACTTGCCGGCTATAAAGGGGATAAACTTGGCGTGATAGAAGACCTTTCTCACTTTATGCCAAGTTAGTGGCTGCATCCGTGTTCATTACCACATGGGAACGAAAAAATTCGCCGATTTTCCCAGAAGCAGACATCATTTGACGTAATAAGGAGACTTTTTTATCTTGTAGGGTAAGTCGGAAAAGCCGCAGGCGTCTTCCGACATTTTGAGCTGGTGGCAACACAAAGGGTTATTCACAAAGCAAAAAGCCTGCGTCTTTTTTACTTGCGTCACTGTCGTAGTCAGCGCAGAAAAGACAGAAGCCTTTTTTTGAGTCAGGCAATGACAAGGTTAAAAAATATCCGGTTGTGAAGCCTTAGAGGCGTTGCTTGCCTAATGCTTAGAATTCGAGTTACCTATAGAACGAAGCTCTCTTATCAATTCCTTAGCGCTATCACAATTATTATGCTGCGCAGAACTGCTAATCTGAAAGTTAAAATACTTAACCATTTTCTTAGCAAAACTAATTTTATTACCGGGACCTGTCCTATTTAAATTTTGTGCAATTTCTTTTAACCTATCCCAAGGCTTAGAATGAGTTAACTCAGGGAACTCTTCATAAAAATCACTTTCTTTTAACCATTTATTCATTGCTTCTGTGTCTGCAAGGTACCATCCTTCAAGTGCTTTAACCGCAACAAATACAAAACTTACATTAGAATTTTCTATTCTATTTTTAACGGTTTGAGCATTAGGTTCTTCCTCTAAATCCGTTAATACACAAATATGATCTACACCGAGAGACCGAAAGCGCCCCACTAGTGGCTCAATATTCTTAGGGAGAAGGTTTCCTCCGCCCTTAGCATCAATAACAGGAAACACCAGTTCAATTCCATTTTGATGTAGCCAATCTCTAAATTGCTTCGATTCAACTATTACTTTTTCGGAACCGCCCTCTACAATAAAACCAATTCTTACCATGGTAGCCCGCCATCAAACATGTTCATCATCCATGCCATATCTAGATTCAAATCCCCAAGATCAATATCCATTTGCCCTGCGTTCTTGGCACAAGTCTTTCCTTCCGCTTTACTCACCAACCATAGTTCATCTGAAACACACTCTCGAATAACTGATTCACTATGCGTCGTTATAAAAACTGGATGCTCAGTAGCTGCATTATCTCTCATCAATTGAACAAGCTGAGAAATTGCTTGCGGATGAATTCCCCTTTCAGGCTCTTCAATTATTGTAAAGCCTAAACTATCTGATCGGCTAAGAATTGCGGCTAAAATACATAAAGCATAAATTGTTCCATCTGAAATTAATTTCGCTGGAAATCTTGCCCGCAGACCTTCTTCTTTAAAAGTAATAACCGTAGTACCATCCAAACGCTGCTTTTCTGTTTTTATATTTTCCAACCCTGGAACAAGTAACTCTATCCATTCAAGTATTTGTTCTCGTAAATCTACATTTTTTTCTAGCTCAGAAAGCATAGTTGCAACATTTCTACCTCTAACATCGAGAGATATTGCATCAGCTGAAGAATCATCTGGCTCTTTTGCTGAAAATGGATCAAACCTAAATATACGAATATTTGTAAGAAAACTATATAATTGAGTATGTCCAAATATCATTAGTGAAGACATTTCATCAGGATAGTCGGGTAAAGGTTGAAGCTCTCCTTCTTTATTGACAATTTCTGGGGCTGTTCCTCTCTTCCTACGCATAACTAATTTTGAATCAACCATTAGCCTCTCTTCTAATTGAGGCTGCTTATCCATATTAAATAATTTTATATAGTAATGATGAAGTTGATTATTCAATCTTATTACAATATCTAACGATGCAGTTCTTGCTTTATCTTTTCTGTGCCTAAAACAATGAACGTGATCATACCCTCCAAACTCTCTAAGAGTTTGAGATGCTCCTCTTTTGACAATCGCTCCAAAAAAAGACAAACCATCTACTAAGTTACTTTTTCCTGAGCCATTTGCTCCTGCAAAAACGGAAAATGATGAGACATTATTTAGTTCTATGTCTGCAGCACTTTTAAAGCCTTGAAGGTAAATTTTTTCAATGTGCATTATTTCTACCTTGATATTTTCAACCCTAATGTTCTCACGAAAAATAAATCAATAAAGTTGTTAAATAATCTCTTATTTATCCGAACAATTAAAGACAAATAACCTATTTATACCTGAATTCAAGTCCGAAGTGCGACACTTTTCACTTCAAGCAACTAAGCACATGTTTTTAAAAATTACGGCTGGTTGCTTGAACCCTAAACACTTCCTTGGACGATTGTTTATTCGTCTCATCGCGAAGTCTATTATCTCCTCTGTAACACTTCTTAAATCAGTGCTGTAACAGCACTACAGGCCACCCATGCAGTTAATCTAATAATTTCAAACAGTTAGTTTTTTCTTTGTCAGAAAAACCTCATCAAAAGCATGAAGTCTTTCAGACTTGTGAACAACTCATTGTATTGCCACCACCTCACAACAATAAAGTAAAATAATGGATGTCACATATTATTTGTTTTTAGTCGTTGAAGAAAACATCAGCGCCAATCAAAGGAATGACTCGCATGAGGACTTCATCCATGACTTCAGTTTCAGCTTGAGCAACAAACTTAACGTTTCTGTCTTTCCAAGAAAGTGTTTGAATCAGGCTTGCAGCGACAACAGAGGGTTTATCAAGATTGTTGACGGGGACTTCTGTAGCACCGCCACGAATACTGGTACTAATTGGGCAACAAATTAACAGCCCCGTTGATTTGTTATAGGCAAGACTGGAAAGCACGAAAGCACGACGATGTTTGCCAATTTCTTTGCCTTTAACCGACTCAAACTCAATAAGAATAATATCATTACGTTTGGGGATGTAGTGACTCATTCATCCCCCATTTCTTTAGATGATATATGAGCAACTTCATCTGCATGAGCCGAATAAGGGGTCAAATCTTTTAAAAGCTCAGATTCCGTAGCCCAAAAGGGGTCAGATCCCTTAAACACCGTCGCAGGTAGGAACAAACATCAATATTACTTTTAAGGGATCTGACCCCTTTTTTTAATGCGTGATGCTTGAATTGGGCGGTCTTTGAATTGCCTGCGGGGGATTGGTCGGATGGCGCTGATCCCAACCTACCTTACAGCTCCAGTCTTACAGCACCAGTGTCGCAAGCAGAACCAGACGCTTCCCCACCTTCGGGGCCGTAGAAGAAGACCCATGTTGCAAAGTCGTCGCTGAAGTCTTCAAATCGATGCTCAATGCCTGCGGCGACAAACAAGACTTCACCCGGTTCAAAAGGCTGACGTGTTGCGCCATTCACAAAAAAACCCGAACCCGATGCGATCACATACACTTCATCACGGCGATGAGGTTGTTGTAAATCCACACCTACTGGCTTGTATATTTCTACCTCTAGAGAGCCGTGCTCAAAGAGTTTTTTAAAGGGGGCGTCTTCATTTTGAAGGCTGCTTAACGCATTATTTACGGTTATTCTAGTCACAAGATCTCACCTACTGTGTGTTTTGGTTAACCATAACTATAGCCCAAAAGGGGTCAGATCCCTTAAACACCGTCGCAGGTAAGAACAAACATCAATATTACTTTTAAGGGATCTGACCCCTTTTTTTAACCAACAAACCAAGCGTTTAGCCTGCGTCTTTTTGCTTGATGACTTTATGCTCGTCTTCGTTATTGCCTAATTTCCAATAACTGGAAATGTACAACATGGATTTATCGATGGCTTTTTCATCTTTGAAAAAACGTCTTAGCATTTTCATACTGCTAAATTCACAGGCGGCCCATACCGACATTTTACCGTCGAACCATGGCAAGGTTTTTACCTTGTTTAACAGCATGTGTTCATTTTTTCCAGAGTTTGCATTAATCACCCAATGAATCTCGATGCCTTCAGGGTGGGTTAACGATTGCACATCGTCTTCTGAAACCACTTCAATCACCGCGAACCCTTTGGCGTCTTTCGGTAAAGTTTCTAAGTTAACACTGATGGCTGGCAAGGCTGTCATGTCACCAACCAATAATTGGTATTCAGCGCTTGAGTTGATCATTTTCCTAGGACCGGGGCCACCAACTATAATGGTGTCTCCCGTTTCAGCAAGCTTCGCCCATGTTGACGCAGGGCCACCGTCTTCGTGCAGCATAAAATCAATGTCAATTTCATCTGTCCGTTGATGGCGGATGGTATAGGTGCGCATTAATCGGCCCGATTCTGACGGGAAGATCAGCTTCACATACGCACTTTCTTGATCTTGAGGGAGCGTTAAAACGTCTTCTCCGCCGAGAGTGACTCTTAACATATGAGGTGTGACAAAATGCTTTCGAATAACAACAAGTTCTCTAGGTTTATTCATGATGGTCTCTATTAAAAATCATTAATGGGAATGATTATCACTTTAATATAAACCATTATGTAATACCACTTATTACAGGCTCTCCCCATCTCATTCCTTGATTAGTGCGCATTCTTTGCCCACTTTAGGATGATAGAGCGCCATGTTTCAAATCAATGTATTCATCCAGTCACAATTGACGACAGCCGAGGAAGGTTTGTATTCGGCCCCAATCGGTTGGATGTATCCCATTTTCTTTAATCGGTCCAAAATATAACGATAATTTAATTCACCACCATCCGGCTCTGCCCTATCTGGGACGGAGGCAATTTGTGCGTGTCCAATAATAGGCAACAAAGATTCAAAGCGACGACACACATCGCCTTCCATAATCTGCAAGTGGTAAAAGTCAAACATCAGCTTGATATTGGGCCTGTCTACTTTGGCGATGATGTCGGCCGCTTGTGCCGAGGTTTGCAAAAAATACCCCGGTGCATCATGGTGATTCAAAGGCTCGATTAGGATCGTTATTAAGTGCAAACTTGCTTGATCACAGGCGTACTTCAAGTTTTCTAGAAACGTTGCTTCGGCCTGTTCACCGTTTGCGAATCCAGCCATGACATGAATGTTCGGCACACTCCAATGAACAGCGTAATCAATGGCTTGATCAATGGCCACTTTCGCATCACGCTCTCTGCCTACTAATGCAGACAAACCATTTTCACCCGCTGCGACATTGCCTCTAGAGGTATTCAACCCCAGCATGGGTAAGCCCGTTTCCATCAGAGCTTGCGTCACTTCTTCAATGTCCTCGTCGTAGGGCCAATGGCATTCAACCGCCACAAAACCCGCGTCTTTGGCGGCTCTTATTCCATCGGGCAATGAAAGAGACTGCCATAAAAAACCAAGGTTAGCTGAGTATTGAGTCATTAATCCCATTCCACATTAAATTTCGTCACGATGCGGGTAATTTCCGATTCAGAGAGCATTTTTGGTGATGTGCCACGCAGCATCATCGCCAGTTTTGCTGTTTCTTCTAATTCTTCTATGGCGTAGACCGCTGCTTCCAAATCTTTTCCTGCCACAACAGGGCCGTGATTCGCTAGCATTACCGCACTTCTTTTCCCAACCAACCCTCTTATGGCATCCCCTGTTTTAGGATCACCCGGCATAAAGTAAGGCAACAGTTTCACCTTGCCCAATTTCATAATGGAGTAAGGCGTCAAAGGCGGTAAAAAGTTATCCTCATCTACACCTTCCATCATCGACATCGCCACAGAACAGGTGCCATGCAAATGCACAATCGCATTGGCACTGGATCGAGTATCGTAAAACGCACTGTGCAGTGGCATTTCTTTAGTGGGTGGCAATCCAGCGATTAGTAAACCATTTTCATCAAACCGACTTAGCGTTGCTGGATCAAGGCGCCCAAAACAACTTCCTGTTGGAGTGACTAACAATCCACCATCTTCGGTTCTTGCCGAAATATTACCAGACGATCCGCAGGTTAAACCCCGATCAAATAAAGACTTTGCCATAATACAAATGTCTTCTCTTAACTTGTTTTCACTGTGGCTCATTGCATCATCCTCAGAGCTTTTTCAAAGAAGGTTTCATCGCCAAAATTACCAGATTTCAATGCTAATAATTTGGGGTTATCTCCTGGAATTTCTGTTAGAGGCACTCCAGGAGCAATACTTTCACCGATTTTGAGTAACTGTGGTTGCAGTGCTTGTACAACAGCGCCAGAAGTCTCTCCACCAGCAACAACAAACTTAGTAACACCAACACTAGATAGCACTACCACTAAGTGTGCCATAAACTCTTCCACTATTTCACTTGCTTTATCCACTCCCAACTCTTTTTGAATCATTTTAATGTTCTCAGTAGAATCTGTAGCATAAAACATTACGGGGCCTTGATTCTTATTTTCTTCAAACCATTGAATGAAACTATCCATTGACTCCGTTTTGTTAAATAAGGCAATCGGGGAAATTCTTTTCGCTGGAGAATTTTTTTTAAAGCACGCAACTTGCGCTTGAGTCATTAATGAGCAACTGCCAGATAACACAACAGCATCACCCATTACGCTACTCAGTTTGCCAGAGCTTGAACTTATTTTAAACAACCCTTTATTTTGGAAGTTCTGAGCAAGGCCGATAGACAAACCAGAACCTCCTGTTAACAGTTTAATATCCGCACAAGCGGCACCAATTTCAATCAAATCGTGATTACTAAGCGTATCGAGTACCGCATAACGACAATGGGCACTTACTTTTTCCAGCGCTGTTTTAATATTATATGACCCTGCCGTTACCACTTCATGGGCAACAAGCCCGACTTCTCCTTGAGATTGACTCTTCATTACTCGCAATAAGTTGGCGTCTTTCATGGGGGTTAACGGGTGATTTTGCATGCCACTTTCATTTAATAAAGCATCATTAACAAACAAATGCCCCTTGTACACAGTTCGACCATTCACAGGTAAAGCAGGGCAAAGTACGGTAAATTCTTCATTCAAGTTATCCAGCAATGCGTCGGTAACGGGCCCGATGTTCCCTTCTTCGGTTGAGTCAAATGTCGAACAATACTTAAAATAATATTGCTCACAATCGTATTGTTTTAACCACTCCAATGCCGCAACCGACTGTTGAATGGCTTCCTCTTGCGGTAAGGTTCTGGACTTCAACGCAATAACAACTGCATCGGCTTCAGAAAGGTCGACCGGGTCAGTCGGGATGCCGATTAACTGTACGGTTCTCATTCCAGATTTTACTAAAAAACTAGCTAAATCCGTCGCTCCTGTAAAATCATCTGCAATACATCCTAATAATATAGTCATTATTCCTCCCTCTTTTGAGGTAAATCAATACTAGGGTAAGCTTTGATTACTGCAGAATCATTTTCTTGACCATACCCTGCAGAACTAGCGGATAAAAATTGTTGGTGGGCACTTGCAGTTAACGGCAATGGAAATTTCATTTCCATACCTACATCAAGCACAATCCCCAAATCTTTTACGAAGATATCAACCATACTTTTAGGAGTGTAATCACCCTCTAAGATACTCGGAACGCGATTTTGAAACATCCATGACGAGCCCGCACTATTACTGATAATTTCATATAACATTTCTAAATTAAGGTTAGACTTTAAACCCAACGCCATTGCCTCCGCCGCCGCCGCAATATGTACACCTGCTAATAATTGATTAATAATTTTGATAGAAGCGCCTCCCCCAACGGACTCACTTACTCGGTATAATTTTGCAGAAATTGCATCAAACAAAATTTTACATGTTTCAAACGCATCATTAGGTCCCGAAGCCATAATCGTTAAATCACCTGTATTAGCCTTTTTTGATCCACCGCTAACCGGTGCGTCGATCATACGTAACCCTTTATCTTTTAGCTGAGACTCTAACTCTTGAGCGTAAGATGCAGACGTAGTACTACCTAAAATAATTACAGTGTTTTTCTTTACATGATCAGCGATACCACCCTCGCCAAACAACACTTGTGAACATTGATTGGCATTGACAAGCATGAGCAGAACAACATCTACGCTTTTAACACTTTCTATTAATGAATTTGTGGTTTTTCCACCATATTGGGAAAAATCCAACATGGTGTCTTCATTAAGATCAAAACCAAAGGTTTCAATCCCTGCCGAAACTGCTGATTTAGCAGCGCCCATACCCATTGATCCCAAACCAATAACAGCAACTTTAATTGATGTATTACTCATTAATATAACTCCTATAATTAAAAATATTTAAGTTGTATCTTTTTGTTCATTCCAAACCCGGTAACCAAAGAGCAATTTGAGGAAACAGCAACACCAAGCCCAGTGCAAAAAGTTGCAAAATAATAAAAGGGTATAGAGAGAGGAATATCTCTTTTAATGTTATGTGTGGAGGAGCAACACTTTTGAGATAAAACGCGGCGGGACCAAATGGAGGGCTCAGATAAGATATTTGCATGTTCATCGAGAATAAAATACCGAACCAAATCGGGTTATATCCAAGAGAAATAACAATAGGAACAAAAATTGGCATTGTTAATAGTGCAATTCCTATCCAATCCATGAATAATCCCAACACGATTAATATGCCCATCATCGTCAAAATAATCAGTACAGGCGCAACGTCAATACCAAGAATTACAGATTGAATAAACCGATTACCGCCCATTAAATTATAAACACCCACTAATGCACTGGCACCAATTGCAATCCAGATAATCATTCCACAGGTATTGAGCGTTTGTTTGAGGCTATCCTTAATCATATGAATCGTTAATTCTTTACGAATCACGGTTGAGATAATAACACCTACCACTCCCATACAAGCTGCCTCTGTTACAGATGCAATACCCGCGTAGATGCTTCCTAACACCCATACGGCAACCAAAACAGGTAGAATGATACCTTTCAATTGCTTCAATTTTTCACTATGTGATAGTTGTAACTCATCCTTTGGCGCTGGAGGCCCCATCATAGGGTTAATCAGACAACGAATAATAATGTACAGAATGTAAAGTGATGCCAGTAACGTAGCTGGTAATACGGATGCAAGAAAAAGCTCACTGATAGATACGTTAGCCGTTAAGCCATAAATAATTAATACGATGCTAGGCGGAACCATCGTTCCCAGCGAGCCACCAGCACACACAGTACCAATCGACAGTCGTTGATCGTACCCAAGACGCAACATTTGAGGTAAAGCTAGCAAACCTAATAAAACAATTTCGCCACCAATAATGCCTGACATAGCAGCTAAAAACACAGCAACAAATAGCGTTTGAATGGCAACCCCACCTGGCAACTTCCCTGCAAAAATACGCAACGTATTATATAAATCCTTTGCAATACCCGATCGATCTAAAATAGAGGCCATCAAAACAAACATTGGAATCGATATCAGCACATACTCATTCAAAAAACTGTAAATTCGAGTGGTTATCAGTGGAATAGCCATAGGACCAAACCAACCCAACGCAAACACCAAAGCAACTAGCCCAGTAACAAAAGCTAATGGTAGCCCTGTCAATAGTAATAATAATATTGCACCAACCATTACATAAGAGCCAACTTCAATACCTAACTGAGATAACTCAAACATACCTACCTCGCTTTTTTAATTGCATTAATTAGATGAAGAAGACTTTGCACTGACATTAGAATAAGGATAAAAAACAGACCTGTTTTTACAATGGCTGGAGTAACTGGGTTCCAGGCAGAGCCAGAAGACTCTAAACGAAACACACCACTTGGAGTCCATAACGCTTTACTTGTCATTATATAGCCAGCGTAGGCAATCAAAGTACAAAAAAAGACGGATAGTAGGCTATTCAATATATCTAGCAATTTCTGGCAACGCTCACTTACCGATTGATAGAGGATATTAATACTGATGTGAGTATTTCGAGCTAGACAATATGAACCGCCATAGGCCATGCACAATGCACAAATCATAATCGTAGTTTCATGTACCCATATCGTAGGCGCATTAAAAAAGTACCTACTAAAAATCTCATAAAAACTGATCGCAACACTTATCAAAAATAAATAAGAAATGTAACTACCTAAACGATCTACATAAATATCTAACTTGTTTTTAAAGACAACCTCACTTAAGTGATCATAATCTTCAATCGTGGTTTCTTGGATTTTAGGAGAGGCTATATCAGCTTTGTTTTTCATAAAAGATCCTTGACTAAAAAGGGGGAAGTGAATCCCCCATAAGGTTTTATTACTTATCTAGTAGACCTTGATCAGTTAAATACTGAGTAACTTTTACATATACTTTGTTAGACATGGGAGAAAGATCCGCCCACTTTTTCCATTGTTGTTTAGCAATACCACGGAACTTTACTCGTTCCTCATCTGACCAATTAATGATCTCTAAAGTAGAGTCTTCTTTGGCCGCTACAGATGAATCACGATCGAGCATTTCAAGACGTTGAATCATGTCATAACTAAAATCACGTACAGAAACAGACATAATTTCTTGCAACTCAGGTGTTAAGCTATCCCATTGAGTTTTATTGATAGATACAGCTAAAGTCGGCATAGAATGAAAGCCAGGATACATTGGATATTTAGCGAACTTATGCAGCCCTTGCGCATCGTTTGTTGAAAAAACGCTGTAATCAGCAGCATCAATAACGCCTTTATCCAATGCTGTATACACTTCTGAGCCTGGCAAATTTACAGGACTTGCTCCGACTGCCGAAAAAACTTCTTGCACCATACCCTCTGGAGCCCGCATTTTAATACCTTTAAAGTCTTCGATAGAACGGATTGGCTTTTTACTTACAAACGACTCAACACCTGTTGATGCGGCACCTATAAATTGTAATCCATAAGGATTAACTAATTCGTTATATACTTGCTTACCACCTCCGTATTCCATAAAGCCAATCATTTGGTATGGATTACTCCAAGCGCCAACAAGATTCCCCAACATAGCAAAAGCGGGGTCTTTACCACTAAAGTAAGACGGGTCCGCAATGTGTCCCTGCAGAATGCCTGCTCCAACTGCATCCAGTGTTTCATTGTAAGCAACAACCGAATTCACAGGCACAAGAGAAATACTAATTTTTCCTCCAGTCATAGCTCCAACACGCTCTACCCATTCTTTCTGGATAGAGAAAAAGCTATCTCCTGCTTGCGCACCACTTTGAATCGTCCACTCATATTTTGCAGCCGCAGAGGCCGAAGATATCGTAAAAGCAACCATGGATGCGGCCAAAGTAAACTTCAGTTTTGATTTTTTTTTCTGAGTCGTAAAGTACATATTTTATTCCTTTTATTTTTTTGTTTTGGGAATGGTATAAAAATCACACTTAAATGATAGCGCTATCAAAAACATCAAAAAGAGACTACCTTTCAATGATAGCGCTGTCAAATTAATTTTGACTACATTGGAATTGTCATTAAGTACTTTGACGAGGAACTATCGAATAACCAATATTTATCTGGTTACAAATTGGCTGCTTTTTATTGGCTATTTTATATAAAAGGCATTCTGCAGCTTGTTTCCCCATTTCATAACGAGGTATAGAAACCGTTGTCAGAGGAGGTATTAACTCTTCCGAGAAGTGCAAATCGTTAAAGCCTGCTATGGCAATGTCTTCAGGGATACGCATACCTCTTCTTGTGGCTTCAAGCAATGCCCCTGCGGCCAAGTCATCATTGCTAAAAGCAATTGCATCGATATCACTGTGCTTTGAAATCAATTCAACGAACAACTCAGAACCTTGTTTAAACGAAGTATTTTTTAAACTACTAAGGACATACTCATTGCCATTCTGATCTAGAACAGATTTTTGATATCCTTCCATTCTTCGACGAGAGCGTAGATCCATTCTTGCGCCTATAAAGCCAATTTTTTTATACCCTAATGAATACAAATAATTTGTTAAATCATAAGAGGCGTCAAAGTGCGACAAACCAACATTCATATCAATAGGGTTTTGATCCAATTCCATAATTTGTACAACTGGAGTATTGGATAGTTTTAGCAACTCCCTCGTATTTTGGGTTTGGTCGATTCCCGTGACAATAATGCCGTCTGGGTTTTGCTCCAGCATGGTTTTAACAAGCGTTTCTTCCTGTTCACTGGAGTAATGAGTGTTTGCCAGCAGAATGCGATAACCCGCGCTAACTAAGGTGTCGTGCAGGCCATCTAATACATCTGGAAACACTGCATTGGACAGGGACGGAAAAATAACTGTAATAACCTTTGATTCCGACGACGCTAATGAACGTGCGGCATGATTCGGAATATAACCCAACACTTTCACAGAAATAGCAATTTTTTCTTTAAGTTTTTCCGATACTTGAAGAGGGTTCTTTAACGCTCTCGAAACCGTAATTGGGCTTACGCCTGCATGTTCTGCCACATCGGACAAGGTAATGCGCCCTGTGCTTCGACTAGATATTGCTAACTTTTCTTTTTTCATTCCTATTCTCGAAAAGGGAATAATACCGTAGAACACAGCATATCCACGGTGATTGTAATTAACCTAACCATTATTTTTAAAGCGCAACATTAGCAGATATAAAAAGGAAAGACTTCTGATTTCATTGTAAGTTAACAGAGTTAAACCTCCTTGTTCAAACAAGCACTTGACTGTGCACCTTGGGTATTTAACTTAATTTTATAGACAGATGTTGACGCCGTAATAAACAGTACATTGCCTGAATCGCCTCCAAACGTACAGTTAGATACCTGTTCAGGCACAGGGATTTTTGTCATTAAAACACCATCAGGATGGTAAATTTGAATGCTGTCTTGGGACGATGTATAAATCCAACCGTTTTTATCTAAACGAAAGCCATCCGAAACACCGGGGCGGATATTGGCAAATACACACCCGTTCGTCAGTGTGTATTCCCCCATTGAATTTACTTGCACGTCGTAACGCATAATATGATGATGACCCACTTTTTTCTCTGGTAAGGTAATCGAAGTGTCCGAGACATAGAGCTGAGTTTCATCCAATGAAAACGCTAACCCGTTAGGGCCTTCCATTTGATCGCAGACCAAGGTGAGTTGTTGTGTTTTAGGGGAATAACAATAAACAAAATTACCCGCTTGCTCTGAATCGGCTTGATAACCTTCAAAATCAGATAAGATGCCATACGGTGGATCGGTAAACCAAATACTGCCATCGGATTTCACCACCAAATCATTGGGGGAATTCAACGGTTTACCATTATATTGATCCACCAGTGTGGTGATGTCACCCGTTGTTAAATCGGTTTTTAAGATACATCGACCACCATGGCTGCAATGCAGCAAATTGCCATCGCGATCAAGATAATGCCCATTGGTGAAGTTCGCTGGGGAGCGCCAAACACTCTCCCCCTGATCCGCATTCCAACTGACGATGCGATCATTGGGAATGTCACTCCACAGTAGGGTTTGTGTCTTTGGCAGCCAAACAGGGCCTTCGTTCCAAATACCACCACGACTGATTCTTTCTAACGATTCGTTTGGTAAAAATACGTCTTTCACACGCAAATCGTATTGCTCAATTATTGACATGGCTCACCTCTAATCCACGATAAACAGTCGAATTTTTGTCCTATTTATCTTCCCATTAGTTACTTATTCATTGCTTGTTTCCGCCTAGGTGAAAACGCATCTCTTGGTCTAGAATCATAGAGCTAAAATAATAGAAAGGATCAGGACATCCAATAATACACCATGAGAAAAGACTTCCACGTTTAAGCAATTACACAGAATCAGAAACAAAGAAAAATCAAAGAACAGTCGTGATAATGCTC
>CANLRQ010000024.1 GCA_947493575.1 uncultured Marinomonas sp.
ACATTCGATACTCGCCTCGAATAGCAGGCTTTTATCCACATGCTGAGGCAAGAGGACTTATTCGCACCTTCCCTAGGCATTACTAGCGATTACTTTTATTTTTGGTTTAGGTCATTTATCTTTGCTTGGCCCGCTGCCTTTATTATTGCATTTAGTATTGGGCCTGTTATTACAAAGTTAGCAAACAAGCTTTATCAGAAAATAAGCAAAATTCATTAAGAATAGAACTATAGATTATTGAGAGGTTTTTTCTTTGATAAAAGCTGAAGACGAGCGTTAAGTCGTTCAAGTTGAATATCGAAAGACTCTAAATCTTCTACAAAGTTATGAAATTCTATCTTACTAGGAAGTAAGTCACTGTCATTTTGTAGGTAATCGATTAGCGAGACTTTTAGTTGATTGCTGGTCGTTTGCGTCCAGTCCCATTTTTTTCGTAATAACTCAGCGACAATCGAAGCGGGTAAGTCTCCTATTTTATCGGCTAAAATACCTTCCCAATCAAACTCAAAATTCTCAGAAACTTTGTGTAATGTCATTAATGCTTGTGCGTTGCCTTGGATAAGTAAATCCCCATCGAAAAAACCGTTTCCATCGAGTAATTTTCTGTAGGCTGAGCTTGTTCCAGAAACATGGGTGTCTTTTCGATTGTCTAAATTCGCTTCATCTAAGTCAGCAGGTAAGCTAAGTGCAATGCCTTCTTCAAGTATTTGAATTAAAACTAACAGAGACAAATCTTCTATTTCTAATAAAATATTTTGACCCGCAAGCTTAGCCAAACGTTTTTGTGATGGTTGGTCTTGCTCTAATGCAGCATTGATTGTTTTTTCAACCAAATGAATGGCACTTAAACTGATTAAGCTCATAGCAGTCTCTTAGATTTGATGCGTTTGAATAATACTATTCTCGCGGCTTTGGCCTGCTTCGTCTAGTCGTTGAAGATAAATTTCCCAAAGCTCTTGCTGATTCTTGCCAATATTAGATAAATAATCCCAAGAATAGAGCCCTGTATCATGTCCGTCATCAAAGGAAATTTTTAATGCATAGTTACCTGCAGCCTCAATATTGAGAATGCTCACATTTTTTTTTCCATATTGTAGCTTTGGTATTTGTTGGCCATGTCCTCGAACTTCAGCAGACGGAGAGTGAATTCTCAAAAACTCGGCGCTAAGTCGATAATTTTCTTGATTATTAAAGCCAATCTCTAGCTCTTTAGATTGTTTATGGTAATGGATTTTTGTGGGTAGCAGAGGGGTCATAATGTGTTCTCTCAAGAGTGACGTCCGTGTCACTCTTATTAGATGTTTAAAATAAAGTAGGCGTTATAAGATAAAGCGGCTTAGGTCTTCATCTTCTACAATCTCTCCTAAATGCTCATTCACATAAGCGGCAGTTACATCGACGGATTGACCTTCAGGCATATCACTCGCGGAGTAAGAAACTTCTTCTAATAGTCGTTCTAAAACAGTGTGCAGTCGTCGAGCACCAATATTCTCTGTTGTTTCATTAACTTGAAATGCGATTTCAGCAATACGTTGAATGCCTTCATCAGTGAAGTTCAAGGAAACGTTTTCAGTAGCGGCTAAAGCAACATATTGTTTGGTTAAAGATGCATTAGGTTCAACAAGAATCCTTTTAAAGTCTTCTGTAGTAAGAGCATCAAGCTCCACTCGAATTGGCAAACGCCCTTGCAGTTCAGGAATCAAATCTGATGGCTTTGCTAGGTGGAATGCGCCAGAAGCGATAAATAAGATGTGGTCAGTTTTGATCATGCCGTATTTGGTTGATACTGTGCAGCCTTCTACTAGTGGTAGTAAATCACGTTGTACACCTTCGCGTGACACTTCACCACCGCTGCGCTCAGAGCTTTTGGCTACCTTATCGATTTCATCTAGAAATACGATACCATTTTGCTCGACAGCATCTACTGCACGGGCTTTTAATTCATCTTCATTAATGAGTTTAGCCGCTTCTTCATCACAGACTTGACGGTAGGCTTGCTTAACTTTCATCTTACGTTTGCGGGTTTTTTCATTACCTAAACTGGAAAACATGCTTTGCAGTTGATTGGTCATTTCTTCCATGCCAGGAGGTGCCATGATTTCAACGCCAACAGGAGTAGCTGATAAGTCGATATCAACTTCTTTATCGTCTAATTGACCTTCACGTAGCTTCTTACGGAAGATTTGACGAGTGCTGCTGTCTTCAGTGGGCTCACTACCACGAGCTGGTGGTAATAACGCATCGAGAATACGATCTTCCGCTGCATCTTCTGCTTTGTGACGTAGTTTGTCTGTTTCTTGCTCGCGAAACATTTTAAGAGCCATTTCAACAAGATCACGAATAATAGATTCTACATCACGGCCAACATAACCTACTTCAGTAAATTTGGTCGCTTCAATTTTAATAAAAGGCGCGTTGGATAATTTTGCTAAACGGCGGGCAATTTCTGTTTTACCGACACCTGTAGGACCAATCATTAGAATGTTTTTTGGCGTTATTTCAGTGCGCATATCTTCAGGTAATTGCATTCTGCGCCAGCGGTTACGTAGAGCGATAGCAACGGCTCTTTTTGCACCTTGTTGTCCGATAATGTGTTTATCTAGCGCATTTACTGTTTCACGAGGAGTCATTGTAATTGTCATTGTAAAGGGTTCTCCTACTGGTTTACTCTGAAGATTGGTCTTCAAGTTTTGGGTCTAAAATCACGGTTTCTATAGTGAGGCTGTGATTGGTAAATACGCAAATATCGGCTGCAATGGTTAAACTTTTTTCCACAATCTCTCTGGCAGATAATTCAGTATTATCAATCAAGGCACGTGCTGCGGCTTCAGCAAAATTACCACCAGAGCCTATTGCTAAAGCACCATGTTCGGGCTCAACAACGTCACCATTACCTGTGATAATTAAAGTGCTGTCTTTATTTGCAACAATTAACATGGCTTCAAGTTTTCTCAGAGCTTTGTCTGAGCGCCAATCTTTTGCAAGATCAACGGCTGCCCGAACGAGTTGACCTTGATGTTTTTCTAACTGTCCTTCAAAGCGCTCAAATAGTGTGAATGCATCAGCGGTACCACCTGCAAAACCTGCAATAACTTCACCCTTGTATAAGCGGCGAACTTTACGAGCATTGCCCTTCATCACGGTATTACCAAGAGACACTTGCCCATCGCCACCCACGACGACCTGGTTACCTTTACGTACTGTTAAAATAGTTGTCATGTTCTGCTCCATTTTCAATAATTAAAAAATGGGGGCGAGAGTGAATTTTTCAAGCACAAACTCATATCTGTCTAAAACTCATTTTTAGAAATGTTCATTTAAAGTGCGTTGTCTGTTCATGTTTGTGCGTCGATCGTTTCAATGTATCAAAAAGGTGCAAAAGAAATGGTTGAAAATATTCGAGATAGCGTTGATCCCATGATTGCTCTGAAGTTTATTATTTAAGGCTTACAAGGAATTTAGGTGCGTTTTTTGCTTAACCCCACAACTTAAAACGTTTTGAGTCGGTTTGATTATCGATTTTTAGAAAGCTAAGCCAAGGTAAGAGGAAGGTATGGGCGTAAATGCAATCGAAGTAATGCAAATTAAACTAGATTTAATTTGGATTATTATCGCTGCCGCTCTGGTTTTATTGATGCAGGCAGGGTTTACCGCTTTAGAGTCTGGAGTTACTCGTTCTAAAAACTCCATCAATGTGGCCATGAAAAATTTGGTGGACTTAATTCTTTCCGTATTGGTTTTCTGGCTAATCGGTTATGGGTTAATGTTTGGATCGTCTGCTGGTGGTTTTATGGGAACCTCGATGTTTTTGCTTGATGGCATTGAAGACCCATTAGACATCGCTATTTTTGTTTTCCAAATAACCTTTGCAGGTACGGCGGTGACAATTATTTCAGGAGCGGTTGCCGAGCGTATGAGGTTTGCGGCCTATGCCATTATTGCCATTATTACGATTGCTTTTATTTATCCTATATCAGGTCATTGGATCTGGAATGCGGATGGTTGGCTTGCACAAAAAGGTTTTGTCGATTTTGCTGGATCAACCGTGGTGCATTCTCTTGGTGGCTGGGTTGGGCTTGCGGGTGCTTTGATACTTGGTGCCCGTACAGGACGTTTTGATGAGAATGGCAACCCACGCAAAATCCATGGGCAAAACCTTGTTATGGCTGTTATAGGCGTGATGATTCTGTGGTTTGGATGGATTGGCTTTAATGGAGGAAGTGCGTTATCCGCAGACGTATCGATTGCTAAAATTGTTGCTAATACCTTACTTGCCGCAGCGGCCGGTGGGCTGTCTTGTTTTATTGTATCTTTGTTTTTTCATAAGGGATCTGTTTCCATTGAAAAAATGCTAAATGGTATTGTCGGAGGGCTGGTATCGATTACAGCTGGCTGTGCGGTCGTAGAGCCTACTGGTGCATTAATTATCGGGTTACTAGGCGGCATCATTGTTTTCTTTAGTGAAGAAATTGTCCTTTATGTGTTTAAAATTGATGATCCAGTAAATGTTATCTCTGCCCATGGTGTGGCAGGGGCTTGGGGAACGTTAGCTTTGGCGCTTTTTGCCCCCGCAATTAATTTACCTTTAGAAAACCGTTGGGATCAATTTTTAATACAACTTCAAGGAGTTGTCGCCGTATTTGCTTGGGGATTCATACTAGGGGTTATTCTATTTGGATTAATGAAAGTCTTTTCTTTTTTAAGAGTCTCTCAAGAAGCGGAGAAAGTTGGCTTAAATGTGCATGAACATGATGCCAGTTCAGGGTTAATTGAAACTATGCAAGCAATGGATCGAGTGGTTAACGTTTATGACACAACCTCGACTGATACTGATAAAGGAAACTTAACTCAAAGAATCGAAGCGGATTTTGGTTCTGAAGGTTACGAAATTTCGGTGCTGTTCAACCGACTCATGGACTATTTCCATGACATAGTTTTTGATCTTAAAAAAGGGGTGAATGATGTTATTCATGCATCGGAACTGTTACAGAAGTCCAGTCAAGAAATGCAAGCTGATGCAGATTATCAATATACCCACACAGGATTTTTTGTAAATTCGATTAAAGCCATTTCTAATTCATCTAACGATGTGGTGAATAGCACTGAAGAGGTGTCTCAGAGTGTCTTTCAAGCGAATGAGAGAACAGAAATAGCTCAAGAAAATCTGGCAGGGGGGCATGTTACAGATGAAGTTCGGCATTTATCAAACACTGCCTATGAATCAACTGAGACTATGAGTGATCTTATTATAGATCTTCAAAAGCCCACAGAGAACTCAAAAGCGAATAACACTGTGAATGTGTCTCCGATCTAAAACGAGGGCCAATCAAGTATTATCAATGAGTGATGACTTACAAACATTGGCAATAAATTAAGGGGATTTGGTTTTCCTCTTCTCTTTAAGTACTTTAGTCTTCTTTTTTAATTCTATAGGTATAAGACTGAATATCCATTGAGACTAGCTTATCTTGTGCTCTACTCATTTTTGATCGAGACTCAAAAGGTCCTAAAACCACGCGATACCAAGGGCGACCATCTTTTCCTATCGTTTTACGAATGCGAGCTTCTAGCCCAGACAGAATTAACTTAGCTCTCATTCGATCAGCATCAGTGTTACTACGAAAAGACGCTGCCTGAATCATATATAGAAAATCCTGTTTCCCTCTCGGTGTTGATTGATAAGCATCAACATGACTGGTGTCGACTTCGCTATCTTGTAATAGCTGATAAAATTCAAAGTTATCTTTTTTCTGGGTTGTTTGTTGTTGCTCCACCGTTGGTTTTTTTGCTGGGGTATTGGTTGACGGTGCTGCTTTCTTTTCCTCGATTGGCTTTGGTACTGCTTTAACTGGAGCATTTGTAGATACAGGTTGTACTTTGCTTAATTGGGCTAAGCCGAATATAAAGGCGCCAGCTAAACAAAGCACAAATAGCCATAACCACCATTTGGTTTTAGCTTTCTGTACTGGTTGCGCTGCTTTTCGAGTAGCGCCTTTTTTTGATGCTGAGCTTTTTGAAGCCATGAGAGTAACGCGATCCTAGAGTTGCTTTTAAAAATTGGCTTTATTATGGGACTTGATTCAATAAGTTTCCAGTGGATCTACATCAATAGCGTATCTAACTTTGCGTGTAAGTGGGTTTTGTTCAAGAGATTGGGATAATAGAGAGATAAGTTGGTGTAACGGCGCTCTATTGAAGGATTTGAAAGTCAAAATATATCTGTGCTGACCTGCTTTACGAACAATGATTGCAGAGTATGGCCCTAATAATTGAATAGGGTAATTGAAGTTTTCAATATGTTGCTCTGCTTCTTTTCTTAATTGGTCGAGCAATAAATAAGCTTGATCATCATCTACGGATTCACTACGGATTAAAATCTGGTGTAAATAAGGTGGTAATTCAAGCGATTTTCGTTCTTGCAGCCCTTGGTTGGCAAAAAACTCATAACCTAAAGAACATAAACTTTCGATAGACGGGTGATCTGGGTGATAGGTTTGTAATAGCACATGCCCTGGTTTTGACGCTCGACCGGCCCGTCCAGCAACTTGAGTAATGAGCTGAGCGGTCCTCTCCATTCCTCGAAAGTCTGATGAAAATAATCCTACATCTGCATCCATAACAACAACCAATGTAACATTGGGGAAATGGTGTCCTTTAGCAAGCATTTGAGTGCCCACTAAAATGGCTTTATCTTGTTCATGTATTTTTTGTGTTATGGCATTTAACGAATCCTTTCGGGATGTGCTATCACGGTCGATTCTTAAAACAGGAATGTCTTTAAATAAGCTGACCAGTTGAGCTTCTACCTGCTCTGTACCTTCGCCAATGGTAAAGACTTCATGACTGTGACACTCCCCACATTGATGCAATAGCGCAGATTGATATCCACAATGATGGCAATGTAATTTATTGGCTTTTTTATGAACGGTTAAGTTGACATCGCAATTTGGGCACTGAGAGATCCAACCGCAGTCATGGCACATTAAAGTCGGTGCATAGCCTCGGCGGTTTAAGAAAACCAGTACTTGTTCTTTTCTACTAAGGTGAGTGTTAATGCGTTCTAGAGAGGCTTCGCTGAATCCTTTTATGAGAGTTTGCCCTCGTAAGTCGATTCGTTCCATCGATGGGATTTCAGCGCTCCCAGCTCTTGATCTTAACTTAATCCAGTCAAACTTCTGTTGTTTAGCATTATGTAAACTTTCATAAGAGGGTGTTGCTGACCCTAATATCACACAGGCATTGATGCTTTTTGCACGCATTATTGCCAGATCTCTAGTATGGAAGCGAAAACCATCTTGTTGTTTGTAAGAGGCATCGTGCTCTTCATCTAAAATAATAAGACTTAACTGAGGCGCTGGAACAAAGATAGAAGAGCGTGTACCAATAATGATTCGAGCCTTACCTGAACGTGCCATGAGCCAACCATCCAGCCTTTCTCTGTCTGACATGTTTGAATGCAATAGGGCAATGTCTGTATTGAATCGATCTTCAAAGCGCTTGAGTGTTTGTGGTGTTAAGCCAATTTCAGGAACAAGTACTAAGACCTGTTGTTCTTTCTCAATGGCATGCTCTATTAATCGTAAATAGACTTCTGTTTTGCCACTGCCTGTAATGCCATCAAGCAAAGCAACATTAAATTGACCTAATTGGGAGGATAGCTTTGTAACGGCTATGTCTTGTTCATGATTTAAAGTGGGTGGGACTTGTTTTTTATGACCATGGTGCTCTGCATTCTTACTGAAATGCCTTAGATCTCGCCTAATGAACCCTTTGTCTTCTAACGCTTTGGCTACCGAACCCTGTAAGTCGTGTAAACGCATAATATGAGGACTTAAGCCATTAGGATGTGCTTTTACAATCTCCATAAAAGCATGTTGTTTTGGCGCTCTTTTTAATTCATCCAGTTGTAAGTGGTTGCCAGTGTCAGTTAATACCCACCAGACTTCACTTCTGTAACTATCTGACTCACCTTTACGTAACATAGCTGGTAAAGAGTGAAAAAAAACTTCACCAATAGGGTGGTGATAATATCGACTCGCCCATTTACATAAATCAATAATTGTTTGAGGTAAAATAGCGGCCTCATCATGTAATGATGTAAAAGGTTTAATTTGGTTCGGATTCCATTCTGATTGATAACAAAGTTCAACAATCAGACCTAAGCGAGTTTGTTTCCCAAAAGGAACCTTCAGCCGCATTCCCGGAATCAATTTATGACGTAGGGCAATAGCTTTAGGAACCTTGTATTCAAATAAAGTCCGCATAGGAACTGGCAATGCTACTTTTACGTATGGTTCTGGTGTGAGTAGCGATTCTTGCATGAATTCCCCAATTCAAAGAGTGACAAAAGCAAAGTTAAACCTTGTTTAAGTGTACGCTAACTCCCTCCCTTGATGCGAATTTGTTTTATCAAATCTCGGTAAGCGCTTGTCTTACTTTGTCTTTTTATCCTTTAAAAAGAGACCTTTTCACGACTATTGCGCTCGCTAATACTTTGTTAAAAACAGACTCAAAATGCGCATTTATAACTTATAAACTCCGCTTTTTCGCCTGTTTTTGCCTCGTCTTATCGTCTCTCATGACTTCGTGCAAAGGTCTCAAAAAATAACTTTAAGGAAGGAATTAGATTTATCGTTAAAAAAGGTTGCTTGAGTATCATTTCATGCCTAAAATAGGCGCCTCTTTGGAACCACTGTACAATGTCTGTACAACGAAATCGTGCGGTGCTTGACCTCTTAAATAGGTTGTATTTTAGCTTTTTTTAGCGAAAAGGTATTTAAGACTAGATCAGGTGGCGGCACACCAACTATAAGGTGATTAAAATGCAAAAAGATATCCATCCTAATTATTCAGAAATTACTGCAACTTGTACTTGTGGTAACTCATTAAAACTAAACACTACTCTAGGTAAAGATTTACACCTTGACGTATGTAGCCAGTGCCACCCTTTCTATACGGGTCAGCAAAAAATGATGGACACCGGTGGTCGTGTTGATCGTTTCAACAAACGTTTTGGAGCTCGTCGTTCTACGAAGTAATTCGAAGAACTGTGATGATCTCAATAAAAAAGCGCCAGCTATTATGCTCGGCGCTTTTTTTATGTCTAATAGAAAACCATTCCTATGCTTCTTGTCTAGCTGAAGGCAAACTGCTTTCTGCTCAGGTTAAAAAAGTTGTGGATGGTGACACGGTACATTTTCAAGACGGAAAGAAAGTTAGACTTATTGGTATTAACACTCCCGAATTGGATTATAAGCATCAAAAACACGATGCGTTTGCACTTGATGCAAAAAAAAGGCTGTCGGAACTCGTTGGTAATACTGTCTTTTATCAAGAAGGATTGGATAAAAGAGATCGTTACGGTCGATATTTGTACTACTTGTTTGATAAACGTCGAATTTCAATATCAAGTCAGTTATTATCTCAAGGACTAGGTTATCGCATTGCGTTTCCTCCGAACGTTAATTATCAAGCATGTTTGCAGTCTTCTGAAAACATTGCTCGGCAAAAACAAATAGGAGTTTGGGAACACGCTATACAATGGCAGCCAAAAGCTGGTTTTGTGATATCTCGCATAACCTTGACTTCTATTTACCGAAACAGAGGGGGATGGTGGCTAAATACAAACCATAATTTAGCGATTAACATCCCTGCTAAAGTTGCTAATCAATGGACACCTCAAGAACTGTATTCTCTTGAAGGTCACCTGATTGAAGCCCGAGGTTGGCAACACTACCGAAAAAATAAGCAAGCAGATAAATCTAAGTGGGTATGGCAGATTAAACATCCCAATGATTTGGTTCTTATTAACTAAATTTACAATTCATGAAGACGAGTGTATTTGATTGAATGTATGGCTTTAAAGATAAAGTCTTTTCAATTACTCTGGTACAAATGAAGGTGATATAAGCTATGTATTCTACAACCTTGTTGTTATACAAATGCTTACCAAAACTAATAAACACATAATAAAACGGAAACATCAAAATGGCAGAAGATATGAAGCAAGCTGCTCTGGATTACCATGAGCATCCAGTTCCAGGCAAATTAAGTTCAACTATAACTAAGCCAACCGCGACGTCAGGTGATTTGTCCCTAGCGTATAGCCCAGGTGTTGCTGAGCCATGCCGTGAAATTGCAAAAAATCCGGAAGACGCTTATCGATATACAGGTAAAGGCAACCTGGTTGCTGTCATTTCTGACGGTACTGCTGTTCTAGGTTTAGGAAATATTGGCCCATTAGCAAGTAAGCCTGTTATGGAAGGTAAAGGCGTTTTATTTAAACGTTTTGCCGGTGTTAACTCTGTTGATGTGGAAGTAGAATCTGAAAGCCCACAAGCTTTTATTGATACCGTTGCTCGTATTGCAAACACTTACGGTGGCATTAATCTAGAAGATATCAAAGCACCAGAATGTTTTGAGATTGAACGTCAACTCATTGAGCGTTGCAGCATCCCTGTATTTCATGATGACCAGCATGGTACAGCAATTGTAACGGCTGCCGGTCTATTGAATGCTTTAGAATTGCAAAACAAGAAAATCGAAGATGCAAAAATCGTTTGTCTTGGTGCTGGTGCTGCGGCAACGGCTTGTATGAAGCTGATCATTGCTTGTGGTGCTCAACGTGACAATATTTTTGTATTGGATCGTAAAGGCGTTATCCACTCAGGTCGTGATGACTTGAACCAATTCAAAGCTATGTTTGCAATTGAAACAGATGCTCGTACATTGGATGATGCTATTGATGGCGCAGACGTATTCATTGGTGTATCTGGCCCTGATTTATTCTCTGCTGACCAACTGAAAAAAATGGCACCAAATCCAGTTGTATTTGCTTGCTCTAACCCAGACCCAGAAATTAGCCCTGAATTAGCACACTCAGTGCGAGATGATTTGATTATGGCAACGGGCCGTTCTGATTATCCAAACCAAGTGAACAATGTATTGGGCTTCCCATTCATTTTCCGTGGTGCACTAGACGTTCGAGCAAATAAAATTAATGAAGAAATGAAAGTCGCAGCGGTACATGCACTAAAAGATCTTGCAAAAGAAGAAGTGCCTGCTGATGTTGTCACTGCATACGGTGGTGATGCATTGTCATTTGGCAAAGAATACATTTTGCCTAAGCCAATGGATTCTCGCTTGTTAACAATTGTTTCTGCTGCTGTTGCTCAAGCTGCGGTTGATACTGGTGTTGCTGCATTACCATACCCAGACTTTTACCCATTAGAAAACTTAGATCGTTTTTAATTGTTTAAAACTGAGTCTTGATAAATAAAAAAGGAGGAGAACAAAGCTCTCCTCCTTTTTTTGTTTTTATTGATTGAATTAGTACAGTTCCAATATTGAAACTAATCTTTCTTTTCTAACCACTACATAGATTTATAAATGAGCATTTTGAATTTTTTAAACAAAAGTATTAGCAAGCGTAATAGTCGTGGAAAAGTTTTGTTAAACTCATAAAACGGTCGGTATTATCTTTTCTCTTGTTGATACCAACGTAGTGAATCAATCAAAAGGAAAAGGATTAGGCTGACGCCCATAACAGGTAAACTAATACTCAGAAAAATTGTTATTACTAAGGTGATTAATTTCTCTTGAGTCGATAATGCGCCCCATGCTTGTACTAACGGTTTGACTGTTTGTCCAGCATCAGGTCTACGTATCCACCACATTTTATAGCCCCAGATGATCATTAGACATAATGATAAACCAAAGAAAGCTAGGATAATTTGATTGAAGACGCCAAATAAAATACCCATATGGGTGTCGATTCTCCACCGAATAAGTTTTGCTATTAAAGGGTAATCTGCAAATTTTACATGGCTGGTAACTGTCATATTACGTGGATCAATAGCAACACTGTCCACTTGAGAAGGCCAAGAGCGATCTATCTCACGTACGTACCAAGCTTTTTCAGCACTTTTTGGCGGCTTAATCTCAATCTTGTTTGCTGTAATTCCTGCGGCTATCGCCGTTGCTAATACTTGGTCAAAAAGTTTATCGTTTGACGTTACTGCTTTTTCTTTTGCTTAAATATCCTGTATAAAAAAACGAGTTATAGGGTAATTCAACCTTATGTGGAAGGAGATTATAAAGGTTACTGGATAAATGAGTAGTGAAATTAGACTAAGATATGAGCTTATATAGAGATGGATCAAATCTTTGTCGTGCAAAGGCCTCAGACTGAATTTTCAGCGCTTTTGTACTCAAGATAAATTCACTTCAAGCATCCTATTTATGGAGCTTGAGGTGGTTGGGTAGAATGGTCTTATTTCCATTTTCCTAAAGTGATTTCCATTATTGAGCCTCCGGGTACATTGCCTATTGTTTTTGAAGGTACATTACCTGAAAAGCCCGGCCCAATAGGATCTTCATCCATGCTGAAACCATAAACAGAATTCCCATAGAAAATAGGGGCGTTCTTCGTGATTCTGGAGTCTTTACCATCTATATCTGAGTAATGTAAGAATTTTGCGTAATAGTGGCAAACACTGCCTGCTCCATACCAATCTGTAGCTTTATTCCATGCTGCGGTTGATTCCCCTGCCGAAATCGTTGTTGTTGATATGCCTTTAGGAGCAACGCCTCGGCACAATGCTTCCCAGATACTGTCTTGAATTAAGCCGGCATCGCCAGCGGAACCATTTGGTGTGTATTGATTGAATGCCTGCTGAAAAACATACAAACTGCTGTCTATTCCCGCAGGCGGCTGAGGGAATTTAAACGATGCTCCTGCGGTGTTTGAAAGAGTAAAGGTGTTAGTTGTGCCTTCTAGCGAGCATACTCCGCTGTAAATATTGCCACCCCCCAAGTTAATGCTTAAATAGTTACCTACTTTGAAAAAATCTTTTAAAGTATCGTCCCAATAAGGCGTTAGAGGATCGGATGATGTTGTTCCTTGAATCATTTTTGCTTGCAGCATGTCGTTTGGATCAGCAATTGCAAAGAACTCATTATCCAGTACCGTAGGGGGATTAGGGGCAGTGCCTCCGATCGATGTCTTATACAGCAGTTCTCTGAAGGGCGATGCATGACTTCCTTCATTCGTTATAAAGTTAGTGTAAGCCTCGTGAATTTGTTTACGTGTAAAAGATGTATCCACACCGTATTGCTCTTTATCAAAGGTGAATGAAAGGTTTAATCCGAAACCATTCACTGCAGATAGGTCGGCCGCCGCATTCATGCCAAATTCAAAAATATCAAAGGGTCCCGGCGCTGCAATACCGGGAGGATTTGCATAAGGGTAGCTAGTGTAGCCTAATGGATTGTAACTGCTGATTGGCATTTCCACTGGTTGTGTAGCTGAAACAACGAAGATTAATCGGTTTGATCCATTAGTTGCTGTATCTAGTGTGGCTTTAGAAATGCTAGATAATTGATAAAAAGGCAATCCTTGACTAATTTGAACAGTTACGCTTCCTCTATTGTCATTTAATCCTGGACCATAGGCACCTGTTAGATCATCGTTAATGCATAGGTATAATTCTCCCGACTCTTGTGTCGCTAGGCTGCTCCAATCTCCCATACCGATGAAAAAAGGTGTGCCACTTTCACCTATTTTACCCAGAAGAGCGCCCATATTTACGCCTGTCATTGGGTATGCAGTTTGATCTGATGGCACAAGCAAATTAGGGCATCCGCCAGCATTATAAAGTTGGCCTGAATTGGTGTTTGGATCCGCAGTCCACTCTCCACTGCTATAGGTGGTGGTATATGTGGTTGTGGCGCCGTTAGTAATCGTCACACCTGTCGCTTGCCAGCTTGTATTTGCAGAGACACTAATGATGGTTGCCGCTGGTGGGTTTGCAAATGAACCATCTGCTTGCAAGAGTTGTAAACTTGATGCACCACCGTTGATAAAGCCCGATACCCAAACCGAATCGGAAATGCCGGATAGGTCTTTTAACCTGAGCCAGATAGTGTTGCTGGATGGTTTATTGGTTGGCGTGGCCTTTTTTGCAGATAATGTTGTGCTCATACTGTTACCCTTTTATTAAGTGGAGTGTTGTAATGGAACAAATGCAAATAGTGCAACATACATTCACTTGATCGAGTTCTTAAAGAACTGAGCCGACTATTGATACCCAATAAAAATACACTGGTATTCAATAAAAAATACATTGCCAATATCAATTAGAGCAAAAAATGGAAGAACTTCTAGTACAGTTAGTTACACAGTTGAATCACAGGAGAATTTATAAAAAAGCCAGATTGTTTAAGTGAAACAATCTGGCCTAAAAAGGAATCTTAGAAAAGAGGGAGAGCTTTTCAATAAATGAAAGTTAGCTGCAATTAGTTTGCAAAGTGCGCCGCGTTGAAGAGAGTTTGTAATTCTTCATATTTGTCGCTGTAAGCATCGGCTTTTTTAGCGAATGTGTTTGCACCTTGAAGGTTAACGTCAGCGTTAAATTCAATACCTTTAGACTCAAGTGTGTTAGACAGTGCCGCAACACTGGAAACGTTTGTACGGTAATCTTCATATGCTGTTTCGCCAGTAGAGCCCGCTGCAAATGCAGACGTTGCGATAACAGAAGAAGCCAAAAGTGCCAAAGATGCTTTAGTAAATGTGTTCATAATAAATCTCCAAAATATAAAAAAAGTGAATCGCCGTTGCGTTTCGATGGAGTGATTATTAACGAATTCAAAACATAAAAATAGCCTTTGGAGGTCGCTTCCCAGTTTGTTACTTGCTTATGGTTTTATTAGTATCAATTAAGAATTTTAAGGATGGAATGTGCAGGTTTGATAGTATTTTTAGCACCTTCTTTAAGCTCCCCTCTGAATATTTATTTCACAAACGGTATTTTCATTATGCGTAAAACAGATAAAAAGTTAGAAAAGCAATTAATCTCATCGTTAACTGAAGTATGTGAGACGTCTTTAAAAGCATTTAATGGTTTTCAGTGGTTAACTCATCAGGTGAACTATTCAAACTTTCCGAAAAGTTTAAATATCATTTGTGTTTTTGACACCAATGAACATCTTAATGATTTTTATAAAAAAGACAGTACTAGAGAATTAAGTGCGCTGATTCAAAGTAAGTTATTTGAGGTTGATATAACGCTTAAAAATGCAGCCAGTCATATTACTTATGATACAGAGGAAAACTGTCAGAGAAGTCATGGAGGGAAATGGGTTAATCGGTTAAATGGATAATTGTTCGAATGCAAGATGATAAGGCAGCCTTGGGAAGGTGCGAATAAGTGTGCTAAGCCTCAGAGCTTATTAACAGATAATGTTTATAGAGTAATGAATAAAAAAAGCCAGATTGTTTAAGTGAAACAATCTGGCCTAAAAAAGAATCTTAGAAAAGAGGGAGAGCCTTTCAATAAATGAAAGTTAGCTGCAATTAGTTTGCAAAGTGCGCCGCGTTGAAGAGAGTTTGTAATTCTTCATATTTGTCGCTGTAAGCATCGGCTTTTTTAGCGAATGTGTTTGCGCCTTGCAGGTTAACATCAGCGTTGAATTCAATACCTTGTTTTTCTAGAGTGTTAGACAATGCTTCAACACTGGAAACGTTTGTACGGTAATCTTCATATGCTGTTTCGCCAGTAGAACCCGCTGCAAATGCAGAAGCTGCGATAACAGAAGAAGTCAAAAGAGCCAAAGATGCTTTAGTAAATGTGTTCATAATAAATCTCCAAAATATAAAAAAGTGAATCGCCGTTGCGTTTCGATGGAGTGATTATTAACGAATTCAAAACATAAAAATAGTCTTTGGAGGTCGCTTCCCAGTTTGTTACTCGCTTGTGGTTTTATTAGTACCAATTAAGAATTTTAAGGATGAAATGTGTAGGATTGGCTTTATTTCTGGCGCATTTGAGTATCAATTAGAGCGATATATTGAGCTTTACTCTACCCAATGCATACGAAAATGATCGATATGTATTTTGCGCTATCGAGATCTTTGATCTGGCTACATATTTGTAATGAAAAATTGCACATAATGAATAAATCAAGAGACCGTTAAAGAAACGTTACAAATCTATTGACCCTTTTTTGGTCTTAGCCTACTATTGAACATCACTGGCAAAATCCAGTGTCAGGATTCTCACCCTGTATTACGTAGGCGCTAAAATTGCCGGTCACATGGTGTGCTGGCTTTTTTTATGTGTGATACCACCTGTTTTTATGGTGGGTCGAGTCGGGCTAACGTTTGTTAGGCCGTTTCCTACGTTACGGTTGTGAGAACTCGATAAGACCCACCACCCAATAGAGATTCTCACCTCTCTGGTGGATGACCATAATCTAGGAGAGCAAAAATGGTGAATATACCTTTTTCAATTCAAGTGTATATATTAAATGGATACCCCACCGATACAATAAATGCCCGCGAACTATACGACTTTTTAGAGCCTGCTACCGACTTCCTAGAATGGTTGAACTCTCATATTGATATGTATCAACTTGAAGAGCACCGAGATTACTCGATACAAGATAGAGTAGAAAGTCACTCTTCTAATTCACCCACAGACGAACTTCAGAAAAGGTATTTTATCAGCTTAGATGCAGTAAAGATTATTGCTGCGGTTGATTTGAGCGTTAAAGGTAAGCAACTGCGTTATGATTTACAGAATTTTGCGCATGCTGAAAATTCAGATGACACGAAAAATGATTTAGTTGCATTACCTGCTGTTGATATGATGAATTTATTACGACTACTACGCCATTATCAAGGTTTAGCCGTTGAACTGCCTCAAGCGCCAATGAGAGTCAATGAGTTGCTTGATAGAATGACATCTGTGCGAACTTAAAGATAAGGTGTTTAAAATAGGTCAATTTTCTTCGACTATAAATATAAGAGAGAATTGACTACTTAGTAAAATGAAAATAACATTGCAGCATAATAATTCGTCGTCCCTGAATAACTTCCAACCTATTGAATTAATAGTGAATTTATAAGACAGTTAATACCAAAATCTTACTATAAATACGCCATAAGGCTTAAAAAGTTGCAGAATAGGGGATTTTATGAAGCCTCGTCAGACAAAGACCATACCGCAAAAGGATTTATTCCAACCTCAGCTCGTTGATATCATCAACCCCAATCACCCTTTAGCTCGACTGGCTAAGATCATTGATTGGAACCTGTTAGATAACGGATTGGGGGCGCACTTTTCAACGGTTGGTGCAGCGGCTCTGCCGACTCGTCTTATGGCGGGACTGCTGTATTTGCAGCACTTGCATAATTTGTCTGATGAGATGGTGTTAGAGCAATGGCTTGAATCGCCTTACTACCAATACTTTTGCGGAGAAACCTTTTTCCAACACGACTTTCCGCGACTTCCCGTGCCATCCAACTAGCCTTGTTAAATGGCGAAAACGGTTAGGAGAAGAAGGCTGCGAATGGCTGCTTGCCCAGACGATACAAGCAGGATTGAAACTAAAACTCATCAAACCAGCGAGCCTAAAACGAGTCGTGGTAGACACCACGGTACAAGAAAAGAACATCACCTTCCCAACAGATGCCAAGCTCTACAACAAGGCTCGGCAGCAGCTCACTCAGGTAGCCAAAGAACAAAACATCACGTTAAGACAAACCTATGACAAAGCCTGTCATGAGTTAATGCCTAAAATTGGACGTTATGGTCACGCCAAACAATACAAGCGGATGAGAAAAGCGATTAAGCAAGTCAAAGGCTTCTTAGGGCGAGTCCTGCGAGATATTGATCGACAAGTAAAGCGGCAAGGATTAACGCTCACCCAAAAACAGGAAGACACACTTAACCAAGCTTATCGATTACTAAAACAAACTCGCCAGAGCAAAAACAAACTCTATAGCCTGCATGAACCGAATGTGGACTGTATATCCAAAGGCAAAGCGCATAAACGCTACGAGTTTGGTGTAAAAGCGAGCGTAGCCGTAACAGCAAAAGAATCCTTCATCGTGGGAGCAAGAAGCTATCCAAGTAATCCTTATGATGGTCATACCTTGAAAGATCAACTTCAACAAGTTGAAACCCTAACAGGAAAAAAACCGGAAACCTGTTTTGTTGATAGAGGGTATAAAGGATCGGGCGTGGCAGATATTAAGGTGTTGGTTGCAGGTCAAAAGCGCGGCGTACCAAAGAAAGAGAAGCCATGGATGGGAAGACGAAATAGCGTAGAACCCATCATAGGACACCTCAAATCAGATGGAAAACTCAGACGATGCTTCTTAAAAGGTGTACTAGGCGATGCGATCAACGTGATCTTAAGTGCCTGTGGTCAGAACTTACGTAAGCTCCTAAAATGGCTTTATTGCGCCTCATATTTTGGAGCTTTTTTAAGGAAGTTATGGCTGAAAATAATTTTGCCATTGGAAAGACCTAAAAATAGTATGGCGTTTCTTACCTGAAACGCCATTATTCAGGGACGACTAGAGTAACTTTCCCCTTTTTCGTTGGTCTATGAACAATACAAACAGGTTCATCGATCTTTTTTAGATCAAAAAAATGTAAAATAGTGTAAATTTAAAGTAGGGTCTTTATTTTATATTCAGTCATGCTAATAAGTACTCCCAAGGTATTAAAGGTGTTTTTAAGAAATAAGCACTTTTCTGTGAGTTTTGCTGCTAGGTGAGATAGCTTAGTTAATTAGGAAGGTTGGTAAAAATATGTTGCTCTAAAGGTAATCACGGAAAAATTTCATGAATGGACGCCTAGTATTATTACTTTGAATAGGTTTTACACTATATGAAAAATTCACTTTTTGGCTTAGCTAAGAAACAAGCAGAGCCACTCCTAAGCAATTCTCCAGATGTGTCCCTTAGGCCATGGAAAATTCTCTTAGTTGATGATGAGCAAGATGTGATTACTGTGTCGAAAATGGCACTAAAAGACCTTTCTTTTGAAGGCGCTCCTGTGCAAATTATCACCGCAAGTTCAGCCCAAGAAGCACAGCTAGCTTTAACTGAGCACAATGATATTGCACTTTCGCTGGTGGATGTTGTGATGGAAACTGACCACGCGGGCTTGGATCTTGTTAAGTGGATTCGTGAAACCAAGGAAAACAGTTTAATCCGACTTATTTTAAGAACGGGGCAGCCGGGACAAGCGCCAGAAGAAGATGTGATCCGAAAATACGAGATCAACGATTATAAACACAAAACAGATCTGACCGCGATTCGTTTAAGAACCACCGTGCTATCGGCTCTGCGTTCCTATAGAGACCTTTCATCTATATCTAATAACCAGAAGAAAGTGGAACAAATGTTAGTCTCTTGTGGTGTGGTTTTACGCAATTCCACTGTAGAAAGTTTTCTTCAAGCGGCTCGACAAGAGTTGTCTACTTTTCTAAAACAAGCAAATCTTGAACTTCATTTGCATTACCACACATGCATCCCTTATGCGGAAAAAATGGTCAATCAATATGTCGTAACCAAAGACAGCATTTATCATATAACCCCATTTGAAGATGATGTAGAAGTTGCAGTTTCTTTTCAAATAGATGAACAAAAAATTGAGGCTAAGCAGACTTTTATAGAACAAAGTGACGCCCATTACACTCATAAAGTATTAACCGATGAATACAGTGACATTATTGTTCACCTAAACCTAAACCTAACCTCACCATTGAAAGAAAACGCCTTTCGACTAATGCCATTGTTTACAACCAATCTGGCTTTGGCGTTGGACAAACTGTTTGCTAAAAAAGAAGTGGACAATGTTCAAGAAGAGTTAATGTTAATGCTGAGTGAAGCAATAGAAGAACGTTCTAAAGAAACGGGTGCGCATGTCCGCAGGGTTGCTCATATTTGTGAATACATCGGCCAGCTATTACAGTTACCAGAGAAACATGTTCACATGATTAAACATTCTGCTCCTATGCATGATCTAGGTAAAATAGGCGTACCTGAAAGCATTCTTCACAAGCCAGGAAAATTGACAGATGAAGAGTGGGATATTATGCGATCTCACCCCGTTATTGGTTATAAGTTACTTCATCGTTCAAAGCATGGTCTTCCAAGAATGGGGGCGATGGTTTCGATTGCGCACCATGAAAAGTGGGATGGCTCTGGGTATCCAAATGGTACTAAAGGAGAAGACATTCCTTTAGAAGGGCGAATTATGGCCATTGCGGATGTTATCGATGCGTTAGGGTCAAATCGCTCCTATAAAACAGCATGGACGAACAGCGAAATATCGGCCTTCTTAGAAGAGCAAAAAGGGAACCATTTTGATCCTCAATTATGTGATGTTGTCATTCAAAATTTTGATGAGATTATGAAAATTCGAGAAAAATTTCCTGATGATGAAGAGTAGTCCTAATTTATGAGATATCAAAAATACATTAACGACTTACTCAATAACACCGCGATTGACGACGGTGATATTCATGATGCGTCTCGTGCTGTGCTTAAAATATTTGTTCGGGCTGGCTATTTGAAAGATGGTAGCTTATGGATGTTAGATGATAATGGCAGTATGGTTTGTTCGTTTTTACATGATCTTCATGGAGAAACAACGAAACGTTTTTCGCCTATGGATGAGCAACAGGTTCACTGCTTAATGGAAGAATTAGGCAAAGAACCTTACATAGTGCTTAATTCATCCAGAGCCAATGCAGCCTATTGGCTTTCCAATGTTGATCCTGTCCAGCATACGCTTATTATTGCTCCTATCTTACATAAAAAGCGCATCGTTGGTTTTTTACAAGGGCGCCGTCAAAACCATCAAGATGACTTCGATAAAGATATTATTAAATTCACCTGTTCTTTGGCTAATATTTTGGGGCGAGCGATACTAGCGACTCAAAAAAATAAACTTCAACATGCTTTAAAAAATGCCAATGTAGAGTTAGAAAAGAAGATCTTAGTTCGAAATCAAGAGCTTAAAAAAACGTTACAAGATCTTCAGAATGCACAAGGGCATCTTGTTGAATCGGAAAAAATGGCTGCATTAGGTCAGCTTGTTTGTGGTGTTGCGCATGAGGTAAATACACCGTTAGGCGTTGCGATCACATCCTTGTCCATTCTTGGGGAAGAAATTCTGCGCTTGAAGCAAGCGTATGAAACGGGCGAGCTTGATGAGTCTGTTTTTATTCGTTTTATTGAGCAATCAATACCTGCCTACGACATCGCCAATGTTAATATGCAACGGGCGGCAACATTGGTGCAAGAATTCAAAAAAACCTCAGTGGATCAAAGTCACCTATCTCTGATAAAAGTTGAGCTAAAAGGCTTAATTGAATCCGTTATAGAAAGTTTGGCGCCAATATACAGTGCTAACCAAGTGGACTTTGTTTTAGACATTCCTGAAGATTTAACGATTTCTACTTATTCTGGATCGATTGATCAAATATTAACAAACTTGATTAATAACACCTGCATCCATGGTTTTAGCCAATCCATCCAAAAACAGAACTTAATATACATTAAGGTTTTTGTGCAAAAGGACGATTTCATTATAGATTATCAAGACAATGGCACAGGGATTGATGATGTTATTGCAAAGGATATTTTTACCCCATTCTTCACAACCAATCGATCCAATGGTGGAACTGGATTAGGTTTGTCGGTTATTTATAATCTGATTACTCAAAAACTAAGTGGTGATATACGAGTGATAGAACAAGATGCGTCACTTGGAGCACATTTTCAAATTCGTTTGCCTATATCTCCCGCGATTACCTTGACTGAGTAAATTGTTAAGGAAGGTGCGAATAAGTCTACTAAGCCTCAATCTTTCAGTGAAACCGTCAAATAAGGCACGATTCTGCAGGAATGTTAATACCTTTCAAAGAGTCGTAACGCAATGTGACGTTTTCTCTGGAAGACCCGCAGGGCATGGTCTAAAAGCCTGTCTTCTTTGTTGGGCATCTCGACAATAAGCCAGGACAATAGGCCTGCTATTCACATTCGATACTCGCCTCGAATAGCAGGCTTTTATCCACATGCTGAGGCAAGAGGACTTATTCGCATCTTCCTTAAGCGTGCCTTACTTTTAAAGCATACTTGAGCCTAAAAACATACCTGAGCTAAAAAAGCAGGGAGCGACTCGAAAGTCGCCCCCTGCGAAAGCATAACCACTACTATTATTTTTCTACCTGCTTAATTTTATGGAATATGTGGCTTACTCCAAACTTGCTTTTATCTGCTGTAATACCATGGCAACTAAAGCAGCCAGTATTTTCACCATTTTTTTGTAAGTAGGTTTGCTGGAAGGTTTCCATGGTTGTATTGGCCATTGCTGGTGTGCCGGCGATGGTTGTTGTGGTTGTACCTGTTGGAAAAACACCGTCTTCTCCCCAGCTAGCACCGGTTAAGATGTAGTTGAATCTAGGATCATCAACACTGCTTAGCCCCTGTGTTGAGCTGTAGAAGTCTTTCAACCTTTTCATGGCAGAAATGCTGGTGGAAATCACATTAGTATTTTTAACTGCACTGGATTCCCCTTGAATGCTACCCCAAGGGTTAATTCGATTGACGTTACTGGGCGTTGAAACTGCCTCTGTTTGTGAATCTGTCGCGGGTTGAATGTAATTAACGCTGCTGTCTGGATCCGTATAGCTTACACCATATGAATTCACTTCGGTAACGGCCATGCCATTAGACAAAAGCCACTCTTTGTTTGAGGTACTACTGGTGTCTGTATGTGATTGGGTATGTCCATCTTTATCTAGATAGTAATAGGTAGAATTAGGGGCATTGTTAATATGTTCAAATGTCGCCCAAACCATTTCAGGGTGATTTTTAACTGTTCCAACAACATGCATACCAACAAGGGCAAGGTCCGCATTTTTATTCCACATATGTATCATTTCGTTTTTACCATCAACATTACTAAAAATGGGAATTGAGCCCTTTTGCAGAATGTAGTTTTCAGGATGATTTAATGTGGAAGCATCTACCCACGCAGTTTTAACTTCCATATTCATTGATAAGAAATCAATGGCTGTTTCAAGTTGAGGGATAGACGTAGGTAGGGTGGGCACACCTGTAATACTGATTTTGTCATTAGGGCAAAAAAGATTATATAGAACGGCAGCTGTTTCACCCTTATTGTTGATGAAGCCATTATCAAAACCATACTTAATGGCGCTACAGGTTTGGCTGGCATCCTTCACAAACTCACTGTAGTTATTAGGTGCTGGTGCATTATTAAGCGTAGCATCAGCAACATAACCGAAAGGACGGTTGGTCAGTACTTCATAATAAACCAGAGAACTGTCGGTACTTACATCTGTATTTGGGTGAGTAAATAACACGTCGTTGCCACCTGCTTGACCTATCGTATCTAGACTCTCATCACTTTTTGATAGATTAAAGCTTTTTAATGCGAGTTCTCCTTCATGACTTTGCGGCGTTAATGAACCATCGGCGTTTAAGCGGTAAAAAAACTCGCTCGAAAAAACGAAGGGTGTATCCACTCCTGTTTTTTTGAAGGACAAATTATTGCTGCTCTGTGAGCTGCTTGCAGTGACAGAAGTATCATCAATACTTGACGTCAACCACATAAACATTTGCGTGCCCCATTTAAAAAATGAACAGTCGCTATTGTCCGTTGATGACGTAAAGTTTGGCCCATCAGCGGGGAATATATAGACAATCCCAGAGTTCTTATCAACAAAAGGACCGATTGGCAAACCAGAGCCTATAGGAAGTGTAATTTTAGTCCAATCCGATGCGAAGGTGTCGCTAGAAACGTTGCATGTATCCTTCACACTAGTGGGCACATAGCCAGATAGAGGTTCATTTGCAGACACAATGCCGCTGGAAAATGCCGTTATCGCAGTAAAAGTGATCAAATAGCCTTTATTACTCATAGTATAACCCTCATAGGTTAGCGGAAATTAGCAATGCATAGCGTTAAAATGAATTGATCGCTGTATATAAGATTACTCTGAGAGCGACAAATCATTTCCCATAGACCTGATTGAATACTGATCAGAATTGTTGAATACAACTAATAGAGTTGCCATTACTCTGTATTACACAGGAGGAGTTAATGGGGATTTACTTTGCGGCAGAGGAGTACGGTCTAGGATAGCCATGTGATAGTTGATGTTTTTTTATACCTCAAGTGGCAACTCATTTATTTGATTCAATTCATTGTTGAAATAATCAGGAATTAAAAGAATATAGAACTTAGGAAATGGCGTTAACTTATTGAAATATAAGGATTAACTATATGAGTGTCTAGTTTTTAGTGAGTTTTTAGTGAGTTTTTAGTGAGTTTTTAGTGAGTTAATCGAGAAGATATGCGTAGGCGGTAATAATAATGATCGTTAATCCGGCCTTTTGTCGTTAAAATGGAGGGCGTTTTTCCATCCTTTAAACAGGTTATTTTTAAATGAAACTATTGATTAATTTGATTCGCAATCTAGTCGGCGGAGTAATTGCTCTGATTGATGTGATAACCCGTGGTCCCAAGTTAAAGCGTACTGTAGAGTCGCAGCAGCAAGTTGAAAGTGAACTTAAGTCATTGGCTTTGTATCAGTTTTTTGCGTGTCCTTTCTGTATTAAAACACGTAGAGCAATGCACAAACTTAACTTGCCAATTGAAAAGCGTGACGCATCTAACAATGCAGTACATCGAGAGGAGTTGCTTCAAGGTGGTGGTAGAGTTCAAACACCCTGTTTACGAATTGAAGAGAATGGCGATGTAAAGTGGTTATACGAGTCTTCTGATATTATTCGTTACTTAGAGCAACGATTTTCTTAAAAATGAGTGAAGCGGTGATGGGTATCGATTACCGCTTTTTTCAATAAAAATCCACGAAGAATGGGTTAGGAAGAGTAACTGCGTCGTCTTAGTTTAGAGTGCGATATTCAGCAATAAAAAGACCCCCAGCAATTGGATTATCCAACTTATGGAGGTCATTTACTAATATGCTTTTTTAAGTTTGAGCCACCTTGTTAAAAAGGCTCTTACCTTTAAAACTAGAATTAGTTAGAGAAGTGTGCCGCATTGAAGAGAGTTTGTAATTCTTCATATTTGTCGCTGTAAGCATCGGCTTTTTTAGCGAATGTATTTGCACCTTGAAGGTTGACATCAGCGTTGAATGCAATACCTTGTTTTTCTAGAGTGTTAGACAATGCTTCAACACTTGAAACGTTTGTACGGTAATCTTCGTATGCTGTTTCGCCTGTAGAACCCGCTGCAAAAGCAGAAGTTGCGATAACGGAAGAAGTCAAAAGAGCCAAAGATGCTTTAGTAAATGTGTTCATAATAAATCTCCAAAATATAAAAAAAGTGAATCGCCGTTGCGTTTCGATGGAGTGATTATTAACGAAATAAACACCTAAAAATAGCCTTTGAAGGTCGCTTCCCAGTTTGTTACTTCGTTGAATATCTATTAGAACCAATTAAGAATTTAAAGGATGAAATGTGCAGGTTCTGCTGTATTTCTAACACAATTTCGATAAGCATTAAGCCTTGTTTGTTAAGTCATAATAAGCATGGTTTTGTGCATCACACTAGGTTCAATTAAGTAAGGTAATATCCCATGACTGATGCATATTTGATTCCCCCAAAAAGACTGAAAGATCTGAATGGCTTTGGCCCAAGAAGTGAAGAAACTCTTGCCGAAGTAGGTATTCATTCAGTTGAAGATTTTATGGCAATAGATCCATATGAATTATATGCCTTGATCAAACCTATGAAAGGAATGGGGTTGAATTCTATTTATTCCATACTGGGAGCACGAGAAAATGTGTCTTGGATAGAAATTAAAAATACTAGGAAAACAGAAATTTTAATGCGATTGGATGACCTAGGCATGGCTCCAAAATAGCGTCCACTCTATTTTGTGCTTTGAGTTTTGTATAAATCCGAGATAGATGCCATTTGATGGTGCTTTCTGAAACGTATAGGCAACGTTCTAATTCTTTGTTTCACACTCCATGTGTTGTAACGCATCACTTACCCCTTGTGCTTTTGGGGCAGCATGGGCAATGTCCGTTTAGCGATTGAATACTAGAAGGGCAAACTCCTAACTGAACTTAACAGATCAGTGAGGAAGCAAACAATGAACCCAACCACACAATCACCCGCAACATCAACATACCCAGTTCGTCAGCAGAGGATTTAGCGTTTGCTCGAGGTAAAAGCCAAAACTGGCTTTAGCCGCAGGCTATCTAGTCCCCGTTGGTAACCGACCACAGCGCAAAGTCAGCCTGCCCGACAACACCCGCTCACGTACTTCTTTTGAAATAGACAGGGTGTTAAAGGCAGCATCTTGGATGACTAAAAAGGCGATGAACCCTGTGTCGGCTTGTCACCTTGCAGTGTACCACCCGTCAACCTAAGAGCATGGCTAGGTTCAAAGTCTAAAGCGGATAATATCGCTAGAGTCATTCCCGTGTAATGCGAGTGCACCAACAACCAGCACCGAACGAATAACAATTACGCTCAATTATTTGGTTTTAACTCAAATAAGTTGAGAATAATCATAATCGTGGTAGGGTAAGCAACAGTGAAAAATCCCCAAGTTTAAGGTTAAGAAAACACCGTGGAGAGAGCATGATCCGCTGCCACCTAGCCCGATTAATGGGTGAGAGAAAAATGCGTATTAGTGACGTAATGCGGGAAACTGGTCTTAGTCGCAATACACTGACATAGCTATATAAAGAAACAGCTCAAAAAGTTGATTTAGAAGCATTAGATAAGTTGTGTGATTTATTTAATTGCCCATTGAGCGATTTGCTTGAGCAAGTTCCGAATTAAAACGACTACAAGGAATGTTATGGCCTTCAATACCAAAAAATTTAATGAAGATAGCCGAGTAAAAATCCCTGCGATTCTGCATTTAATGCGTCTAGGCTACCAATACCTGTCACTTAAAGGGCAAAGCTGGGATCTCGACACCAATATCTTCCCTGACGTATTCAAAACCGCTATCAGCAAAATTAACCCAGGTATTGAAGATACGGAAGCTGGTCGCTTGCTAGAAGATGTTAAACTACTGCTCGATAACGAAGACTTAGGCCAAGCCTTCTTTGAGCGGCTGTCTGAGCGTTCAAATACCAAGCTGATCGACTTTGAAAACTTTAATAACAACAGCTTCCATGTTGTTACCGAGCTAACGTGTCAAAACGGCGACGAAGAATTCCGCCCAGACATCACACTGCTTATCAATGGTATGCCGCTGGTGTTTATTGAGGTGAAAAAGCCCAATAACCGCGAAGGCATTCTGGCCGAGCGTGACCGCATCAATAAACGCTTTCAAAACCCTAAATTCAAGCGTTTTGCCAACATCACCCAGTTTATGATTTTCTCCAATAACATGGAGTACGACGACGGCGACCCAGAACCCGTGCAAGGTGCTTTTTATGCCAGCAGTTCTTACCATAAGCCGGTATTTAACTATTTCCGCGAAGAAGAAATCTTAAACTTAACCGCTTTGTTGAAGCCGTTATCGGATGATGACGAGCTAAAAGTCTTAAAAGACAACAATCTGGAAGTCATCCGCAGTAACCCAGAGTTCCAAACCAACAAGCAGCCCGAGCGCCCAACCAATCGCATTTGTACCTCTTTACTCAGCCGTGAACGCTTAGCCTTTATTTTGCGTTACGCCTTGGCGTATGTGTCCGAGTCAGACGGACTACAAAAACACATCATGCGTTACCCGCAGTTGTTTGCCACCAAAGCTATTGAACAAAAGCTTAGCGAAGGCGTTAAAAAAGGCATAATTTGGCACACCCAAGGCAGTGGTAAAACTGCCCTAACGTTTTACAACGTACGCTTTTTAACTGACTACTTTCAAAAGCAGCAAGTCATTCCTAAATTTTATTTTATTGTTGACCGCCTAGACTTGCTGCAACAAGCGCAGCGCGAGTTTACCGCTCGTGGTTTAACCGTACACACGATCAACTCACGGGATGCCTTTACCCGTGACATCAAAGCCACACAGGTGATCCATAACCATTCTGGCAAGCCAGAAATCACCGTGGTGAATATTCAAAAGTTTAAAGATGATCCAGATGTAGTCAGCACCAAAGACTACAACGTCGCGATACAGCGGGTGTATTTTTTAGATGAAGTTCACCGCAGCTATAATCCCAAAGGTAGCTTCTTAGCCAACTTGAGCCAGTCAGATAGCAACGCCATAAAAATTGGCTTAACGGGTACGCCGCTATTGGGAGATGACTACAACTCTCGCGCCTTGTTTGGTGACTACATTCATAAGTACTACTACAACGCTTCCATTGCCGATGGTTACACTTTGCGCTTAATTCGTGAGGAGATCAGCACCCAATACAAAATTGAACTGCAAAAAGCCCTCGAAGAAGCCGAAGTGAAAATGGGCGATGTCGATCGTAAGCTGATTTACGCCCACCCAAGCTTTGTTGAGCCAATGCTGACTTACATCGTAAACGATTTTGAAAAAAGCCGTGGCGCGTTAAACGATACCAGCATTGGTGGCATGGTCATTTGCGACAGCTCAGATCAAGCCAAGCAGATGTTTGAAATCTTCAATGGCGTTTATGCCGATGCACCTATTCTGCCGCAAACATCTAATGCAAATAGCCAAGTACTCGAAGTCGCTGAGCCTGCGCCAACCAGTTATGCAGAGTCTGCTAAACAAGCCCAAAAGGTAAAAAACGCCGCCCTAATCCTGCATGACATCGGCACCAAAGAAGAACGTAAAAACTGGGTAGAAGACTTCAAAGCAGGCAAAATCGACTTTTTGTTTGTGTACAACATGCTACTCACCGGTTTTGACGCCAAGCGCCTGAAAAAGCTCTACCTTGGCCGGGTGATCCGCAAGCACAACTTGCTGCAAGCGCTCACCCGAGTGAACCGCACTTACAAAGATTTCCGCTACGGTTATGTGGTCGATTTTGCCGATATCCGCAAAGAGTTTGATGCCACCAATAAAGCCTATTTCGACGAATTACAGGCGGAGCTTGGCGATGAGATGGAGCATTACTCACACCTGTTTAAATCGCAGGAAGAGATCAAACAAGAAATCGAGCATATAAAAGACGTACTGTTCCGTTTTGATACCGACAACATGGAAGAGTTCTGCAACCAGATCAGCCAAATACAAGATCGCGACACCGTACTGGCGCTCAAAAAAGCCTTAGCCGATGCTCGCAGCTTGTATAACTTGATCCGTTTGCAAGGCGAGTATGACTTTCTCGATGAACTGGATTTTGCCAAGCTCAATGTGTTGTATCGTGAAACCAGTAATCACTTGGACTTACTCAATCTCAAAAACGACTTAGAAAGCGGCGAAGATACCAGCAACTTACTCAACCGCGCCTTAGAAGATGTGATCTTCAAGTTTGTAAAAATCGGCGAAGAAGAACTGGTACTGGCCGACAAACTGAAAAACACCCTGCGCCAAACCCGCGAAGCACTTGCCAGCAACTTTGATCAGCAAGACCCACAGTTCATCAGCTTAAAAGAAGAGTTAGAGCGCCTGTTTAAAAAGAAAAACTTAAGTGAAGTGACTCAAGATGAAATGGTGGCCAATATCGACGCGCTGAATAAAATTCACGACCGCGTCAAAGAGCTCAACCGCCAAAACAACCAACTGCGACAAAAGTACTTAGGCGATGCCAAATACACCCGTATTCACAAGCGCTTGCAAGAGCGCCAACAACGCCAAAGCGACATCAGCGAGTCAGAGCGTAAAATTTTTGAAGCACTCGCGGGTGTAAAACAAGACGCCGACGAGCAAGTGCTCAACAACAGCCAAGTGTTGGATAACGAAAGTTACTTCGAGCGTCAAATGATGCCGCTGGTGATTGGCCGCTTTATGAAAGAACAGCAAATCAAACTCAACGCCGACGCCTCGCGATACATTAACCACCTCGTCGTCGCAGAGTATTTAAAAGAATTTAATACCGGCAGCCAAGCGTGGTAGTGGCTATTTGTTACTAATAATAAGCGCCGGTAAAACCGAATAGGAAATAAATAGAAAATGGTTGAATTAGAATTTCAGCAAAAAACCAAAACCTTAATTGATAGCTTAAAAAGCATCTGTGCCAACTATGGGTTAGGTAACGACGGTAACGAATTTAAAATCATTACCCAAACGTTTTTGTACAAGTTTTTAAACGACAAATTCGCCTTTGAAGCTAAAAAGCTCGACGACAACATCGCCAAGGCTGATAAGTGGGAAGAAGCGCTGGCAGCCATGAGCGAAGACGACCTCGATATGCTGCAATTGCAAATGGGCGGCGATACCGCACGCTTAAAACCGCAGCACTTTATCAGCTACCTGTTTAGCCAACAAAACGCGCCGGACTTTGCCAAACTGTTTGACGATACCCTAATCGACATTGCCATCAGCAATAACGATGTATTCGCGGTAAAAACCGATGGCGGCGCAAAAGTAGTACTGTTCGACCGCATCAGCCAATACATTGCTGACGACTCAAAACGCGATGCCTTCTGTCGCGCCATTATCAATAAACTGGTGGAATTCAGCTTTGAACGAATTTTCACGCAAAAATTCGACTTCTACGCCACCATCTTTGAATACCTGATCAAAGACTACAACAGCAACTCTGGCGGTAAATATGCCGAGTATTTTACCCCCCATGCGGTAGCGCGCATTATGGCGGAAATCTTAGTACCCAAAGAGCAGCGCGGCATAGTGCGTAACGTGGCCTGTTACGACCCATCAGCAGGTTCGGGTACGTTGCTTATGAACGTGGCGCACGCCATCGGTGAAAACCGCTGTAGCATTTACACCCAGGATATTTCACAAAAATCATCCAACTTGCTGCGTTTAAACCTGATCTTAAATAATTTGGTGCACTCAATCCCGAATGTGATCCAAGGTAATACCGTTTTGCACCCTTACCATAAGGACGGCAAAGCGCTAAAACGCTTTGACTATATCGTCTCCAACCCACCATTTAAGCTCGATTTCAGCGACTTTAGAGATGAGCTAGACAGTAAAGAAAACAAAGAACGCTTCTTTGCGGGTATTCCCAAGATTAAAGCCAAAGCCAAGGACAAGATGGAGATTTACCAATTGTTCTTGCAGCACATCATTGCCTCACTTAAACCGGGCGGCAAAGCCGCAGTGGTGGTGCCAACCGGGTTTATCACCGCACAATCGGGCATCGATAAAAAAATCCGGGAACATTTAGTCAAAAACAAAATGCTCGCGGGCGTAGTGTCTATGCCATCCAACATTTTCGCTACTACCGGCACTAACGTCTCTATTCTGTTTATCGACGCCAGCAACGATGGCGATGTGGTACTGGTGGATGCTTCAAACTTGGGCGAAAAAGTCAAAGACGGCAAAAACCAAAAAACCGTATTAACGCCAGCAGAAGAGCAACAAATTATTGATGTATTTAACGCTAAGGAAACGGTGGAAGACTTCTCCGTTGCCGTCAGTTATAGCGACATCCAAGCCAAAAATTACTCATTAAGCGCAGGCCAGTATTTCGATGTGAAAATCGAATACGTGGATATTACCCCTGAGCAGTTTGCGGAAAAGATGCAGGGCTTTACCAGCAATTTAGATAGCCTGTTTAGCCAGTCGCGTGAGTTGGAAGCGGAGATTAAAAAGCAGTTGGCGGGGTTGAAGTATGAGTGAATATCGCCTTAAAGATTTAGTTAAAATTAAAAACGGTCGAGATCATAAAAGCCTTGCTGATGGTGTATACCCTGTCTATGGCAGTGGTGGCTTAATGAGAATGGTGGATAGTTATCTGTATGATAAGCCGAGCATTTTACTCCCACGAAAAGGCACTCTGAATAACATTCAGTATTCAGATCAACCGTTTTGGACAGTAGATACCCTTTACTACACCGAAATTAATCAAAACAAAGTCGATGCTTATTACCTTTACTATTACTTAAAGATGTTGGATTTAAATTCTTTATCTAGCGGTACAGGTGTGCCGAGTATGACTTTCGGCGCTTACAATGGGATTAAGGTCAAACTACCTCAACTAGATATTCAGAAGAAAATTTCAACCTTGTTGTGTGCAATCGACAAAAAAATCGAACTCAATAACCGCATCAACGCCGAGCTGGAAGCCATGGCCAAAACCCTGTACGACTACTGGTTTGTGCAGTTCGACTTCCCCGACGACTCACCACAAGGCCAAGGCAAACCCTACAAATCCTCTGGCGGAAAAATGGTCTACAACCCAACCCTAAAGCGCGAAATACCGGAGGGGTGGGAGGACTGTTTTCTTGGAGATCATGTCACATTTAAACGGGGAATTTCATATAAAAGCGGTGACATTCAGGATACAGGTGTTCCATTCCTAAACTTAAATTCGTTCTCCTTAACTGGTGAGTTTAAGCAGGCAGGAACCAAATTTTATAATGGGAAGTTTAAGTCAGAGAGCAAGCTCGATGCCGGTGAGTTAGTTATTGCCATTACCGACGTAACAAGAAATGCTGATATTATCGGGAAAGCGTTTGTTATCCCTGATGTTTTTGATGAGAAACCTCTAATTTCCTGTGATGTTGCGTGTGTATCTTCAGAAACCTTTGGTGTGGCTTATCTCGAACAGCTATTTAACTCAGATAGTTACCATAAGTACATAAAGCACTTTGCATCAGGAACTCTGGTTCTTCATTTGGATTTACAGGGTGTAAAGTGGTTTAAAACTCATCTTCCACCAAGCAATCTACTTGAAAAATTCAATCAGCATTGTGATTCATTATTTAAGCAGCGGGATATCGTATTAAAAGAAAACGTATATCTTGAGTCACTCCGAGACTGGCTTCTCCCCATGCTAATGAACGGCCAAGTCACCGTTGGGGAGGCGAGCTAAATGTTAAACCTTACATCCCACCGCTTAATCAGGAGGCAACATGAAATTTAACTTTGCACACTTAGGCGGTATTGATAACGGCACCGTTGAGCTGGGTGATTTAACCGTGATTTGTGGCCCCAATAATATGGGCAAAACCTATATTAGCTATGCCATTTATGGCTTATTGCGCCATTTTAAACAGTGGATTGATTTGTCGGTATCCCGTGAGCGTTTAGCGCAACTGCGCGACGAAGGCACACTGCTTATTGAGTTGACTGACTATCAAGCGAAATTAGCGAATTACCTAAAAAACGCCTCTACAGAATTTTCTGAAAACCTACCGCGCTACTTTAATGTGCCGGAAGATTTTTTTAACGGTGCAAAAGCAGAGTTTAGCCACGACCAATTACAATTTGATTTTGCCAATGAGTTTAAGCAATCGATAAACTTTGGTCAGTCAGAGCAATTAAATTTTTATAAAGCGGAAAATGAAGCCGTGTTATCGGTCACTTTTCAGACTAAAAGTGGCAGTCGCGTACCAAACCGGATTTTAGATGAGGTGATTAGCGACCATATTGCTGATTGTTTGTTTGCTGATTTATTGCCGCGCCCCTTTGTGGTGACGTCTGAACGCACCGGCATTGCCTTGTTCTACAAAGAGCTGGATATCAGTAAAAATGCCATTATCGAGCATATTACCAGTGGCGATAAGGTAAATCCGATTGATCTGCTAAACAGTATGCGTTCGCGTTATGCCCAGCCAATCCACGACAATATTAACGTGGTACGCGAGTACGAAAACCTGTGTAAGCGCAAGAGTTTCATTCGTGAAGAAAGCAACTGCAAACCGATTCGGGATGCACTGCAAGACCTAATGGGCGGTTCTTACAAGGCAGTCGATAAACAAGTGATGTACATGCCGAAAAAAGAGCGTGGCCGTGACAAAGTTGCGGTGCCTGTTTATGTGGCATCCTCTTCCATTAAGTCGCTGTTTTTGATTGATCTCTATATCAACTCGTTAGCCGAGAAAAACGGCATGTTGATTATCGACGAGCCAGAGCTGAACCTGCACCCTGACAACCAGCGCAAAATGGCAGGGCTATTAGCACGTCTAGTCAATTCTGGCGTGAAAGTGCTGGTGACAACCCATAGTGATTATCTGATCCGCGAGCTCAACAATCGCGTGATGCTTAACTTAGATGTGGAAAACAAAGAGCAGATCATGAAATCGGCAAAAATGACCGGATTAGACCTGCTACAACCTGAACAAATCAAAGCCTACAGCCTAAAAGATGATCACCAGATACATGCCGTAGAAGTGGATAAGTACGGTATCAATATGGAAGTGTTCGATAACCTCATCGCCGATGCCAACGAGCTGGCCGATAAAATTTATTACGGTATCAAGGAGTGATCCATGCTGGCAGCGATGAGGGATATGATCAACCCTGATGTGGTTATCCATTACGATACCGCAAAGAAACAGTTAAAACTGAAAGAAGATGCTGCAGACAGCAAGGTAGCAGAACTGTATATCGAGCATATACCCGCCGATGCACTCGCGTTTACCTTGGATTATCAGCCCAAAAAAGATAAGCAGAAATATAAACAGCTTTCACTCTATGTAAAATCAACTAACGATGTAGGCGTGAATAAAGGCTGTGATCTGATTATTTTATGGCAAGATGCCGAACAACAGCGGGCTTTAGTATTCGACCTAAAATCCGATAGGCTGAAGCCTAAGGATAATCAGAAGCAACTGGACAATTCAGAGTTGTTCTTAAAATACCTTCTGAGCATGGCCGCAGTTCATTATGGAATAAATGTTGACAGCATTGAAATTGACAAAGCAATAGTGACCACCAATGCCAGAAACGTACGCAAAAGAACCACATATCAGCCGAATGATGAGGCAGCGCTGGTCGGTAATTACAAAGTTGAAAGTGTGGTGGCTAACTCTTCAAGAACGGCCAGTATTTCCTTTCGGCAGTTGACCAGAGGTGCTGCAAATGGCTAAAAACCTAATCGCATCATCACATGACCGCCAAAATATCCTTAACAATCGCTACGCCCTGCAACACGCCGAGCAGCACTTAGGTTTGGGTGGTGTGAACTTTGAAGGTGAAATGGTGTTTACTAAGGCGCAGGTGGTTGCCTTGTATGAGGTAAGCGAGAGTACTATTGAGAAGTACCTTGTTAGCCATGCTGACGAGTTAAAAGTTAATGATTACACCTTGCTTCGAGGGAAAAAGCTTAAAGAATTCAAAGAGTCACTCGATGGTACCGTAATCAATTACGGTACCAAAACGAGTGTGTTGGGTGTGTTCAGTTTTCGTGCAGTTCTTAATATCGGTATGCTCCTAACTGAAAGTGAACCAGCTCGCATACTACGCTCGCGCCTGCTGGATATTGTCTTGGATGTAATGGCCGAGCGTGTGGGTGGTCATACCAAGTTTATTAATCAGCGTGATGAAAATTATCTTGTCTCTGCTCTGCAAGAAGAAAACTACCGCCGCCAGTTAATTATTGGTACCGTAATGAGTTACGCTACCAAATTCGCTTTCAACTAAACATCATTCTCCGGCCCTCAAAGGTGGTGTAGCAACGCTAGGTTCATCTGTTGGCTGATCACGTTGCTCTTTCGCCCAAATCACGTAGTCTATCTATGCTCATGGGGCTCATTCGCTTACCGCCTATCTGCAACTCCACCTAGTTTGGGGAACTACCAAATACCCACTCTCTGTCACAGTTGTTGCTACTTGCCCATAACACGTCACTTAATCATCTTGTTGGTTTTTCGTGCTGTTTATTTTCAGTTGTCGGATGCAGACACAGTGGTGAATTAGATGAAAGAAATGGCCATCAAACTCACCAGTCAAATCAGTTTTTTCTGATGACCTGTGCGCGTCTAACTGTTCGATATACATAGTCCAATACGGCGCTGTTTGGTGGCATTCAACTAGAGCAAAAAAGTCGAGACGCCAAACGATCGTTTGCATTCTGGGTTTAAAAAATCAAACGGTTTGTACTTTGGATTCGAGGTTGGTTTAGGGCGTAAAAAGTGCCAAACCTTGCTTTGAGCCAGTGCCGGCAAGGCCTACCGGATTTGGATTTCAAACGAGAATCCAAACAGTAAATGGGCTAATTTCCCTGTTTGGCGTTTCGATCCAAAAGCCAAACGGATAGTGGTGTTGGCGTATGGGGGAAAGGCATGGGGAAGTGTGTGCGCGAACACGCGAATGATTGCCCTGTAAAATCAATCGACAAAAACGCCAACTTGGTTTATATTTTTAAAATTATTTTAGTTTTTATAAACCAGAGGTCTGTATGATTGGAGAGCGCATAAAACGAGCCCGTGCAGCCGCTGGCCTGTCGATGCAGGCCTTGGGTGAGCAAGTTGGTATTAGTGCCAACATGGTTAAAAAATACGAGCACGACCAGAGTATGCCTTCGTCGGGGGTTTTACTTAAATTGGCAACGGCTTTGTCAGTTCGAACTGAATACTTCTTTCGCCCAGCACAGGTGACTTTGGGGGAGGTGGAGTATCGTAAAAAAGCCTCAGCTTCAGTTAAGTTGCTAAAGAAGATTGAGTCCGATGTGGTTGACCAAGCTGAGCGCTGGTTAGCGCTTAAAAATGTATGGCCAAACTTCCCGATAGCGAGTTTTAACTACCACCCCGACGTTCCTGTTTTAAGCTCTTTAGACGCAGTAGAACAGGTTGCCGCTCAAGTCCGTACTGATTGGCAGTTGGGTATGAATCCATTACCAGACTTAATCGACTTGCTTGAATCTAAGGGTATTCTGGTGATTGTCAGTAATGTACCCCAAGCCGATAAATTTGATGGGTTACAAGCCAAAATATCAGAGCAGCCAATTGTTGTTGTGTCTTCTCATTGGCCTGGTTGCCGCCAGCGGTTCACATTGGCACATGAACTTGGCCACCTTGTTTTACATGACTTACTCGATGAATCCATTGACGAAGAGATGGCCTGCAACCGCTTTGCTTCTGCGTTTTTATTGCCGAATATAGGGCTTTTTCAGCATCTAGGAGAGCGACGTTCGAACATAGATCCCAAAGAGCTGTTTTTCCTGAAACACGAATATGGTCTAAGCATGGCGGCTTGTTTGTATCGTAGTGCGGACCTTGGTGTGATCACCGAAGATAAAAAACGCCAAATATTTATACAGTTCTCAAAAAACGGTTGGCGTAAGCAAGAGCCTGGGAATCCTTATCCACAAGAACAGACATTATTGTTTGAGCAGTTGGTTTATCGTGCATTGGCAGAGGGAATTGTTAGTGAATCGAAAGCCGCCGAGCTGTTACAGATGTCAGTGATGGCATTGCATAAGCAGCGCCAAATGTTGGCTGAGGCGGTGTAAATGTATTTGTTGATCAGTGATGCCAATATTCTCATTGATCTCGAAGAAGGCCAATTATTAGAAGTATTTTTCAACTTGCCTTACCAGTTCAAAGTTCCAGATGTGTTATTCCACGAGGAGCTAAGTGATCAGCATGGTTATTTAATCGAGTTAGGCTTATTATTGGGTGAGTTAAGTCCTGAGTCTATGATGTACTCATTTGAACTGAGGCAAAAGTATAGTGGCCCTAGCATGAACGATTGCTTTGGCGAAACAAGAACAGTGTCCATTGCTAACTGGGGATATGGCGCTTAGAAAGGCCGCTGAAAAAGAAGCGATATTGGTTCAAGGTACGCTATGGGTTGTCGAGCAGCTCGTTACTCATGGTGTATTGTCAGTTGAAGAAGCTCAAACTGCCTACGATAAAATGGCAAAAGCTGGTCGCCGCTTACCTTGGGCGCTCGCAAAACAGCGTTTATCTCAATTATAAACTTTGCTAAGCCCCGATTACCCCATTCCTTGGGGCGGTTTAATTTCCTCTTATTCACCCTCTAAAGCTTGCAGTATCAAGTGCGACCCCATTGTCCCATCTGCTCACGGCAAGTACGCGCCTCTAATAATTTATCTATTATTGTATATCAGATCTTGCTTTATGATATGTAATAACTAATCAATTCTTGTGTTTTCGGGGATAGGTTGATATGTTTTTGTATGTATTTTAATCAAGTGATGCGTTAAGGCATATCGAAATGAGCTATGTAACAGAGCAGATACTAGAAAACCTTCGAGAAGCTCGTGTACGTAAGGGGTTTAGTCAAAGAGAGTTAAGTGCGCGTTCGGGTGTGCCTCAAAGCCATATATCGAAAATCGAGTCTGGTGGCGTTGATTTAAGAATGTCCAGTTTGATAGCGCTTGCCCGCGTACTCGACCTAGAGTTATTTGTTGCACCTAAAAAGTCCGTGCCTGCCATCAAGTCGATCATTCGAAGCAGTAAAGGTATCAACGATGAAGCTGAGAAAATGTCGCCCGCTTATCAGTTAGATGGAGACGACGATGACTAATACTGTCTCTACGTTAAACGTTTTACTCTACGGTGAACCCATCGCAACGATCACCAACGTGGGCAATGACAGAACGCTTTTTGCCTTTATGGATTCGTACATTAATGACGAATCACGGCCTGTGTTAGGGCTTGGTTTTAAAGATTCTCTAGGTGGCTTGCTGACCAACTTCAAACCGACCCAAACCAAGTTAACTCCGTTTTTCTCTAATCTTTTACCCGAAGAAACCATGCGTAATTACCTAGCAGAGCGTGCCGGTGTGAACCCAGCGCGGGAATTTTTTTTATTGTGGGTATTAGGGCAGGATTTAGCAGGAGCGGTCACGGTTGAATCTGCTGATGGTGAAGCGCTGCCGCCTAATGTGAATCAAGACATTGAAGGCGAAACGAAAATTGAAGCTCCAATGCGCTTTTCATTGGCGGGTGTGCAGTTGAAGTTTTCAGCCGTGCAACAGGCAAACGGCAGTTTGACCATTCCTGCAACAGGTAAAGGTGGCTCTTGGATTGTGAAATTGCCGTCGTCTCGCTTTGACGCTGTGCCAGAAAATGAATATTCAATGATGGAACTGGCTCGAATGTTGGGAATGGATGTGCCAGAGACTCCAGAGACTCAGCTACTCCCCATTAACCAGATTGCTAATATTCCTCAAGGAATTGGAAAGTTTGGTGACTCCTTTAACAACTCTCAGGCCTTTGTGATCAAGCGCTTTGACCGTGCAGATGGTCAAGCCGTCCACATTGAGGACTTTGCGCAAGTGTTTGGTGTCTATCCTCAAGATAAATACAAAAAAGCCAGTATGCGGAATATTGCTCAGGTTATCGGCATTGAAGGTCAAGACGAAGACGTCGCAGAATTTACGCGCAGGTTGGTGTTCAATACGTTAATTGGCAATGCCGATATGCATTTGAAGAATTGGTCTGTGATCTACAAAGACAAGCGCACCGCATCAATTGCACCTGCTTATGACTTTGTCTCGACCATTCCTTATATTCATGATGATAGTGCGTCGTTAAAGGTTAGCCGTAGCAAGAAATTCAGTGATTTCACGTTGGATGAGTTATCACACTTATCCGCTAAAGCCATGTTGCCAGAAAAATTGGTGTTAGATACTGCCAAGCAAACCGTAGCAGGTTTTCATGAGGTATGGTCACAAGAAAAAGCACATTTACCACTTTCCAAGTCGATGATTGAAGCAATCGAGACACACTTACGAAGCATACCGCTACGCTAAAATAAGAACCGACGCGTACAGAAATGCAGAGGTGTCGGTCATATTGGGTTAAGGCATTCTTGAAAGGGTAACTTTGCACCTAGGAACCTATTCCCCCGCCTCGTTATCTGTTCTACTTTGTGGAGGACAGGGGGGATATTTTGCACGCTCAAAAAGAGTTGATACTATTACTGTCTTTTGTCATTAACGTCATCAACCGTGGGTGTACAAATAATTTTTCCTTTCCTGAATCTATTTCTTGTAGTACACCAATATCAGCTAACTGCTTTAAATACGTTGAAGCAGTTTGGCGTTTTGCAATATCACGTTCAACTAGATTGCTGATACGGCAATAGGGTTGTTCGAAAATAAGCTGAACTAGTTCATAGCTATATATTTTAGGTAGCTGTATTTTTACGTAATCAGTTGTACTTTCCATTAGTGCTTTAATCGCTGTGATTTTATCGCAAGTCCATATGGCTGTTTGCTTGACACCTTTAAGCATAAATAAAAGCCAATCTTCCCAATTCTGATCTTTGGTTACTTGGTTCAACAGGTGATAATAGTCTTGCTTGTTATGAACGACGAAACGGCTTAAATACAAAATAGGTAGCGTTAAAAGACCACATTCAATAAGGTACAAAACGTTTAAAATACGTCCTGTTCGACCATTCCCGTCATAAAATGGATGTATGGCTTCAAATTGATAATGGCTAACAGCCATCTTTATTAATGGATCTATATCATCGTCATCATGAAGAAATCGTTCCCAGTTAGTTAACAAGTCGCGGATTACGTTTTCTCCAGCAGGCGGAGTATAGATAGTTTCTCCAGTCGTCTGGTTGCCTATAAAAGTCCCCGGCACTTTACGAATTTCCATTTCAGCGTGCTTTAACGTACTGCATACTTCAATGGCAGTCGCTGTACAAAGCGGTTTTCTTTCAAGCTGTATATAGCCTTGATACAACGCTGTTCTGTAGCGTAAAGCTTCCTTTGTTGCATGATCAGCACCTTTATCTTCTAGCGCATATTGAAAAAGCTTATCGGTAGTGGTGACAATATTTTCAATTTCTGAACTGTCTTTTGCTTCCAGTAAAGGCAATAAGTTAATTAGCATGCTTTGGTTAGGTATGAGTTCCCCTGCCTTTTTTAATTCTGCTACAGCGGCGCGTGCAGAAATACAGGCTTTCAGAACGGCCTTCGTTTCTATGGAATCTAGATTTGGCGGTAATGTGGGTAATTGGTTGTAAGGCTGCTCTGCTTGCCAGGTCATGTTTAAATTTCCAGTCTAAATCGACATAAATGAACTATTGAGTCAGTCTATGTCGATTAGATCGACATATCAATTTTATGTGTCGATCTTTTGTTGTTTTTTCGACATAACATTTTTATTTGTCGATACACTCGACATATCAAGGCTCAATCAGTACGACTCACCAAAATAGGGTTTTGAGTGGAAAATTCAAAGTAGTAGGCCATCCTTTGGGCATCTGGGGCCGTATGGGCAAAGCCTTAATTCATGCCATTTAGCCAATCATGAACCCTGCCCATAACACGTCACTTATCACCTTGTTGGTTTTTCATACCGCTTATTTTCAGTTGTCGGATGCAGACGCAGTGGTGAAATAGATGAAAGAAATGGCCATCAAACTCACCAGTCAAACCAGATTTTTGTTATGAGCTGTACGCGGTTAACTATCTGAAATACATAGTTCAATACAGTGTTGTTTGGCGGCATTTAGTTAGTGCAAAAAAACCAAAAGCCAACGGATAGTGGTTTTGGCGTATGGGGGTAAAGGCATGGGGAAGTGTTTAATGAAGTGCTGCTGTCTAATTTGACTTGGTATTTGAGGTAGGGGGGGTTTCCAACTTCAGTGTAGGTTGCTTATTGCTATTGTCATCAATGTACTCAAGGGCGTACCCCATTGCCTTGTAGCTTTTCTCGCGTTTTTTAAACATGCGTTGCAGCATAGGGAGGGCGCAGTCCACATAGTCGTGAATGGTTACTTGTGTTTTTCCTTCCGATTCACGATGAATACGACCGGCATATTGAGCCAATGTACCTTTCCATGCGATTGGCATGGCCAAAAACAACGTATCCAGTCTTGGTAGGTCAAACCCTTCGCCCACATATTTTCCTGTTGCGTCTTTGGCTGTGATTTCCCAAGGAGGGCGGTTGTCTGTTAGCCCCTGTTCGGATAGTAATAGGGTATCGGGTGCAATGGTTGTTATGAGTTGATCAATACTCGATTGCGTGAGCGTTTTAAGCTCAGCAAGGTACCGCCATTGATCATCGATGGCATTCAGGTCACTGTCAACGAAGCAACTACGACCTGAAAGACGAGCCTCCTTTTGGAGTGGTAGCGCAATGAGATTACCAAACCCGCCTTCCGGAAGGACATCTTGGTTAGGAAAGAGCCTGTCATAGGAGTCAAACGATAGATTTGGAAATATTTCCATGGCTTTATCAAGCAAAGCGAAAACCAGTGCCCGAGCTTGGTTAGCTGGAATATTGGTTTCAAAAAAGATCCATAAGTGAGCCCCGTTGCCAGAACGCGAGATTTCTATCGCGTGGGGAATATCGAACGCTTGGCACGCTTTGGACATTGCTTTGACTTCTTCTTGCCAACAGCCTTTGTCAAAATCGGCTGCCAACAAATAGCACGAGTTATCTTTCAATAATGGATACAGACCAACCACCTGTTGACCGGCAAGGTGCTTGTAAATAATGTGCTCGTTTAATTCGCTAAACTTTCGGTGTGAACAGTCTTGGCATTTAATGCGGGGTTTGTTGCATAGCCCGCTTACCCACTCATTATCACAGGCTACGGAATAGCCACTGCGGCCTTGTTGGTTTTTCCAACGATTTGCGAAGATATCCTCTCGTCCACGAAATCGTTTTCTGAATAGGTCGACTTTTTGTTCTGGGGTGAATGTCTGTACTGAGCGTTGGTTTTGAGCACTACGCAAAGTCTCTCTTAATGCGAGAAGCTGCTGCTTTTCGTTTTCAAGCTCAGCTAGCCTGTTATCAATAGCAGAAATGTTTGGGTAGCGAGCGTCAATCATAATAAACTTCTCTTGATGCGCTATGAAGCGCGAACTTTCGGTGGCTTGATCAGCGACTCTGCTGGAATACCTAGCCCTTCATGAGGTTTCCAAATCATTTTTAGTGTGAGCGATCGCTTATGATTTAGGATTTCATAAACACGATTACTTTTCCCTATCATGGGTTCAAGATCTTTAACCGTTAAGCATTTGCGTTCCATCTCGAACTTTATTGCCTCAACAGGGGCTGGTAAATCCATTGGAAAATGCTTTGCTTCGTAGGATTCAACTAACGTAACTAAAATGTCCAGCTTTTCGCCTTCAACGGTATCTGGCTCCGCCATCATTAGGTTTTCTATGTCGTTTAATGCCGCGCGGTAGTCGGCATCTGTTTTAATAGGTCTGATGTCCATTATATTTACCTCTTGTTACTACCCAATGTATTCTGGGCTGTCTTCCCAAAATTTTTTTTAAGGTTGATAGTGCAATAATTCTCATAAAACAGATGTTGGTTCCAATTTGGGACTTTTGCAAGTCAGACGGTTTTGATTGACGGCTAGGAGTTGTTGCCACAATCCCTATCTCACCATTTGGCTGAAACTATATGCAATGAAATGAAACAGGCTAAAACAAATTGATAATAAAAAGCCCTTTTAAAACAGGGCTTTGAATAGATAACGGAAGGTATAGGAAAATACAGGAAACCTATTCGATATTCTGAATCTGCTCATTGAGTAGCGGCCTAGACCCTAGCAAACTCAATGAGTTATCGAAAAGAAACCGATCAAAAATGCCTGTTTGCCCACCAAACTGCCCACCACTTGCCTCTGGCTTTTACTAAATCTTAGTGGTTAGCAATGGAAAAACAGTGCCGTTTTTACGCTGCTGTTAGTACTTAAAAATAGCAGTTTTGAAAGGCTTTATCGAGTAATTTTTTCAACACTTCATTTTATAACGGATACAATAATATCCATTTTATAATTTAATGCGCTATAATGGATATAACTGTATCCACTTGGTCTTTGCGGATGAATTTTACCTTACTTGATGATACCGATGTAAGCCAAGCCTATGCGGCTTATCTGAGAGAGTTACGCAAGCAGGCAAAGCTGTCACGAGCAGCGCTGGCAGAGCGAAGCTGTGTACCTGCGGCCACCATTAAGAAATTTGAGCTGACCGGGCAAATTTCATTTCGCCAATTGCTGTTGTTATGGCAGACGCTTGATTCGCTAGATAGGCTTTATCAGCTCACACAATCTAGCAAAGAACGTGCTGTTATACCCACGAGTATTGATGAGGTGCTAAAAGATGAGTTTTAAACCGATTCAGAAGCTTAATGTTACTCGTACGCTAAGCTCAGGTGAGCAGATCTCTGTTGGAGTCTTGGCGCAGAATCGGCAAGGCGTTTTTTTTCAGTATGCAGACAGCTATTTGCAGCAGTTTGGCAATTTATCACCGTTTACCTTGCAGTCGAGCACACAAGTTCAAGTCGCACCTAAGCAGCCGCACCAAGGTATACATGGCGTATTTGGAGATTGTTTGCCCGATGGCTGGGGCATGCTGTTGCAAGATCGTATTTTCCGGCAAAAGGGCATCCTACCTAATCAATTAACGGCGATGGACCGGTTGGCCTTTGTCGGTGATAAAGGCATGGGAGCATTTTCTTTTTCTCCGGTGTCTGAGTTTTCAGCCACCATGCACGCGGATATTGATTTAGCGACGTTAGGCTTAGAAGCACAAACGCTGTTCGATGCTTCAATGTCACAGTATATGGACGACAACCACGATGAGTTAGATGGGCATACGCAACAAGTGTTGGCTGCATTGGTCGCGGGTGGTAGTTCGGGTGGGGCAAGGCCAAAAGCGCAGATTTATATGCCTGCTGGAGAAACTCAGCATTGTCGAACCTTCGCTCAGCCTGGAGACGAGGCTTGGCTGATTAAGTTTACTTCTAAAAATCTCGCGCTCGGCCATGAAGAAGGTTTGTGTGAGGCGGTTTATTTGCAAATGGCCGAGCTTGCCAAGTGCCAACCACCAGTCTGGCAACTCATTGAAGCACCATCTTTAAGCGGTGCATCTGCCTGGTTGGCGCTTAAGCGTTTTGATTATGTCACTGAACAGGCCGACTTAGGCAGAAAGCGCAGTGCAGGTCGCCTGCATATGCACAGTGCTTGTGGGCTACTGGACGCAGACTTTCGAACGCCAAGTTTAGATTACATTGATTTAATTAAAGCCAGCCGTCAGTTGTGTAAATCGCCAGCCGCTGGGCAGCTGCAATTTCGCCGCGCCATTTTTAACCTGCTGTCGTCTAATCAAGACGACCACAGTAAAAACTGGGCGTTTTTGCAAGCGGATGACGGTCAATGGGATCCTGCCCCTTTTTACGATGTTACTTACAGCCCACATCCATTCAACGAACACGCCACTGCGTTCGGAGGTTATGGTAAAGCGCCACCGCTTAAGGTGATGCAAAAACTTGCTACCAGTGCGGGCTATGGGAGTTGGCATGATGCAAGGCAAGTCATTGAAGAAGTTGCAGAAGCCATTAGCCAATTTACGTATCTGGCACAGCAGCTAGAGATCAGTAAAACAACAGTGTCTGCAATTGCTAAGACATTGGATCAGCGCAAACAGGAAAATGCAGCGCTTTTTCAATGAAAGAGCCACTTGCAAAAGTCCCCAAACGAGCACTTTTCCTAGTCTGAGAACTTGAAAAAAAATGGTGGTGGGTGGCCATTTCTGGCATGATAATAATCACCAAACCATTATCGCACCCACCTTATGCATACTACCTCAACATCCTACTTGTCTCAACGCTGGACGCAAATTCAAACCCATTTATTTCCATCTCTGTGTGCCGAGTTCAATAGCACTTCACCCAAGTTGGAGAAGTTAATTCATATCCTTGAATGGATTCAGCTAGACCAGTATTTGCCCTACACAGGACAGGCCAATGGACGGCCAACAAAAGATCGTCTTGCCATCGCTTGCGCCTTTGTCGCCAAAGCACTGCTGAATCTAGGTACAACGCGGGCCTTAATTGATCGGCTTAGCGTTGACCGAATGCTTCAACGCATATGCGGCTTTGAGGCTTATAAACCGCTACCATCGGAAGCCACATTCTCCCGTGCGTTTAAAGCGTTCGCAGAATCTAATCTAGCCGAACACGCTCATGCGGCCCTAATCAAAAGCCACCTTGGTGAGCACATCATCGGCCACCTCAGTCGTGACGCTACGGCGATTCACGCTAGAGAAAAACCCGTAACCAAACCCAAGCCAACCGGTGACGGAAAAATAAAGGCCTCACCCAAACATTCCGTTGCCGCGCAGCGGTCACTTAGCCAAGCAGTCGTGTTAGCTCAGATTCCCACAGAGTGTACTCGTGGCACCAAGTGCAATGCTCAA
>CANLRQ010000025.1 GCA_947493575.1 uncultured Marinomonas sp.
TAATAATACGGTATGAATTCCCACGAAGATCGTGGGAACTAGTAAAAGGTGGATTTAATCAAAGAGGCAGATTTGTCAGCCTGAAGACTGACCTACTAATTTGGTTTTTGCGACCTTGTGAGTTTGACCACCCTCTTTGAAGACATAAGGGGAGGGAGCATTACAGTATTCAATTAAGCAAAAGGCTTCCGTCTTTGCTGAGTATGATTATTAAGTTTTGTGGTGGTCGAGGGTCTTGTAAACTCGGAAGTAGCACATAGCTTCTTACCATGTCGAAAGTCATTCATATAAAACAAAATTTAGGGGCAACTTTCGCCAATAATCAAATCCGATTCCAGTTCCACACTTTTCGCTTCCCTTAACCCTAAAAACAACTCTGCTGCTACATGCCCTTTTTCAACACTTTGTTGATGCACCGTGGTAATGGAAGGGTGTAAATTCGCGGCTTCAGGGATACCGTCAAAACCCACTACTTGAATGTCTTCGGGGACTCTCAAGCCCATTTGTAAAGCAACTTGAATCGCGGCAATTGCAATACGATCACTCATACACAGCAATAATTGAGGCCGTTCCATCATGGTGAGCGCCTCCCTTGCTGCTTGATACGCTTGTTTATGGGTGTTAGAAGGAATGTTCCAGATGTTTTCAGGGCTAACACCATAGCCATTCTCGCTCAACGCATCCAAATACCCATTTAGTCTTTGAACAGAGATAGAGGCCGCTTGATCAAACAGTTCATCTTCTTGCATACGGCAAACTCGACTGGTATTTAATAAGCTCAATCCTAAAATCGCAATTTTCTCCGGCTTATGACGCAACGCGTGCAGCGTTACCGCTTTTGCCCCATGATAGTTACCGACATTCACCGAAGTACAGCCTTCGATAAAACCGTCCACGGTAATCACATGCTTATTCGGCATTAGCCAAGGTGCATTATGGCATTGCTGGGGTTTATGCCCATACACTATAAAGCCATCCACCATAGATGCCTGCATTCTATGCTGAGCATCTTGTTCGATGGGATTGGAGGAAAGCAGCAGCATATTGTACTCATGGGCATCCAGCACATCCGCCATGCCTTTTAAAAACTGATTCGCTACAGGATCACTGACGCTGTAACTCAAACGATCAGACAATACGACACCGACAATGCCTGTTCTGCCCGTTCTTAGGCTTCGCGCCGCTGCATCTGGCCCAAAGTACCCCATAGTTTCACATTCAGAGAGGATTTTGTCTCGCAAGGTTGCCGACAACTGATCAGGGCGATTAAACGCATTTGAAACCGTTGCTGTCGACACTTTCAAGCTTTGTGCCACGTCTCTCAAGGTTAACTTAGGAGTCGTTTTAAATGCCATAACAGTACCCTCTCTTTCATATGTTTAATGCACACGAGCATAAAATGCCTGATATGCAGGCAATGTCAGAGTATGGCCATCTAACGTGCTATTGAACCCGTGTCCTTGCAAGATTTCAGTGATCGCTATCGGCAAAGTCGCCTGCTGTTCAGCGGACGTCATATTAATAATAACCAGCATGCTCTTATCTTCTATACGGCGCACATAGGAAATAAGTTCATCATTATGCACAGAAATTTGCTCTAACTCACCTTGAATCAATTCTGGCTGTTGTTGACGCCATTTTAATAAAGTACGAACCTTGTGTAATAACGCATTAGGATTCGCTTCTTGCTCCGCCACACTTAAGCTTAAATGACGTTCATCAACAGGCAACCAAGGCTCTTGTTTGGAAAAACCACCGTGTAACCCATTCTCCCAGACCATAGGAGTACGGCAGCCATCACGACCTTTAAACACTGGCCATAGAGGAATCCCATAAGGGTCTTGAATTCGCTCAAAAGGCACATCGGCTTCTGGCAACCCAAGCTCTTCACCTTGATACAAACACACACTGCCACGTAATGATGTAATTAAGGCCATAGCCACCAGCGGATAAGCTACAGGGTCTTCATTTTCTCCCCATCGTGTTGCAGCTCGCACTACATCGTGATTAGACAAGGCCCAACAAGGCCAACCATCACCTACAATGTTTTGCATATTCTCCAATACTGAACGAATGTAAGATGGTGAATGTGGGGTATTCAACAAATCAAATGTATAGGCCATGTGCAACTTATCGCCACCCGAGGTGTATTCCGCCATGCGCTCTAAGGGTTTATCGTCGCCAATTTCTCCCACCGTCGTTGTACCGGGGAATTCGTCCATTAACACTCTCAATTCTTGTAAGAATGTTAAGTTTTCAGGGCGGCTTAAATCATACACATGTTTTTGATACGTATAAGGATTATCGTGCGGCGCTCCCATGGTTTTAGGTTCACCCGGCAACACTGGCGGATTGTCTTCCAAACCTTGGCTATGATAGAAAAAATTCACTGTATCTAAGCGAAAACCATCTACACCTAATTCCAGCCAAAAACGCATATTATCGAGCTGCTGATGGCGCACTTCGTCGTTATGGAAATTAATATCAGGCTGACTGGTTAAAAAGTTGTGTAAATAATATTGTAGTCGACGACTGTCCCATTGCCACGCACTACCGCCAAAAATCGATAGCCAGTTATTTGGTGGCGAGCCATCAGGCTTAGGGTCTGCCCAGACAAACCAATCGGCTTTATCATTGGTTTTATTCTGTCGGCTTTCTTCAAACCAAGGGTGCTGATCCGATGTATGGCTTAATACCTGATCGATCATGACTTTAAGATCAAGCCCATGAGCTTTTTTAATAAGCGCCTTAAAATCATCCAATGACCCAAACATAGGATCAATATCTCGATAATCTGACACGTCGTAGCCAAAGTCTTTCATAGGTGAGGTGAAAATAGGCGATATCCAAATGGCATCGACACCTAATGAAGCCACATAATCAAGCTTGGATGATATGCCAGCCAAATCTCCTACACCATCACCGTTTTCATCCATAAAGCTACGTGGATAAATTTGATAAATAATGCCGCCTTTCCACCAATTTAATTGGGTTTTCATAACCAATTTACTCCAAAAATCAAAACGCGTTACGGTAATTCAAACCCGCTGTATCAAACACATGCATCTTTTCTGGTGCGGTTGCCAACTTCACTCGACTGCCTCGTTGGAAATTAGGCGTACCTGAGAGTTTACAAATCACCATCTCTGAGCAACCTTCAACATTAACGTATAAGAGTGTCGCTTCTCCTAGAGATTCAATAAATGCGATCTCACCTTCAACCAAATACTCTTCCCCTGTAACGACAAACAAATCTTCTGGACGCACACCAAAACTCACCGCCCCGCCCACATCTTTTACAGGCGTTTTAACTGGCACTACTACACTGTCTTTAGATGGAAATTTCACTTGCGATGACGCTCCGGACTGGGTCAACACAGCAGGTAAAATGTTCATTGCAGGGGAGCCAATAAATTTCGCGACAAACACATTGCGAGGGTGCTCATACAGTTCCAGTGGTGGGCCCACTTGCTCAATATTACCCGCAGATAAGAGCACAATTCTGTCAGCCAAAGTCATGGCTTCAACCTGATCGTGGGTAACATAAATCATGGTGGACTCAGGCATACTTTCTTTTAGGTTGGCAATTTCCATTCGTGTTGCCACACGCAATGCCGCATCCAAGTTGGACAAAGGTTCATCAAACAAAAACACCTTGGGTTTACGAACAATGGCGCGACCAATAGCAACCCTTTGACGCTGCCCACCAGACAAGGCTTTTGGCAAGCGATCAAGATAATCCGTTAATTGCAGCATTTCCGCCGCTTTGCGAACTTGCGTATCAATGTCCTCTCGGTTGACTTTGGCAATTTGCAAACTAAACGCCATATTATCGTAGACACTCATATGTGGATAAAGTGCATAACTTTGAAACACCATGGCGATGCCTCGCATTGCAGGTGGAATGTCATTGACAAGTTGACCGTCAATTTCCAAGGAACCACCAGATATCTCTTCTAAACCAGAAATCATTCTTAACAAGGTCGATTTACCACAGCCAGATGGGCCAACAAAAACAATAAATTCACCTTGTTTAATGTCTAAATTAATATCGCGCAATACTTCTACATCGTTGTTATAGACTTTCTTAATATTCGTTAACTTTAAATCTGCCATCTTTAGCCTCTAAAACATGCTTTATGCACTCGGTTGCTCAAAAAAGGTTACTCAGAAAAAAGAGCAACCGAATGTGTATTCAATTGTTTGCTTAGGATTACTTACTCATCGCATCTATTTATCAGAACTATTTATCAGAACTATTTATCAGAACTATTTCACTGAACCAGTTAACAAACCTCTGACCAAAAAGCGTTGTAGGCCAAAGAAGACACACAAAGGAATGATAATGGTAATAAATGCGGATGCCGTTAGAATCTCCCAGTTGCCACCACGAGAGCCCAAGAGTTCACGTAGTTGTCCAGTTAAAACCAACTCGTCTGCGCTGTTTCCTAAGAACACCATGGCAATCAGCAAATCATTCCAAACCCATAAGAATTGAAAAATCGCAAACGACGCCAAAGCAGGGAAGGATAAAGGCAGAATGATTTTACGGAAAATATCAAAGTCCGTTGCCCCATCAACTCGCGCCGATTCAATAATTTCCCTTGGCAAACTGGCAATGTAGTTACGCAAAAGATAAATCGCCAAGGGCAAACCAAAGCCTGTATGAGCCAGCCAAATACCGATATAACCTTTCGAACCAACCCCAAAAATGCTGCCAATGAAGCTATAGCTTTTTAACAAAGGAATCAGCGACATCTGTAAAGGCACAACCAGCAACCCGACCACAGTAGCGATCAATATTGCTCGACCGGGGAACTTCATCCACGCCAATGCATAAGCCGCGAAGGCCGCCACCAATATAGGAATAATCGTCGCTGGAATCGTCACAGTTAACGAATTGATAAAGGACTTTCCTAAGCCTTCTGCACTCAGTACTTCACGATAGTTGTCTAAGGTAAATCTGGGGGGAATTTCCGCCGTATAGAAAATACGTTTGCCCCGCCCTTTAAACGCTTTTGGGGACGTCATTACATAATCGCCATTCTCTAAGACGATCAGTGTTAACCCCTTTTTCAGCTCCGTTTTAGTACCTGAAGTAAAAGCTTCTGGTTTTAATGAACTGGCACCAAATCGAGTAATCAGGCCCGATTTGCCCTCTTCAAAGACATTGCCTTTTAAAACATAAAGGCCATTTTCTTGTACTGGCTCTTTAGGAATCGTGGTTCGGCTTACCATCCTTTGCTCAGACACAGACAATGCCGTCCACCAGCCAGATACCGATAGCTGATCTTTATCTCGTATAGAAGAAATAAACAGCCCTGCCGTAGGCACTGTCCAAATCACCACTAAAAAAAGCACTGTAATATGCATCAGCCAAGTTAATGGCGAACGTTTAGATGATTGAATCATGATTAACGGCCCTCCATTTCAGCATTGGCACGACGTATGTTCCAAACCATAATAGGCACCACTAATACCATAATAATAATCGCAACGACCGCCCCTCGGCCAAAATCACCGCCACCACGGAACATCCAGTCAAACATTTGGTTCGCTAAAACTTGCGTTCCCCATTGTCCGTTTGTCATCGCCAACACCACATCAAAGACTTTTAGCACCAAAATCGTAATCGTCGTCCACACAACGGCAATGGTTCCCCAAATTTGCGGCACCATAATTTTATAAAAGATCTGAAAACCATTCGCTCCATCCAGTACGGCGGCTTCAATAGTTTCATCTGGAATCCCCCGTAGCGCTGCGGATAAAATCACCATGGCAAAGCCCGTTTGAATCCAGATCAAAATAATCATTAAAAAGATATTGTTCCAAAAATCCAAGGTGATCCATTGCTGTGGTTCGCCGCCAAATAACAAGACAACGGCATTTAACAAGCCAATTTGAGGGTCATCACCGCTTCTGAAATCGTATATAAATTTCCAAATTACCGACGCCCCAATAAAAGAAATGGCCATCGGCATAAAAATAAGGCTTTTGGCAATGTTGCCCCACCAAATACGGTCGGTCATCACCGCTATGATTAATCCAAAAAACGTTGCTGCTGTCGGCACAACCACCAACCACAACATGTTATTTTTAAATGCTTGGTAGAATTCATCGCTATTAAACAACCAAACATAGTTAGAAAGACCAACAAACTCTTCTCCCGTGCGTCCAAAGAAAGACAAGCGAAATGACTCCACAACGGGATACACCAAATAAAACCCCAAAGCCAACAGCGCAGGGCCTAAAAATAGCCAAGGTCGAATATAACTGGTGATACGCAGATTGCGCGCCACGACATCATAAGATCGATTCTTAGAAGGAAAGAGTTTGTCTAAAAGGAAGTTTGAGCCGTAAAAATACGCGGCACAGCCAAGAACCCCGAAAATCACGATCACTAAAGCTGAGGCTAACTGACCCATGAGTGCTCCTACTAAATAGTTGCTATTTCAATATCAAATAGCACTAGATGAAATCGAGCGGCTGATCATCCCTAATCAATCGGTTGCAAGAACAACACAGTATCCAGACATACCGCTAAGTGTTAGAAAGGAATAACATTCGTAAACTGATCGCTTACGAATGCCTTAAAATGCTATTTAATCGCATCCCACGATTTTTGAATGCTTTGAGCCACATCCGTTGCGTCTTTACCACCCGTGTAATCGATCATGCCAGTCCAAAAAGCGCCAGAACCAATTTTACCCGGCATCAAATCAGACGCATCAAAGCGGAAAGTCGTTGCATAACGTAAGATCTCTCCTTGTTTTTTCGCAGCTTCAGAAGAGTACAACTCTGGGTTCGCTTTCAAATGAGCCGAGATAAAGCCTGTTTGCGCCATCCATAACTCATGGGCAATAGGTGAACGAATGAAATCTATGAAAGAGCGTGCGCCTTTAGAATCGTTAGTAATACTGACTAACGTACCGCCACCCAATACAGGGTTGCCTAATGATTTAGACTCATAAGAAGGGAAATAGAAGAAGTCCGCATCCACACCCAATTCCGTTCCTTCAGGGAAGAAGGCTGGAACGAAAGATGCCTGACGATGCAAATAGCATTTCGCAGGTGAAGTAAATAGACCTTTTGGACTATCGCGGAAATCCGTTGAAGAAACCGACGCAGCGCCACCATCAACATACTGATCATTACGTGCAAACCAACCAAATTCTTCAATGGCAGCAACAACTCTAGGGTCGTCAAATGGAATGTCATTGCTCACCCATTGATCATACACACTTGCTGGTTGCGTACGTAACATCAAGTCTTCAACCCAATCGGTTGCAGGCCAACCCGTTGCAGCCCCCGAACCCAGACCAATACACCAAGGTGTACCGCCATCTTCTACAATTTGTTGAGTCAGGGCTTTCAATTCTTCCATGCTTTCTGGAACATCGTAACCCGCATCATCAAAATTATCTGGGGAATACCAGACTAACGATTTCAAATCCGCACGGTAAAAGACACCGTAAAAATTCTCTGCGCCGTTATCATCTTTAAAAGTAGCTAGATCAACCCAAGATTGACCCGCAGCATAATCATCCACTACGCCTTGTTTGGCTTCATCGTTTAATGCTGCGACAAAACCTTTCGCCGCCAAGTCTGCTGCTAAACCCGGTTGTGGAAAAATAGATACATTTGGTGCACTGCCTGCTTGAGCATCTATAACTATTTGCTGCTCAAAAGAATCAGAACCAGCGTATTCAACCTCAGCTCCGGTTGCTGCCTCAAAGTAGGCAATCACATTATCAAAGTGCTCTTTTTCCGAACCCAACCAAGGGCCAAAAACCGACACTTTCTCACCTTTTAAGTCGATTGACTTAAGTGCATCATAGCTAGACCAGCTAAAACGCGCATCATCACCGGGTTGGAATATTAAATCGGCAGCGTGTGTACTAGATACAGTTAAAGCACTTGCAGAAAGTGCTACAGCAACCGCCGTTGAAAGAATTGATTTATTCATTGCCACTCCTTTTATCGGAAACATTGGATTATTCAATGCTCCCTTATTTTTATTTTTACAAAATTATGGGCACGTCTTAATGTTTCTAGAAGGATTAAGAAGCTATTGAAATTATTGTCAAAGGCATGGTGTTTTTCAACAGAGAGAGGCTCTTAATATTCACTTAATTTAGTGCGTTTTTTAATCAAGAATAAGCCAGAAGATTCACAGAAGAGAAAAAGAAAGAACAAAAGGGGAAAGTAAAGGAGAACAGATAAGACAAGTAAATCTCTTGCCCTCACCTGTTTTCAATCACTGTTTAACAAGCCATCTTTCTGTTTAGATCGACTTTAGATTGCCGCTTGTTAAAATTGGCTAGTTTGTAAAAGAGTTCAACATAGCTTCAGCTTCGTCTTTTGAAGGCAAAGATGGGTAAGCGCCCAATTTAGTCACCGCACTGGCACCACAAGCAACTGAGAACTCAACCGCGTTTTGTAGCTCTTCTTGAGTCATTAACGCCACGCTTGTTTCACCCGCGATTTCAGATAAGCGGAACAATAAACCGCCGACAAATGCATCACCTGCGGCGGTGGTGTCTTTCACATCAACTTTAGGGGTTGCCACTTCGCCCGTGATACCGCTGGAGTGGAAATAACGCACCGCATTGGCTCCATCCGTCAGTACAAACAAGCTTACGCCTTTTGCCAACGAATCTTGGATCAATGCCATTGGGTCGTCAGACAATTCTGCCAACTCTTCCATACTGGCTTTCACCACATCTGCGGCTTGGAACCAATCAATCACACGTTCCACATCCACACCCTGTTCAGGCCATAGATTAGTACGTAAATTAATATCAGCACTGACAATCCAACCCGCCATTTTTGCTAACTTAACACCGATATTGGTCGCCTTGGTAATGGACTCATCCGTTAGGGTATTAGAGCAAGTATGGAACACACCTTTTGAGGCATAAAACCATTCAGATAAAAAGTCTTCAGGGCGGAACAACATGTCTGCCGATGGGTTACGATAGAACTCAAAACTGCGCTCACCTGTTTCGTCCAAACTCACAAAAGCCAATGCGGTTTTAGCGGAACTTGTCATCAGCAGCGCATTGGTATTTACGCCATATTCATTTAACGAATCCTTTAAGAAATGACCAAATGAATCATTACCCACTTGCCCAACAAAATGGCTGTTTCCACCCAATCTCGCTACCGCTACCGCCACGTTGGCAGGTGCGCCACCCGGGTATTTTGCGAAAGTCTGTACTTCATCAACACCCGTGTTTTGCGCTAAAAAATCAATCAAGGCTTCGCCAAACGACATAACTTTTGCCAAAGATTGTTCTTCTTTTGACGCTATTTCTGTCGCATCATTTGCTACCGACTGAGTAGACAGTGTTGTATCAGACATAATGAAGTTTCCTGAAAGTTAAATAAACGAAAGTATGACCGTAGTGGTCGATTAAATCAATCTAATGTATTTAAGGTTTTTTTCTCTACCCCTTATCATTTAGGTATAGTAGTTCCAATGCATAAATTCATTCCTTAAGTTCAATGAAATAAAACTAATAAAGAGAATAATAATGAACAAAGCTAGGCGCATTTTTGTTGTGGATGACGACAATGACATCCGCTGCTTACTAAAAACCTATTTAGAGAAGCAGCAATTCTATGTTGAAACAGCCGAATCAGGCGAAGCTTTTTTAGATGCGTTTGCCAGCGATGCAAATTTTGATCTGATTATTTTAGACATCATGCTGCCCGGGGAAGACGGTTTTTCTATATGTCGTCAATTACGCACCACCTCTCATGTGCCTGTGATTATGCTCACCGCTAACTCAGACGAGATGGACCGCATCATTGGATTAGAGATCGGGGCCGATGACTATCTGGCCAAGCCCTTCAACCCCCGCGAACTTTTGGCTCGAATGAAGGCCATTTTAAGACGCATGGAGCACATAGAACCGAACACCGCCGACAAAGCCCAAACCCAGTTTACCTTTGCAGGCTTTTTATTGAACACGGTTTCCCGAGAGTTAACCAACCCAAGTGGCGAAACAGACTCTTTAACCGGCGCAGATTACAACCTACTCACCTTATTCTTAAATAACCCCGGTACGGTGCTTTCACGGGAGCAAATTGCCGAAGCCACAAGAGGTCGCGACAGCACGCCCTTAGATCGTTTTATTGATGTGCACATCAGTCGCTTACGACAACGTTTAGGGGAAGATGCCCGTCACCCACAAATGATCAAAACCGTTCGAGGTGCTGGCTACATTCTCACGGTCGATGTGCAAATGAACCAAGGAAAAACGGCTTCAGTATGATGACAACACTGCGTTCAAAGGCACAAAGATTGTTCCAGTCTCTCTCTGGGCAAATTTTGATTGTAATGACAGTCGGTGTCGCCTTGGCTCAGTTCATCAGCTCTAGCATTTGGCTCAAACAATTGGACGCCGATGCGGAACAAAATGTGCGTGAAGTATCCCAGCCCATGGCTTTTCGCGTGGCCGCTACCATTAGTTACTTTTCCTCTTTACCCAAAAGTCACCGCCACATTGTTATTGATCAACTGCAAGACATGGGCGGCACCCGTTTTTTTGTGACAGTCAACAAAGAAGAAATCGTCATTAATGATTTACCCGATTCGCCCCTAAAAGACATTGTCATTCAAGAGTTTCGCCATACCTTGTCGAAGCAGCTTGGCATCACTAACCCACAAATTGCCTTTTCCAGCCCAGACGATTTGCACGTTATCAGCAATGAAATAAAACTGGTGGATTTACCAGAACGCTGGGGGCACCATAGCCTGTTAGTCAAACCCTTGGCACCGCCTATTTTGGTGATTCAAATTCCAATTAATAACGACGAATGGCTCTACCTTGCCACCCTCATGCCCGACCCCTATTTCCTTGAAGGGGCGTCACCCATCTCTGCCGAACGGTTATTTTCTCTCGCAGCATCCATCATTACCGTGCTGATTTTGAGTCTATTGGTTATTCGTCGTGTTACCCGCCCTTTGGCCACATTAGCCAAAGCCGCCGAACAATTTGGTCAAGGAGATTGGCAACCCTTAAAAGAAATTGGCAGCACCGAAGTACGTAATACCGCCCATGCCTTTAACGACATGCAAACCCGCCTTCAACGCTATTTAAATGACAGAGAGCGACTCTTTGCCTCTATTTCCCATGATCTAAAAACCCCCATCACCCGTCTAAGATTGCGAGCCGAAATGCTCGACGAAGACGACGTGCGTGATGCCATGATTCGGGATTTGGAAGACCTAGACATGTTGGTAAAAGGCGCATTGCAAAGCGTTAAAGAAACCGACATTCACGAAAACCGTGTGGAAGTACACATTCAAAATATGCTGAAAGACATGCAATCCAGCGCCAAACTGGCTCACAAACGCATTCAAATACAGGGTGTGTTGCAATCCCCTTACATAGGTAAACCTTTTGCTATCAAGCGCTGTCTCGGCAATTTAATCGACAACGCCCTTTTCTACGGCAAATCCGCCAAGGTCTACTTAGACGACAATGAAGAACGGCTCTGTATTCGCATTCAAGACGAAGGCCCCGGCATACCACAGGACAAACTCGACAAGGTATTCCAACCCTACACTCGATTGGGTTTAGATCATTCTGTACACCCAAGTGGCATGGGACTTGGGCTAAGTATCGCCCGTAATATCGCCCGCGCCCATGGGGGAGAAGTGATTTTACGCAACATGAACCAGTCAGTAGACGCCGCCTCCCACGCTCCATCAGAGCAAAGAGCAGGATTAGAAGCCGTGATTACCTTGCCCAGACATTGAACAGCTATTAAGCAGCCATTAATCAGAGTTGGAGCGTTCATCCATACTGTTATCCTTTCAAAATACTTGTGTTCTATACGTGAATTACGTACATTTAATAAATGGAAAGTATGTTTATTGAAATGTCAGACTTAACGAACAACCAAAAGAAGCAATTGATCGTTTTTATGGAGGTTTGGCTTAATGAGCAATCGTGATCTATTTACAGAACTTAGCTCGGCTCTTGTTGAAGCAAAAGCGCATTCAGAAGGAAAGTTAACCTTAAAAACATACCTAGTGAGTGAGATTACCGAGCTTCAAATAACACCAGATGAAATAGTGCAGATTCGAGAGCAATTTAATATGTCTCGGGGCGTATTTGCCAACTTATTGCACACCTCATCACGTACATTAGAAAACTGGGAGCAAGGCCGCAGCGCCCCAAATGGGCAAGCCATCACCTTATTAAAACTCGTTCAGCGCCACCCAGAAACCCTTGGGCAAATAGCTGAATTGTAGATAAGAGCATACCGAGCTTTTGCAATACGACGGTTCACAAAATGAATGTCTTCCGCTATCAAACTTGTGGGGGTTTTGACTTCTCGAATTAAACGATTGTGCAGAGAATCTTTGCGCTCTACTTTTAAGGCCAAGGCTTCATTTTTCATCACAGCGAGTAAATCAAAGTCACTTTGATATTGATAATGTACGCCATCCTCAGCAAGTTCTTCCACCCAATCTCCACGGGCATAACTGCCAAGACATTGATTTAAAAGACATTGACTTAAAGAGCATTGATTTAAAAAGCATTAGTCTACACAGTGGGTTTAACGTCATCCGATTTGACGTCAATCCCCGGTAGTACAAAGGGTTCAATGGCTTTTGTCATAGAAATACCATTCAGATCACAGTTAGCCAACTCAATAACATAAGCGTTAATAATTTTAGAGCTCTCTTTCGGATCTCCATTATTTGAAGCATCCTGATTTTCCGCTTCTTCCAATGTATCTAGTCCAGCATCAGAGCTTAACAACGTCCTTAACTGCTGTCGTTTTGTTATGTCATTCAGGTTATTGAGGTACTCCAATGCAAACAAGGTCACCATCATAGGGAAAGTCTCACTGCCGTCTTGCTTCTTCGAGCCTTCCATACGCTCGCCCTGCGGATAGAAGTTACGCAAGAAAGTATAACTGTTGTGTAGGCGTTTAATTTGGCGGGGATTCGACAATTCAAAGTGAGTCAGCCAATGTTTGAAGGCCCATTTTTGCTCATCGGAAAGTGAGACAATTCTGGTGATAACCTGCTCTTCTTGTTCTTGTGCTTCTTGTGCTTGATGATTGGATAAAGAACTGTCTTCTTCCCGTATTTCTGAGCTACCTGCCAACGACTCTGAGTTATTACTTTCAGCCATCACGTTATCCCTATCAGGCTCTCCTTCTGTTTCGATCGGCGTTTCCCGAGTCTCGCTTTGTTCTTTTGTCCCGTTTTGGCTTTTTTGACCGTTTTTATAAAGCGGCAAGGTATCAAGCCAGGATTCATCATCCCATAAATGGGAAAGGTAACCCACCACAGCCGCGTCATTCGGTTCGGTTAATACAATAGGCAGATGGATGATTTTTGCCAAATAGTCGCGGGCGATCAGTCTTGGGTCTTCAATATGATGTTGCGAGGCCAAGTCTTTGTAATGCAACGCCAAGGCTGCAAGAGCAATGCGTTGATCCACTGCAATCACCACAACGACTTTGTCCAAATCCAGCACCATGCGCACCGCTTCCAATACTTTTACAATGCCTTTATGACCACATCGATCTAAATCGTCCACCACGTAGAGAATCCGCTGATCTTCTTTTAAACGTACCTTGGTAAGCTTTTTAATGTGATCTCGCATTACCGGAATGGTGCCAAGGTGCTTGCCATAATTAGGCAATTTTAAATAGGTTAATAACTCTTTCGCCAATGGGCCGACAAACAAAGTTTTGCTCTGCTTCAATGCGGAGTAGAAAAAAGCCGCTGTCCAGACAGCAGGGACTACATTTGGAACAATAGGAGAAGTACCTTCACCAAATAGAGATGAGAAGAAGCCTTTAACTTCTACCATTACTTCATCAGGAACCCAGAAAGGAGCCAATGCCAATAAAAAAAGCATCAATGGTCGGATAAATTTCCAGCTATGTAAGCTTAGGGCAAACCGCAGTGTCAGCCCAAACCGTCTAAACATCCAAACAACTTTCCCTAATCTGGTATTAGTATTAGGTTCTGGGCTCGACAGAGTTTTAATCATTTCTTGGGCAATGCCTGCCTGTAAGTTATCCGTATGTTCGTATTCCCATGCATTAAACTCCGCAAAGAGAAACTCTGGCATAGGTTCCATAGGTTCATGTACCAAGCCTTTATCCAATATTGCTCTACCAGTTAAACGCCTGTGCTCAACCCTGTTTTTTAACGATGTTTTTAATAACTCAACCACCGAGCTTTTGCCCACACCCCAGTGGCCTAATAAACCAATCGTTTGATGGTGGCTGTTGTCAGGGGCTTGCAACAAATCCGCCAAGGTCTCCACCAGCTTTTTCCGATCCAATTTATCTTCTTTAGCGAGTTGATGATTACTGTGGCTATGGCCTGCCTCTATTTTGATTAGGTTTAAATAGCCTTCTATCTTATTTAACGCCTTTTGAATCGAATCTTGATCTGGCTTCCCGTGGAAAAGCCCCTGATATAGTGGGTAAATGCTATCTATAATAGCCGCCCCTTGAGGATCTTGAGACTGAATGCCTGTCGATAACAACGTAAGCGCACTCGGTAGATGATGAGAGACAAGCTCACTTAAGTTGCTGTCTTCTTTTATGGATCTAAGCAATGGAAGCAAAAACACGTTGCCTTCACCCTGCTCTAAATACATAAGATCCTTCAACATGTCGTCTTTTAAATTAGCACCTAAGGCGGCGACGGCGCGGGCGGAGGCGGCGGAGACGGCGGCGGCGGCGACGGCGACGGCGCGGGCGGAGGCGGCGGAGACGGCGGCGGCGGAGACGGCAGCGGCGGCGACGGAGACGGCGACGGAGGAGGAGGCGGAGACGGCGGAGGCGGCGGAGGCGGCGGCGGCGGCGGCGAAGTCGGCGAAGTCGGCGCGGTGGCGGAGGAGGCGGGCGCGGGATGAAAAATCTAGACCACTTTTTTCATTCGTAGACAGCCCTAGTAGAAGGTGCCATACACCCAAAAGGTGTTTCACTCTGTCTTCTTCTGGCCAATAAAAAAAGTAAGACTTCTCAGGCACTTTATGAGCTAACAAGGGAAAAACCCTTAACGCACACCGTGTCGAAAAAGCCGTAATAGAGGCTCTATTCAGTTTGTTTAATCGGTCTTTTAAGTCGATTATTTCTTCTTTTGTAAATGGTGCACTTTTTGCCACTGCAAGTTCCTTTTGTCTTCTTAGCTTATAAAGGAGTTAATCAAAAACCTGTTAGAGAATTAACAATGCTATGGATAAGCACTATAACAACCTAAACCACTGGTTGAATAGAGGACGCTGGCTATTACTGGTAACTGGCTATTTTAGCGCGACACAATGTTTCCGTTAGGGTTTGCAACGTCTGGACTCTTTCCAAGAGCCATTCGAGTTCCTGTTGGGTTATCTTAAATTCTGGTTGATAACGGGCGCTCACATAGGCTTTGCGTAACAATTCGAACTTTGCTTTTTCGTCTTCCGCTCCCTGTGGAAAAATGCTTAGAAATTGCGGTTCAATGCTGGCCACGCGCTGGCCCAGTTTGCGTAAATCGTGGGTTTTGGGTTTATAACGGGTAAAAGCCAGCAAGATGGCGGCATAAAGCCGTTCCGTCATTTGATGCAAGTTAAACGCGGCTTCATTAAAATCTTGTTCGCCCATACAAAAGCGCACTATCTTGCTGGAGTTGTGGGCTTTGCCAAACCAGTGCTCAAAGTCTTCAGTCGCTAAATGTTTGCGTTCTGTAACATTGAGCTCTTTGGGTTCCGCTAATTGAAATTCACCCGAGTTATGCAGGATAAAACCTTCACGTAAAATATCGGTGTAAAAGTACTGACCTTTTGCAATACGACGGTTCACAAAATGAATGTCTTCCGCTATCAAACTTGTGGGGGTTTTGACTTCTCGAATTAAACGATTGTGCAGAGAATCTTTGCGCTCTACTTTTAAGGCCAAGGCTTCATTTTTCATCACGGCGAGTAAATCAAAGTCACTTTGATATTGATAATGTACGCCATCCTCAGCAAGTTCTTCCACCCAATCACCACGGGCATAGCTGCCAAATAGGATCAACAAACTGGGTTTTGTTGTTGCTAAAATGATATCCACAGCCCGTTGCAGTTGAAGCCGTTTATCTTCTGGTAAATGAGAAATCATCGTTTCCATTATAAAATCACATCATCCTATAAGGTGTTGGCTAATATCGGCATTATTCCAAACACAGCCATGAACTCAAATTTAGAGAAAGCGCGTTTTGTTAATCAGTTTTAACATTGCCCTTGCAGTTTACAAGAGTCTGCTTATTTCTGGTAGAGAAGCGTAGATAGATGACATCATAGTGTTATCAAAACGCTCAACGGTTTACTTTGAACCAGAAATGCATCAAGCGTTAAAAAGGTGCTCTGCAACAACGCACCTTTCTTTCTCTGAGTTAGTTGATGAATCTATACGCTTGTTAATACACGAAGAGCTAGGGAAGGTGCGAATAAGTCTATTGCGTCGCAGCTTAGTAATCGTATTTAAACTGGGTATAAAGCTTAAACGCCGCTTCCCATACTTGACCGACTTTACCATCACCTACAGCTTTACCATCGATTGTTGTTACAGGAGCAAGCTCTTTACTGGAACTTGTTACCCAAATTTCATCCGCATTAAACACTTCTTCCATAGAAATATTGCGAACTTCCACAGGAATTGAACCGTCTTTTTCTAAGATATTAAGGATGATTTTACGGGTAATGCCCGGCAAAATTTGATTGTCTTGAATAGGCGTAATAACCACCCCATCTTTAACAATAAAGGCATTGGATGAGCTTGCTTCCGTTAAGAAGTTGTCTTCGTTGTACAATAAGATCTCATCGTTACCGCTCGCATAACCTTCTTGGAAATGCATAACATTGCCCAACAAAGCTGTGGATTTAATTTGGCAACGCTTCCAACGCATGTCTTGTGTCGTCGCAACAGAGAACCCTTTAGCTGTGCTAGCATCGGCTTCAACGGCAGGTTTAATCGGGTTTGCCATAGCAAAAATCGTCGGTTCAACCCCTTCTGGGTAAGCGTGGTAACGCTTTACATCTGCGCCACGGCTAACCTGTAGATAGATACCTAGGTTGCCACCACCATTTTTTTCAATCAATTGGTTGATTAAGTCCGTCCATTCTTCAAGGGACTTATTGCAATTAATGCCAATGGCTGACATACCATCAAACATACGCTGCATATGCGGAGCTAAACCTACTGTTTTACCTTCGTACGCAGGGATGACTTCGTAAATGCCATCACCAAATAAAAAACCTCGATCCAAAGGGGAAATTTTCGCTTCATCTATTGGCATAAATGCGCCATTCAAATACACAGTATTCATTGTTTTCTCCAAATAAAAATCGCAATCAAAAATAATAATGGTGTTTTATCAAATCACTCATGTCTTACGACACATCAAATCCAGATAATGCACGTAACTCTAAAATCAACGCATCACCAACAGAGGAATCTAAGCCATCTTCTGTTAATTGATTTAAGCGCGTTACTCCGTCAACACTGCCCAGTTTAGAGAGGTATTGCAGCGTTTCTGTTGGGTTAAATTCCGCTAGCAAATCCCGTTTGGCCAAGTGCCCCATAAGGGTAATCAAACCATAGCCACCCCAGTTTGAGACATCCGCGACGATTAACTCATCGCAAGTGGTGGCTGCTGCTACAATGTCTAATGTTTTCAAAGCTTCAACCACATTGCCCATGCCAATTTCATTACCACCGTCACCGATGGCAATTGTTGGGCAACTGGCTTGTCGCATAAAGGTATCAAAACAAGCGGTTCGAGGGCTGATGTCTTCACCACGCATATTGTAATAATTACCGTCTTCCGCTTGCCCCGGTCGCTCTATCGATAAAACAACACTGGGTTGTAAGTCTTCCAATACTGCGCGAGCTTCTTGCTCTTGATAAGCGTGTTTGCCAACTTCAATTTCAACAATGCGATAATCGTCTCTTAAGGCTTTTGATAGAGGCGCTCCACAAACAATATAAGGCGTAGAACCAACCGTTTCTAAGGCTTGATATAAGGCAATTGCACCAAGAGGACCGTCGGTTTCAAAGGTATCCGTCACAGGGAAGCCAGTACCAATAAGCACCACACCTTTCGCACTGAATAAGGTTTTTGCAGCACGTGCGCAATAACCCGCTTTCAATGTAGGACGAACACTCGCCATACCTCGAAGGTTTTTTGCTACTAATGCTTCTTCTATAGCAATACTCATCGACTCTAATACAACTGACATACCTTCTCCGATCTTCTCATGGAAACCAATACACCTCTTTCAACCCTAGGCTAAAGCGGCAATAATTCAATATTTGCTTCCCTGCGGCGTGCCAATAGATTAATGGCATGGGCCTCTTCGGCTGTTACCGCAGAGAAACTTAATGTTTTACCTTGGGTCATTTGCGCTAAACGGGCCGTGTCTATTCCCATCACAGAACCCAATTTTGGGTAACCTCCGATAGTCTGGCGGTCGTTTAATAACACAATCGGTTGTCCGTCTGGCGGTACTTGAATAGCGCCATGACTAATGCCTTCCGATAACATGCTGCTCACACTGGACTGACAGATTGGACCAGTTAAGCGATAACCCATGCGGTCCATACGTTCGCTAACTGTGTATTCACCATTAAAAAAGCGGGCCTTATCAAGCTCGCTGAAACTGTTTGCTTGGTAACCCAACACCACTTTCAAGGGGGTTGTATCTGTGTAATCAGGACGATCAGCCTCTGGCATTTTTAAACGTTCTTTTGTTGGTAATAGCAAAACTGGCAATTGGTCTTCTTTGGCCAATGGTTTTCCAGATTTATCAGCTAAACCACCTAACCCTTCGCGCACAACCGTTGCGGTACTGCCAAATTGCTCATCCAATTGAATGCCACCCATAACCGCCAGATAAATACGGCAACCTTCTGTTGCAAAACCTAGCTTCAACACATCGCCTGCGGCAATATTTAGTGTTTGCCACATTGCTACCGCTTTGCCATTCAACTTAGCTTCTACTGTTGCTCCTGTAATGGCGATTTGTGTTGGTTGGGTAAATTCCACAGCAAAACCACCAATGCTGATTTCAATTGCGCTGTCGTTGTCTTGGTTATGACAAAGACGATTGGCCCAACGAAAGGCGAAAGGATCCATAGGGCCGCCCACAGTCAAACCAATACGGTGCTGGCCAATACGTCCTAAATCTTGCAATAAGGCTAAAACGCCCGGTTGAAGAATTTTCATAATTCGCCCCCTAGAGCCAAGTACTCTGCTTTGTCGATGGCATAGAACTCCACTTTGTCACCCACTTCCACGGGCATACAAGGGGTGGTGTTGGCATCAAACATAGGCGTTGGGCACAGACCAATTAAATTCCACCCTCCCGGAGAAACCGAAGGGTAAACAGCCGTCTGGCGATCCGCTATGGCGACGGCACCTTTCGGCACGGCTTTGCGAGGTGTCGACTTTCTTGGTGCTGCAATTCTTGGATCGACTTCCCCTAAAAAGGCAAAACCCGGAGCAAAACCAATAGCAAACACTTGATAGGCTTGTGCTTGGTGGATTTCAATCACTTCATCAACGGATAAGTTGGCATTTGCTGCCAGTTCCGCTAAATCAGGAGAGGCTTCCACCCCATCTTCCAACCCATAATAGACAGGCAATCTGACGATACGAGCGCTTTGCTCAGATGTATTTTGAGAACCCATTTGCATACGCTGAGTGATTTCATAGCGCATACTGTAAACATCAAACAGATTGTCATCGTATACCACTAACAAGGAGGCGTAAGATGGAATCAAATCAATAATTCCATTGCCAACCAAACTCTCAAGTGCCTGAGTTGCTTCTGACACATCTGCGGCAGATTGCTCACTGGCTGTTTCCGCAAAGTAAAGAATCAGTGCGTTTTCACCAGCAATCTCTATTTTCATGGAAGCACTCATTTCGCCAGCATCTCCCGAATAGCCTCGATAGAACGTACACCTGCTTCATTGTCCCCATGAACACATAAGGTATCCACATCCAGTGTTAATTCATGCCCACTGATGGTTGTTACAGTGCTTTTATCAACCAGTTGTTGTACTTGAGCGAGCATTTTTTCTTTGGTGTGTACCGCACCTTCTTTTGCACGCGACAGTAATTTTCCATCATCGTCATAACAACGATCTGCAAAGGCTTCAAAAGCGACTTCAAGCCCAAGTTTTGCCGCTTCTTCACGATGGGTTGCAGATTCTGGTGTTGCTTGTAAAACCAAACGCACTGGACGGTAATAATTCGCCACCGCTTGCATAATATTGCTGCGAACAAATTCATCGGCCATCATGTCGTTATACAAAGCACCATGAGGTTTCACATAGGTCATTTCCAAATCCTGACTGCGAGCCATGCCGTCAAGTGCAGACATTTGATACATAACCAAGCTTTGAATTTCTGCCGCTGAGCATTTCATACTACGACGGCCAAACCCAACAAGGTCTGGATAACCGGGATGCGCGCCGACTTCAACACCATTTTCAGCCGCTAAAGCCAATGTTTTTGTCATCCATAATGGGTCGCCTGCGTGAAAGCCACAAGCAATGTTCGCTTGATCAATATGCTGCATTGCCATACTGTCCAAACCCATTTTCCAAGAACCAAAGCTTTCGCCTAAATCGCAATTCAATTTCATTGTCATGTATTTATTCTCTCGCCATATTCCAAAAAGTGCAGCAGTACGATAAATCGCTTTATAAGATAGCCAATTGACTATTGCGCATATCTGTTACCAACATGCACCCGGGGCTATGAGTGATACAAAGCGGTGGTTTTGCTTGTTCTAATGCCACTTGTGGCGTGACACCACAAGCCCAAAAGACAGGGACTTCACCATCATTAATCGTAACGGCATCACCAAAGTCTGGAGAGGAGATATCTTGAATACCAATGTCTTCTGGGCTTCCAAAATGCAAAGGCGCACCATGAACAGAGGGGAATCGGGTACAAATTTGTATTGCTCGAATGGCATCTTTAGGTGTCATTGGTCGCATACTAACCACGGTTGTTCCAGAAAATGGCCCCGCAGAGCGGCACTCTATATTGGTACGATACATGGGTACATTTACGCCTTCGGTGATGTTTCTCACTTCTAGGCCATCGGCAATTAAAGGCTCTTCGAAAGAAAATGAACAACCTAATACAAAGGTCACCAAATCATCTTGCCAAATATCCGTGATGTCATTTACTTCGTCGACCACAACTCCGTCACGAAATACTTTGTAACTTGGAACATCAGTACGGATATCAACATTTTCACCCACAGATGAAATCATGAAATCACCTGGTTCATCAGACATGCCAACTATTGGACAAGGTTTTGGGTTCATCTGGCAAAACTTCAAAAAGTCATCTGCCCATTTTTTCGGCAGAATCACAATGTTGCCTTGAACATAACCGGATGACACACCTGATGTATTGGTTTTCCACTGTCCAGAGCGAATTTGCTCGCGTATCTGAGCAGGTGTTAAATATTCTGTAGGAGTCGTATTCTGGATCGACATAAACACACCTCAATAACGTATTTTCGAATTAAATCATCTATATCCTGATTATTCTAGAATGAGACAATAAATTAGTCACATAAACTTAAATATAGAAATTATAAAGACAATTAAACCTAAAATATTTACATCTAAAGTTTATTAACCCAAAAAAACAACCAACTTGGGGTAGCCTTTTTCTTATTGAGACCTTTACACGAAGTCATGATCGATGATAAGACGAATCAAAAATAGACGAAAACGCGGGGGTTATGAGTTATAAATGCGCAGTTTGAGTCTGTTTTTAACAAAGTATTAACAAGTATAATAGTCGTGCAAAGTCTCTTATTTGTCTTATTTTACTATGGACCTCAGCCTGTAAAGAAGCGACCTCTCTTGAAGCTTGATCATATAAACTAGGTAAAGCACGCAAATGTTCTTCAATTTCCGTAAACCGCTCTGAAAGAATATTGAAATAGGGTCCCCACAGTGAACTGACTATATTCGTTGCTCAATACTGGTTTCATGTCATACTAAGACTATCTATATAAAGTACAGATCAAGCCTATGACGCCCTCTACCCACCCGCTATTTTGGCGAGATGACAAGCTTCCTTTTGTTGAATTGAGACAGGTTTTAGTTGGACAAAATGTTAGCTATGCCGCTCATTCTCATAAAGAGTGGTCTATTGGGGCCATACTGGATGGTGAAAGTGAGTTTCTGTGTGCCAATCGCCGCTACTATGTTGCAAGTGGCGACATTGTGATGATGGACCCGAATGTCGTTCATGCATGTAACCCTCTGCCTGACTCACCTTGGTCTTATTATATGATGCACATTGATGTAGATTGGCTGGTATGCTTTTTACACTCTGAAGGGATTATTCAAGAAGACCGCTTTCAACCAACTCATGTAGATACATTGAAGTCACCTGACTTGTATAACGGGTTTATTGATTTGGCTCAGAGATTGATGCAAGCAGAACTTAGCGGCTTTCAAACTGCCAGTATAGAAAAAGAAACATTATTAAAATCGTATTTAGCGGCACTTTTTCAGCACTTATACCAACAAGAGAAAACAACAACAAAGCAAGTAGCTACCGCTACACTCGTACAAGTTGCGGCTTATCTAGATACTCATTATTTAGAAGACACCACAATCGAAAAAATAAGCCAGCAATTTAATCTCAGCACCAGTTACCTTATACGCGCCTTCAAACAGCACTTTAATATGTCACCTCATGCATATCGAATTAACCAACGAGTCATCCATGGACAACAAGCATTGAAAACAGGGCAACCCATTGCACATGTAGCTCATACCGTTGGCTTTAATGACCAAGCGCATTTTCAGCGGGCATTTAAACAAAGAGTTGCAGCTACGCCTAAGCAATATATGAACACAAAAACAGATAGTAGGCATTCACTATAACAATATATTGTGAATACTTACTCTCATTTATTATCATAGAATTAAAGCAACACAGCTTCCTGCCAAAAGGAGTGCTAGCGTTTTATTTAACACCCTCATTGCTTTAGCATTCTGGATGAATTGCCCCAACATAACACCCGCAGCCACCCAAACACTCAGAGATAACCCACAAATAACAAAGTATAATGCGGCAAAAACCACCAGCTCATTTATATTCGGCTCAGGGATGTATGAAGCAATTCCCGCCAATGAGGCCAACCACACTTTTGGGTTCAACCATTGCATATAAGCCCCTGTCATAAAAGAAGGCGCATTGGTCGTATCGTTCACGGCAATGTCACCGTTATCTTTAAACAATTGATAACTCAAGTGCAGCAGAAAGATAACCCCTGCCCACTGCAAAACCTGAGTAATCATAGGAAGATATTCAATGACGTAGTGCACACCCAAACCAATCAAAACAAACAGCGCAATAAAACCGACTGTTGCACCTAAAACGAACTTCAATCCAACCAAAGAGCCATAACGCGCCCCACTCCCAATACACACAAGATTAACAGGCCCAGGAGACAAGGAAGCAGCTAAAGCAAATAAAAACATGGAAAAAAGAAGAGAGAAAGTCATTAGAGCGTATCCTAAATAATAAATGAGTCTCCACTATTGCAATCGACCAACATAAAGTATTGAATAAAATTGACCTAGGCCTTGTTTTACAGAAGATGTTTATTAAGGAGCACTCGTGCTTAGACACATTTTATTAATTCAATTTACTGCTACTACACAAGATGACGAAATTCTTGACGTTTTCGATGTGTTTCAATCCATTCAAGACAAGATACCCGGTATCGAAACCGTTAGCTGTGGCGCAAACAACAGCCCTGAAGGATTAAATAAAGAATACACCCACTGTGTCACCATGGACTTCACCGATGAAGCAGCGAGAGACATTTACCTACCTCACCCAGCCCATGAAGAACTGAAACAGCAATTTGTGCCAATGATAGAAAATATTATTGTATTTGATTATAGCCTCTAAGAACAAAACATCCCTAGAATTAAAGGATTACACTAGGGGTAAGTGTTTACATTTATAAATAATTATGTATTTTTATAAAAATAGAATAAGGCCTTTGCACGGCTATTACGCTTGCTAATACTTTATTAAAGGATACTAATTTAACTTTTGAAGAAAAGAATAGGTAGGAGTTAACGGCGTTTTATTTTTGGCTTACGCTTGGTGGCTTTTTTGGTTGGGCTATTCACTCTAAAGCCAGACTTAGCACCACTTTTTTTAATATGCCGCTGTAATTCTTGTACTGCTATTTTTATCGCCTTGTTCGAAGCGGCCAGTGGCTTTAACAACTCCAATTCCTTTAGAGCGAAAGCAAATTTTTTTTGAGAAATTAGAGTATTAACCACTCCCCGCATACTATTAATTACAGGCCTAGGATCTGTAGAAAAGCAGGACAATCTACTATTAAAAGCTTTTCTATCGTACCATAGTGATTCATCATAACACTCTAACTGCATATATATATCGGCAATATTATTATAACTGGTCGTCACATCTGGATGGTTTTCATCGAAGAACTCAAACTGTAATTTAATCGCTTTTTTCAGGTATTTTAATGCTTTTTCATATTGCCCTAAGTCACCACAGGTAATACCAACGTTGTTATAGCTGCTAGCCACATCAGGATGACTTTCTCCTAACAATTTAATCCGTAATTCAAGTGATGTTTGTTGGTATTTTAGTGCTTGATCGTATTGCCTTAAGTCATAATAGGAACAACCAATATTATGATAACTTCCAGTCACGTCAACATGGCTCTCACCAAACAAATCAAGACGTAAGTCAAGTGCTTTTTGTTTATATTCTAACGCTTTATTATGCTGACCTAAACCTCCATAAGCACTGCCAACATTACTATAACTGGTCGCCACATCCGCATGATTTTCACCAAACAATTCAAGACGCAACTTAAGCGCCTCTTCCGCATTCCCTAGTGCCTCTTCAGATTGGCCTAGGCACTCTTTAATTACTCCTAAATCACTTAAAAGATGAGCTTTTATTATCAAATTTGAAGAATCATTTTCTAGCAACAAATCATCAAACAACACTAAGGACTTTAGTAATACCACCTCACTTTGTTGATAGTGACCTAGATACCACAGAGGGTATGACTGGAGCCAAATTAGTGACACCCCTTGAGCAAGACACAGCTCTTCCGCCTGTGTTTGCCAGCGCTTAAGATGGTCTATTTCAGCTTGGTAGTGTTTTAATTCTAAAAATTCGTCCTTGCGCTCTTCAAACCAAATAATCATACGCTGGCAGACGCTTTGCCCCCATTCTGCCATTGGTGCTAATGGGTGTAATTCGCATTGAACTTCTTTCAGCAAACGGTGAATCGAGTAACGGTCATTGCCTGTGGTGGAGAAAAGACGTAACTCGACACCAAGCGCCAGAGGCTCTATCAATTCCTCTTCAGAGACATCCAGTAGCGCAGCCATTAACGACGCTCCCATCGATGCCGTGGCACTCCAGCTTAATAGTCGCAATATGTCTTCAATTAAGGGGGATTGGGTTATTTCGTGCTCTGTAATCGCCAAGGTACGAAACAAACCCACTTGATGCCCCGTAAAACTGGCAAGGTGTTTCTCTGGCAATGCCGTTTTTAAATTAGTGTCTAACAGGGTGTTGTATTTCAGCCAACTCACCGAGGTAAGTCGTTTTAAATAGGCTCCTGCTAACTCAATCGCGAGAGGCAAGTGCCCCAACAGTTCAACTATTTCCATACATGTTGTGCGCTCACCCTCTGTAAGCAGCGTCACATTGCGATTGGCTTCTTTTAAGAGTAATTCAACCGCTTCTTCTGGCGTCAGTAATGACAAGGGCAACGCCGTGAAGCCATTAATATCAATCCGACTGGTGATCAGCAAGTGCGGTGTCGATTGAATCATTGGAAGATAGTCTTGAATTTGCTCTTTTGTTTCAACGTTATCGAACACGATCAAACAGTCGGTGCTGTTTTTAAGCTTGTCTAATGCTCTGATTAATACGTCCGCTGTTTCTAAGTGGGGCGAAAACCATTTCGTGGCTCGTGCCATTTGCACTAACTGAGTATCAATGTCGCTGTCCGCTTCAATCCAAAACACCCCATTGGGGTAATCCTCTTGGTACTTGTAGGCGTATTCGACCGCCAATTGCGTTTTGCCTAAGCCTCCCATACCGCGAAAGGACGCCGCATGGCCTATATTGGTTTTCATTCCAGACGTAAGTTGGTTTCTAAGCTGCAACAGCACCTCACCTCGACCCACAACACCATCCCCTTTTTTGCGAAACGGTACGTTAAAGACAGGGTGATTTGGATTGTAATCAGGAATATTTGACGAAGAAACACGCTCTTTTTCTGTTCTTGATTGAGAGGGATTAGCCAATGATCCCATGGCTTCTGTGTTCGCTATTGCTTCCTCTACGATTGTCTCTACAGGCGGCGCAATAGTCTGCGCCAGTGAGTTCAGAAAGTCGGGCAGATCACTGTAATCTTGATAGGTAATGGGGATTAAAGGCAAATTGAGCTGTTCTATTTTTTCACGTTGGCTCTCTTTAATGAGTACAAAATGTTTTGCCGTATTGCCATCAAACAAGTGGCTAACGGCTTGTAACGCCCCAGCAAAAATATCATCGTCAAAACTGAATCCAATGAAGAGCAATCGATGCGTTGTAAAGTAGGTTTTTAGTGTGGCTAGTGCTGCTTTGTATTTCTCATCGTCTGCCTCTTCACTGTATAAACTGGAATACCCATCGGGCGTCAGTATGAGGTTATTTACATTGTCGATGCGTCCGTGTAAATGCCACACAGTCGGATGGGGGATATTCCCAGACAATGAACTCGCTTGCTCATGGGAGGATTCAATATCCCAATGGCTTAAATCTCGTATTTTATCCTCTGGGCAGGCCCAATCTAATACTTTGTCATAGTTGGTTGTAATAATAAGTGGGCAATGTAACCGCCAGATTGTTCGGGCCAATTCTAGACTTGATTCATCACATTGGCTTTTAGAAAACAAAAGCTGCTGTTTAAGGAAGGTATTCCAAGCGTGGTTACCAAGCGCTTTCTTAGCAAGTTGAGCGGCCTTTAAATAACTGTTTTCATCTTCGTCTTCATGATGAAGGAGCGCCTCAATCAAGTCTGCTGCTGTTACTTTAACTCCTTGTTGCTTTATTGTATCAGCACTGCTTAATAATAAGGTTTTCCAACTTGGGAAGAGAGGCTCATCACTGTCTGCCTTCTTCACCGACATGGACACACCCGCACCGACAAAAGGAATAAGACGCCGTTCTTCGAGTGCTGCTTGTAAATCCTTATTCATTGTAAATTTCGTCATGAAAACCTTAAAACAGTAAAATGCATCAGGTTTTTATTTTACGGGGAAAAACCCTTCTATTACCACTGTTCAATGAAAGTAATCGTCGCTACGTCAATAGACAATGCCTCCAACAAAAAAGAGCGGCTTTTATACGTGCTCTATTGCTCTGTATTCAACTGCCACCGAGCACTCCACCGACATATAGATGATAGTCACCTTCGCTCTAAGCACCGAATTTTGTATGTACAACCCTAGAAAAAATTCACTCTCACCAAAACTTCAACCTAGGGCAAGAACGCCTAATTGTCATTATTACGCTCTTCAGGTAAATCACTTAGATACTGCACAAACTCTACTTCGTAACCAGAAGGGTCGGTAAAGTACACATTTTTCCTGTGTGGGTTCTCTACTCCATACTTCTCGACGGTAAAACCAACGTGATCAAGTCGCTCGATCACGGCATCTAAGTTGTGAGTAACAAACGCAAAATGCGCTAATCCCACAGTATGGCCTGTAAGGTCTCGATTGCTCCCAGTACCATGATCATTTAACGTTAAAAATTGATAATCATCACCGAAATGTAACCAGTTTCGTTGCATGCCATACCAATCAGATGTGCCTTTACTGCGAACTCTCCAATGGGGGAAAGCCGCTTTGTAGAAAGTTAACGCTTTCACCATATCTTTTACAACCAAATTAAGGTGCTCTAACCTCATTACATTGTTCCTTTCGTCTGTTTCACATTTAAATGAAAGCTTTAAAATGGAATGAAGAACTAAACGACCGTATTCAATATTTAGAAAATATTAGGGATTCGCTTGATGGTTGCATTGGCTGCGGTTGTTTATCAATGAAAAGATGCCCTATCTATAATGATCAAGACCACTTATCTGAGGAAGGTGCTGGTCCGGTTCTGTTAGAGCGAAAAGTACAGTTAAATTGAGCGTTAGATGTAGATAACACAAGAATAAAAATACCTTTGATGGGCAAACCAAACACCGCCTTGAATTTGATTTCTCAGAACACAAAAAGCCCCTCAACAAGGGGCCTTTTAGGTATTTAATTGCCTTTAAATCGACATAGCAACTTAGACTAACAAAGCCAACAATTTCTCCGCAACCAATTCAGAGCTTGCCGGGTTTTGGCCTGTAATCATTAAACCATCTTGCACGGCAAAAGGCGTCCAATCAGCATTTTTATGGTAGTTACCACCACGAGCACTCAGCTCATCTTCCAATAAAAATGGCACAACATTCGTTAATTGAACGGCATCTTCTTCTGAATTGGAAAAACCTGTTACAGAGCGGCCTTTAACATAAAACTCGCCATCAGAACCTTTGATATTTAAAAACGCACTAGGGGCATGACACACTGAGGCAATTGGTTTATCTGCTTTCAAAAAAGACTCAATAAGCGCAATTGAAGCATCGTTATCCGTTAAATCCCAAAGAGGCCCATGACCTCCAGGGTAAAACACAGCATCATAATCAATTTGAGAAGCAAGGTTTAACCCAAGAGTGTTCGCCACTTTATCTTGGGTTGCTTTATCTTCATAAAAACGTTTTGTCGCTGGAGTTTGAAAATCTGGCAATTCGCTTTTTGGATCAATCGGAGCTTGACCACCTTTTGGAGAAACCAGAGTCACATCAACACCGGCATCAATAAAGGCATAATACGGTGCCGCAAATTCCTCTACCCAAAAACCTGTTTTTTCGCCTGTATTACCCAATTCTGAATGTGATGTTAAAACAAATAAAACTTTTTTAGTGCTCATACTATGAATCCTATATAAACCGTTTAATTAGAGACGTTCATGAAATAATTTCAATAGGATTAGTATAATGAGTTACTCAAACAGTCGGTATATGAGCATTTTTGACTTCATTGATTGAATTATTGATACAATCAGATCACTCAATTCGACATAGGCTCAAGTAATGGAAATATCTTTCGAACAGCTGAAAAGTATGGTGGTATTTGCACAAATCGTAGATCAAGGCAGCCTCACAGCCGCTGCAAAATCTATGGGCATTTCAAGAGGTGTTGTCAGTTACCATTTAAAAAAGCTTGAAGCACAACTGGGTGTTAGGCTACTTAATCGCACTACGCGCTCGCTCTCATTAACTGATACGGGGCAGGCTTACTATCTTCGCTGTCAAACCATTGCCTACCAAGCACACCAAGCCAACTTACAAATCGAAAAAGCCAAACAAGAACCGATTGGCAAGCTTAAAATCACCTGCCCAGTCAATTTAGGCTTACAGATTATTGTTCCTGCATTAAACAGCTTTCGACGATTGTACCCACTGATCGAATTAGATGTGTCTTTAAATGACGAAGTCGCCAATATTATAAAAGATGGAATTGATCTGGCGATACGAGGTGCACCATTAGCTGACTCTGGCCTACAAGCCAGCAAACTAGCTACTTTTGAAACCTGCCTATGCGGCGCTCCCGACTATTTTGCTCATAGAGGCACACCCACCAAACCTGACGATTTACACGAACACGATTGGGTTGTGTATAAACAAGCTGCGGACACGGTACATCTATCTCAAGGAGAGCGCTCATTTTCTCTAGCTGTTCATGGGTCAGTAAGTACTAACAATGCGGCAGCTAGGACTGCATTTTTAGAAGGAGGAAACGGCATTGGTCGTATTCCAATGTATGACGCCCGCCCACGAATTCAAAAAGGTAGCTTAGAAAGAGTCTTGGCAGATTATCAATGTTCAGACATTCAGGTGTTTGCAGTTTTCCCTCCCGGGACAGCTCAGTTTAAAAAGCTGAGACTGTTAATCGACTTCTTAAAATCAGAGTTTCTAAAAAGACAATAAAGCCTTCTAAATGTAATTATTTGTTAATGAAAGTGATTTATATTTTATAAATGTTACTTTTTGCGCAAAACTCCTTCACGAGATACATTTTGAAACATTATAGATTTACCTTCAAACAGTCACTAATAAATATTAAGAAAGGTCCGAATAAGCCCTTTTGCATGTGGATAAAAGCCTGATATTCAAAACGAGTGAGGCTTAGCAGACTTAAGTAGATTTATTCGCACCTTCCTTAACTCTTTGCGTGATTAGGCTTCATTAACTACACTTTATGTATTCATTATTGAATTAGAAATAATCAAGGGCTAGCCATGCAATTTCAAGGACGCATCAATAAACCTCAATACCTCACTTTTATTTTTTGTATATTAGGGATGGCTCCTACCCTTTATTATATTTTCTATCATTTCAATAGAGGGGATTTTTTAAGCAGTGTTATCAACATTGTAAACTCTATGTTTCTGATATTTCTTATTGTTATGAGTTATCACGGAAAGATTAGGACAGTACATCAAAACATTATGGCCGTGGTTTTTGGCTCATTTGCTTTGTATGCCTCTTATGTTTTTGATATTCGAGGCGTTGTATATATTTACCCTATTATTGCTATTTTATTCTTTAATTTTCACTACAAAAAAGCGCTATATATTAGTGTAGTACTTGCTTCTTTTGCATTGTTTTTAGTTTCCTTAAATCAGAAGATACACTTTGTTTTTGGCATCAGCATTAGTCTTACTATCACTATTATTATCTCTTTTTTATATTCAAAAACGATTCAAAATCACAAACAGGCACTGCTAAATGAGGCAAATCAAGACTATTTAACAGGGCATGGTAATCGCCGTAGTATAGAAAACTGGATCAAAGATCACCTTCATAATTTACCTCCCACATCTGAGCTGGTGATTTATTACATCGATGTGGATAACTTTAAACGTATCAACGATATCTACGGTCATGTTATTGGTGACAAAGTTCTACAAAACATCAGTCAACGTTTAGATGATGCTTTAAAGATGAGCCCACATCCTCTTATTCCCTTACACTACAAACTGTCTAGAATTGCTGGAGATGAGTTTGTTATTGCGATTGAATGGAGCCAAAACAACGCACTTGCTGATGAAATAGGAAAGTTGCTGTTACACGCCGTTAGTCAAACGTTCTGGATAGACCAACAATGTTTTTCCCTTAATGCCAGCATTGGTATTGCCATTGCTAAAGGCCCAGAAATCACGCCCATTGATCTAATAAGCAATGCTGATCAAGCTATGTTTAAGGCTAAAAAGCATAAAGTAAAATCTATCCAAATGTTTGACCATGATTTATTTCAAGAAATCACTCAAAAAAACCAAATTATTTTCTCATTAAAAGAAGCCATTAATAACAAAGGTTTCTTTTTAAACTTTATGCCTATCTATAATAAAAATGCGGACAGTATCTCTAGGGTAGAAGTGCTTATTAGAAGCAACAATTCCGTCTTGTCAAAGTATGGGCCTGAAGTTTACATTCCAATCGCTGAAGAAATGGGGTTAATAAATAAAATCGATTTGTTAGTCATTCAAGAATCGTTTTCCATAATTAATCAGTTAATGCCTTATTTAAATAACGATCAGTTCGTTTTCTCAATTAATATTTCCGCACAAGAGTTGCACAACCATAATTTTTTAAAGGATGTCTCTGTATTAGCCACAAAATACAACATCCAACCTCATAATATTGAATTTGAAATCACCGAAACCAGCTTGGTGCATTATGACGAAAGCGCTAAAGAAATGCTCCATTCAATAAAAACACAAGGGTATAAACTGGCTTTAGATGATTTTGGAACAGGCTATACGGCGTTTAATCAACTTGGTACCTATCCAATTGATACTCTCAAAATAGATCGCAGCTTCATTTGGGCATTGTCAGCAACCCAAAGTAATGAAGGTTCTATGGCAAGTTTGATTTTATCCTTGGCCAAACTTTACAACTTAACCGTTGTTGCTGAAGGCGTTGAAGAGCAGTATCAGCTCGATTATCTACAATCTCTGGATTGCAGTCTTTTCCAAGGGTATTTACTGTCAAAGCCGATTGATTTAGAAAGCTTTAAACAACAACTTTTAAAACATAAGCTGATGACATCTTTAGCATGAAGCCCTACCCTTTCAAACAACGACTTTTTTCAGTTTAATCCCACTATTATCCGCCTTGATAGCACTTACAGTATTCGCTGCTTTATTTAAGGAGGAAGGAAGGTAGCTTAGCACCCTTCTCTGCTTACGCTCTGTATTTATCACCTAGCCAGCTCGTTTACCTAATAACCGAACAATGGCACACGTACAGACTATGCAAGACTTTGTTACATTAGGTTGCTCTATTTTACCCCTCCAACTCTCAGTCTTTGTTAAATTGAACCCATCGGTTTTATTAAGTTTGTTTTAAGTTCTCAAACAAATATAAAAAGCGGTATTACCATTAGAGACCTTTTCACGAAGTCATGAGCGATGATAAGACGAGGCAAAAACTGACGAAAAAGCGGAATTTATGAATTATAAATGCTCATTTTGAGTCTATTTTTAACAAAGTATTAACAAGCGCAATAGTCGTTCAAAGGTCTCAATTCATAATAATCTGCATCAATGCAGGTGACGATAAAAAAAATAACAAGGGTTACTATCATGAAAAAGCTCGCATTAAGTTTAACTGCCGTTGCCATGTCTATCTCCGCAACAACTCACGCTGGTGAAGTTGAAGTATTACACTGGTGGACATCAGGCGGTGAAGCCGCATCCATCAATGTATTAAAAGGTTTGATGGAAGAAGAAGGGCATACTTGGAAAGATTTCGCTGTTGCCGGTGGTGCGGGTGAATCCGCTATGACCGTTTTAAAATCTCGTGCGATTTCAGGTAATCCACCAGCAAGTGCTCAGATTAAAGGCCCAACTATTCAAGAATGGGGTGACCTTGGTTTCTTATCTAACCTTGATGCGGTTGCAGAAAAAGGTGATTGGGATAATGTATTGCCAAGTGTTGTCAGCAATACAATGAAACATGACGGCCACTATGTGGCAGCTCCTGTGAATGTTCACCGTGTAAACTGGTTGTGGGCAAACCCAGAAGTATTCCGCAAATCAGGCGCAAGCATTCCTTCAACTTGGAAACAGTTCATTAGCGAAGCAGACAAAATAAAAGCGGCTGGCTTCACTCCTCTAGCTCATGGCGGCCAAGCATGGCAAGACGCAACCTTATTTGAAGCCATTGCTTTAGAGAAAGGCGCTCAGTTCTATCATGATTCCTTTATTGGCTTATCCGATGAAACCCTTCGTAGTGCCGAGATGGTTGATGTTTTCCAAACCTTTAAGAAAATGCGTGATTACGTAGATACGGGCTTCTCTGGTCGTGATTGGAACATAGCAACATCAATGGTCATTAACGGTGATGCCGCTATGCAAATCATGGGAGATTGGGCTAAAGGCGAATTCACCGCTGCTGGCAAAAAAGCAGGCGTTGATTATGTTTGCTACCCAGCGCCAGGTACGAGTGAAATGTTTACCTTTAATATTGATAGCTTAGCCATGTTCTCAGTAAAAGGTGAAGATAATCAAAAAGCTCAACAGGATTTGGCTCGCTTGATTCTTGAACCTGAGTTCCAAGAAACATTTAACCTTAACAAAGGTTCTATCCCTGCTCGTTTAAATATGTCGCGTGAAAAATTCGACTCATGTGCTCACTCTTCTATGGATTCTTTCCTAGCAAGCTCTTCTACTGGCAACCTGCTACCAAGTATGGCTCACGGTATGGCAGCATCTTCTATGGTGCAAGGCGCTATCTATGATGTAGTAACTAACTATTTCAATGATGAGTCTATGACTGCTGAAGAAGCGGTAGATAAGTTAGCTCGTGCAGTGAAAGCAAGTATGTAATCGCTCTTCGAGGCTGGCCCAATTCGGTGTCAGCCTCCTCTTTATCTTTCCTGATTGAAGCCTAACACTATGAAAACAAACGCCATTAATTCTGCGCCAAACAAGGCTCAGGCAGGCCGCCCTGCACGCTTATCATTGGCAGATTGGATGCCCAAAATTGTCATGGCTCCGACCGTTATCGTTACTCTGGTTTGCATGTATGGATACATGATCTGGACGGCCGTACTTTCCATGACCAATTCACGTATGCTGCCCTCTTACGATTTTGTTGGTTTAAGCCAATATGAGCGCTTATTCAATAATGACAGATGGATTGTCGCCCTAACAAACCTTGGTATTTTTGGAGGACTATTCATCTTGATTTGCCTCTTGCTAGGGGTAATTCTCGCTATTTTCCTAGACCAGAAAATTCGCTCTGAAGGCGCTATTCGAACCATTTACCTCTATCCAATGGCCATCTCATTCATTGTAACGGGTACTGCGTGGAAGTGGTTATTAAACCCCACCAATGGCTTTGAAAAACTTATGGTCGACATGGGCTTTACAGATTTCACCTTTGATTGGCTCGTCAACCCAGACAAAGTGGTTTACTGCTTGGTTATTGCCGCCGTTTGGCAAGCATCAGGCTTTGTAATGGCGCTCTTCTTAGCAGGGCTAAGAGGCGTAGATGGTGATTTAATTAAAGCGGCTCAACTTGATGGAGCGAATACCTTTACTACTTATCGACGCATTATTTTACCGTCGTTAAAACCTGTATTTTTCAGCGCTATGGTCATCTTATCCCACATTGCCATTAAGAGTTTTGACCTAGTTGCAGCGTTAACCAATGGTGGCCCGGGTTATTCCTCAGACTTACCTGCCAACTTCATGTATGCGCATACCTTTACTCGTAGCCAAATTGGGCTAGGTTCAGCATCCGCCATGGTTATGCTGGGTTGCGTACTTGCCATACTCGTACCTTATCTCTATTCCGAATTACGAGGAGAGCGCAATGCCTAATACTCAAGCCATTCAACGTAAAACCACGTCAGTTGAAAAATTACTGCGTGTTGCTTTATATCTCGTATTAATCAGTGTCGCAGCGATTTATTTACTGCCTTTTGTCGTCATGCTGATTACTTCTTTAAAAGATGTAGAAGAAATACGAACTGGGACACTGCTGTCTTTACCTGCAAGTTTGCATTTTGATGCTTGGAGTAAAGCTTGGTCTTCCGCTTGTACAGGCAGTACCTGTGAAGGCATTTCGCCGTTTTTCTTAAATTCATTTCAAATTGTTGTACCTGCGGTAATCATTTCTACAATTTTAGGCGCCATCAATGGCTATGTTATCTCGATGTGGAAATTCCGCGGCAGTGATTTGTTTTTTGCCGCGCTATTGATTGGTTGCTTTATTCCGTTTCAAGTCATCCTATTACCCATGGCAAGAACTCTTGGCTGGTTGGGGATTGCAAATACCACCAGCGGTTTGGTTTTTGTACATGTGGTTTATGGTGTGGCATTTACAACCCTGTTCTTTCGTAACTTTTACCAATCCGTTCCTAGTGAATTAGTCAAAGCTGCTCGTTTAGATGGTGCCGGTTTCTTTACTATTTTCTATCGTATTATTTTACCTATCTCAACTCCCATCATTGTGGTGACCATCATTTGGCAATTCACCCAAATTTGGAATGACTTTCTCTTTGGTGTGGCCTTCTCAGGATTTGATACACAACCTGTGACGGTTGCGTTGAACAACCTAGTGAATACCAGTTTTGGTGGCAAAGAATACAACGTAGATATGGCAGCGGCCATTATGGCGGCATTGCCCACATTGATCGTATACGTACTGGCAGGAAAATATTTCGTTCGTGGCTTAACCGCTGGAGCTGTCAAAGGCTAGCACTTAAAAGCAGCCCTGATACAGACAACAATACAGCACAATTTATTGATACAAGAAGTCGTTCGCTTAAACATCATTCACATACAAAAAGCGAGCGTACTCATCTCACATTCGGAGTTTAGAACATGGCAAACTTAATCATCGATAATGTCGTAAAGCGTTACGGTCAAACTGAAGTCCTCAAAGGCATTAACATATCAATTGAAGCGGGTGAGTTCCTGATTTTAGTTGGTCCATCTGGCTGTGGTAAATCCACGCTAATGAATGCCATTGCAGGTTTAGAAGACGTTACCGAAGGCCGTATCTTAATTGATAATAATGACGTAACCTACGCGAACCCTAAAGATCGTGATATCGCAATGGTATTTCAGTCTTATGCGCTTTATCCAAATATGACCGTCGGACAAAACATCTCCTTTGGTTTAGAAATGCGTAAAGTGCCAAAGGAAGATCGTGATATTGAAGTGGCACGCGTTGCTGAAATGCTGCAAATCACCCATTTATTACACCGTAAACCGGCGCAACTTTCTGGGGGCCAAAGACAACGTGTCGCTATGGGTCGTGCATTGGCTCGTCGCCCTCAGTTGTATTTATTTGATGAACCATTGTCTAACTTGGATGCAAAACTCCGAGTAGAAATGCGTACTGAAATTAAAAAACTGCATCAAAAACTCGGCACCACCATCGTCTACGTAACCCACGATCAAATAGAAGCCATGACACTGGCTGATCGCATTGCCGTGATGAAAGATGGAGAAGTACAGCAACTGGGTACGCCACAAGAGATTTATGACAACCCAACCAATTTATTTGTCGCCGGTTTTATGGGCTCTCCAGCCATGAACTTTATCCCCACCAAGGTCGTTGAAACAGAAAAAGGCTTGATGCTGGAAATTAATGCCGCGCAAAAGACCTTGCTGCCTTTCCCTCGTCAGGAGTGCCTAAAAAGCTATGTTGGGCAGACCATTATGTTAGGTCTTCGCCCTGAAATGATCACCGAACCTCAAGCACATAAAGAAGGTGATGCGTTTGTTGTTACCACCGAAATAGAGGTTGAAGTAACGGAGCCTATGGGAGCAGATACCATGATCATTACTCGTATTGAAGACAATGAAATTAACTGCCGCTCTCATCCTGCCTATACAGCAAAACCCGGTGAAAACATTAATATGATGTTTGATACTTCTAAAGCCGTTGCCTTTGATCAAAAAACAGGTGTACGTATTGATGCTCAATAAAGAACAAGCATAAGGCAACTTTCCTATTGCTGTGTATTTCCTGCGATACCCTATCTCTGCAACTTAACCAACCTTCGGGTTGGTTTTTTTTCTTATAAAATTGTTAAGATAGATGATCTTTTGAGGAGAGCACAATGAAAATATTAACCAATATTTGTTCAAATGACCTGCCAAAAAGTAAGCAGTTTTATGTTGATCTACTTGGCTTTAGCGTTAAATACGATAGTGACTGGTATGTTCAACTCTGCTCTTCAACTGATCCAGAGCTTGAGTATGGAATCATTCAACGTGATCATGATTTAGTACCGGAAGCATTTCAACAGGCTCCTAATGGTATGTACGTTACTTTTGTAGTTGAAGACGTGGATAAAGTTTTTCAAAAAGCACTCTCTATGAAGGTTCCTATTATTCAAGAGCCTCGTAATGAATTTTATGGACAGCGCCGGCTTCTCACCCAAGACCCTAATGGTTGCCTAATTGATATTTGCTCGCCTTGGGAATAACAAAGCCAGATAATCCGAAGAGAAAACTCTCAGAAAATCTGGCTTTAGCAGCTAGAATGAAGCGCTATCTCAACCAGCTGCTTGATCTCTAATTAATCGACCTGACTTGAAAGTGATTTTAAGAGCTCATCCATTCGATAAGACAATTCGTCGTTGCGCAGCATTCCCATGTTTTCAGTAAATGCATCATAAAAACTTGGAATGGATAAAGAGCCAACAATTGCGGCTCCAAAACGAGGTAAGGATTTTTCTGCTAGTTCCAACACACCTTTACCGCCACGACCACCAGGAGATGTTGCTAAAAGAAGCGTTGGTTTATTTTGAAACATCTTCTGCTCAATACGAGAAGTCCAATCAAACAGGTTCTTAAAAGCCGCACTATAATTTCCATTATGCTCAGCAAAAGACACAATAACCACATCCGCTACTTGAATTTTATCTAGCAAAGCCTGCGCTTTAGGATGGGCTTTATTACCCGTTTCCTGCTCTAACGCTTGCTCTTTTTGAGAGGTGAACAAAGGGAGGTCAAAGTCTTCAGCACCCAAAGTGGATAACTCTATCGGGGTAGCACTGGGAATTTTATTCGCTGCAAATTCAGCAAGTTTTTGATTGATCGAGGCATCACTACCACTGGCACCAAAAGCAAATACTTTCATCTAGATCTTCTCCATTACAAGTGAGGAATAAAACAATACAATGACAGCGCTCAACCAAATAAAGGAAAAAGCACTCTGGCTACTTTCAGAATATACAAATCTATTGATTTTATCCACGCAACTGCCTACTCTTATTTACGTGATACAAATGCTTATTTCTATACAAATGAATAAGGTGATATATGCAAATCAATGGTTCCGCTTTCCAGAATGGCTTAACAGGCTTTCAAACTAGCCAAAATAATTTAGCCCAAGCAAGCAGTAAAGTTGCGCACGCATCCTCTACAGAGAGTAGTCAGGCCAATTCCTCAGCAGTGCGAGACGGTTTGGTCGAAGCGACAACCAGTAAACAGGAAGCACAGGCAAACGCCAAAGTACTGGAAACAGCGAATAAAACCCTCGGCTCTATCATTGATATCACCGCGTAACCCTACCAGCCACATCTTACGAAATACGGTAAACGACCGTTTGCCAAAAAGAAACAGACACATCCATTAGTTGATTCACCTTTTATAGGTGATCAAAAAAGGTAATACACCATTATGAATACTAAGATATACAAATCTGTCCATAACCTAGCGGAAAAGCTATTACTTGCCGCCAAAAAAGAGGATCAGAAAAAATTTGATTCGCTTTATGCTGAACTCAATACGATTTGTATTAGTAATGAAAACTCCAGTAAAGATCATCCTGTGCAGTGGGAAACACTCGCGGACTTTACCGAAGAATTAGCAGATGCTATCGCCATCTATGAAAAAGCGCTGGCAAAAGCCACGGAAAAGAATTTAAAAGATTATATTGCGTCTATCGCTTTTTCTATAGCGACGTTACAAGTGGAGCTAGGGTTAAAAGAGAAAGCTCTTAAAAACCTTCAAATAGCCAAAAAGAATACAACCAAAAGTGAAGATAAAGAATTCCAATTAGAAATAAACAACCTGCTTAAAACTCTAACATAACGCCTATTAAGCAGGAGGTGGAATCATCTTCCTTAATATTTATTCCAGTTTGCTTGTAGCCACTTTAATGCTTCAATTTGTGTATTTGCTTCTTCCGGTAAATCTGAATGAATCACTTCAGCGACCTTCACCAAGCTTTTCTTAAGTTTTAGCCGCTTCACACTGGCAAAACGTGTAATCAAGTAATGCACTTCAGCGGCTTCTCTTCTATTAAAGGGCGTTTTATCTGGTGAACCAGACACCTTCGCATTATCGCTTGGGATCTGAGTCATCTGGTAATTAATGCTTTTCGGTAAGTCAGTCACTTTAAAAGGCTTCAAGCTGTCTCTCTACTATTCGTCATGTCTATTGTTTGGCATTGGCTGCAATTGTGTTAGCTGTCCGCCATATTATCGGATAATGCCAGTCAGTCTACGCTATTTTTCTGCACCACGCTTGATTCCAGCGTATAGAAATGTGCGTAAAATGCCGTTAAAGCTGCACATTCCATCCTTAAAATTCTTAATTGGTACTAATAAAACCACAAGCGAGTAACAAACTGGGAAGCGACTTCCAAAGGCTATTTTTATGTTTTGAATTCGTTAATAATCACTCCATCGAAACGCAAGGCGATTCACTTTTTTTATATTTTGGAGATTTATTATGAACACATTTACTAAAGCATCTTTGGCTCTTTTGACTTCTTCTGTTATCGCAACGTCTGCTTTTGCAGCGGGTTCTACAGGAGAAACAGCATACGAAGATTACCGTACAAACGTTTCCAGTGTTGAAGCTTTATCAAACACTTTAGAGTCTAAAGGCATTGAATTTAATGCTGACGTTAACCTTCAAGGTGCAAACACATTCGCTAAGAAAGCAGACGCTTACAGCGACAAGTATGAAGAGCTACAAACTCTCTTCAATGCAGCGCACTTTGCTAACTAAGTGAACTGCATTAAACCTTAATCTCTCCCTTCTTATTTAAGGTTTCTTTTAAAGCCAGATTGCCTTTTGACAGTCTGGCTTTTTTATCTTGTAGGTCCGGGCTTCAGCCCGACAAATCTGCCCCTTTACTAGTTCCCACGGTCTCCGTGGGAATTCATACCGTGTTATTAGCTGCATCTGTAATGGTCAAGTAATCTTGTAGGAACGAAAAAAATCGCTGATTGGCGCAGAGGAATACATCATTTGACTTAATAAGGAGGCTTTTTTTATCTTGTAAGTCGAAAAAGCCGAAGGCGCCTTCCGACATTATGAAGCGGTTTGCAACCTAATGGGTTGCTCACAAAGCAAAAAGCCTTTTTTTGAGTCAGGCAATAACAATGGATAAAAAATATCAGATTGCTAAGCCTGAGGGATCTTGCTTGCTTCATACTTAGAATTCGAGTAAAAGTATAAAAAAGCAATACGAAAAAATCTAAAAGCACGAAGGTTTTTGAAAAGTAACCTTCGAGAGTACAAAAAAACACCGCGATATAAACAGGGACGTCGCCAATCTTGAAAAAGCAAATTCCCTATAGATAAAGCGGCTGTTCAAGAGACGGTTATAACCATGGCTACACCACTGTATAACCGCTTAGTAGTTAGCTACAAGGAGTGTAAAATGTCGTTTCAGAATAAATTAGAGGCTGCACAAAAGGAGCTTAGTGAAGCTAATATATGGAAAGCCAATCATAATCCTCCGATTTATGTATTATTACGAAAGCTTGGATTTAATATTCGTCCATTTCATTATTGTTCATTCATGAGTAACTTTCTTAGACACTCTATATGGTTTGGTGGCGCATGGGGGCTTCTTATGTGGTTTACTACTTGGCAATCTAGCGGCATGACAATTAAAGCCGCCTTATTAACTAGTTTGTTTGCTGGAATGTTTTCCGGTTTGTTTACGGCGCTATATTACAAACACAGTGCAAAGAAAAATAACTTAAGTGATTGGCAGGCATTGTAGCTAACAAGAACATCAAACGGAAAATTACAGTTGGCTGTTTTTCGTTCCTCAAACATTTTAACCAACTATATTTTTCCGCTTATGTAAGCGTTAGCCAGATATGTATAGTCCGAGGGGATTTCAATATTCATGATTAAGGATATTCCAACAAGCGAAGAGTTTGATTCTGCGGCAAAGGCTCAATTTGATTTTGCTTGGGATATTGTTATTTCATTTCTGCTTACTCTTGATGAGGCCAAAGGCTATTCAGAAGTAGAGAAGGAGGATGAAAAGGCTTTTTGGGAGACGGCTCGTCAGAGAATCCTGACATCACTGATCATTACCCAGCAAGGTGTAGAGCTTGCGATAAAAGGTAAGCTTATTGCGATTAGTCCTTATTTGCTTATATCAGGGAATCATTCAGACTGGCCTAAAGACAATGATGGAACAGGAGTAAGCTTTTCAGAGTTCAGAGCTATCGATGCCCAAGATTTGGTTAGAGTTCACGATACGGTTCACGAGAAAAAGTTAGATTCAGGTTTTTCTGTTTTATTTGAAAGGCTTAGAAAGCTTCGAAATAAGGCTATGCATACGGTAGATAAGGAACTCAATGTTTCGGCGGAAGATGTAGTTCTAATTCTTCTTGATGTGCATGAATATCTTTATGCTAATGAAAACTGGGTAGCTACGAGAAGAGGCTTCCTTAATAATTCAGCAGCGACACATGTATTTTTCGATACAGACCACGTAGAAGGTTTGGTGGCCAAAGAATTCTTAATTGTCTTCAATTTCTTAAAGCCAGCAGAAACAACGCGATTTTTCAAAGTTGATAGGAGACAGCGTCTCTATCTATGTCCAGAGTGCAAATGCGAAAGTGAAAAATACGATTCAATCGAGCCCAAGTATGCGGTATTAAGGCCGAATGAACCTGATTCAGAACATTTATTCTGCTTCGTATGTGATTCATTACATCCTGTAGAACGAAAAGATTGCTCTCAAGATGAGTGTCTAGGCAATGTAATAAGCATGGAGTACAATGTTTGCTGCACGTGCAGAGAAAATCATGGCTAATCAGGTACCCGTAGGTTTCTAACCTCCACCCCCCACAACACCCTGCATGCGGCTCCTCACAGGGCGTTTCACTTAGGATGCTGAAGCGCGATCCAACCATCTCGCAATGAATAAAGTCCTTCGGGTTTTAGGTAATCAAGCGATAACGCCTGATTCATCCCCAGAGTTTTATCGCTGCGCCATGGCCCTTTGCTGGTAATACCACATGCAACTGCGGCCTGAACATGCACACCTAATCTCATTAAACGTCTTATCTTAGTCCGTGCCTTCGCCACTTAGATAATCTCGTTTCTCAAGCTCTTTGAGTAAAGGGTCGAGCAATGAGTTTACATACCGTCCCAATAAGTGTGTCTACCAGAGGCTTTAAAAAGCGCCTCTCTTTCGTTAAATTTAATTTGTTCCGATCAAAAAACAAACAAAAACGAGAGAGAGACTATGGATAATTTAAAGCTAA
>CANLRQ010000026.1 GCA_947493575.1 uncultured Marinomonas sp.
GAATTCCCACGGAGACCGTGGGAACTAGAGTCGAGCGCTCTAGAGTATTTCTCGTTCCCACGCTCCAGCGTGGTAATACAATCAGATGCCGCTAGTAACACGGTATGAATTCCCACGGAGACCGTGGGAACTAGAGTAAAACGAGCGGTATTTTATTGGGTAAGGTTTTATTGAGTAAGCGCTTCAATTTTGCATAACCATTGATTAAAGCCAGAGCACATCTGTCTCATTTTAGAGATACCAATTTCATTTGCTATATTTGGCCCATGAATCACTTTTTTATATTTTGTGTGTTTCAGCAAGCGTTTGGAGGGTGCTGTTTCAACCGAGTTATTAATGGCTTCAGGGTTATTATCAAATTCCGTTAGAATGTTCTGACACCATTGTTGAATACCACTTTCATTTAATTCTCTTTGCATGGATTCAGGGCAAGAAAATAAAAGCCCTTCAAATTCATACATTTGAATATAGGGAATAAGCTTCTCTTTTACGGCATCGTGAACCGAGCTCATTAACCTTTGCTCCAGTGCTGATTTGTCTTCGTTTGGTAACCTCTTTTTAAAACCATAAAAATCATAGAGGGTTGTCACAAAGTCAAAACTGTTGGCGATGTTTTTTAGCTCATTCTTGGCTTTATCCACATTAACATCGCCACCCATTGAGATTGGCGTCATATAAATGTCTTTGGAGGCTAGGTAAGGCGCTAATACTATTTTTATAAACCGTTCTTCCGTGGGGCCTTCTACTGATATCCCTATTCTTACCATTCTGGCCGTCCTCCAATTATGTTTTTCATCCAAATATCACCCATTGCATAGTCTTCTAGCCAGCCTTTTAGCGCCTCTTCATCCACACGTTTAAAGGTCGATGCACCGCTTTCTTGGTCAACAACAATAAAGTCTTCAGGACTAAATTGATTGGCAAAGGTGACAGATTGGGTGGAGCAGATAACTTGATTTTCTGTTGATGTGGATTTCACTATGTCTGCTAGCACTTCTAAAGCCGCAGGATGTAAACCAAGCTCAGGTTCGTCCAAAATAATGGTTTTTGGTCTCAATACTTTTGGTTGTAAAAACAAGGTAGCCATGCAAATAAAGCGTGCCGTGCCATCGGAAAGTTGATTGGCAGAAAATGGCTCGTCATGATCTCGATGAATCCATTTTAATAAAACTTTTTTCTCTCCTTCACGGCCGCGAGGTTCTAAATAGAAGTCATGGAAATAAGGAGCGACCGTTTTTATCGCATTAACGATGTCTTGATAACTTTTAAAGAATGCATTTGTTTCTTCGCAATCTTTCAACTCATATAAAAAAGCAGCTAAATTACCTGCGTCATGTTGTAGGTAGTCTACAGACTCTAGTGAGGATGCTTGCTTAAAAGACGCCGTAGGGCCTGTATCATGAAAGTGGTAAACGCGACATTTATCTAGATATTCGCGTGTATATTGTCGAACATAGGCGCTCTCAGACTCAGACCCCGGAAGAAGGCCGCTTTCTCCCTTACTCCCTTTAATACGAAATTTTTTCCCAGAACCTGCAAACGTACAAAACTCTTTTTGGAACAGCAAATTATCATCATTTGTTCCATGACTAAATGCTGCGTGATATCCATTTTGACCTACATTAATATCTACTTCAATTTGAGACGTAGTCTTAGAGCCAAAATGGAAAAATGCATTCGCAAAGCCATTCTTTTCTACATAACTTTGAAGCTTTCCTTCTGATAGGTTTCTGAGGAAAGTGAATAAAGAGATAAAATTAGATTTACCTGAGCCATTTGCCCCAATAACAATATTAATTGGCTTCATTTTTAAATCCATTTCCTTGATGGATTTAAAACCTTTAATCGCAACACGTTCTAAATGTGTGCTTTGGGTATCAGACATTTTTCACCTGTAAGCTGTATTTAATATGTATGTCAGTATATCAAGAGATGATGCTCTACACGATTGAAAACCATACACCATTAATTAGCCATCCGCACAGACGGTGACTCGGTGTAGTCGCCTTGGTTGGTCGCCGTAGTCGGTGACGGCGTAGTGTTGGGTGTTGCGGTTGTCCCAGATGGCAACGGAGCCGACTTGCCATTGAAAGCGCACCTGCAATTCGGGGGATCTGGTCAGTTCAAATAATTCGTTTAATAGGGCTTGGCTGGTTTTCTCTTCCATGCCGATAATAGAACGGGTGAATTGCTCGTTAATGAATAAAGTTTCTTTGCCCGTTTCAGGGTGTTGTTTTACTAATGGATGAATGACAGGCGGATATTGCTTGGATTTGTTGGCGACGTAGCTTTGTTGATTACCTGAATGATCCGTTTCTTGATGGTCGTAACGGCTGCCTTCAAAAGCGTGCAGAGCGTGCAAGCCTTTTAATGTGCGCAAATAGGCTTTTTGATTCTCTGGTAACGCTTGCCATACCGCTTGCATGGAAGCCCAAATGGTATCACCTCCTGTTGGCGGTAAATGTTGCGCATGCAAAATGGAGCATTTTGAGGGCTTTTCTTGCCATGTTAAATCCGTATGCCAAAAGCTCTCACCGGGTGGATTGCCTCTGGCGGTTTCAATGATCACCACTTGCTCGGCATCCTCTAAGTGTGGAAAAAAAGGATGCACCGCTTCTATTTCACCAAAGCGCTTTCCTAATTCAAGATGCTCTTGAGGGGTTAATACTTGATCGCGAAAGAACAAAACTTGATGCTCTAAAAAGGCGTTATGAATACGCGCAAAACTAGGATCGTCTAACTGGGCGAGTTGCACGTCTTCGACTAATGCACCGATATGTGTTGATAAAGGCTGTATTTTCATAGGCTTTCTCTTTTTAAAGCGAACTATTGAGAGCCATTATTCACTGAAAAGTTCACTCTTGCATTAAGGTTTTGATATGGGGTTCCATGGCCTCTGCCCAAACAGCATACTGATTTTCATTTGGGTGAAGAAAATCCTCCATGATGTCACTGGTTAACGCGCCTTTTTCGGTTAGGAAATGATGATTGATATCCAGATAAAAGACGGTTTCATTGTCCCCATAGGATTGAATTATGCTATTTATATGGTCATTTATGACCCGCATTCTTTGTGTTGGCTTTGCACTACGAGGGAAAATTGCCAGCAGTAATATCTTTGTACTTGGGCACTTTTTCTGTAATAGACTCAAGATCTGCTGAATGCCTAGCGCTGTTTCCTCTGCTGGGTCTTGCCGATGGCCGGTGTTGTTTGTACCAATGGATAACACTAATAATTTAGGATGAATATTATCCACCGCACCCTGTTCAAGACGCCACAATACCTGCTCGGTTCTGTCGCCATTAAACCCTAAATTGAGTGCATTGCGTGGGCGATACATAGCATCCCATACGGCCTTGCCTTTTGTCTCCCAAGCTTGGGTAATGGAATCCCCCAAAAAGACTAAATCCACGGATTCCATTGAATCCTTAAGAGCCAATTTTTCTTGATGGCGCGGCAACCACCAGTCCGCCTCTTGTTTCGAAGGCATCAAAGCGGGTGGAAGTGAGGAAAAGGTGATTGAAGTGATTTTATTGATCCTGAGGAGTCGTTAATGCTAATAGAGGGTAGAGCTGTATTGGGATAGTGAAACATGAACATTTTCGGTCTCCGTTTTACGGATTAACAGACCGATGGTAGGAGTTACTACTACTGCACTGCAAGAATAGCTTCCTTCTTCTGTCATTTTTTGTGCTTTTATATAGGCGTGGTTATCTGAGTAAGAAACCTGTGATATGTGAAATGATAAGTAACATGGAGAGCTAAAACCAAGTCCGCCAACAACCATGGTATATTGTTCAAAATCTATTGAGGGTAGAAGTTCGTCATCTATGTCTGGTGAGCCGTCATCGCAAGGAACTCCTATTGGTAAGTTAGGGTTCTCTTCATAGAATGTATTGCCATTCTGATCAGTAGTAACGCATATATCAAATGGATGTGTTAGTGCTTTATAAAACGTCTTCAACTCTTCCTGATTGTTGATGACTTTAGACCATGGTTTACTTGTCCAATAATCGTTTGGTAAGTTGATTATTGTGTGAGAAAAAAACTCTGAGGCACTGACGTGCATGGATAATAAAGTGCCTATTATCATGGTGTTTAATGCGGTAAAGCGTTTCATATTTACTCCTTGTTCTTTTATGTGTTGAAACGAACATAATCCTATTTCAACTGTCCTAGATTGATCTCATTTCTTAGATCTTTTTGTGATCAAGACATGAACCGCTAATCTAAACGAAATACGTCGTTGCGGCAATGGAAAACTCAAATGAGCAGTCTTTGAAACAGATCCATTAGGGACTTATACTGACCTCCAAATAGTTTGAAGAGAATTCCGTTATGAGTCGTTATCGTCCCCCTTCCGCTCCTAAATCCGCTTACATTACGAAAGAGGGAGCCGATAAGTTATTAGCGGAACTAAAGTATTTGTGGAAGGAAAAACGCCCTCAGGTGACGGACTCTGTAAGAGAAGCGGCTGCTCAAGGCGATAGATCGGAAAACGCAGAATACATATACGGTAAAAAGCAATTAAGAGAGATCGATCGACGCGTGCGTTATTTAGAAAAGCGTCTAGAAGCTTGTACCGTGGTAGATCGAATTCCTGATGATCGTACTAAAGTATTTTTTGGTGCTTGGATCACTCTTGAAGACGAGCAGGAAAATGTAAAACGTTATCGTATTGTTGGGCCAGATGAATTAGATCACCACCCAGATTACATTAGTATTGATTCCCCCGTTGCTAGAGCGCTTTTGAAAAAAGAAGAAGGTGAAGAAGTTTTGATTCGAGTGGCGGGGAAAGAGAAAAATTATTCTTTAGAAGCCATTGAGTACACAGATGTTGCTCTTTGAAGGCGATAAAATATGCCAGTATTAAGACACCTTTATTTTGGTATGGCTCAATGGAATCATCCGGATTGGATTGGGTGGTTATATAAAAATGGGACCAGTAATTCAACGAGATTAGAAGAGTATTCTCGTTTTTTTAACTCTGTGGAAGTGGGGAGCAGTTTTTATACAGACTTAACCGATCAGACGATCAAACAATGGTATGAACAAGTACCTCAAGATTTTCGCTTTTCATTCAAAGTACCTCAAACAATCACTCATCAATTAAGTGGTGAAACACTTACTGAAGCTTGTGAAAGGTTGCAGCGATTTTGTCAGCAATTAAGTCGATTCGAAGATAAAGTTGGCGTTACCATGATGCAGTTTCCTGCAACGGTCGGACCTGAGTATATGTCTTATATCGAGCAACTTTGTGATGTGTGGTCTTTAGGAACGCCTTTGAGTGTTGAGGTGCGCCATTTACAGTTTTTTGATAAGTCTGACACTGAAACAGAATTCTTGAGATTGCTGAGTAAGAGAAATATGAATCGTGTGATTATGGATTCTCGCCCTGTGTTTTCAACAGAAGCCTACTGCGATAGCTTGATTGATGCTCAAAAGAAGAAACCACAGGTTCCTTGTCATCCTATTGCGACCTCGATGCATCCCGTCATCCGCTTTATTGGCCACCCTGATATGGGGCTGAACGATGTGTATTTAGACCAATGGGCGAAAAAATTATCTGATTGGATTAAAGAGGGTCACACTCCTTATGTTTTTGTTCACACTTCGGATAATGTAAAAGCCCCTTTATTGGCGCAAGTTCTCGAAACAAAAGTGGTCAGTTTATTAGAGGGTCATACCGCTCGTATTCTGTTGCCTGCGCTACAGGAACAAGAGTCGCTTTTTTGATAACATGATTTGATTGAAATAAGAAAAAGGAAGAGCCGTGTATTCTTTAGTATTTAATGTGCCAGTTTCTCATGTTGAAAGTGTTAAAAACGCCATATTTTCTGTTGGCGGTGGTGCGATGGATGGTTATACCGATTGCTGTTGGCAAGTATTAGGAGAAGGTCAGTTCAAGCCCGGAGCGGCCAGCAACCCTTATTTGGGGGAGGTAGGGCAGTTGCATAAAGTGGAAGAGTATCGTGTTGAAATGGCGGTGGCTAAAACGATCAAGGATGACTGTGTTAAAGCACTAAAAGAAAGCCATCCTTATGAAGTTGTTCCTTACTATTTAGTAGAGATTATTCTCTGATCTAGTAGACATTATTTATCTGGTGATTCTATTTTTGTGGGTAAATGGTGTCTTCATGAAATTCAAATTCGCCATTTTCCACATCCTGTAAATAAAATTTTAGCGTTTTAGTAACGCTGCTAAATGCGATGTCATCCCATGGAATTTGGTCATACTCAAATAGCTCTACTTCTGAGCTTTCTTCCGTAGGGTGGAAGTCTGCTTTAGGTAGAGTGGCAAGGTAAAACAAATGGATTTGATTAATATGTGGGATACTAATCATGCTGAAGGCTGATCCACAGATCGCATGGGAGCCACTTTCTTCAAATGTCTCCCTAAGAGCGCCTTCCTTTGTAGTTTCTTGGTTTTCCATAAAACCAGCAGGTAAGGTCCAGTAACCTAGCCTTGGCTCAATATTACGTTTGCACAAAAGCACTTTGTTTTCAAAAATAGGAATAGTGCCAGTAATCACATTCGGGTTGTCGTAATCAATGTGCTGGCAGTTCGGGCAAACCGCTCTCTCCCTGTTATCGCCAGCAGGGATTTGGAAGTTGACCTGAGTACCGCATTTAGGGCAAAAACGCATCGGATTACCTTCTGAGTCTGAGTTTGGCGTATTTCACAACCTTGTCTTCAATTTCCAAGATTTCGATTAGATAATTACCGACTGATAACCCAATCGGATGCTCTGGAATTAATTCAAGGGTTTCAATAATTAGCCCATTTAACGTTTTTGGTCCATCTGTAGGAAGGTGCCAATTTAAGGTTTTGTTGATTTCTCGAATGTGGATGGTGCCTTCGATTCTAAAAGAGCCGTCTTCGAGAGTTTTAATTTCGTCTTCTTCATCTTCTGTTGGTTGGGTAAACTCGCCAACAATTTCTTCTAACACGTCTTCGAGCGTTGCTATCCCTTGAACATCGCCGTATTCATCAACGACTAACCCCATTTGTTGATGGCCTTTTTGGAAATTCAACAATACAGTATTTAGTGACGTGCTTTCAGGAATAAAATAGGGTTCTACAGTAGCTTTTAATAATGCTGCTTTAGAAGGGCTTTCTTCTCTTAGGAAAACCGCTGCATGACGGGCATGCAGTATGCCGATAACTTTATTAATTTCGCCACTATATACGGGCATTCTTGTGTGTCGAGATTGGCAAATTTGCTCAATAATTTCATCAATATTGTCTTCAATATCAATGCCAATCACTTCGTTACGAGGGATCATGATGTCTTCAACGGAGACTTTTTCGAGATCCAGGATAGATATAAGCATCTCTTGGTGAGCAGCAGGAATAAGCCCACTGGCTTCATTGACAATAGTGCGTAATTCTTCAGAGCTGATTTTGTCTTGGTTTCCCTGATGTGCATGTACCCCAAACAGTCGTAAAAGTCCGTTTGACATCAAATTGACGATCACTACCAAAGGGTAGAGAATTTTTAATAGAATGTTTAACACCCATGACGCTGGAAATGCAATGCGTTCTGGGTGAATCGTTGCAAGTGTTTTAGGTGTAACTTCAGCAAAAATAAGAATGACAAGCGTCAATGCGCCAGTTGCAATCACAACGCCTGCATCACCCCAAATTCGAACGGCAATAATGGTTGCAATTGCAGAGGCTAAAATATTAACAAAGTTATTACCTATGAGGATAACGCCGATTAGTCTGTCAGGGCGCTCAAGTAGTTTACTGACTTTTATTGCTGAGCGATTATTGCCTTTAGCTAGGTGTTTTAGACGGTACTTATTAACCGATAACATTCCTGTCTCGGAGCTGGAGAAAAATGCAGAAAGGATAATAAGGGCAAATAGTATTCCACCAAGAATACTTAAGGGGACGTCGTTCAAAAAATTTAAGCCTTTTAAAATTAAGAATGTTGATTATTAGACGTTTCAAAGCACGCTGTCAAACACTGTCATGAACTAATTTAGTTACTGTGCTAAAAACTGTAAAACAATTGAGCTGCCGAAATAGCCTAACATCAGCAAAACAAAGCCTCCGAGAGTGAGTTTGACAGCATGTTGGCCTCTCCAACCAACAAAGTGGTGTCCTGCTAATAAACCCGCAAAAACACACCAAGATGCGATGGTGAAGACAGTCTTGTGAACTAATTTTTGAGCAAAGATGTCGTCAATAAAATAAAGCCCTGTAAGAATAGTGATGGTCAACAAAATAAAAGCGGCCCAAATAAACTCAAACATAAGGTCTTCCAGTACTTGCAGTGGTGGCACTCTCAGAAGCTGTTTCAAATGGTGATGCTTTAATTGGTACTCTTGTAAAGAAAGTAAAATGCCAATGCCACAAGCGGCGGTAAACAAACTGTAGGCTACAGCAGCAATAAGGATGTGCAGCGATGTGCCAAAAGAATGGCTTTGTAACGACGGTAAGCTCAAAAACTCCGTTGCGTTAAGCAAGAGCATGATACCTGAGAGTGGAAAGGTAAAAGTGAGCAATAACGACAAATCTTTATTTCGATTACTAAACCAAAGTAACAAATTGCCTATTAAAGAAATTAATAGTCCAATGGTTAGAAAGTTAAAACCATTTTGTGAATTGAATAATAAAACAAGAGCGATACAACACATGGCATTGGTTGACGCGCCAATGAGCGGAGTGATTTTATGCTCTGGGCGATAAAAGTAGCCTGCACCAGCAAAGATAGATAAGAAACTGGCTAGCCAAAGTGCGATTTGTGTCATGAATCTCTGTAGTCCATTCAGTAAAGGTATAGGGTGATAATTAATTATCCGCTATAATAGGTCTAATTCAACATTGGATAAACCGTGATCTGGTTTTTTTCCGTATAGAACACTATTTTTGGGGCAGTTATGTTTGATAATTTATCGGATCGTTTAACGTCTTCCTTGGATCGAATTCGAGGCCGCGCTAAATTAACAGAAGACAATATACAAGAAGTATTACGTGAAGTACGTATGGCGCTTCTTGAAGCGGATGTTGCATTGCCAGTTGTAAAAGACTTTATAGGCAATGTAAAAGAGCGTGCTATTGGTACAGAGGTAAGTAAAAGCCTTAGCCCTGGTCAAGTTTTTCTAAAGATTGTTAAGCAAGAACTTGAAAAAGTAATGGGTGAAGCAAACGATGAGTTAAATCTTCGTGTTGCAGCTCCAGCGGTGATCTTATTAGCTGGTTTGCAAGGTGCGGGTAAAACAACATCGGCAGCGAAATTGGCTCGCTTTTTAAAAGAGCGCCATAAAAAGTCTGTTTCTGTTGTCAGTGCCGACGTTTATCGCCCTGCTGCTATTAAACAGCTTGAAACGTTAGCCAATGAAGTTGGTGCTGGTTTTATTCCAAGTGATGTTTCTCAAAAGCCAATTGATATTGTTAATAATGCCATTGACGTCGCGAAAAAATCCCATAAAGACGTGTTGATTGTTGATACCGCGGGGCGTTTGGCTATTGATGATGCCATGATGGTTGAAATCAAAGAGTTGCACGCAGCTATTAATCCTGTAGAAACCTTATTTGTTGTTGATGCAATGACAGGGCAAGATGCAGCGAATACCGCAAAAGCATTTGGCGATGTATTACCTCTTACTGGTGTTATCTTAACGAAAACCGATGGTGATGCTCGTGGTGGTGCGGCGTTATCAGTGCGCCATATTACAGGTAAACCGCTTAAATTCTTAGGTGTTGGTGAAAAAACGACTGCCTTAGAGCCTTTCCACCCTGATCGTCTTGCTTCTCGAATTTTGGGAATGGGAGACATGCTTTCTTTAATTGAGGAAGCAGAACAAAAAATTGATAAAGATAAAGCCCAAAAGTTAGCGGGTAAACTGCAAAAAGGTAAAGGGTTTGACCTTGAAGACTTTAAAGAGCAGTTACAGCAAATGAAAAACATGGGTGGTATGGGGGCAATGCTAGATAAACTTCCTGGTATGGGAGGGCAGTTAGCCAATGTTCAGGATCAAGTCAGTGACAAAATGTTTGTTCAAATGGAATCCTTGATTAATTCAATGACACCTGCGGAGCGTCGTAACCCTGATGTGATTAATGGCTCTCGTAAAAAACGTATTTCTGCGGGTGCAGGTTTGCAGATACAAGACCTTAATCGTTTATTGAAACAACATAAACAAATGCAAAAAATGATGAAGAAATTTAGTTCTAAATCTGGCATGAAAAAAATGATGCGAGGCTTAGGTGGGATGATGCCAGGCGGTGGTGGTTTCCCTAAATTTTAATAAATAAAGAATTACGCGAGTAATAAATGCCGAAAACGCATTTAATTTGAATAAATTGTTGGAAAAAACACCAGAAGAGGTGAATAGCCTCTTTTGTTTTTTCTCTACATCAACTAGAATATGCCGCCTTCTTGATCTATGGCTCAAAAGTGCCGATGCAAGAGGTGTTTCGTTAAGCAATAAGGAACCAATAATATGGTAACTATTCGTCTTTCTCGTGGAGGCTCTAAGAAGCGTCCTTTCTATCACTTGAACGTGGCTGATAGCCGTTGTGCTCGTGATGGTCGTTATATCGAGCGTCTTGGTTTCTTTAACCCAGTTGCTCGTGGTCAAGAAGAGCGTTTACGCATCGATTTAGATCGTGTAAACCATTGGGTGTCTCAAGGTGCTCAACTATCTGACCGTGTTGCTAAGCTTGTAAAAGATGCTAGCAAAAACGCTTAATAATTGAGGTAGTTATGTCTAAAAATAAGCAAGTCGCTCCAGAGCAACCGCTTGTTGTTGGACGCATTACTTCCGTATTTGGTGTTAAAGGGTGGGTGAAACTATATTCACACACTGAGCCAATGCAGGGTATCTTTGATTATCCTAATTGGTGGTTGAAGACCACAAGTGGTTGGAAATCGATAGAGTTAAACCAAGGGCGTCTTCAGGGACGTGGTTTGGTAGCAGCAGTAAAAGGATACAACGACAGAGATCTTGTAAAAGAAATCTGTGGTATGGATATTTATACTGATGCAAACAATCTTCCTACATTAGATGACGGTGATTATTACTGGAGTCAATTAGAAGGGTTGAAGGTCATCACTAAAGAGGGAGTCCTCTTAGGTAAAGTTTTTCAGATGATGGAAACAGGTGCAAATGATGTACTTGTTGTTCGAGCTTGTGAAGGCAGTTTTGATCGTGAAGAGCGTTTGCTTCCTTACTCTCCTGATCAATTTGTTTTAAGTATTAACTTAGAGCAAAAAGAGATGATAGTAGATTGGGATCCAGAGTTTTAACGATTATTTTGTAAAGGGTAAAATGTGCAGGTTAGTGTAATTTCACTGTTTCCTGAAATGTTTCAAGCTATTACCCAGTATGGTGTAACAGGGCGAGCCGTTCGATCAGGATTGGTTGAAATAGACTTTTTAAATCCTCGTGATTTTACTCATGATAAGCATAAGACCGTCGATGATCGACCTTATGGTGGTGGTCCAGGGATGCTGATGAAAGTACAGCCCCTAAATGATGCAATTGACGTAGCTCGTAATAAGTTACCCAATGCTAAGGTTATTTTTCTGTCCCCTCAAGGGCGTACACTAACGCAGGAAGGTGTGCAACATCTAGCTAAGCAAGCAGAATTAATTCTGGTAGCTGGACGTTATGAAGGCGTTGATGAGCGTTTGATTCAATCTCAAGTTGATGAAGAATGGTCTATCGGTGACTTTGTGTTAAGTGGTGGCGAGTTGCCGGCAATGGTTCTAATGGATTCTGTTTTTCGTATGATACCAGAAGTCTTAGGTCATAAAATGTCAGCGGAAGAGGATTCCTTTTCTGATGGCTTATTAGATTGCCCGCATTACACTCGACCGGAAGTATTAAATGAGACGCCTGTGCCGTCTGTACTACTTAGCGGGAACCATGAGGAGATTAGACGCTGGCGACTAAAGCAAAAGCTCGGAAGAACTTGGCTACGCCGGCCAGACCTCTTGCAAGACCTTGAGTTGGACAAGGAACAGCAAGAGCTGTTAAAAGAGTTTATTCACGAAACCGAAGATTCAACCTCGGCAGAGTAGGAATTGTGAACTTATTAGAGTGGAATACATCTTTCATTCGGTAAGAAACCAAATCATTAGGAGTCAAATCCATGAGCAACAAAACATTAATTATTCAGCAACTTGAAGCTGAACAAATGACAAAAGAAGTTCCTGCCTTTGGTGCCGGAGATACTGTTGTTGTTCAAGTAAAAGTTAAAGAAGGTACTCGTGAGCGTTTACAGGCTTTTGAAGGCGTTGTAATTGCAAAACGTAACCGCGGTCTGAACTCAGCTTTCACTGTTCGTAAAATTTCGAATGGCGTTGGTGTTGAGCGTGCTTTCCAGACTTACAGCCCACTCGTTGAAAACATTTCTGTTAAACGTCGTGGTGATGTTCGTCAAGCGAAAATCTACTATCTTCGCGAACGTTCTGGTAAATCAGCACGTATCAAAGAGAAGTTGGCTAAGCGCTAATCGATCTGATCTAAAAAAAGGCAGCCTAGGCTGCCTTTTTTTATGGAACTTACTTCTTACTTTGTGGCCTAATAATACTTAATGTGTGCTTAAAAATGAGAAGTTTATGAAATACGATGTTTCAATGGCATTTAAAATGCTTTCCTTAGGAGCAACTTTCTTTTCGGCCGTTGCCATTTCAGCGCCTGAAGATGTTGTTCGATCTTCTATTAATACTGCTGTTCCACAATACCCAATTGAATCCATTAAACTGCATGACAGTACGGGGCTCTATGTTGTTTCTTTAGAGGGTGGTCCTGTTTTACATGTGAGTGCGGATGGTAAGTCTTTTATTGCTGGTGATGTGTATCGTATCGAAAGCGATGGGATTATTAATGAAACTGAGATTGCTAAATTGCAAAAAGTGGAAGACACCCCATTTGATCAAATGGTGGTGTATGCTGCAAAGGGTGAAGAAAAAGCTCATATCTCAGTATTTACCGATGTCGATTGTGGTTATTGTCGTATGTTGCATAAAGAAGTCCCTGAGTTAAATGAAATGGGAATTACTGTGCGTTACTTAGGCTTCCCACGGGCAGGGACAGGTTCTGCAGCGCATGCCAAATTAACGAGTATTTGGTGTTCGGATGATCCACAAAAATGGATGACACAGGCAAAACTGGGTAAATCCGTGCCTACTTCTCATTGTCAAAATCCAATTGCACAACAATATCAACTGGGACAATCTGTCGGGGTGCGGGGTACACCGAGTATTGTTTTAAGTAATGGGAAATTTATTCCGGGCTATTTACCTGCTGATGAGCTATCGAAAGAGCTTGGTTTGTAACTAAAGCTGAAAAAAACACAATAAGTTTGCTATAGAAGAGTAACTCGGCTTTAGGTTTTGACTTCACTGACGGTATAATGTTTTAAATCGAGTTGTCTGATTAATCGTCAGCTCGAATTATTTTTTAAGCATTTCTGTGGGGTACTATTTTGAAACCGGTAAAAGTCGGCATTTGTGGGTTAGGAACTGTTGGTTCTGGAAGTTTTAATATCCTTCGAGACAACGCGAAAGAAATTACACGCCGTGTTGGTCGTAGTATTGTTATCGAGCAAGTGGGTGCTCGTCGTGATAATGATATGTGTGACTTAACAGGCATTAATGTAACACGCGATATTTTTGACGTAGTTTCTAATCCCGAAATTGACATTGTAATGGAATTGATTGGTGGCACGACTGTAGCCAAAGATCTTGTGTTACAAGCAATTGATAATGGAAAGCATGTCGTTACGGCAAACAAAGCTTTGATTGCTGAACATGGCAATGAAATCTTCGCTAAGGCTCAAGATAAAGGCGTTATGGTTGCTTTTGAAGCGGCTGTTGCTGGCGGCATTCCGATTATTAAAACACTCAGAGAAGGTCTTTCTGCAAATCGCATTGATTGGTTGGCAGGTATCATTAATGGTACTGGTAACTTTATCATGACTGAAATGAGTGAAAAAAACCGACCATTCGCAGATGTGCTTGCTGAAGCTCAGGCGTTGGGTTACGCAGAAGCTGACCCAACATTTGATGTCGAAGGTATTGATGCCGCACATAAATTAACCATTCTTGCGTCCATCGCTTTTGGTATTCCTCTACAATTTGAAAAAACCTATACGGAAGGTATCAGTAAAATTACTTCCGAAGATGTAGGTTTTGCAAAAGACCTTGGTTATAACATCAAACATCTTGGTATTGCTCGCCGTACAGAACAAGGTATTGAACTGCGTGTTCATCCTACTTTGATCTCTAAGAAGCAACTTTTGGCAAACGTTAACGGTGTTATGAACGCTGTGATGGTCAAAGGTGATGCGGTTGGCCCAACACTAACTTATGGTGCAGGTGCAGGTGCATTACCAACAGGCTCTTCTGTTGTTGCTGATGTGATTGATGTGGCTCGCACTCTCACTGCCGACCCAGATAATCGTGTTCCGCATTTAGCTTTCCAAGCGAACTCACTATCTGACTTAGCTGTCTTACCAGTAGAAGAAATTGACAGTGGTTACTTCTTAAATATGAATATCGAAGATAAAGCAGGTGTTTTGGCGGAAATTACGCAAATCTTATCTAAGCATGGTATCAGTATCGAATCCTTGATTCAGCGTGAAAGAGAAGGCAGCGATGCGGTTCCTTTGGTCGTGATGACTCATATGGTAAAAGAGCGCAATATGAATTCTGCTATTTCTGAAATTGAGGCTTTATCTGCCGTTTCAGGTAAAGTACAGCGTATTCGTGTAGAGCATTTAGCGTAGGAAAAACAGTGATGAAATATATTTCTACTCGAGGAAAGGCGCCTGCGCTTTCTTTTGGAGATGTGCTTTTAGCAGGACTAGCGAGTGATGGTGGTTTATATGTACCTGAAACATTGCCTTCATTTTCAAAAGAAGAAATTGCTTCTTGGTCTGGTCTAAGTTATCAAGCATTAGCTTTCAATATTATGTTTCCGTTTGTTGATGGTGAAATACCTGAAGACGCATTTCGTAGCATGATTGATGATGCTTATGCAGGGTTTAATCATTCGTCTATTGCGCCAATGGTGCAAACAGATGCAAATGAATGGATCTTAGAGTTATTCCGTGGGCCAACACTGGCATTTAAAGACTTTGCGTTGCAGTTGTTAGGTCGTTTAATGGACTATGTGCTGACTAAACGTAAAGAGAAATTAGTCATTCTTGGTGCAACGTCTGGTGATACCGGTTCCGCAGCAATTGAAGGTTGCCGTCATTCTGATCATTTGAAGATTTTCATTCTTCATCCTTATCAACGTGTATCAGAAGTTCAGCGCCGTCAAATGACAACGGTTATTGATGATAATGTATTTAATATTGCTGTAAAAGGTAATTTTGATGATTGTCAGGGAATGGTTAAAAACAGCTTTGCTGATCAATCATTTTTAAATGGTGCCAAGTTAGGTGCGGTAAACTCGATTAACTGGGCGCGTATCATGGCTCAAATCGTTTATTACTTCTCGTCGGCTTTATCTGTTGGCGCTCCTGATCGTAAAGTGTCTTTCTCTGTTCCTACGGGTAACTTTGGGGATATCTTTGCTGGTTATTTAGCGAAAAAAATGGGCTTGCCTATTGATCAACTGGTTGTGGCAACCAATCAAAATGACATTTTGCATCGTGTTATTTCTGAGAATGATATGAGCCGTCAATCGCTGAATGTGACCTTGTCTCCTAGTATGGATATTATGGTATCCAGTAACTTTGAGCGCTTATTGTTTGATGCTCATGGTCGTGATGGAACTGCAATTGATGATCTAATGTCGCGATTTAATGCTGGCGATGTATCTCTTAATGATGAATCTTGGGCTTTTGTAAAAAGTCACTTCGATAGTCATAAAGTGGATGATACTCGTACCTGTGATGTTATTAAGAATGTGTTTGCTGAAACGCAATATTTACTTGATCCGCATACGGCTATTGGATTGGACGCAGCACGTGCGTGCTGGAGAGATAAATCTGTTCCTATGATTACATTGGCAACAGCGCATCCTGTTAAGTTCCCAGAAGCTGTAGAGAAAGCAGGTTGTGTTTCTCCTGAGCTTCCTGCTCACATGGAAGACTTATTCGAAAGAAAAGAGTCTTACGATGTGTTGGATAATGAGTTAAGTGAAGTACAAAAGTTCGTAACAGCAAGGTTATAGCATTACCCCTTAACCACCTGTTTACTATAAACGGCAAGTCACCTATAAAGTGGCTTGCCGTTTGTTTTATAGGCCTCTGGTAGTTTGGAGTGCCGTATAATTTGCATAAAAGAGAAATGAAGAGTGAATATTGTTTTATTTGATGAAACTCAAAAAATTGACGGTGATTTTTTTACGTTAACGGCCAGACAATCTCAACATTTGAATTCTGTTGTTAAAGCTAAGCCAGGAGACAGCATCAGAATTGGTCTGTTGAATGGGAAAATAGGTCAAGGGTTGTATCTAGGTGCAGAGGTTAATCAAATACAGGTTGTTTCATTGGCTGAAGAACCGCCTAAAGAGCTGCCTCTAACCTTGGTATTAGCTTTACCACGTCCCAATATGTTGAAAAGGACACTGCTCAATATTGCGACTATGGGAGTGAAAAATATTATTATTCTAAACTCTGCAAAAGTTGAAAAGAGCTATTGGCAATCACCTGTGCTTGAGTATGAGAACTTACAAAATATCTTAAAAGAAGGTTTAGAGCAGGCAAAGGATACGATTTTACCTTCATTGCAATTAATACCAAGGTTTCGTCCGTTTGTTGAAGATCTTATACCCGATATGTCGAAAGGAAAACAATGTTTACTCGCGCACCCATATCATGCGAAAGCGTGCCCTGTATCATTGCAAGGCGAGGCCATTTTGGCGATTGGCCCTGAAGGTGGGTGGAATGAATTTGAAGTTGAAAAGTGGGAAGAAGCTGGGTTTCAGTCAGTGCATTTAGGGGAACGTATTTTAAAGGTAGAAACGGCTGTGCCAGTACTTTTATCTCGGTTATATCCTGCTGGGATTTAATCTTTCTTATCGACGATGCTTTTATACAAATCATAAGCGGAGAAGCTTAAGAAAGCTGCACCGAGTAATAGATCTATTACGCTGACTTTTTGAATGCCAAGAACAATGAGAAAAAGCCCAAGAGCGATAAAAAGAATTTTAAGGAACATACATTACTTTATAAAAAATTGGACATTAAAAAACCCGCATATCGAAAACTAAGCTCGAAATACGGGTTAGGGATATACACAGAAGACTGCAATATAAACTGTAGTTTTCTGTGTAGGTCTTCCAAGTTAAAGCTCTATAAGGTGTTTGTCAAATAAATTGACTACTTAAGAGTTAGAATTATCTGTATTTTCTCCATTGTCTTGTTCTACTGAACCTCGTGTTTGGGATCTTCTATTAGTAGACATGGTATTTTCGGTTACTTTGAATTTGCTAATCATATCCATGATGTTATCTCCAAGCTTGATAATGTCTTTTCCGACAGCTTGTGAATGTAAGCTTTGTTCTTTAGAAGATATAAAGCTTTCATTCATTTGTTCGTAGCTTTGATTTACCAAAGCTATATTCTTTTTCTGCTCTTCAATAGCTATGCTAATTTGAGCTGTGCGGTTAGAAATTGAGTTCATGGCTTCTTTAACATCATGTAATGAATGGGTCGCTTCAGCTACTTTTTCAGAAGATTGCAAAGCATTGTCTTTTCCACTGGCCATTAAACTAACAACATCTTGAGTTCCTTGCTGTATTGCTCGAACCATTTCAGACACCTCATCCGTAGACTCACGAGTTTTGGAAGCCAGAGTACGAACTTCATCTGCTACCACCGCAAAACCTCGACCCGCTTCTCCCGCTCTTGCTGCTTCAATAGCGGCATTAAGCGCTAATAGGTTGGTTTGCTCTGAGATGCTGTTAATAACGTCGACAACACTTGTAATGCGGTCTGTGTCGTTTTTAAGTTGGTTAATGGCATCCACAGATTTATTGATATTATCAGACAGCTGTTCCATGGTTTGTGAAACGCTTTCTACGGCTAAGTGACTTTGGTCAACTGTGTCGTTTCCTGTGTTTGTGGCTTCATTGATATAAGAAAGTTGATGGTTGACTTCTTCCGTGGATGCTCTCGTATCCGATAAATACCCAGTTACTTTAGTTGTTAATTTCTCTTGTGATTCGGTGGATTCCAGTAACTTATTATTCACATCAGAAATATCTTGCGAAATAGGGATGAGTCGAATAATGGACTTGAGAACAGAGGAAAAAGTGGTATCTATGTGTGAAATAAATAAATTCATGCCTGTGGAAAGTTGAGATATTTCGTTCTTGCCAGTTACTGATAAGCGTTGTGTGAGGTCACCTTCACCTTCTGCAATACCGTATACGGTGTTAATTACTTCTTTAATAGGACGGATAATAATTAAGCTAACGCCCCAACCAAGAAAAGCACCGATTAACAGAGCCAATGCGCTTAAAATAGAGGCATTAAGAATGATTGAGTTTTTAAGCTCCGTGATAGGTGCGAAAGCTTCTGCTTCATCTATCTCACTCATGATTGCCCAATGCAGTCCATTGATATCCAGTGGTTTATAAGCGGACAAGACAGAAATGTCGCGGTAGTCATCAAATATGTCAAATTCTGTGTTACCAGCTAAAGCGCTTTTTGATCCTTTTGTATTTACCGGTTGCAGACCAATGCTGCTGGAACGACTGTCCAATTTGTCGATAGTTGTATTATCTAGGCCAATATCTCTCATAAGATCTAAGTAAGAACTTTTATCTTCTAATAAAAAGCGCCCATTACTACGCATTAAGTAATCTTCGCCAATCAAGTAGGTTTCCCCAGATAGACCTAACCCACTAGATTGCCACTCTTCATTGTGTGTCATAATGGTATTAATACGATCTATGGGCATTTGAAAGATCACGACCCCAATCATTTTGCCTTGATCGTAAATGGGTGATGAAATGAAAGATGCGGCTGAATCGTAAGATGGCAAATAAGATGCAAAATCGGTTAGAAAAACATCGTTTTTAGAAGTGGAAGATAAAGCCCGCTTAAATGCTGCCCCTATGCCTGTTTGTGAATAAGGGCCAGTTTTTAAAGAAGTGGCGTAGTCTAACTCTTTAAATACACTGTAGATGATATTACCGCTTTCAGCATCTACAAGAAAAATATCATAGTAACCAAAGCGTTGTAGGTAGTCTCGAATAAACGGATGGTATTTTGAATGTAGGGTGTCGTATTGTGAACCATCTTTATTTGAAGTTAGAGCATCTTTTTCGCCTAATGGGTGTGTGTTCTTGCTGATGTAAGATGCTTGAAGGTTAATTGTATTATCAGGTAACTGATTTAATAATGTCGAAGGTGGTAAGTTTCCACTGTTAAGCTCTTGATACTTGGTTCCAAACTGACTGTCGTAATATTGCTTTAAAGATTCTTTATTTCTAGATAAATGGGTCTGGGATGTTTTATTTGAGTAATCATTAAATGCCGGTGTCATTTCTTTTAATGCATCAAGCACCATTAAGTTATTTGAGAAGGTGATAACTTGGTTCTCAATAACATGAAAATAGTTTTCCACATTACGTGCGGTTGAATCTCGTACTGCGGTGAGTTTGTCTTGGGCACTTTGTGAAAGAGAATCAGAAGCATCATTCAATGCTTGAACGCTGAGTATAATGCTAATAAGTGTTGCAGGAACGAATGCGAGAAAAGTTCCAAGTAAAATTAGTTTTGTTTTTATAGTCAATGACATAGATAGTCCTTATTCTCTGAAGTCAGAATGAACAGGAGGTAGTGTTATTTATATTCTAATTTAGCTGTTCATTATATTATCTGTATGACAGTGTATACATATTTTATAAAATGAGCCAAAAAAAATCTTCAGGCATGTTTGGAAAATAAAATGCGATGAAAAAACATATTAAGCAAAGACCTATAGAGGCCGAGTTCACGCCTTTCTCTACTCAGTACCCTCTGACGCTGCAAAAAATTCTGTATTCACGTGGTGTTCGTTCAGATGGTGAGCTGGGTTATCGTTTGCAGTCATTGTTGCGTCCTGATTTATTAAAAGGAGTAAAAGACGCTGCTGTTTTATTGGCCGACGCGATTGAAGCGGGGAAGCGTATATTAATTGTTGGCGATTTTGATGCGGATGGAGCAACCAGTACGGCTCTTGGGGTTTTAGCGCTTAATGCCATGGGGGCTGTTGAACCTGATTATTTGGTTCCCAACCGATTTGAATTTGGTTATGGACTGACGCCCGAAATAGTAAAAGTAGCAGAGTTAAGAAAACCTGATGTATTGATGACAGTGGATAATGGAATTTCTAGCATAGAAGGCGTCGCTGTGGCTAAAGCTTTAGGTATGCAGGTTATAGTAACGGACCACCATTTGCCCGGAGATCATGAGCCTGAAGCCGATGCTATTGTAAACCCCAATCAATTTGGATGTGAGTTTGCCAGTAAATCTATGGCAGGTGTTGGGGTAGTATTTTATGTTATGAGTGCCTTGAGGGCGGAATTAAGCGCTCGGCAATGGTTTGAAAAACAGCATATAGCTGAACCTAAGATGGCGGAATACCTAGATTTGGTGGCATTAGGTACGGTTGCCGATGTAGTGCCATTGGATGCGAACAATCGAGTGCTGGTTTATCAAGGTATAAAGCGCATTCAGGCAGGTGTGGCTCGTCCGGGAATTTTGGAATTATTGAATATTGGTGGACGTGAATACAGCAAAATAAAGGCTTCTGATCTAGGGTTTGTGGTTGGTCCACGACTTAATGCAGCTGGCCGTTTAGATGACATGTCTATTGGTATCGAGTGCTTATTAAGCGAACATAATCTGCATGCAAAGACAATTGCCCAGAAGCTGGATCAATTAAATAGAGAGCGTAAAAGTATTGAATCGGACATGAAGGCGCAAGCTGAGTTTGTGTTACAGGACCTGCTTGAAGAAACAAACCTACCTAATGGTGTGTGTTTTTATGACGAAGACTGGCATCAAGGAGTGATCGGGATTCTTGCTTCTAGAATGAAAGACAAGTGTTATCGCCCTGTTATTGCATTTGCGAAGGCGGAGGAGGGTATGATTAAAGGCTCTGCTCGTTCGATTCCTGGGTTGCATATTCGAGATGCGTTAGATGTGATTGCTAAACGTTACCCTGATGTATTAAGTAAATTTGGTGGCCACGCGATGGCCGCAGGAATGAGTATTCAGGAAAAGGATTACGAACGCTTCTCAAGGGTATTTAATGATGTAGTGACTGAGTCGGTGAGCGAAGATCAGTTACAAGCGCGTATTATGACGGATGGTGAGTTGTCTAGCGAAGATTTTAGTTTGAGCTTTGCTGATCTTATTCGACAAAGTGGTCCTTGGGGGCAACACTTTCCTGAACCTGTATTTGAAGGTGTGTTTGATGTTATTCAGCAAAGGATAGTGGGTGAAAAGCATCTTAAATTGCTAGTAAAAGAGGCAAGATCTGATTTGCTATTAGATGCCATTGCATTTTTTATAGACTTGGATGTATGGCCTAATAATGCTCAAAAAGTACAAATAGTTTATAAGTTAGAAATCAATGAATTTCGTGGTCAAAGAAACTTACAGTTATTAGTGGATTATATTGAGGTAATTGAGTGACATTCGCTTCGCCTTGTTAGAAATTGCGTTATAATGCCGCTCCCCCATCCACTTACTTATTTTTTGCAGGAGTTCTTTTATCATGACTGCACTGCTTCTTGACGGCAAACATTGCGCCGAAGAAACTGAAACTCGTTTGAAAGCACAAGTTACTGAATTAAAAAACCGTACAGGAGGGACGCCAATTTTGGCGACTATACTTGTCGGCGGTGACCCTGCTTCTGCTACTTACGTTAAAATGAAAGGAAATGCTTGTCGCCGCGTTGGTATGGACTCCATGGCAATTGAGCTTTCTGAACAAACCACGACTGATGAACTGCTTGCACAAATAGAAGAGTTGAATAATAACCCTGATGTCCACGGTATCTTGTTACAACACCCTGTACCGGATCAAATCAATGAACGTGCATGTTTTGATGCCATTGCGGCTCATAAAGATGTGGATGGTGTTACTTGCTTAGGCTTTGGCCGTATGGCGATGCAAGAGCCTGCATACGGTGCTGCGACGCCAGCAGGTATTATGCGTTTGCTTGAAAGTTATGAAATTGAGTTGGAAGGCAAACACGTTGTTGTGGTTGGCCGCAGTCCTATTTTAGGCAAGCCTATGGCGTTGATGATGTTAAATGCAAATGCAACAGTCACAATTTGCCATTCGCGTACAAAAAACCTACCTGACGTCGTGAAGTTAGCAGACGTGGTGGTTGGTGCTGTTGGGCGACCTGAACTCATTAAAGCGGATTGGATTAAAGAAGGTGCAGTGGTTGTTGATGCTGGTTACCATCCTGGTGGAGTGGGTGATATAGAATTGGCACCTTTAGTAAATAAAGCCAGTGCTTATACTCCTGTTCCCGGAGGTGTAGGCCCAATGACGATTAATACATTGATCTTGCAAACACTAGAATCAGGCTTAAAACATTTGAACTAATGTAAGACCTGTTTCATATTAAAGGTCCGCCTTGTAATACTGGCGAACATTTTCGAAAAGCCGCATCGATGCGGCTTTTCATTTTCTATTTTTATTTTGTAGTGGGTTAATAGTCTATGTCTACTGAACTATTAAAAGAAGCTTTAGATTTTGATCTATTGGCGGATGTTTTTGTAACTGAATCGATTAGTGCATCACCGGCTGAGCTACATGGTCAGCTATGTGGTTACCTTGCGTCAGGTGTAGGGCTACCATTAGAAGACTGGCTGTCTATGGTTGTTGAATTTTGTGATATTGAAGGTTGGAAAGAAGAAGCGAGCCGTAATGCGATTGTTGAGTTATATACTTCAACGTTAACCTTATTTCAAAATGGCGAATACGCTTTAGTACCTGCTATTGCGGATGAAGATTCGCCGTTAAGTGAACGTGGTGTTACTCTTGCTCAATGGTCCCATGGCTTTTTAGCTGGTTATGGCCTTTCTGGGAAGAAGGAAAATCTATCAGAAGAAACCGTTCAAGTATTAAGGGATTTTGCAAATGTGTCGGCAATGCAGGCGGAAATGCAAGATTTAGAAGACAATAATGATAATGAAGCGGACTTAACCGAGCTGGTAGAATACGCACGTTTATCTGCACTATTATTGTATTCAGAACATCATGATGTACAGTTAGATGCAGAGCAAAAAAACCGTAATCAAGTACATTAAAATAGCATTATATATACTGGAATAGGTTGGATTAACTTATGGCAAAACTCTCAAATACACTTTATCAATCTCGTCGAAATCAGCTCATGGAATCTGTTACCCAAGGCTCAGTTGTGGTATTGCGTACAGGCGGCTTATGTACAAGAAATAATGATTGTGAGTATGAGTTTCGTCCTAATAGCAATTTTTTCTATCTCAGTGGTTTTCCTGAATCGGATGCCTATTTGATGATTGATGGCCATGGTCGGTCTCACTTATTCTCGTTACCAAAAGACATGGAAAAAGAACAGTGGGAAGGGTTTCGGTATGGGGATGATGCGGCAGAAGAGTTTGGCATTGATGAAGTGAAAACACTTGCTTCTCTAGATGAGTCGGCATTAGCTATGTTGGATGGTGCGGATAAAATCGTCTTTCCTTTTGCCGATGAAATCGTTAGAGATAAAGTGAATTCTTGGCGTTCAACCTTGGTAAAGCGTGCTCGAGCAGGAGCCATTGCCCCAGCTGCATTCCAAGATCTTGCTCCAATACTGGCTGAAATGCGAGTAATCAAAAGTGAAGAAGAAATTTCCTTAATGGAAAAAGCGGCCCAAATTAGTGTTCTAGCCCATCGAGCGGCAATGCGAATTGTTCAACCTAATATGATGGAATACCAATTAGAGGCGGAACTAAATTATCAATTTATGAAATCCGGTTCACGCCAGCTTGCGTATAATAATATCGTAGCGTCGGGTTCGAACGCTTGTACGCTGCATTATATTAGCAACCAAGATGAGATTCGTAATGGTGAACTAATCTTGATTGATGCAGGCTGTGAATTGGGTTTTTACGCGTCTGATATTACTCGCACCTTCCCTGCAAATGGCCAATTTAATGATGCCCAAGCGGCACTTTATCAAGTGGTACTGGATGCTTACTATGCAGGGTTTGAAAAACTGCGTGTGGGTGAAGCGTATGAGTCTTCTCATAATGCTGCTGTGGAAGTCATTACTGCGGGTTTACTCAAACTCGGATTATTGAAGGGAGAGCTAAGCTCTTTGATAGAGAGCAAAGCGTATCGAGATTTTTATATGCATAATACAGGTCACTGGATTGGTCTTGATGTTCATGATGTGGGCGCTTATAAAATTGATGGGAAATCAAGACCGTTACAAGCAGGTATGGTATTGACGTTGGAGCCCGGTATTTATGTATCGAAAGATAATATGAATGTGGAATCTAAATGGCGTGGTATTGGCATTCGTATTGAAGATGATATTGTCATTACCGATACGGAGCCATACGTTCTTACACATGGCTTGCCAAAAGAAATCGCGGACATTGAAGCGCTAATGTCCAAACACTAGAGACATTTTTTGAACTGAGGGTCGAGAATAGCAATGGCAAATAATTATGATGTCGCCGTGATTGGTGCTGGAATGATAGGTGGCTTAACCGCCTCTTTACTGGCTCAAAATGGCCTTTCTGTTGCTCTTATTGACCCTTTTTTAGGCTCAGTTACTCTGTCAACACCACCTTATTATGATACTAGGGTGAGTGCGCTTTCTATTGCCTCTCAATCACTATTAACCAAAGCAGGTATTTGGCAAACTTTGCCACAAGAGAGATTACTGCCTTATAGAGAAATGAAAGTCTGGGATGGATTAGGAACAAGTAGTATTGCATTTCAAGCACATGACTTAGGTGTTATGTCGTTGGGCTCTATGGTCGAAAACGCGGTTCTAATTGATGCATTGGTAACACAAAATGCAGAGCTTAAAAACATTGATACTTTTTATGAAAATCGAGTTGTCTCTTTTGATTCTCAGGAAAAGGGCGTTGTAATTAGTTTATCTTCTGGAAAGAAAATACATGCATTATTGATGATTGCCGCAGATGGAGCAAACTCTTTTGTAAGGCAGGAAGCGGGCTTCCAATGCAGAGAGTGGGATTATGGCCATAGCGCGATTATTTCTACGATTGAAATTGATCAACCTCATGAAGATACAGCTTGGCAAGCATTTGGGGAGGAAGGGATTTTAGCTTTTCTGCCGTTACCAAGTGTTGAAGGACGTCATTTTGTTTCTATTGTCTGGTCTGTTTCTCCAGAAGATTCAGAGCAACTTTGCCAATTGAGCGAAACCGATTTTTGCCAGCGCTTAAATTATGCCTTGTCAGATCGTTTTAGCGTTTTGTCTGAGTTATCCCCACGTCAATCAATTCCGTTGAAACAGCGCCATGCGACCGAATACGTTCAAAACCGTATTGCTTTAATTGGTGATGCTGCCCATACGATACATCCTCTTGCTGGGCAAGGCGCTAATATAGGCTTTGCGGATGTTGAGGCATTGGTGAACATTGTTAGCACGGCTTTTAAAAGGCAAGATGATGTGGGGCGCTTGGCTGTCTTAAGGCGTTACCAAAGGGCAAGGATGTTCAAGAATTTGCAAATGGCAGCGGGTATGGAGTCATTTAAAAGGATCTACTCTACTCAACATCCTTTTGTCGTTAATTTCCGTAACTTGGGAATGAACGTTATGAACGACCGAACTGACCTTAAACGTTTCGTTGTGTCAAAGGCATTTGGGGAACGCTGAACCTTCAAGTACTGAACCTATATTGGTAGTTTTATTGATATATCGCACGATTTCTTTGTCAAGTGAACTAAAAGGTGTTGGTAATGCTAATGGTTTTCATTTATAGTCTTGTGGATTAAATTTGGTCATTTTGTAAAGGTTATATTTTCATGAAAAGAACTGCATTGGCTTTACCTATACTTGCGTTGATGGGTGCTGTATCAAATAATGTAATTGCATCAGACGAAGTGAATGTATACTCAGCTCGTCAAGAGTCCTTGATCCTACCCTTATTAGTGGACTTTACAAAAGAAACTGGGATTATGGTAAATCTGATTACCGGTTCGTCTGATCAGTTGTTAAGACGCTTACAGGTAGAGGGTGATGCTAGTCCCGCCGATTTATTTATTACCGTTGATGCAGGTCGTTTGCATAGGGCAAAAGAAGCTGGTGTATTACAACCTGTAGAAAGTGATGTATTAAACGAAAAAGTACCTGCTAATTTAAAGAATATGGATAACTACTGGTATTCTTTATCTCAAAGGGCGCGTGTTATATTTTATGCGAAAGACCGCGTGTCTCCGGAAGAACTATCAACTTATGAAGACTTGGCTGATCCAAAATGGAAAGGAAGATTGTGTATTCGCTCGTCTGGTAATATTTATAATCAATCTCTAGTAGGTTCAATGATTGAAGCTGATGGTGTAGAGCATACTCAAGAATGGTTGAGTGGCTTGGTGAAAAATTTTGCGCGTCCTCCAGTTGGCGGAGATACGGATCAATTGAAAGCCGTTGCTGCAGGAGAATGTGATATTGCTGTTGCGAACACTTATTACTTTGGGCGACTTTTGAATAGTAAGAAAGCGGAGAGTCAAGCGGTAGCAGAAAAGCTAGGGTTATTCTGGCCTAACCAAGACTCCGAAGATCGTGGTGCTCATGTTAATGTGAGTGGTATTGGCGTAACGGCTTCTTCAGAAAATAAAGAAAATGCGATGAAATTGATAGAGTTTTTACTGTCTGATAAATCGCAAACTTGGTATGCTGAAATAAATAATGAATATCCAATTGTCGAAGGCATTTCACCGCCATCTTCATTGGCAGAGTTCGGTGAATTTAAATCAGATCAATTGAACCTAACTAAGTTGGGTGAAAATAATCGTCAGGCAGTTGAAATGATGGATGCATCTGGTTGGAAGTAGTATCTGAATGTTGAGAAAACATGCCAAATAATGTGTTAATTGCCAATTCAGAAAAATCTGGAAGTGGCTGGCTAAAGGGCGTATCTATCGCCCTTTCTGTCGTTTTGTCTTTACCAATTTTGGTTATATTAAGTCACGTTGTCTTGGGCGATGCCTCGGTATGGAGTCACTTAGTTGATACCGTGCTATTTGGATACATTGCTAATTCATTGTATCTTATGGGCGGTGTTACCTTAGGAGTCTTGTTACTAGGTGTGCCTACGGCTTGGTTAACCAGTGTTTGTATTTTTCCCGGTCATAAATGGATTTCTGTTGCCCTACTGCTTCCTTTAGCTGTTCCTGCTTATATTATTGCGTATACCTACACAGGACTATTTGATTATGCAGGCCCTATACAAACATTAATTCGCGATTTGACTGGTTTAGGGTACGGCGAGTATTGGTTTTTTACGGTTCGATCCCTTCCGGGAGCAATCGTTATGCTTTCACTGGTTTTATACCCATATGTGTATCTCATGGCTCGGGCTGCTTTTTTAGAGCAGTCTTCGAATACTTTAGAGGTGAGTCGGACTCTGGGTTATAGTCATAAACAGTCTTTCTTTAGATTAGGGCTGCCATTAGCCAGACCTGCTATTGTTGCTGGCATTACATTAGCATTAATGGAAACTCTGGCTGATTATGGGACAGTGCAGTTCTTTGGTGTGAATACCTTTACCACTGGAATCTTTCGTACTTTTTATGGTTTTGGGGATGCAGTGGCGGCTTCACAACTCGCAGCGACGCTTCTACTTTTTGTAACGCTACTTATTTTGCTTGAACGTTATTCAAGAAGAAAAATTAGCTATCATTCCTCAGGCTTAAATAAAGCCAGTAATCGTAAGATAGAGCTCAAAGGGAAATATGCTGTAGGTGCTTTACTATTGTGCTTAATACCGATTTTATTTGGTTTTATTTTCCCGGTTTCCCAGCTTGCCTATTGGGCTATTTTTGATTCGATTGGTTTGGATAAAAGCTTTTTTACACTGGCTTGGAATTCATTTTCTTTGGCGTTTATTGCTGCTTTATTAGCTGTTGTTTGTGCTTTAATTCTTGCTTATGCAGGTCGTTTGTTTCCAAGTCGAGCGATTAACACTTCCGTATCTGTTTCTGGTTTAGGTTATGCTTTACCTGGGACTATTATCGCCATTGGGGTGATTATTCCTTTTGCATGGATCGATCACCAAATCATTGCAGCGGTAAAAAGTGTTACAGGTGAGAAGACTGGTTTATGGCTTTCAGGCACCATCTTTGCTTTATTGTTTGCCTATATCGTGCGTTTTATGGCGGTTTCTCTTGGAGCAGTGCAAAGCGGCTTAGGTAAGATTAAGCCCAGTTTAGATATGGCTGGACGTTCTTTAGGGTTAACCCCTTTTGAAGTACTGAAAAAAATCCATGTCCCCTTATTGAAGGGGTCTGTACTAACAGCACTTTTGATTGTTTTTGTTGATGTATTGAAAGAGTTGCCAGCTACGCTTATTTTACGACCTTTTAACTTTAACACTTTGGCGGTAAGAGCGTTTGAGTTGGCGTCTGATGAACGTTTGGCGGATGCCGCACCAGCATCCATCATGATTGTTTTGGTTGGATTAATACCTGTCATATTGTTAAGTCGTTCCATTTCATCCCGCATTTAAATTGATATAGAGATTCACATACATGTCCGCTTTGCCTCCAACAACATCTGAATTGTCCATTGAAAATGTCGTTATTGCTTACGGTGATGTGCAAATCATAAATGGCGTTAGTTTTGCTTTAAAAGAAGGGCAGATCGGTTGCTTACTTGGCCCAAGTGGGTGTGGTAAGTCGACCCTATTGCGAGCTATTGCTGGTTTTGAGCCTCTTAGAGAAGGCGAGATCTATATTAATGGTGAGTTACTTGCTTCAACAGAGAGGACTGTGCCACCAGAGGAAAGGCAGTTCGGCATGGTTTTTCAGGACATTGCCTTATTTCCACATCTGACCATTTTTGAAAATATTGCTTTTGGTATTAAGCATTGGAGTAAACAAGAGCAGAGAGAACGAGTGCTTTATTTATTGGACTTAGTTGGTTTGTCTGGTTTTGAATCACGTTATCCTCATTCTTTGTCTGGTGGGCAGCAGCAACGAATCGCTCTTGCTAGGGCTATGGCACCAAAACCTAGACTCTTGTTGATGGATGAGCCTTTTTCAGGGTTAGATACCAAGTTGCGAGAAGAGCTGGTGCCTGAAATTAGACAAATTCTTTTACAAGAAAAAATGAGCGCAATATTAGTAACTCATGATCAGTTAGAAGCGTTTGCAATGGCTGATCAAGTTTCTGTAATGAATGGTGGAAGTATTCATCAAACAGGCTCCGCGTATAGTATTTATCATAAACCAGATACTCGTTTTGTTGCGAGCTTTATAGGGCACGGTGATTTTCTGGCGTCGGTTGTATGTGGTGACAATTGCGTACATTCTGATTTAGGAGAAATTAAAGGTAATGCATTTCATGGGCGCACAGATGGTGAAAAAATGGATTTGCTGGTTAGGCCAGATGATATCTTGCACGATGATGACAGTGATTTTAAAGGACTGATTGTTAATAAGTGGTTTAGAGGCTCTCACTTCTTGTATCGTGTGCGTTTGCCTTCTGGCAAGGTTGTATACTGTTTTGCCTCATCTCATCATGATCACTCTGTAGGACAAGAGATAGGCCTTTCTGTTCACTTAGATCACCTTGTGTTATTTCCAAGAGAGACCTAAGTGAAACAGTAACTTACTTGCTCGTTACGGGTAAGTTAGACTGATCCAATACCCTGTTCACGGCAGGCTTCAATAATTCCTTCAAAGTCATACTGAGTAAGCTCTAAGTGTTCTAAAGCATATTCGCTGATGTTGTCCCATTCATAGTCAACAGACGATTTGCCTATTATTTTGTAAGTACCTGAAATATGTTCTGCCATTTTTAGAATGGATGTGAAGGCAAGTGTATTTTTATCCCCTGCGATACGCTCTTGATAAAGTTGCTCTGTTCTATGGTGATGTGCAATAACATGGCAGCTACTGCGAGGAAGAACCCAAGACTTTGCTAAATAATACCCAACAACAGAATGGTTTGTTTTAAAGTATTTGTTTTCATTATTTGTCAGTGAGAAGCTTGGGTCTTGATAAGATTCTTCCAATACATCTTGATAGTTTTTGAAGCGCATCATCATTAGAGGAATGCCTGCATTATGGAATAAACCTAATGCGTAACACTCTTCTTGAAAACGAAAGCCTATTTGTTTAGCTATGCTTGAACTAACCGCCGCCACATCCATTGCATTATCCCAGAAGCTGTGAAGGGACTGGATAGAGTCGTCAGAGAGTTCGCTTTTAACAGATAGTCCATTAACAAGATTTGTTAGACTTCCTATGCCAAGCATCATGACTGCCTGTTTTATAGAAGTTACCTTTCTCGGAAGACCATAATAGGAAGAGTTTATTAATTTTAATATGGCGGCAGAAAGACTTACATCTTGTGCGATGATCTCAGCCATTCGATTCATATCTGGATCAGGCATAGCTTGTTCCATATTTAAATCAACCATTACTTGAGGCTGCGGTGGAATACTAATGCCTTGTAGGATACGGCTTAACTGTGCGTCAGTGATTTCTGTGGACATTCTGATCCTTTTGATTATACAAAGAGTAAATAAAGTTTGTGTTTTACGTTAGCAAAAATCAGTTGAGTATTTATAATAGCGCTTTTTATAGGTTTAGGTGAAAATTTTGAACATAATTCGACTAAAAGGGCAGGCTGATCGACGTTTGCGTGCTGGACATCAATGGATTTACAGTAATGAAGTGGATATAAAGGCGAGTCCACTGAAGCAATTTGTCCCTGGAGATCAGGTTGTGGTCGAAGCGGCAAATGGCAAAGGGATAGGGATGGCAACTGTAAATCCCAATGCTCTCATTTGTGGTCGACTATACAGTCGTGAAATTGGTGCGAAATTAAATAGATCATTAATTACCCATCGCTTAAAAATTGCATTGTCATTAAGAGAAATGAGCTATCAAGGGCCTTATTACCGCTTAGTTTTTGGTGATTCTGATGGCTTATCTGGATTAGTTGTAGATCGTTTTGGTGATATTTTAGTTGTACAGATATCGACAGCAGGCATGGAAAAAGTAAAGCAAGAGATTGTCGAAAGCTTAATTGAAGTAATAAAGCCTGAAGCCATTTTAATGAAAAATGATGGCAAAATGCGTTCAGTTGAAGGTCTGGACAGTTATGTTGAAGAGGTTTATGGCGCGGTTCCTCGTGAAGCCTTTATCCAAGAAAACAATGTGTTGTTTCAGGTGCCTGTATGGGATGGGCAAAAAACGGGTTGGTTTTATGACCATCGAGAAAATCGTAAAACGATGCAAGGCTTCTGTGATGGAAAGCGTGTATTGGATGTGTTTTCTTATATTGGTGGTTGGGGAGTACAAGCGGCATTTGCTGGCGCAACAGATGTGACTTTTATTGATGCTTCGGATACAGCACTTCAGCATGTAGAAGCAAATTTGCAATTAAATCAGTATGAAGGTCATTCCTCATTGATGCATGGTGATGCATTCGAAGCGATGCAGTCTTTAATTGCTGATAAAGAACGTTTTGATGTGGTAGTAATGGATCCACCTGCGTTTATTGCTCGTCGAAAAGACATTAAAGCTGGAGAAGGGGCATATCATAGAGCCAATCAGCTGGCATTGCGTTTGGTAGCTAAAGGAGGAATCTTAGTTACAGGTTCATGCTCTATGCATTTACAAGAGTCTCGTCTACACGATATTGTGAGAAGTAATACACGTTCGTTAGAGCGCTTTTCACAATTAATTTATCGAGGCACGCAAGCTCCAGATCATCCTGTGCATCCTTCAATTGAAGAAACTGAGTATTTAAAAGCTTTGTTTTATCGTGTGCATAATAATATGGGGCTTTAATTAGAAGTCTTATAAGGTGATTAAGGAAGGTGCGAATAAGTCCTCTTGCCTCAGCATGTGGACTTATTCGCACCTTCCCTATTGTCACGCCCTCTATTTTAACCGTTATCTCTCAAAGAGATGTGAGGCCAATTTCTTTCTTTGGCTATGTTTATAAGAGTAGCATCAGCGTCAACGGCTACAGGGAACTCGACAAGCTCTAATAAGGGCAAATCATTGTGAGAATCACTGTAAAAATAACTTCCTTCTAATGTGTGCCCAGTCTCTTTTAACCAATCGTTTAAACGAGTTACTTTACCTGCTTGGAAGCTTGGGATGCCAACAACTTTCCCTGTATATCTACCATCAATTTTTTCTGGAATAGGGGCAATTAAATGATCCATGTTGAGTGTCGCACTAATTGGATCTGTTACAAATTGGTTGGTTGCTGTGATGATTAATAAAAAATGTCCTTGGTTCCTGTGATGTTCAATCAGGTCTAAAGCTTTTTGATGAATCATAGGGTGAATTTTTGAGGACATAAACTTTTGATGCAGTTCATCTAATTCACTTTCTGAAAAGCGACTGAGAGGTGCTAAGCTAAATTCAAGGTACTCATGTATGTCCAATGTACCTGCAACATAATGTTGATAGAAGCGATCATTTGCCACTTTATATTCATCTACATCGACCAGTTTTTGTTCAACTAAAAATTGCCCCCAACTGTAGTCACTGTCTCCCTCTAGCAGGGTCCCGTCCAAATCGAATATTGCAAGTGTCACGTTTCGTCCTCAATTGGTATGAATATGTGGAAGTATAATGACCTTACAGAGAAATAACATCACTCTTAATTGTTAAGCGTGATGAAATATGGAACAATGAAATTAATTATATTTTAGTTTTAAGGTAGTGTCTCGTGATTGATACAGACGGATATAGGCCGAATGTAGGCATCATACTGATGAATGAACGAGGTCAGCTTTTATGGGCAAGGCGAATTGGTCAGAATGCATGGCAGTTCCCTCAAGGTGGTATCAAAAATGATGAAACCGCAGAAGACGCTCTATTTCGAGAATTGAAAGAAGAAGTTGGTTTAGAGTCTCATCAAGTAGAAATTGTTGGAAAAACGCGCGGCTGGTTACGATACCGTTTACCTAAGCGCATGTTACGTCATAACAGTAAGCCTTTATGTATAGGGCAAAAACAAAAATGGTTTTTGCTTTCTATTCGATGCCCCGATGCGGATGTGTGCGTTGACGGAACAGATTGCCCTGAATTTGATGGATGGCGTTGGGTCAGCTATTGGTATCCTCTGGGGCAGGTCGTTGCTTTTAAAAAGGATGTATACCGTCGAGCATTAAAAGAACTTATTCCTAATGCTCATAGGTGGCTAGATAAGGTTGATAGGTCCGTGGCTTGAGTCTAGATAAAAGGAGAAATATGCTAAATTTGTTAAGGCGTATAACGCAGGAGGTAGCCGCAGCAGAGTCACTGTCTGAGGCATTAGATATTATTGTTCGTCGAGTTAGGCGAACGATGCGCACAGAAGTATGCTCGGTTTATTTAGTTGATCCAAACTCTAAAGAATACTTGTTAATGGCGACACGGGGTTTGACTCTTGATGTGGCAGGCAGCGCAAGTCTTAAGCCAAACGAAGGTTTGGTGAGTTTAGTTGGTCGCAGAGCGGAGCCCGTTAATTTAGAAGATGCTCAAAAACATCCTGACTTTCATCTATTACAAGGTACTGGAGAGGAACGCTATAAGTCATTTCTAGGGGTACCAATTATACACCATAGGGAAGTGCTTGGTGTTTTGGTTGTTCAACATGAAGAGCGACGTTGCTTTGATGAAGGAGAAGAAGCTTTCCTTATTACATTATCCGCGCAACTTGCTAGCATCATTTTCCATGCTGAAGCAACTGACGCAATGGCTGTTTTCAATAAGTCAAAAGAAGTTGCCCATACAGATTTACGCTACAAAGGAATTCCCGGTAGTACAGGGGTTGCAATTGGTACAGGCGTTGTTGTTTACCCACCCGCAGATTTAAACGCAATCCCTGATCGTGCTACAGACAATCCTCAACACGAAATTGATAGTTTTCGACAAGCTTTAGAAGGCGCTAGAGCGGATATTCGTAAAGCGAGTAGCCGACTGAGTCTGCACTTGTCTTCAGATGAAAAAGAATTATTTGATGTTTATTTGAAAATTCTGGATGACAATACGATAGCTGTTGAAGTTGAAAACAAAATCAAAGCCGGTAATTGGGCTCAAGGTGCATTACGTCAAGTGTTCCTTGCTCATATTGCCCAGTTCAATATGATGGATGATTCCTACTTACGTGAAAGAGCATCTGATATTCGTGACTTAGGTTGCCGAATCCTGTCTCATTTACAAGAAGACTCACCAAATACTGCCAGTCGTTTTTCTGAACCTGCTATTGTGATTGGTGAAGAACTAACGGCATCTATGCTAGGTGAAATACCATTAGATAAAATTAAAGGCCTTGTATCTGTGATGGGGTCTGGTAACTCTCATGTGGCGATACTTGCTAGAGCCATGGGGATTCCAACGGTCATGGGGGCTATGGACCTTCCTTACGCCCAACTTGATAAGAAAAGCATGATTATTGATGGATATTCAGGAAAGGTCTTTACTAATCCATCCCAGAAAATGATCGACAGTTATCAACAAGTAGTTGATGAACAAAAAATTCTTGAAGAAGAGTTCTTAACATTAAAAGATTTGCCTTGTGAAACAAAAGACGGACATAGAATGTCCTTGTTTGTGAATACTGGGCTATCGGCTGATATTGGCTTATCTTTGGATCGCGGCGCTGAAGGGATTGGTCTTTATCGAACGGAAGTTCCTTTTATGGTCCGAGAGCGCTTTCCGACAGAAAAAGAGCAAGAGCAAATTTATCGTCAACAATTAGAAGGCTTTGCCCCTGCTCCTGTAACAATGCGAACATTGGATATTGGTGGTGATAAAGCGTTACCTTATTTCTCAATCGAAGAGGAAAACCCATTTTTAGGATGGCGTGGTATTCGAGTTACTCTTGATCATACAGAAATCTTTCTGGGTCAAATTAGAGCAATGATTAAAGCCAGTTCAGGCTTACACAATCTCAAAATAATGTTACCAATGATTTCTAATGTGGCGGAGGTAGAGGAAGCCCAGTCACTGATTCGCCGCTCTTTTATGGAAGTAAAAGAAGAAGGCTATGATGTGGTAATGCCTGAGGTTGGGGTCATGATTGAAGTGCCTGCTGCCGTTTATCAAGTTAAGGTGCTTGCTTCTATTGTTGATTTTATGTCTGTCGGAAGTAATGACTTAACTCAATATCTTTTGGCCGTGGACCGTAACAATTCGAGAGTTGCCGATTTATATAGCTCATTTCACCCGGCGGTATTACATGCCCTTAGAAATATTGTGGCAGAAGTAAAACATGAAGGCATTGGGTTGAGTGTTTGCGGTGAAATGGCTGGGGACCCTATGGGAGCCATACTATTAATGGCTATGGGATACGATACCCTGTCTATGAGTTCTACCAACCTACCAAAAGTGAAAGCGGTAATACGTAATATCAATGCAGCTCAGGCGAATGATATGTTAGATCAAGTGATGAGTGTAGTGCACGCAGATGCGGTCATTCAAACAATGACACGCTTGATGAGAGAAGCGGATATTGAACGCTTGGTAAAACCAAGCAACACCAATCAATCTGTACATTAGTAATATGCTTAGAGACCTTTGCACAAAGTATTAGCAAGTGTAGTAGTCCTAAGGTCTCATTTAATAAAGGTTTAACAGAATGATTGATTATCCAAATATTGATCCTGTCGCAATTGCCCTTGGTCCTATATCGGTTCATTGGTATGGGGTTATGTATCTTATTGGCTTTGCTGGTGCGTATTTATTAGGAGCCTATCGAGCTAAGCGATCAGGCGGTTTATGGACTGTAGATCAAGTAAGTGATGTGATTTTTTATGGTGCGATGGGGGTTATTTTAGGCGGTCGCATTGGATATGTTTTATTTTATCAATTTGATGGGTTGTTAGATGATCCACTGAGCTTATTCCGCATATGGGAAGGCGGAATGTCTTTTCATGGTGGATTGTTAGGCGTTATTGTTGCTATGTGGCTGTTTAGTCGTCGCTATCAAAAGCACTTGATTGATGTAACAGATTTTATTGCTCCATTGGTGCCTGTTGGTTTGGGTGCAGGGCGGATAGGCAATTTCATCGGTGGCGAACTATGGGGAAAAGCAACGGATGTCTCTTGGGGTATGATTTTTCCGACAGACCCTAGCCAACTTGTCCGACACCCATCCCAGTTGTATCAGTTTGCCTTAGAAGGTGTTGTTCTATTTTCGGTGTTGTGGTTCTTTTCTCAAAAAGAGAAACCAAGATATTGTGTATCCGGTGCTTTCTTATTCTTCTATGGACTCTTTCGTATTGTCGTTGAGTTTTTCCGACAACCAGATGCCCATATAGGCTATCTAGCATTTGGTTGGCTAACACAAGGGCAGTTATTATCTATACCAATGCTTATTGGTGGTGCTGCACTTGTTTTATATGGATTTAGAATAAGTAAATCTTTAAAACAGCCTGCTTGATCATTTAATTATTCCTATAAAACTTACGCTAAAAAATGCTAAAATCTACGGCATTTTTTAGCGTAAGTTTAGGTAATTGTATGACTCCTTATCTGCAACTCTTGCAAGATGTTTTAGACAACGGTCAATTTAAAAGTGATCGTACGGGCACAGGCACCTACAGTGTTTTTGGTCGCCAAGTTCGTTATGACTTACAAGATGGTTTTCCATTACTTACGACCAAAAAACTGCATATTCGTAGTATTTTGCATGAATTACTGTGGTTTTTGAGTGGAGATACCAATATTCGCTATTTAAAAGAGAATGGCGTAAGTATTTGGGATGAGTGGGCGACTGAAGATGGCGAATTGGGGCCTGTATATGGTGCTCAATGGAGAAATTGGCAAGGGGATGATGGTCAGGTATATGATCAAGTAGAGACGTTAGTTGAAGGGCTGAAAAATAACCCTTCAAGTCGCCGACATATCATTAATGGTTGGAACGTCGCTTATTTGCCCGATGAAAGTAAAAAACCGTGGGAAAATGCTGCGGCTGGTTTAATGGCACTGCCTCCTTGTCATCTGCTGTATCAGTTTTACGTGTGTAATGGAAAACTGAGCGCATCATTGTACATTCGTAGTAATGATTTATTTTTGGGGAATCCTTATAACACCGCATCTTTGGCGTTTTTGACACATATGTTGGCTCAACAATGTGATTTAGAACCTGGAGAAATTGTTATTTCAATTGGTGATTGTCATTTATATGCTAACCATTTAGAGCAAGCTAAGCAGCAGTTAACCAGAACACCTACTACTCTGCCTAAACTATCTATTTTACGTAAGCCAGATTCTATTTTTGATTATCGCTTTGAAGATTTTGAAATCATTGGTTATGAACCACAAGCTCATATATCTGCACCTATTGCGGTATAAACAACTAATACATTACTGAGAGTAACTATGTTGTCTTTGATTGTTGCCATGTCAGAAAACCTAGTCATTGGAATTAATAATGCTCTGCCTTGGCATTTGTCTAATGACTTAAAATATTTTAAGCGCATAACAATGGGGAAGCCGATTGTTATGGGGCGTAAAACGTATGAATCCATCGGTCGCCCGTTACCTGGGAGACGCAATATTGTTATTAGTCGTCAAGAGAACTTGCAATATGATGGTGTAGACTGTGTCAGTACCATAGACAGCGCGGTTACTTTAGGTGAGAACATTGCCTTTGTAGAAGGGCATGAAGAAATTATGGTTATTGGTGGTGCTCAAATATACCAGCAGGCATTACCAATAGCTGATCGTCTCTATATTACACATGTTCACTCTGATGTTGCTGGGGATGCTTTTTTTCCTGAAGTGGATTGGTCTCTTTATAAAGAAATTTCACGAGAAAAACATTTTGCTGAAGGACCCAATCCATACGATTACAGTTTTGTAGTATATGATCGTATAAAGTAACACAGTATAAAGTTCTTTAAACCTTGCCGCTCAGTATTATTCTTGAATCTGAGCGGCAAGGTTGTTTAATTGAGCGCTATCTTTACGTTGGATTGAAGGCAAGATTCAACGGCAATATTGGCACTTTCTGCTAATTCTTCTATTGTGTCTCCATCTTCAGGAAAAACCGCTACCCCCGCACAGAATTTTAACTCTCTGATTTCCTCCGTTGATAGCTCAACTGTTAGTGTTGGGTTTGGTTCAACTATTTCAGTAAGTAACTTTTGGGCTTCTTTGATGCTGGTATTAGGCAGCAGAAGCAATAGATTTTCAGGTTCGACTCTTGCTAAAACATCCGCTTCACGTATATGGCTGTAAACGTATTGACTTGATGTTCGGATCGCTGCGTTTTTATCCTGTATAGATAGTTCGGCTAAACATTCATCAAAACCAATATTAATCTTCACCATAATTAAAGGAGTATATTGACGCTTTGCTAATCCTAATTGTTTTTTGAAGTGTGAGGTAGCTGCATCACGGTTTAATAATCCTGTTAATCCATCGTATGTTGCTTGATTACGTAAATGTTCCTCTAACTCTTTTTGAGAACTAATGTCTTCCATAAAACCAATGATTTTGGCAATTTTACCCTCATTGGTTTTTGAATAAGTACGGCCACGTTCTTTAACCCACATATAGGAGTCATCACCTCTGCGAATACGATATTCTGCCTCGTAATAGTCTCCATTGGCTTTTAAATGTTTAAACAAAGTACTTTTTAGCTGGGCTAGGTCATCAGCATGCACTAAATTGTGCCATTCCACAGAGGATTGAGGGGAATCAATAGGTTCACAACCTAAAAGCATGGAAATGGACTCTGAACAAACCACTAGGTCGCCTTCTGTTTCCCATAGCCAGAGACCAGAAGACGATTCGGTGAGCGCGAATTTCAGTAAGGTATTTTCCGCTGACGATAAATCCATGTAGTCTGTGCTGTAGACACATACTAGGTAGTGTTCATCATCAATGGATTGAAACCCTAATTCAGTACTAATAACAAGGTCGCCAATCTGAATAGACTCTTGGCAACGCTCTATGCTTCCCATATCAATTTCATTGGATAACCAGTCCCATTTTTCCTGTTCAGTGGAAGTGGCACTGAGCGTTAGCCAGTGATCTGGAGGAGAAACCACTTGATTTGCAAATAACGCTCTAAATCCCTGGTTTGACCCAACAATATTGCCACTAACCCTTTCGATCATGAATGCAGGGGTTGGCATAAAATCAAATGCGGATTTAAATAGGTCGTTTGTGTTTTGCATATCTCCTCTCCTTACTGTTGATATTCTTGGTTTATTCCGGTGTTATCCAACGAACTTGGAATGAAGCTGCGGAACCTTCACCTAAAAGCGATGTTAAAATAGGTAAATATTGGGCGGCTTCTGTTTCTAACGTCCACGGAGGATTGGTGATAATCATACCACTTCCATTCATTCCTTTATCTGCATCTGCATCACGAATTAGTAACTCTACAAGCAGAGTATTGCGAATTCCTGTCGACTTTACTGAGCTAATTAAATTGTTCGCTTGCTGGCGCGATAATACAGGATACCATATAGCATAGGTTCCCGTCGGGAATCGTTTATAGCCATCTGATAAGGCATTTACCACTGTTTGATAATCTTTCTTAACTTCGTACGGTGGATCCATTAAGACAAAGCCGCGCTTTTGAGGTGGCGGTAACATGGCTCTTACAGCGGCGAATCCGTCACCTTTCTGTACATTCGCTTTACGCTTATTTGGGAACAGTGCTGCAAGAACTGGAAAATCACTTGGATGTAATTCACATAAATGCAGTTTGTCTTTTAGTCTTTGATAGTATGAAACCACCTTTGGACTACCTGGATAGGTTAGGAGCTCGTTTGGTGGATTCATTGATTGAACAAGTTGAACAAACTCTGCAATAGGTTCAGGAAGTGTGCTTTCTGCAATGAGTTTTGCTATGCCTGATTCAAACTCTTTATTCTTCTGAGCCTGTGTTGACGATAGAGGGTATTCGCCAATGCCAGCATGAGTATCTAAATAAAAGAAAGGGGCTTCTTTTTTTATCAGGTGTTGGCAGATTTGGCTAACAATAACGTGCTTTAAAATATCTGCGTGATTGCCAGCATGGTAAATATGACGATAACTCAGCATAGAATTCCTTGAAAAATAGTATAAGAAATAAAGATTTAAATTATAGTAAAACTTTCACAATATTTGTGATGAATTTTGAATAGATAAAGGCAAGTAATGTGATTATTGCGTATAGATGGTCATTATAGTCGTTAAGACTACTCAATAATATGCGTCAGTTGTATTGATAATTGTCTTTAGATAAGTGCTTTATCTGATGAGGCCTCAGCATAAGGCCTCTATTTTTCAGTAAATTTCAGTTTTACAGAACAGGTTGTATTAGGCAGTCTCTACATAGCGACTTCTAGCTATTTAAGCTCTAAATAACTGAGTATTTCACTATTCAGACACTTTTATCCTGTGGTTATCACCTCTGACAGTCCATAAAGTACCAGAAACTTAGCCCCCTTTTTTATATTTGCAGCCATAGCAGCCAATCCGTAAAAAGTAGCATTTTTGGCAAGTCCCATAAATCGAGTACACGCTAATCCATAATGGTGTTTATAAGTGGCGAAAGGCCGTTCTCCACCCGCTCTCGTCACTGCAATTTCAGCATTTC
>CANLRQ010000027.1 GCA_947493575.1 uncultured Marinomonas sp.
ATGAAGTTGATGAAGTTGATGAAGTTGATGAAGTTGATGAAGTTGATGAAGTTGATGAAGTTGATGAAGTTGATGAAAAAGCATTTGATTTAGTTCCTTTAGAGAGCACGGCTTCACAAACCAAAACAGATAAGCCTAAAATTAAATCTGATTTAGATGACTTGATTGCTGAAGATCTGAAGATAGTAAATACAGCTCCTATTGTTGCCAAAACAGACCCTTTACCATGGGCGAAGAGCCGTTTTGAATGCCTTTTATTTAAAGTGGGTGGTTTGAAAATGGCAGTTCCTCTAGTCGAGTTAGGTGGAGTTCAGAAAGCAGATCAATCTAATGTAACTCCTTTATTTGGCCAGCCTAAGTGGTTTTTAGGTATTGCTAACGTACATAAAATGCATATTCGAACGGTAGATACTGCTTTATGGGTTATGCCTGACCACTATAAAGGCGATTTAAAAGACAATTTTAAGTTTGTAATTCAATTAGATCGATCTGATTGGGGGCTAGCATGCGAAGTTGTTGCTGAGGCTATTAGTTTAGAGCCGTCAGCGGTAAAATGGCGAACAGATCGTACAAAAAGACCTTGGTTAGCGGGGACTGTAATAGAGCATATGTGTGCTATCCTTGACGTTCAGGGATTTATTGAATTGTTAGATGATCCAAAAAACGGTTTTAAAGCCCATTTGAAATAACATCTATATGTAAAGATGTTGGAGGTTTAGATATGTCCTTAACAACAAATAGAGTAGAGCAAGCTAACGAAGATCCAGTTTTGCAATGGGTTACATTTCGTTTAGAAGATGAAATTTATGGCATTAATGTGATGCAAGTAAAGGAAGTCTTACGTTATTCTGAAATTGCACCTGTTCCAGGAGCTCCTTCCTACGTATTAGGTATTATTAATCTTAGGGGAAGTGTTGTTACCGTTATTGATACCTGTCAGCGCTTTTCATTGCCTACCGGTGAGATTACAGATTCAACTCGTATTATGATTTTAGAAGTTGATGATCATGTAATTGGAATATTGGTTGATGCGGTTTCAGAAGTGGTCTATCTACGTCAATCTGAAGTTGAGCCGTCTCCAAATGTCGGTAATGATGATTCCTCTAGATTTATTCAAGGAGTGTGTCATAAGAATGATACGCTGCTTATTTTGGTTGATTTAGATAAACTTTTATCTGAAGAAGAATGGATAGAAGTCTCTTCAATGTAGGTTAAGGCTGTTATTGCTTTATGGAATCTCAATGGTTATTTAACCTCATTTTGGTTGTCCAGTTTCTAATTTTGATTGGTTTAAGTATATGGTTTTATTCTTTATCTAAAAAATTGAAACGCCTTTCTAAAAATCAGACTGAGGCAGACCAAAATCAGAAAAAGCAAGTTCAAGTTCTAGCATCTGGTTCAATTGGAATGGGAAGGCGCTTAGTTGCAATTGAAAGGAAATTGAATATTGCTGTTGAAAGACAGTCTGAGATTCTGTCAAAGGAAGGTAATGTATCTTATAACCGCGCTATGGAGTTGTTAGAGCTGGGCGCAACTGTTGATGATCTAGTGTCAAAATGTGGGTTAATTAGGGCTGAGGCTGAACTAATTAGTTTATTGCATAAAGAGTCTCGTCGTCCTTCGGATCAGCGCTTCAATTAAGTTTTTAGTTGGTGCGCAAATGCAATAATTTCTGCAACGGCGAGATACAGTGTTTCTGGTATTTCATCGCCTAATTCTAGTGTACCAAGCATTTCAACTAATTCTGGACTCTTATGGAGTAGTACGCCATTTTCTTCGGCAACATCCATAATTCGTTGAGCCATAAACCCTGTTCCCTTTGCTGTCAATTTAGGCGCATCTTGAAAGTCATATTGTAAAGCAACTGCTTTTTTCATCATGTTCTCACATCTATTAATCTATTGGTGATTTTTGGTTTTGGTTCGCTTTGTATAGGAGCGCAAAAACAATCGAGTTTTTCTAATTCAATGTCTTTTTTCCTGAGATTTTCACTAATATTGCTTAATTGTGATCGTATTTTTATTTCTGTTTCTTTGTTTTCTGCAACAAAAATAATACTTGCTTTATTTTCTTGTATGCTTAAGCGGGCTTCAATTTTTCCCGTTTCAGGGAAGTCAAATTTTAGCTTTACCAGCCAGCGACGCTTTTTATCGTTCTCTTTGTCCTGCTCTTTTTCTTCACGGTCAATTTCAAATTGCACATATGAAGTATTAGTACCGTGTTTTATAGGGATTTCTAGTTGTAAAGGTAATATTTGAGTGTCATTACGTACTGTGTCTACGAGATGCTTAAGCTGGTTTGTTGTTATTCGCTCAATTGCTTTTTCAACAAGCTCGAATTGTGGCGGAAGCCTTGTATTATTTGTTTCAGATACTGCTGCCTGAAGTTTTAATAGATTGAGCTTGATGTCTTTTTCAAGAGTGGCGGGCGGGCTCTCTTTAGCTAGGTTATTTTCTAAAAATAGGCCACTTTGCTGGAATGTTTGCTTCAATGCTTCGGGAGTAGTGGATAATGTATTTAAATTTGGAATAGTTGATACAAGTTTCGCTAATGTTTGCTGTAATTTTTCAGAACCTAGTTGATTAGAAAGTGACAAACTTTCCAATTGTTTAATAAATTGAGTCATCTCTTGCAAGCTTAATTGCTTAGGAAGGCTAACTTTTAACCCTTCATCTACGGGGCGAGATTGAGTATTTGATACATCTTGGGGGATGAGTTGGAGCTGACCTTTATTGTCAACCATGACAGGAATCTTAGATCCTATTTCAGGTCTGTGGCGTGTTTCAATAGTAAAGGTCTCTATGCCATCTGTTACATCAATAAAATAAGTCTGAGGTTGCACGGTACGGTTTTGAGAATTATTAACCTGCTGGGAAGAGTTTTGTGCACTTATTGAAGATGGGGTTTTGTTCTGTGTATTAATAGAGCTTTGAGCTTTAGTCGCGACTTCTTGGAACGTTTTGATAGGTGTTAAAGAATCTGAGGTTTTTGTGTAAATGTTAGTATTTTCTGCAGTAATTAATGGTGTTTGAGACGTAGCAGAACCGTTATTACTTAGATTTGAGGTGATGGACAATACTGTTAATGGTATGGCTTTAGTCGCGATAGTAACGGAAAGCTTTATCTGTTCTGGGCTTGAATTACCTGTTGAGCTAATTACTAGTGACCGTTTTTGACTCGTGCTATTTTGTAAGTCTAAGTTGTTGGTTTGTTTGTTATTAGGCTGAGCATCATTTGCGGTGCTTCTTCTTGTATTTTGATTAATTATTGAGGAGGAGGACTGTCTTAAGTTACCCAAGAATGTGCTTTTAATCTGAGTAGAAAGTGCTGCAGTATTTTGTGGATTACTTGCCTGTTGTGCTGGGTTCTGAGTTTGCTGAGAGATAGCGGTGTTGTTTTGTTTGTTATCTACTGTTTTAGCAGGCTGAGTTAAAATGTTTAACGTTGCACTTTGTTGGTTCTTATTAATATGTAGCTCGATTTTGTCCCCATTATTGACATTAATTTTTTCTTGAGTGTTAACCAAACTGAAGTTTTTATTAGATTGCGTACTGACGTCTAGTATTTGCGCTGGCTTTTGTTGAAATACCACATCCTTGGTGCTGTTTATTTTTATGGACTCTAGGCTTTCTATTAATTTAAGTTCGCTAGATAGTTTTGCTAATTTGCCCGATAGTTCTTTGGGCATTGTGCCTTGTGGATTGTTAAGAGTTTTAGTCGTTTGTTGTGTGCTAAGTTTATTTATATCAAACATCATTTAATCGACCTTCATAAGTCGCTAGTTTGTCGTTATTTTCGAATCTTTCTTTTATAATAGCGAGGTTTTCAATTTTAATGAAAACACCTTGTTAATACCTTGTCGGCAAAAAAAGGCAAATCTTTTGCATTCTTCAGTTTCTTTAAAAGTTTCTAACCTTTGGGTAGAGCGTAGTGAAAGGTATCTTTGTAAGGATATGTCTTTCTTTTTGTCTAGTGGCGATATTGCTAAAATAAATGGTGAAAATGGTGCCGGTAAAAGCTCCTTGTTAAAAATTCTTGTTGGTATTCTGCGTCCTTTAGAGGGAAATATCCATTATAACAATGAGGATGTCAGTGTTTACCGTGATCTATTGCAAAAAGATTTACTTTATATTGGTCATGATTCAGGAGTGAAATCGGTATTTACCGTTGCAGAAAACTTACGATGGTACTTCCCAGATGCTAACGATGATGAGATATCTTTAGCATTAGATGCTGTTTCTTTGTCAGGTTATGAAGAGACGCCATCAAATCAATTGTCTGCAGGGCAAAAACGTCGCATTTCATTGGCTAGGCTTTGGCTTACAGAGAAACCTTTATGGGTGCTGGACGAACCTTTTACTGCATTAGATATAAAAGGAGTCGCTTCTCTTGAAAAACATATGAAGGAACATGTTGAGAAAAATGGAATGATTATACTAACGACTCATCAGGACATTGATCCCTCTCTTAACTTAAAAGAGATTAATTTATCCCTATGACTTATATGTCTTTTATTAAAGGTGAATTGCTAACTTTGCTACGCAGAAAACAAGATACGGTTAATGCTCTGGTCTTTTTTTTGATGGTTGTAACCTTATTCCCATTAGGTGTTAGCCCTTCTCCTGATTTTCTAAGTGTTGCTGCCGGTGGAATTATTTGGTGTGCTGCTTCCTTAGCAATTTTAATGTCTGTGGAAAGCATGTTTAAGGAAGACTTTAATGATGGCTGTCTGGAGCAATGGCTAGTAAGCGGTTTATCTCTCCCTTTACTTATTTTGCTGAAAACATTTATACACTGGTTAGTTGTTATTGCACCTTTGTTAGTCATGGCTCCTTTATTGTCTGAAATGCTTTTTTTACCAAGTGAAACTTTTTCTGTATTGCTGATAACCTTGATCTTGGGCACACCAGCACTTTTTTTAATCGGTACAATAGGGGCTGCCTTGACAGTTTCTTTACGACATGGTGCCGTACTTATGTTGTTAATTATTATACCATTCTATTTGCCCGTGATTATTTTTTCGACTGGGGCAATTCGTGCTGCTCAAAATAGCATGATGTATGACGGTCAAATAGCCATACTGGCAGCAATTTCTCTTGTTTTTCTAGTGGTATCGCCTGTTATGTCTGCAATTTCAATAAAAGCGAGTATAAATTAATGAGTTGGACTTGGTTTCATAAACTTGGGTCTCCTAAATGGTTCTTTCAATTTGCCTCACGATGGGCGTTAGCTTCATTTTGGAGTGGTGTTGTTTTATTGCTTGTTGGCGTGATTTGGGGGCTTGGTTTTGCCCCAGAAGACTACCAACAAGGAAACAGTTTTAGAATTATCTATATCCATGTACCGGCTGCCATTTTAGCCCAGTCTTGTTATTTGGGATTGGGTATTGCTGGTTTTGTTTTTCTAGTCTGGCAAATGAAAATGGCTCCTGTATTTATAAAGTCTGTAGCACCCTTAGGGGCATTGGCTGCGGTAATTGCCCTCTTGTCTGGTGCGATATGGGGGAAACCTACTTGGGGAACATGGTGGGTTTGGGATGCTCGTTTAACATCGGTATTAGTTTTATTTTTACTTTATATGGGTGTGATAGCAATTCAAAATAGTCTAGAAGATAAGGTACTTGCAGATAAAGCTGTTGCCGTTATTAGTGTTGTTGGTTTGATTAATCTTCCAATTATTAAATATTCAGTAGAGTGGTGGAATACGCTGCATCAACCAGCGACGTTTAAATTGACAGAAGCGCCTGCTATGCCCATTGAAATGTGGTTACCTTTATTGATTTCAAGTTTAGGGCTGTATTTATTTATAGCTGGGTTAGCTATGTTACGTATGAAAACAGAAGTGTTGAATCGTGAACGACGCTCTGGCTGGGTTAAAGATGAGGTACTAAAGAGTGGCGTTTGATTCTTTTTCAGAGTTTATTCAAATGGGAAGACATGGTTTATATGTCTGGTCAACTTATGGCATTAGTGCCTTTTTGCTAATTGCGATAGCGATACAAACATGGCGTCAACAAACACAAATGAAGAAACAGTTGACCAAACGTTTTATGAGAGAGCAGGACTAGTAATGCATCCAGTAAGAAAAAAACGAATAATAGTAATCAGTAGTATTGTGCTTGTATTAGGCTTGGCGCTTGGGCTTGTCATGTACGCATTACAACAGAATATCAACTTATTTTATTCCCCAACTCAAATTGCAACGGGAGAAGCTCCTGAAAGCATTATGCTGAGGGCAGGGGGAATGGTTGTTGAAGGCAGTGTTCATAGAAACAATAAAACCTTGGCCGTTTCTTTTGAAATAACTGATTTTGTTGAAAAGGTTAGAGTAGAATACAAAGGTATTCTTCCTGATTTATTTAGAGAGGGACAAGGCATTGTTGCTCAAGGTAAATTGAATGCTGAAGGTACATTGGTCGCTTCAGAAGTGCTGGCGAAGCATGATGAAGAATACATGCCTCCTGAAATTGCAGAAGCGCTTGAAAAAGCAAAACTGAATTCCGCCTCATCCAACACGTCGTATTGATTGGTATATCACATGCTCCCAGAAATTGGTCACTTTTCACTAATTCTATCTTTGTTCTTTGCGGTCTCTTTGTCTATTTTTCCAATATATGGTTATTGGCAACGCAACTTAACGTTATTGGAATTAGCTCGCCCACTAACGTTTGTTATGACTGCACTTGTTAGTCTTAGTTTTGTTATTTTATCTTACTCTTTTGCTATTAATGACTTTTCAATTCTATATGTAAGCCAGAATTCAAATAGTTTACTTCCTATATGGTTTAAAATTAGTGCTGTCTGGGGCGGTCATGAAGGTTCCTTGCTTTTATGGGTATTGATTTTATGCGGTTGGACTTGCGCAGTGGCGATTAAAGGACATAGTTTGCCTACGGATGTTCGATCTTTGGTATTGGCTATTTTAGGTTTAGTAACAACAGGGTTTATTTCTTTTCTTCTATTTACTTCTTCTCCTTTCATTCGTCTTTTACCCGAAGCGCCATTAGAGGGAGGAGACCTCAATCCTCTTCTACAAGATATTGGATTGATTATTCACCCTCCAATGTTGTACATGGGATATGTTGGCTTTTCTGTGGCGTTTGCATTTGCTATCACGGCTCTAATTACAGGGAATTTAAATGCGTCTTGGGCTCGTTGGGCTCGCCCTTGGACTTCAGTATCATGGGCATTTCTGACTATTGGTATTACATTAGGTAGTTGGTGGGCTTATTATGAGCTTGGCTGGGGGGGATGGTGGTTTTGGGATCCTGTGGAAAATGCTTCTTTTATGCCTTGGTTAGCTGGAACGGCATTAATTCACTCCTTAGCGGTAACAGAGAAACGTGGTGTGTTTAAAAGTTGGACCGTCTTGCTAGCAATATTTACTTTTTGCTTAAGTTTGCTCGGGACCTTTTTGGTTCGTTCCGGAGTATTAACTTCTGTCCACGCGTTTGCAGCAGATCCAACTCGTGGTGTATTTATTCTGATTCTATTGTTCCTTATGGTTGGCGGTAGTTTGTTGTTGTACGCAATAAAGGCGTCAGAAGTTAAGTCAAAAGTTTCGTTTGGTGCTACAGGAAGAGAGGCTTGGTTGTTATTGAATAACATTATGTTAACCATAATGACCTTAACAGTATTACTGGGTACTTTGTATCCTCTGATTATTGATGCACTGGGGATGGGGAAAATCTCTGTTGGCGCACCTTATTTCAATAGTGTTTTTTCACCCATGGCATTGCTGCTTATGGTCTTTATGGCAATTGGACCTCTCTCTAAATGGCATAATACACCTATTGATGAATTAATTCGTAAGTTGTCTTTACCTGCTATTATTTCTCTCGTATTTGGTGGCGTTTTAGCATATTCGTATGAACTTGGTTTGATGGCATGGATTAGCTTAAGTGTTGCCGCTTGGGTCACTGTTTTAACTGCTTATGATTGGTTTGTTAAAGTCAGCTCCAGTTCGAAAGGAATTATACCGAGAGCAAAAATGCTGCCTCGTAATTATTATGGAATGGTACTTGCTCATATTGGCATGGCTGTCTCTTTGGTCGGTGTATTGTTTGTCAGTGTAAACAGTGATGAACAAATGGTTAGGATGACAAAAGGAGATGTTAGTGTTCTTTCTGGGTATGAGTTTTATTTTGATGGGGTCAAACACTTTCAAGGGCCGAACTATGTTGCAGATCAAGGACAAATAACGATTTCAAAAGATGGTGACTTTGTTGCTCATTTAACGCCTGAAAAGCGTTTCTATGATGCAAGAGGGCAAGTGATGACTGAGGCTTCTATAGACAATGGCTTGCTAAGAGATTTGTATGTTTCTCTTGGAGAAGATCTTGGCGATGGGGCTTGGGGAATAAGAATTCATGTGAAACCATTTGTTCGTTGGATTTGGCTTGGGGGAATTTTAATGATGCTTGGTGGAATACTTTCTGCGATGGACAAACGATATAAGAAAGTATCGGGAGCAAGAATATGAGAAAGTGGTTAGTTTTTTTACCTCTTTTTGTGTTTGTTGTTTTGGCTGGGGTATTTTTTATGCAGTTGGGTAAAGACACTCAATATATGCCATCTGCCTTAATTAATAAGCCTGTACCGAATGTGTCACTTATTAATTTAGAAACAAACCAAATTGTTAACAATGACGATTTACCTAAAGAACCTTATCTTATTAATTTTTGGGGAACATGGTGCCCTGCCTGTAGTATTGAACATGATTATTTAATGGATTTATCTGAGCAAGGTGTTCCTATTGTTGGTATTGATTATAAAGATGAAACACAGGCAGCTATTAAATGGCTTGAAGAAAGAGGTAATCCCTATTCACATGTATTGTTAGACGAACTCGGTAACTTTGGTGTTGATATGGGAGTGACAGGTGCTCCTGAAACCTTTGTGGTAAGCTCAGCTGGGGATGTTGTTTATCGTCATCAAGGTGTTGTGGATAGTGCTGTTTGGAAAACAATGCAGGAGTATTTTAAGTGAGAAGTGTTGTTCTTTTTTTCTTTATAGTGCTTTTTTCGACAAACTCTTTTTCTGAGGCGGAAGCCATCCTTAAGTTTAAGTCTGCTGTAGATGAAACACGTTATAATGCATTAATCGCTGAATTGCGATGTCCAAAATGTCAAAACCAAAATTTAGCGGATTCCAATGCTGGTATTGCAATTGATCTCCGTAATCAAGTTTACTCAATGATTAATCAAGAGTTAAGCGATAAAGAGATTGTTGATTATATGGTCGCTCGATATGGTGAATTTGTGCTTTATAAACCAGCGAATAACGCAGGCACTTTTTTATTGTGGTATGGGCCACTAATTTTATTGGTTATTGGGTTATGCGCATTTATTTTAGTAATACGCAGTAATCGTAAATCAGATAGAAAAGGAAACGAGTGATGTTTGGTTGGCTATTTATGGCAGCTATTTTAATGTGCGTCATTTTATACATATATCGCTCTGTAATCGGTATAACAGAAAAATCGAATCATGAATTGTCGACAAGCTTTTCTAAGATACGTCGAAAAGAAATTGATGACGAAGTAGCATTTGGTCGTATTAATGCGATGGAAGCTCAGCAGTTGATTCGTGACTTAAAGCTAGAAGAGTCTAATAAGATTACTGAATATGGTTACTTTTCGAACAATAAAGCCACTCAATTTGCGCTTACTCTATTTCTTGTCGTGACTGTAATTGGAAGTGTTTTTTTATATGAGAGGCTTGGGTTTCCTAAAGAGGTTGAGTTTGCTAATGCAATATCAAAAGAATCGGTAACGCCTGAAAAATTGTCTGAGTTTTTATTATTTAGAGCAAATAAGTACGATAAAGCAGAAGATTGGTATTTTGTTGCTCAAGATTTTTTGAGTCAGCAAAACTATGATGAGGCATTGCCTGCGTTTCAACGTGCTTTAGATAAAATGCCTGACGATGTTGATAATAAAGTAAGGGTGTCTGTGGAATATGCGCAAGCCGTATTTTATTCAAATGGGCAAAAGGTAAATGACAAAATGAAAGCGCTTGTTGATGAGGTGCTTCTATTGAACCCTAATCAATCCACCGCGTTAGGCTTAAAAGGAATTGCTGAGTTTGATAGTCAAAATTATCGTGAAGCCATTTTAGTTTGGCAAAAAGCTATTCTTGTAGGTCAGGATATAAGAGAAAGGTTCGCTTTGTTAGAAGGGATTAGTAAAGCGAGAGACATGGGAAATATATCAAATGATGAAATTCCTAGCCTTATCCAAAAACGCCTTATTATTAAGCTTGATACAAGTAATGTGGAAGTAATTGATCCTCAAAGTGTTTTTTTAGTTTATGCTAAACTTATAGATCAACCTATGCCTATTGCAATTAAACGACTGGCTCCCGATGATATTACGAATGTAATTGAGTTGACGAACTTGGATAATTTAATGCCAGGGGCAACATTGTCGGATGCGAGTAAGGTCGATATTATTGTGAAACTTTCTAAGTTAACTGATAGTGACTTAACTCAAGGTAAGATTATTGGTAAAAAAGAAGGTGTTTTAGTCGATAAAGCAGGACTTTTGATTATTCCTGTAACGTTCTAATTGAATCTCAACCTACATAGTTTGATAATATGTGTAACTTTATTAATGTAATTCGGAAGAAATAATGGAATTTAGCTTGCGTGAGTGGCTAATCGCGATTGGCGTTCTCATAATTATAGTTATTTTAATTGATGGCTATCGTCGTATAAAAAAAGCAAATGCCTTTGAAGAAGCTAGAGAGGACGATGTAGATCCTGATGTGCTTTTAAAAGATGCTATCGTAAAGCGTGAATTACCCAATGGAGGCGCTCGCCCAGTTGGTAGTTCAGAGGCTGTCAATAATGCATTTGAGGTGGCTAGACAGACATCTAATTCACCGTTAACAGACTTACCCCATAAATTGGATTCTGGCCCCAGTTTTCATAAAGACGATCAGATTCATTTAGATGAACTTGAGTCTCTTGTGCCAGAAAGATTAAATTCTGTTGATGAAGGGGAAGCAAATCGCAGTTATTCGGATGACGAGCCAGACTACTCTTTGGGTGATCTTCCAAATGAAGACTTTGAGCGTAACTATTCAAAGGTAGATGTTGATCAACCTACGGCAGGAAGCTCAACCGAAGAATTCTTAGCAGAAGATTACGAAGCTGAAATTGAGGAAGTCATTGTTATTAATGCATTTGCTCCGGAAGGTAAACCTTTTGAAGGTGTTGAGTTATTACAATTGGTTTTAAATTGCGGCATGCGATACGGTGAAATGGATATTTTTCATCGTCATGAAGATGGTTTTGATCGTGGGAAAGTGCAATTTAGCATGGCAAATGCGGTTGAACCGGGCACATTTGATATTGATTCTATGGGTGAAAAAACGTTCCCAGGTGTGAGTTTCTTTATGGGATTGCCAGGACCTAAAAATAGCATGATGGCTTTTGATTTTATGTTAGAAACTTCGCAAGCGATTGTGAGGAATCTTGGTGGTGAATTAAAAGATGAAAGACGTAACAATATGAGTGAACAGTCTATATCTCATAGTCGCCAGCGAATTCGTGATTTTGAAAAACGCAAAATGCTGAAGAATCAGTAGATATCCTCCTTTACATAAAAAAGGCCATGTTTAAGTGGCCTTTTTTATGTTTAAAAAATGAATTTTGATATAAAAAATAAAGAGATTAAAAATGGCCGATCAATCAATGACTCCAATAAATGAGCAAATTGCTGAATTGGTTAAGCTATTGAATGACTATAGCTATGCTTATCACATACAGGATTCACCTGTTGTTCCAGATTCCGAGTACGATCGTCGCTATAAAGAGCTGCAAGAACTAGAAGCAAAACACCCAGACTTAGTTCCTTCTGATTCACCTACGAAAAGAGTAGGTGAAAAGCCAAATAATGGTTTTGTAACGGTTCCTCACACTTTACCAATGCTGTCTTTAGATAATGCCTTTGATGATGATTCCTTAAGTGATTTTGACGAACGAATAGGCAAGCTCTTAAGTATTAAACAAATAGATGTTAAACAAATTGAATATTGTTGTGAGCCTAAATTAGATGGTTTAGCTATTAGCTTGCGCTATGAATCAGGCATCCTGGTAAGAGGTTTAACCCGTGGTGATGGTTTATCTGGTGAAGACATTACCTCAAATATTAAAACCTTAAAATCCATCCCTTTGACACTGAGAACAGAAGAACCTCCCGCTGTTGTGGAAGTGAGAGGGGAAATATACATGCCAACAGAAGGGTTTGAACGCTTAAACGCAATGGCGATAGAAAAGGGGGAAAAGGTTTTTGTTAATCCAAGAAATGCCGCCGCGGGCTCTTTAAGGCAATTAGACCCTAAAATTACGGCAACTCGACCTCTTGTTTTATGCGTCTATTCGATCGGCTATATTGAAGGTGGTGAGATTGAAGACAGTCATTATGATTCGCTTTCTCTGTTAAATGACTGGGGGTTTAGAGTTAACCCTCTTATGGAAAAAGTGCAGGGAATTGATGCTTGCATTGAATATTATTCTAAGCTCGAAGCGATTCGAAATGAGTTGCCTTATGATATTGACGGTATTGTTTATAAAGTTAATTCCATTGAGAAACAAAAGAGTCTTGGATTTGTTGCAAGGGCTCCACGCTGGGCCATTGCGAGAAAGTTTCCTGCACAAGAAGAGATGACACAAATTGAAGGCATTGATTTCCAGGTTGGCCGTACAGGTGCTATAACACCTGTTGCCAGACTTAAGCCTGTTTTTGTTGGAGGCGTAACGGTTTCGAATGCAACGTTACACAATAAAGATGAAATTGCTCGTTTACAGGTCCAAGTAAAAGATTTTGTTGTTATTCGACGAGCGGGAGATGTCATTCCACAAATTGTTCAGGTTGTTGAAGACAGGAGACCAGACGAAGCTTATGATGTGGTTTTTCCAGAGCACTGCCCAGTGTGTGGTTCTGATACGGAACAGGTGTCAGGTGAAGCGACAGTTCGTTGTACAGGTGGATTAGTATGCCCCGCACAGCGTAAGGAATCCCTCAAACATTTCGTATCTCGTAAGGCAATGGATATTGATGGATTAGGGGATAAACTTATTGAACAATTGGTTGAAATGCAACTGGTGCTTTCTCCTGCGGATATTTTTCTACTAAGGAATAAAAAGCTGGATTTACTAAAGCTTGAACGCATGGGGAAAAAATCCATCGAAAACTTACTTGAGGCGATTGAAAAGGCAAAGAATACTCAATTTAATCGCTTTATATATTCACTTGGCATTCGAGAAGTTGGAGAAGCAACCGCACGAACTTTGGCTTCTTATTTTAAAACCTTACCTGCATTAATGTCTGCCAATGAAGAAGAGTTGATAAACGTGGGTGATGTCGGGCCTATCGTTGCCCAGCATATTCGAATTTTCTTCCAACAAGAAAATAATCTAGAAACCATTTCTGCTTTGTTAAATGCTGGTGTTGTTTGGGAGGAGGCCTCAACAAATAATGAAGCTTCAGAGTTGCCTTTGATAGGGAAGACATATGTTGTGACTGGCTCTCTTAGTCAAATGACGCGAGATGAAGTAAAAGATCGTTTAATTCAATTGGGAGCAAAAGTAAGCGGTTCCGTTTCTTCCAAAACGGACTGTTTGATTGCGGGCGAAAAAGCAGGGTCTAAGCTTACGAAAGCCCAATCTCTTAATGTTCCTGTTATGGATGAGTCTCAATTAATGATATTTTTATCGGATTTGGAGGCTTAATATGGACACATTGATACCTCATGATTCATTAGCTGCTGAAACGCTCCAGAGCATTTTAGAGGATCTTGTTACTAGAGATGGCACAGACTATGGTGATTATGATTTGACGATTGATCAAAAAGTCATAAAAGCCAAAAAACTGCTTGAATCTAAATTGGCTTTTTTACTATTTGATACAGAGAGTGAGACCATTAAGATTCTATCTAAGGACCAACTGCAACAGTATGATCTTTAGATAGAATTTAGGAAGAGTAATTTAACCTGAGACCTTTGCACGAAGTTATGAGCGATGATAAGGCGAGGCAAAAACAGAGTTTATGACTTATAAATGAGCCTTTTTTTAACAAAGTATTAGCGAGCGTAATAGTCGTGCAAAGGTCTCAACCTATGTTTTCTTGATTATGGTCACTGTGTTCCACAGAGCGTACACAGTGATTAATATTGTGATCCATAACCCTAGATGGCTCTTTTTCGGTATTACGACCAACAACTTTAGCAGGAACACCTGCAACGGTAGTATGGCATTCCACTGCTTCTAAAACGACGCTACCTGCACCAACTTTTGCGCCTTCACCAACTTCAATATTACCAAGTATTTTTGCGCCAGCGCCAATCAAAACGCCACTGCGTATTTTTGGATGACGGTCACCATGCTCTTTACCTGTTCCACCTAGAGTAACAGATTGGAGAATTGAGACATTGTCTTCGATAACGCAGGTTTCACCCACTACTAAGCCTGTACCATGGTCAAGCATAATTCCTGAGCCAATTCTTGCGGCTGGATGAATATCAACACCAAAAGCAATGGATATTTGGCTTTGTAAATACAGAGCAAGACTTTTACGTTTTTTATTCCAAAGCCAATTAGCAATACGGTAACTTTGTAATGCATGGAAACCTTTAAAGAATAAAAAAGGTGTTGTTAAACTTTCGCATGCAGCGTCACGTTCTTTAATCGCTAAAATATCACGCTCTATCATAGATACAATGTTGGAGTCTTTATCTTCCATTGCTTCTTCGAACACTTCCCTTAAAACCATAGCCTGAAGAGATGCGCTATCAAGTTTGTTTGCTAGTAAAAAACTTAATGCCGAACTTAAACTATCGTGTCTAAGGATTGTTGTATTAAAAAAACTTGCTAATATAGGCTCACCTTGAGCAAGTTTTGTGGCATCTAATTGTAAGGACGCCCATAAGTTATTGGATGTCACTGTATTACTTATTGAATTACTCAATCTGTTCACCTATGTTCATTCTAGGGTAGAATATAATTTATGGGTTAGCATGAAACAAAACAAGGGCAAACACAAACAAAGTGCCCTCATTTCTGGAGAGACTATGACTACCAAAACAGTAGCTGATGCATTGCATGTATTTTACGAATTAAACAGTACTTTTGCAGATGCTTATTGGGAAACCAATAATATAGATAATAAGGATTTATTTTTTGCAATGCGCTCTTTGTTGCAAGAAGAATTAGATGAATTGCACAAACTGAGTATGCAGGATCATATTTACCCATACGAGCCGATTAATCCAAGTGTTCTTCAGCTTAGCGGCAAGCTTAAATCTTTATCACCAAATATAGAATCAATAGTGTTACGTACTCAGACGGCAAATAATTTATCAAATCTATTACCAAGTGTTTTTGAATTATTTGGCTCACACGCTTAAGGAAAGTGAGAATAAGTCCTCTCGCCTCAACATGTGGGTAAAACTGCTATTCGAACTTTCTTTAAGATAGTTGATAGAAAAATAGCTAAGCAAGTAACAGGCTTTTGTATTTTTAAGTCCGTTACTTGCTTTTTTTATGAAGAGCGTTTTATTCTTCTAATGGTAAATCGAGCTGGGTGAAGGGCTTTTTCAACCTGTCTTTCTAATGGGGAAGGCTCATTTAATATTAGACTCGTTAAATAGCAAGCACTGAGTGGTGTAGATACGAGTCCTTTTGAGCCATGTCCAATATTAATAAACAGCCCTGATAGTGGCTCAATGGTGTTTTTAGACTTCCATTTTGCATTCTTTCTCAAATTGTCCCCGTATTTATCTTTTAATGCTTCCTGACAAAACATTGGGCCGACAATCGGTGTGTAATCCGTCGCCATACAGCGGAATGAAACTCGTCCAAGGCATTCTTCTGCTTTTTTAACCCATGTTGAGTTAGGAAGTATTTGATTCAGCTTCTCTAAGTTTTTCCTATGATCCATCAAGCGAACATCGGTATTATTGTCTTTCAAACTATAGGTTGAGCCAAAATGCAACCAATGTTGATTTTTTTCTTTTATAGAAGGTGAAACGTATCCTTCATGGCAAATCACATGTTCTAATTCGATGCTCTCTTTTATCTTAAGTGAGGATACTTGTCCTCTGATTGCCGTTCTAGGCAGCTCTAAAAAAGTATCTGCTATCTCACTGTCATTCGCCTGACATAAAATAATATGGGAAAAGGTATCACTGTAGTCATCAGAATAAGCATGCCATTCTTGATTATCTTGTTGTTCAAGTTTTCTTAATGGGCGATCCAAAAAAACTTGTATATTAGGGTGGCTTAAAAGCTTCTCACACAATTCTTTGGGTTTTACCCATCCTGATAAGGGTAGAAAATATTCATTCTTATCTTGATGCTGACGCAGAACTTCTGATGGATAAATTTCTTCCTCAATAATTTTTTTAAATCGAGTTGCTTCTAGTTCTGAGATTGGTTTTTGAATAAGTCCACAGTCATTCCATAATGTTTTGTTGTCATCAAAATTAGACAAAAATCGATGTGCGTAAAGATAAGAGGCAAGATAAAATCGATTGAGAGGGGTGTCGTGTTTTGCCAGTTTTGGATAAATCATTCCTTGAGGATTACCTGAAGCGCCACCAGCAATGTGGCTTTTCTCATCCCAAACTTCAACAGCAACACCTCTTTGTGCCAATTGATTTGCACTGTGACTACCAGCAAGCCCAGAACCGATGATAAGTACTTTCTTAGGTAACGCTTTAGAGGAACGAACTCCTAACCATGGTGTTGTTTCAGACATTCGCTGCATAAATGTATCGTCTTGATTTTCCAATACACCTGATAGCATTTCTCGTTTATGACCGAATCCTTTGACTTTATTTACTGTGAATCCGGTAGATTGTAGCCCTCTTCGAACAATTCCTGCTGCCGTAAATGTTGAGAAGGTTGTTCCAACATCACTGAGTCTTAGAATCTCTTTGAATAAAGAGTCAGACCACATGTCAGGGTTTTTACTTGGTGCGAATCCATCTAAAAACCAAGCGTCTACATTTGCATTTAATGCCGCAAAGCCATCAGACGCTTCTCCAAACCAAAGTGTGAGCTGTACCTTTCCACCATTGAGAGAAATGCGATGTAAACCATGGCAAATTGTAGGATATTGATTAATGAGTTCTTGGCTCAATTTATCTAATGAGGGCCACATTTTTAATGCATTGGTTAGCATCTCTTTTGTTAGCGGAAATTTCTCAACAGAAATAAAGTGTAATGTTGAGTCATCATTTTTTGACTTCTCCCAAGAATCCCAAGCACACAGAAAGTTAAGACCTGTACCAAAGCCAGTTTCGGCTATGGTAAAGGTGGTTTTTTTGAGCTCTAACCAACGTTGCGCTAATTGATTATTTTGAATAAATACATAGTTTGTTTCATCTATTCCTGATTGAGTATCAAAATAAATGTCATCAAACTGTGTGGACTCTGGAGCACCACTTTCTTTCCATATTAAATTTGGCGCAGCAAGTTTATAGTTCATCAACACGGACTACTTTCTCAATGATGATGGTACTGGTTGGAACGTTTTGGTATGGGCCTACTGTTTTAGTCGATATTTTAGCTATGCTATCAACAATATTTAAACCACTTGTGACTTTACCAAAAACGGTATAACCATATCCTCCTCTTGCTCCATGATTTAAAAAAGGATTGTCTACTTGGTTTATAAAAAATTGAGACGTGGCGCTGTTTGGATCTTGTGTTCTTGCCATAGCTATTGTGCCGCGATCGTTGTACAAACCATTATCGCCTTCATAGGCTAGATTTTTACGAGTTTTTTTACGTTCTAGAGTTGGGGAGAATCCTCCTCCTTGGATCATAAATCCCGGCATAACCCTGTGAAATATGGTGTTATTGTAAAAACCTTCATCAACGTAACGAAGAAAATTTTTAACTGTCTTTGGTGCTGCGGTGTCATTCAAATCGATTTTGATTGTACCTTTATTGGTAATAATATCGACTTCCGTTGCAAAGGTCGGCAATGAAAATGCTGCAATGGCCAGAGCGGAAAGAATGTGTTTTATCATGATTTGCTTCCTTATTTTTTAATAGCTATTAATATTAGGAGGTTCATTGGTGTGAGCCAAGTCTTTTAAATATTGATTGTATTGCTATAGGTATTAATTCTGTATGAGAAATGTAGATGTTGAAATTGAATATTGTACTCTTTGTCGTTGGATGTTGCGTGCTGCTTGGCTGGCACAAGAATTATTAAGTACTTTTGATGAAGATATAAAGAGTGTAAAACTGATTCCAGTGCAAGGCGGTGTCTTTAAAGTACGAGCAAACGAAGTGGAAATCTGGTGTCGTAAAGAGGAAGATGGTTTTCCAGATGCCAAAACCCTTAAAAAAAGATTAAGAGATCTTATTGATCCTTTAAGAGACCTTGGACATCTGGATAAAAAATAAACAAATTTTAAGCCGGTAAAACTTGCTTAAAAGGTTTTACAGTGACTTGTTTATATACACCAGCCGCTATGTAGGGATCTGCATCAGCCCATGTTTGAGCGGCTTCAATAGAAGCAAATTCTGCCACGATAATGCTGCCGCTAAATCCTGCTTCACCGGGGTCATTACTATCAATGCTTGGATTTGGCCCCGCAATAATTAACTTGCCTTCTTGTTGTAATTTATTCAGCCTTTCTAAATGTGCTGCGCGAGCTTTACCGCGATTTTCTAAACTGTTTAGGTGGTCTTCGCCCACAATTGAGTACAACATAATTTACTCCTTATTTTGTAAATGGGATGATAAATAAATGCCTTGTAAGATGATAAAAACAACCGTCATACCAAGCAAACCAAATAATTTAAAGTTGACCCATATTTCTTCGCTAAATTGAAAAGCAACGTATAGGTTTGTTATTGCTGAAACAATAAAGAAACCAACCCATGCTAGATTTAGGGTTCTCCAGACCTTGAATGGCAACTCTAGCTTGTCTCCCATCATACGTTGAATGATGTTTTTCTCTCCAATAAATTGACTGCCGAAAAAAGCAAGAGCAAACAGCGCATTAACTATAGTTGGCTTCCATTTGATAAAGTCTCCATCACCAAACAATACGGTAGCTCCTCCTAATAAAACGACGAGCACTAAAGAAATTATGTGCATCTTTTCAACGGTTTTAGTTTTAACCCAACTGTAAGCAACTTGGAGGAGCGTTGCCGGGATGAGTACCGCCGTTGCTATAATTATGTCTCCAGTATATTTATAGACACCGAAGAAGATAATAATGGGCAAGAAATCGAATAAAATTTTCATATAAAAACCAAATTATGTATGCTGTGTGCATGATAACGATCAAAGACAAGAATGAACAGGAGAGAATCAACGATTCTCAACTACATCGACGAGTAGATTTTCACAGTCACTCTACTTTTTCCGACGGTGCTCTCACGCCTACAGAGCTTCTATTATTAGCTTCTCAACAAAATATAGAGCTATTTTCACTTACCGACCATGACACGATTGAAGGTTTAGCAGAGGCGAAAAAAGCGGCTCAACTTCATCATATCGATTTGATTTCGGGTGTTGAAATTTCGACTTTATGGAAGGGGGTTCCTGTTCATATGGTTGCCCTTAATTTTGCAGAAAATAATGCACCATTAAATGAAATATTGACGAGCAATCAAAATATCCGTCTTGATCGAGCTAAAAAAATTGCCATGTTATTGCAAAAAAAAGGACTTCCAGATTTATTTGAAAGTGCTTTAGAAGAAGCTGGAACAAGCCAAATAGGGCGCCCGCACTTTGCAAAAGTTATGGTTAAGCAAGGAATAACAAAAGATGCGAACAAAGCATTTGATCGTTACTTAGGTAATAAACATTTAGGTCAATTAAGAGATGTTTGGCCCGATTTAGAGTCGGTTATTAGCGCACTAAGTAAGCAAGATATGGAGCTTGTGTTAGCTCATCCAAAGCGCTACCCAATAACGCTAACAAAACTTAAAAAGCTTATTTATGATTTTGTCAGTTATGGCGGAACTTCTTTAGAAGTCTCATCGGGAAACGACAAGCCAGAAAACGTTCGCATTCTAGAAGGTTTGATAAAAGACCATGGTATTAAGGCATCGGTAGGTAGTGATTTTCATGGCCCATATGGGCCTTGGAGCCAGGTTGGAAAATACACGTCTTTTGATGAAGCGCGAATTGAAACTGTTTGGCGTCAATGGTAGTCAAAGAGAGGTCTTTGCACGAAGTCATGAGCGATGATAAGACGAGGCAAAAACAGACGAAAAAGCGGAGTTTATGAGTTATAAATGCGTATTTTGAGTCTGTTTTTAACAAAGTATTAGCAAGCGTAATAGTCGTGCAAAGGTCTCAAATAGATTAATATTAATTTAATTTCAGCATACTATGATTGATAAGCTGGAATAAAAGAAGGTTTCGGAGTAATAAATGAGTCAGTTTTTTCAAATACACCCTGAAAATCCTCAAGTACGTTTGATTAAACAGGCGGCTGAGGTAATTCGAAAGGGTGGGGTTATTGTTTACCCTACAGACTGCGGGTATTCTTTAGGATGCCACCTTGGTGATAAGTCTGCTTTGGATAGAATCAGAGCCATTCGTCGATTAGATGATAAACATAACTTCACTTTAGTATGTCGAGATTTATCAGAAATATCGACGTATGCACGATTTGATAATACCTTATACCGCTTACTAAAGCACAACACCCCCGGGCCTTACACTTTTATTTTTAGTGCTACTTCTGAAGTCCCAAGACGTTTATTGCATCCTAAGAGAAAAACGATAGGTATACGCGTTCCTGCTAATCAGATAGTGCAAGACCTATTGGAAGAGTTAGGCGAACCTATTATGAGCTCATCCTTAATACTACCGGGGGAGACTATGCCAATGACTGATCCTTATGATATCCGTGATACTTTAGAGCATGCATTAGATTTGGTTATCGACGGTGGTTATTGTGGAATGGAGCCAACCACTGTGGTTAAAATGGATACAGATGAGGTTGAAATTTTACGTGTTGGTGCAGGTGATCCGTCACAGTTTGTGTGACTTTAACGAAGTATTAGCAAGTGTAGTCGTCTAGACACATTGAAGAAAGTGCCGAGTTAGCATGGGCAAGAACCATTGAGTTTTTTTACGCTAACTTAACATCTTAATAGGTCATTTACTGATTATAAACGTCATATTACATGGTCTTCTGTTGAACAAAGACCATGTAATATGTCTAAAAATATTTTTTCTTAAGAGTTGTTTTAAGCCTGTTGAAAACGATAAATTAACGCTTTTAAATTTCGGTTGTTATCATTTTCAGGAAAGCCGGGTGAATTTTTTAATCGCTCTTCAAAAATAAACTCACTTCCAGCATGTTCTTTTATGAGGTCAATAAAGCTTTGTAAGGATAAATCTGGACTATTTGCGCACAATAACAGTTTACTGCCATCTTGAACGATATCTAATAAACGTCGAAGAATTTTTTGATAATCTTTTGTTAGCTCAAAGCTCCCTTTTTGAAAGCTTGGTGGATCAATAATAATTAAGTCATATGGGCCGTGTTTTTTTAATTTACCGAAAGACTTTAGAATGTCATGGGGGAAAAAACGAACATTACTGGTTAAGTCATTTAATTTATGATTGATTTGCCCTGTTTTAAGTACACCTTTATTCATATCCATATTGATAACAGATGCCGCTCCGCCTTTCATTGCCGATAGCGAAAATCCACATGTATAAGAGAATAGGTTTAACACCGATTTGCTCTTTGAGTTGTTCAAAACATAATTACGACCATTAAACATATCAGGAAAAATTCCTGTGTTTTGGCTTTTTAATAAATCTACCTGATATTGAATGCCTTGTTCTTTTACAATATGCACATCGGGTAATGTGCCAAAGTATGTTTTGTTGACTGTTTTTACGCCTGCTCTTTGTTGATATATTAAGCCTTCTACTTCAGACCTATGGTGAGTTTGCGAAATGTCCCATAGGGCATTTGTTAATTGCTTGAGTAGGTCTTCTTCAAGCTCTTGGTAAGACACCAAAAAAAGAAACGGAGGGTAAAAGTCAAGATTGATATGTTCAAGTTCTTGATAACAATGCCCTCTGCCATGAAAAATTCTCATTAGTTCATTTGAAGATAATACACAGGATTCAACCATCGTTAGTAATGGTGCGTAAGATGTTAGGGCTGACATATCAGATTCCAATTTTTATGCGACTGTTGTGTCCAAGGAAAGCATCACTTTTGTGTAATGAGTTACCTCCCTAATGGCAACATTGACTGTTTTCTCACACCGTATGATACAGGCTCTTTTTCTGAAAAGTTTACTGAGTGACATAAAAATACTTTTTTGTGCTTTATAAAAGTTGAATAAACCTAAAAAATTGCACTAATCTATTAAGTAACAGTAACTTTCTTTTAAGGAGATAGGTGATGAAAGGAGCCGTTTTTACCATTTTTCAGGAGATGATCGAAGAGAAATTTGGAATGGAGTGTTGGGAAGCTCTCTTAAAAAAGTCTGATTTGCCGAGCGGGGGAATTTATACCAGTGCGGAGATCTATGATGATAAAGAGATACTAGCTCTTGTTACTGCTCTTTCTGAATACAGTGGTCTTCCTGCTCCTGATTTGATTGAGGCATTTGGCCGATACTTGTTTCCTGTATTAGCGCACAGTTTACCCCCTGGAATGACTGATTACCCTGATCTTTGGTCATTATTAGATGGGGTAGATTCTGTTATTCACGTAGAAGTACGCAAGTTGTACCCTGATGCAATTACACCAAAAATAGTAATTACAGAAAGAGTAGATGAAGACTCTATTAAACTAATGTATCAGTCTCCAAGAAAAATGTGCTTACTTGCTATTGGGTTAATTCACCAAGCAGCTGAGCGTTATAGCGACACTGTAACCATAAAGCATGAGTGTTGCATGAATGAAGGTGCTGATCATTGTTTACTAACGGTTCAAAAATATTGACTTTCTAAGGGCTATCTATGGACTTTGAAGCTGCATTTGAACGAGAAAGAAAGGCGAGAAAGCGAGCTGAAAGCATCTTGGAAGAAAAGAGTCGTGAACTGTATTTTTCTAACCAAAAACTCTCAGAAAATGTGGACTCTTTAAATACAGCATTGCTTGAAAATAAATTTTTACTGCATGTTAGCCAATGTGGAACTGGCAAAACGGAATTGAAGCGTTTGTTACCAACCATTGTGATTGACATGATGCGTGTGGCTCAGATGCCTTTTGCCGTTTTTCATTACTATCCTTATAGTCAATCTGAGGAAGCTTATTATTCAAATATTATTAGAAATGCAGAGCTTTTTTCTGATAATTTAGATGGGGAGATTGTTGATGATATTAGTGACATTATCGATGTTATTAAAAATAATGCTCTGAAAAATAAAGGAATTGTTCGATCGACAGTCGATTTAACAATAAGAGGTTGTTCTATTAATAGAATAATTGCTTTGCCTATTGTGAGTCTTAATCATGTAAATGGCATTATATTTTTATTGTCGTCTGGGGGGGCGGAAAAGCAAGAAGCGCTTTTAAAGGTCTTTACCGACGCAACTAAGCAATTATCTATTATGATGGAACATCGATACCAAGAACGTAAACTGTTGGAAAGTTACAAAAAAATAAAAACGACTAACGTTGCACTGAAAGAAGCACAGAAAAAGTTAATTGAATCGGAAAAAATGGCTATCGTTGGGCAGTTGTCAGCAGGTATTGCCCATGAAATCAATAATCCTATGGGTTTTATTAAAAGCAATATGGGAACATTAAATGAATATATGGTGGACTTGATAGAGTTTATTGAATTGTCTAAGTCTCTCATGTCTCTACTGGGGCGCTCTGAAGATAGCGAGGTGAAATCACATATCAAAACTTTGGAACAAATTTGGTCTGATGTGGATATACCATTTGTAATCGAAGATTCGAGCAATTTATTAAATGAGTCGCAAAATGGGATTTCAAGAATTCTTGATATTGTGAGTGGCTTAAAGCGTTTTTCTCGTCAATCAGATCATAAAAAAGAAGCATGTGACATTCGTCAAACAATAGAAGAAGCATTAAAAATAGCCAGTAATGAACTCAAATATACAGTGAATGTGATTAGAAAGTTTGACGATGTAAAAAGTGTTTTAGTAAACAGTGGTGAGATGCTGCAAGTTTTTTTAAACCTCTTTATTAATGCATCTCATGCTATGGACGAGAGTGGAAATTTAACTATTATAGTTAAAAATAATGAGCAAGGTGTCAACATAATCGTTGCTGATAACGGTGCTGGCATACCCGCTGAAATTTTATCCTCTATATTCAACCCATTTTTTACTACAAAAGACATTGGTGTAGGAACGGGTTTAGGGCTATCTATATCTTATGGCATTATTGAAGATCATCATGGAACAATAGAAGTTAAGAGCGAAGTTGGGGAAGGGACTGAGTTTAGTATCTGGTTACCTTCTGATAGCGATAACACATAATGAACAGGACTAATTTAATGGATGATCATAATACAGTGAGTGCTGATAATGAAGTAACAAAACAATTCGCATTGTTATTAGTTGATGATGAAAAGAATGTTTTGTCTTCGTTGCGTCGTTTATTTCGCAAAGTAAAGTGTAACGTCTTTATGGCAAATAGCGGTAAAGAAGGGCTGGAAATATTGAATGAAAATGCAATCGACGTAATTATTTCTGATGCAAGAATGCCTGAAATGTCTGGCCCTGAGCTCCTAACCATTGTTGCAGAAAAGTACCCAAATACTTCTCGAATACTATTAACTGGGTATGCTGACATGGAGGCTATGGTTAATGCCGTTAATCAAGGAAAAATCTCTCATTATGTGGAAAAGCCTTGGGATGATGAAAGGCTAATATCATTGGTAGAAAATGAGTTTTCTATTATTAATCTGAAAAATGAAAATGAAGCGTTACAATCACTTGTAAAAAAGCAAAACCTAAAATTAAAATCGATGAACACGGCTCTTGAAGAAACTGTAAAAGAGCGTTCAGGGAAAATCATAAAAATAAATGAAACATTGCAAAAAAACTATAGAAATACAATAGACCTTTTATCTGGCCTATTGGAACAGCGCCAATCTAATATGCATGAAACTGTGTTTGACATCGTTCCATTAGTGCAAAATATGGCAAAGGAATTGGAGTTTAATGAACAAGATTTGAATCATGTAGTGACGGCTGCGAAACTCCGTTACATAGGGAAATTATGTTTATCAGATGAGATTTTATCAACTCCCTATACTTTGCTAAGTAAAGAGCAAAAGCATGAATTTGAGCAGTACCCTTTAACTGGAAGTACTTTGTTAACCAGCATTCCTCCATTACGTGTGTCTGCGGATATTATTTTTCAACATAAAGAATATTTAAACGGAAAAGGTTACCCGAATGGCGACTGGGAGAAGTTTATCTCCCGGCCTGCGCAATTATTAACAGTTGCCAATGATTATTTAGAATTAATTAATGGGAAATTACTAGAAGACGCATTGCCCTCGCAGGATGCATTGACGTATATAGACTCTAGAGTCTCGACTTTTTATGCTGCTGATATAGTGGAAGCATTGAAGACAGCATTATCTGACTATGAAAACCAAGATCCTATCCCTGAACATAGAGTATGGTCTAATCAGCTAGCACCTGGCATGGTGTTAACAAGAGACCTTATGAGCAACAATGGTGTTTTTTTGTTGTCTCAAGGCACAACATTAGAAGAGGCTACAATAGCTAAACTATTAAGATTAGAGCAACGAGCAAAAGCAGAGTTGAAATTTTATGTCATTATTCCTGAAGGTATGGAAATACAAGAAAAAAGTAAAAGTACAAAATAGGGCACTCCTTTATTTTTTTTTGATGGCTTAGGGGAAGTATTGTAAAAAAAGTCGTGTAGTCTTCATTTAAATAGGTATGGGAAGAAGATTTCTCCAATGAGGGGTGTAAAGATAAAGATTGCAGATTATAATGCCTGTAATAAATTATTAAAGTATGTATTTAAGTCATAAAACGGGTTGCTGAGAAGCATTCCCATAAAGAGGTCGTAATGGACGAAAAGTTACAAAAAGTGCTCGCTCGAGCTGGTCAAGGTTCCCGTCGTGAAATGGAAACTCGTATTAGAGAAGGCCGAGTACAAGTCAATGGTGAGGTCGCTAAACTTGGCGATCGAGTGAAAATCACTGATGACATTCTAATTGATAATTATCCTGTTAAAGTCTCCGAAGCTGGTGAAAGTCGTCGGGTTATTATTTATAACAAACCAGAAGGTGAAGTTTGTACTCGTAAAGATCCAGAGGGGCGCCCCACTGTATTTGATCGATTACCAAAGCTGCGTGGAGAACGTTGGATAGCGGTAGGGCGATTGGATATTAATACATCGGGCTTACTTCTTTTTACAACGGACGGAGAGTTAGCCAATCGATTGATGCACCCATCGACAGAGATAGATAGAGAATATTTAGTTCGAGTGATGGGAGAAATTACGGATGAGAATATTAAAAACCTAAAAAAAGGTGTATTCCTTGAAGATGGCAGCGCTAAATTTACGGATATCGTAGATGGTGGTGGCGAAGGGATTAATCGCTGGTTCTATGTCTGTCTTATGGAAGGTCGAAATCGTGAGGTTCGTCGTATGTGGGAATCTCAAGGTGCGAAAGTGAATCGATTGAAACGTGTTAGATTTGGGCCCGTATTTCTACCGTCAAAAGCAAAGGTTGGTCGTTTTGTTGAAATGGACGAAATTGAAGTAAATGGCTTGTGTTCATTAGTTAATTTACCTGTAAAACAAATTTCTCAAAAAACCACTCAACAGAAAAAAGATGCTAAACGTCAGGCATCTAAAACGAGCATCAAGAAACGTCCGAAAGGGTTTGACTGGCAAACATCTGATAAACCTGAATTTAAACCTAAAAAATCAGGTAAACGTACATTTCGTTAATCAATAACAAGATGTTCTGGAGGGGAGTAGTTCATGATTCGTTGGTTTTTAGCCTTTTCTATTGCGTTGTTTGTTGGTTTCTTATTTTATGTTAACTTGAATAATGATAGACCAGAAAATTTAGGAGTGACGGATGGACTTTTAATGCCATGTCCAACGTCACCAAACTGTGTTTCTTCTCAATCCTTGGTTTCTGATGATATACATTATGTTGCCCCTATTATTTATAAAAAGGTGGCTCTTGATATTCAATTGTTAGTAGAGCAGTATTTTTTAAATCAGGGCAATGCTCGTATTGTTATAAGTGAACCAGGCTATTTTTATGTAGAAATTAAAAGCTCTTTTTTCGGTTATATTTATGATGTTGAACTTTATTGGCCTGAATCTGATAGCGTATTTCATATTCGCTCTGCGTCAAGAGTTGGATACTCTGATATGGATGTGAACCGTAATCGTGTTCTTGACTTGAAAGAGTACGTTTCAACTTTTCAAAAATGAATTTATAAATTAAATTTAAGGGATTTATAAAGAGGGTATTAAATGGCTGTAAATAACTCTAAATCAATTCTTATTGTAGAAGATGATGAACGTTTAGCTTTATTGACAAAAGAGTATCTACAAAAGAACGATTTTGTTGTTGATATTGAGTCGGATGGTCGACGAGCAATTAGTCGAATTATAGAGACAAAACCTGATCTAGTTATTCTTGATTTAATGTTACCCGGGGCGGATGGTTTTACTGTGTGCCGAAGTGTAAGAGAAGAATATAAATCTCCGATTTTAATGCTGACAGCGAGAAGTGATGATGTGGATCAGATCCTGGGCTTAGAAATAGGTGCTGATGATTATGTTTCTAAACCGGTAAAACCAAGAGTTTTACTGGCTCGTATCCAATCTTTATTGCGTCGCAGTACACAAGATGTTGATGTGAATCTTTTGTCTTCATCCTCAGGGCGAGTGAGTCAAACATTAACATTTGGTCCATTGGATATCGATAATTCTCGACGAGAAGCGTGGGTTTCTGGAAGTGAAATAGATTTAACCAGTGCAGAATTTGATCTGTTGTGGTTATTAGCAAGTAATGCAGGTCGCATTTTAAGCCGGGAAGAAATTTTTAGTGAACTTCGAGGAATTGAATACGATGGTCAAGATCGATCTGTTGACGTTCGTATATCAAGAATTCGCTCCAAAATTGGCGATGACCCGATACACCCTAGAAAAATTAAAACCATTAGAAGTAAAGGCTACCTTTTTGTAAAAGAGGCTTAGTATAAATGAGTAATAATGGTTGGCAACTTTATCGAAATCTGATTCTTAGTGGTTTAGCTCTTTTAGCTTTTAGTTTTGTTGTCATTCATTTTGCTCAATCCAATTATTTATTCTCACGCTCTAGCAGCTTGAAATGTTCTGACGTTGAGTTGAGTGCATTAAATATAATGCTAGGTCAGAATGTTTCTGCTTCCCATTATCAGTGGCAAAAAAGCGATATCACATCACCTTTACCCATCAATCATGCGCTTGATTTATTGAAAAATAATATATCTAGTGTGGGTCAGTTAATTGATAATGAAGTACATTTCTATGACGGTAACTCACTGTTATTTTCAGCCGTTTTTTCCGATTCGATTGAGTTTTATTCTATAGAGTTGTTATTAAAGCAGTTTTTAGATTCTCCTATATACGATATAGAAGAGAAAAAACAATTGCTAGATTCTTTAGAGTGCGTTAATGCTGAATACAGTGATCGTTTTAAAGGTCTTCCTGAGGGTTTACATTCAATACATTCTGACTCAGGTAGTGATTTATTTATATGGAATCAAAAGGACCATCCTTTATTAACGATTGGAGTGCCATATTATTCTGGTTGGAGCTTAACCTTACTGGTTACAGGTGTTGTTGCAATTACAATAATTTTAATGCTACTGCTCATTTGGAAAGAGTTTTTGGTTTTAGAGATTAAGAGGAAAACCTTCGAAAAAATTACAAAACAAATTGCTAGAGGTGAGTCCAGCTTGCCTGAAAATGTCTCCGATAGTGATGGTACTTTAGAAGAACTAGCGGACTCTTTTGGTTCTATGTCATATCATATACAGAGATTATTGAAAGTCCAAAGAGAGATGACAAATGCTATTTCTCATGAGTTACGAACTCCTATCGCTCGTTTAAGGTTTGGTCTTGAGTCCTTAAGAGATGACGTCCCTGAAGACGTGTTAATGATGATAGACGGACTCGAGGGAGATGTTGAAGAGCTGAATACCTTAGTTGATGAGGTTTTGACCTATGGGAAACTAGAAGAAGGGGCGTTAGCGCTGAACTTCACTAAGGTAGATATGGCCGATGTTATGTCTTTTATCGTAGAAAATAATGAAGCGCTTTTTTCAGGGCTTGATATTCAAATAGATATTGATTTGGACGATAGTATTGTCTTAGCGGACCCTCATCATTTGCCTAGAGCAATACAAAATTTAATATTAAACGCTTCGAAATACGCAAAAAATAGCGTTAAGGTTAGCTTTTTCAGTTACCCTGAATCTTGGCGAATCGATATCGAGGATGATGGTCCTGGAATCGCTCCAGAAGACAGAGATAAGGTGTTTATTCCTTTTCAACGTTTAGATAACAGCCGTACTCGAGCGTCAGGTGGGTATGGTCTTGGTCTTGCAATAGTGCAAAAAATCGCCTTTTGGCATGGTGGGGCGGTATTAATTGATGACAGTTCCTTGGGCGGGGCGAAATTTAGTTTCATATGGTCAAGGAACTACCATAAACAAGATGTAAGTTAACAAATTGGAAAAAGTATTTATAACCGTTGCTTTAATCAGGTAGAAATATCTTGAACGCTTTTTATAGATCTGGGGATAAAATGCCTTTTAGATTTTTAAAGCTAGTCTGCGATGCGGTGTTTATTAAGTCTTGAATAAAAGGTGTATCCCTTTGGTCTTTACGAATAGCGATGTAAAGTTTGCACCAAATTCCTTCTTCACCTAGAGACTTAGTAATAACATACTGTCTATTTGTATATTCTGTTAATGCCCAGTTTGGAAGGCAAGATACGCCTCGGCCACTTGCTACTAACTGCATCATCATTAGTGTTAATTCGCATTGTCGAATTTTTACTGGTTGGATTCCTGCTGGATCTAAAAAGTGTCTAAAAATATCTAATCTTTCTAATTCAATTGGATAAGTTATCAATACTTCGCTTTGCAGATCTTGAGGCTCGATATACTCTTTTTTAGCGAGGCGATGGTGTCTAGATATTGCTATTTGAGATTCATATTGAAATAAAGGAATGTATTCGATATTTGCCATTTCGATCGGGTCGGACGTAACAACTAAATCAAGATCTCCACGTGCAAGTGCTGGTAAAGGCATAAAGCTGAATGCGGTGGATAGATCAAGTTCAACATCTGGCCAGTGTTCTCGAAAATGATCTATAGTAGGCATCAGCCATTCATAACAACTATGGCACTCAATGGATATATGTAATCGCCCACTTTCTCCTTCTGCAAACCTTTGAATGTCTCTTTGAGCGCTTCTAAAGGATGGGATCACATCATCTGCGAGCTGTAACAAGCGTAAACCTGCGCTAGTAAAGCGTACCGGTTTTGTTTTTCTTATAAATAGTGGGCAGCCTAATTTCTCTTCCAAATCTTTTAATTGGTGAGATAAAGCAGATTGAGTAAGGTGAACCCTATCAGCAGCTTCTACAAGACTGCCTGTTTCATGAAGGGCTGTTAGGGTTTTTAGATGTCTAACTTCGATAAGGCTCATGGGAATGTCTTATGTAAAAAAGCAATTATTATTGCATTGATGTTATTATCAAAGCGATGACATAAAATATTATGAGACCTTTACACAACGATTACGCTTGCTAATACTTTGTTAAAAACAGACTTATTATCGCTCATGACTTCGTGCAAAGGCCTCATTCTGCATTAGAATGCAAAAGTTAACATAAAAGAAATTCTAGCAGTGCTTTTTGAGCGTGTAAGCGATTTTCTGCTTCGTCCCAAACAACGGAATCTGGATGATCAATGACATCAGCCGTGACTTCTTCACCTCTATGGGCTGGGAGACAATGCATAAATAATGCATCTTGATTAGCTAAAGCCATTAACTCTTGATTCACTTGGAAAGAATGAAAATCTTGTAGGCGTTTTTCCTGCTCACTTTCTTGTCCCATAGAAGCAAAGACATCTGTAACAACTAAGTCAGCATTTTTTACTGCGTCTTGAGCGCTATTTAGTACAGTCACTCGGTGCGAGTATTTTTCAACTAATTCTTGGTTTGGCTCATAACCAATTGGGCACGCGACAACTAAAGTAAAGTCTAACAATTCTGCTGCATTAATATAGGAATGACACATGTTGTTACCATCACCAACCCACACTACTTTTTTGCCTTCGATTGTGCCTCTATGTTCTTGATACGTTTGCATATCAGCAAGTAATTGGCAGGGATGAAAATCGTCGGTTAAAGCATTAATTACTGGTACAGAAGAGTTTGCTGCAAAGGTTTCAATGTCAGAATGTTTAAAGGTTCTGATCATTACAGCATCAACCATACTGGAAATTACTCTAGCACTGTCTTCAATAGGTTCACCTCTTCCTAATTGAGTATCTCTTGACGATAAGAAAAGAGCATGACCACCAAATTGAGCCATTCCAGCTTCAAAAGAAACACGTGTACGAGTTGAAGACTTTTCAAAAATCATAGCTAAAACACGATTTTTTAATGGCTGATATTGGGTACCTTCACGATGCATTTTTTTCAATTCTGACGCTCTTGTCAAAATTTGTTTTAGTTCATCGGAAGTAAGATCCATTAATGTCAAAAAATGCCTTGGTGACACGTGAAGCTCCTGTAGGAATTATTTAAAAGGGAATCGGCCAATGTAATACACTGAGGCAGGTTAGTAAAGTGCGAAAAGTAATCAAAAACCTAAATATAGGGCTTGTAATCTAAGTCTAGAACCCATATAAACCTCATCAAAGTATAATGTGGCATTATAGTAAGTTTAGAAGCACTGATTCACAGTATTTCAGATAATGTCATTCATGATGAATATGAATAAGGGGTTTCGACGTGAGTACACTTGATACGATTAAAGAGCAAATAGATAACAACCCAATCCTTTTGTATATGAAAGGAACGCCCCGAGCTCCTCAATGTGGCTTTTCTGCTCAAACAGTACAAGCATTGATGTCTTGTGGAGAGCGTTTTGCGTTCGTTAATATTTTGGAAAATCAGGATATCCGTAGTGAATTACCAAAATTTGCCAACTGGCCTACTTTTCCACAATTATGGATTAAAGGTGAGCTTGTAGGGGGCTGTGATATTGTTGTTGAAATGGCAGGAAATGGTGAACTGCAAACATTAATTGCAGACACTGTTGCAGAGTCAGGTAGTCAAGAATAAATAGTTAAGGTTATTTCTAAAGGGTAATAGTCAAGCTTTATTGCCTCTATAGCTAATCTCAATCAGCGTTGTGATTATTATTTAAGATATAATAAGCAGCGTAATAACATATTATTTTTAATTTCTTTTTAATGCATAATTTTCAAAATGGAGAACCATAGAATGACAATTTTAGTTGGCAAACAAGCACCTGATTTTACCGTTCCTGCAGTCTTGGCGGATGGCCAAATAGTTGATTCTTTTAATTTGGCTGAAACAATTAAAGGGAAATACGCAATTGTTTTCTTTTACCCTTTAGATTTTACTTTTGTATGTCCATCTGAAATCATTGCAATGTCTCACCGTATGGAGCAATTTCGTAAATTAGGCGTGGAAGTTGTGGGTGTTTCTATTGATTCACACTTCACTCACAATGCTTGGAGAAATACTCCAGTTAATGATGGTGGTATTGGTGCTGTAGAGTACACACTAGCTGCTGATATGGATCATGCTATCGCTAAAGCTTATGGAATCGAAGCTGAAGAAGGTGACTCTTATTACCCTGCAGGTGTTGCAATGCGTGCATCGTTTGTAATCGATCAGAAAGGTATTGTTCGTTCTCAAGTTGTGAACGATGAGCCTATTGGTCGTAATATGGATGAGCTAGTACGTGTTGTAGAAGCTTTACAATTCTTTGAAGAAAATGGCCAAGTTTGTCCAGCTGGTTGGAACAAAGGCGATAAAGGTATGGTAAACACTCCAGAAGGTGTTGCTTCTTACCTATCTGAAAGCAGTGAACAGCTGTAAATAATTTTTAGATACATAAAAGCTGCTAATCTTGTTAGCGGCTTTTTTATTTGTTTTATAAATCTGCCTAATACTATTTCGATAAACCGCTCTTAATCTCCTATCTGACGTAAAACTAAATTGATAAGTCGTAATTGAATCCACTTTTTTTCTAAAATCGAGGAATTATAAGCACTCTATATTTCACACTATTCTGTCTTGATTGGGCTAAGACTCCGCTCAGTGAGAATGGATAAAAAAGATCTTTTAACAGCAAATATTGAAATCTTTAAAAGGCTGGGTAAAGCGCTTAAGGAAAGTGATAATAGGTTCAAAGAGGGCGCATTAGATGAACCAGCATTAGATAATGTGAGGCTTTTGAATAACTACTGTGCTTGCTAATATTTTGTTAAAAACAGACTCAAAATGCGCATTTGTAACTTATAAACTCCGCTTTTTTGTCTGTTTTTGCCTCGTCATATCATCGCTCATGACTTCGTGAAAAGGTCTCAATGCTCCTATTTAAGAGTCGAGTTTTTTTACAAATCATTGTTTCAAGAAATGTTCATCTAGAAATTAGTAATTGCTTTTTAATTGGAACTCTTTGGCAAGTTCATTTACTTGTTGTCGAAACCAAATGTGGCTGGCATCATGGTGCAGTAATGGACTCCAGATCATTTTTAATTCAATTGGTGGGATGTAAAAAGGTGGTTCTAAAATAACTAAATCAGGGTTGTTTTTGTTTATCATGGCGACTTTTTTAGGTAACGTAGTAATCAGGTCTTGTTCTAGTGAAAGGTGCATAGCCGTATGATAACTGCGAGTGAAGACTCTGATGCTGCGTTTCTTATCAAGGGATTGCAGTGCTTCATCAACCCAGCCTAATTTTTGCACATCGGTAGGGTCCATACCAACTCCAACACCAAAACCTGTTTTACTCACCCAGATATGCTGAGAAGTTAAATAAGCGTCTAAAGTGAAGCTGTGCTGTATAGGGTTATGTACACTCATCATGCACACAAAAGAGTCTGTCCAAACGCTTTTATTGTGAAAAGACTGAGGTAATTCCTCAAATCGGTTGATTGCCATATCAATTTTTCCAGCTTCCACATCGTGGAACGTGACATCGCTTGGGGTCATTATATCTAGAGTAATACCTGGGGCGTTCACCCTTAGGCGATTTAAAAGTAATGGGATTACAGTCGATGTGGCATAATCGCTGGCCATAATACGAAAAACTCTGGTGCTGGTTTTTGCGTTAAAATCTGCTGCTGGTTGCAATGCTTCCTCAAGCTCTAGCAGTACTTTTCGAACGATAGGCTGAAGTCGGAGAGCTTTCTCAGTAGGTTTCATTCCTTCACTGGTTCTTACAAGCAGAGGATCGCCGAGTAAGTCTCTCAGCCTTTTTAATCCATTACTCATTGCTGGTTGAGTGATGTTTAATTTGCTTGCAGAGCGTGTAACGTTACATTCTCTTAGGAGTACGTCTAAATAGATAAGTAAATTAAGATCGATTCTATTAATATTCATGATTTTTATATTCTGAATTGAGTGTATTCGATTTGTGAATTGATTTTACAGGTTAATTTTGAAAGCTCAATAATCAAGTGGGAAATAGTTTTTACGCATTAGATTGCTAAGGAAGATGATTTGTTCGCATCTTCCTTAGTGTGGAGAATAGCTGCTGATATATGATAGAGTGGGTTTTTGTACTTTCAGCTTCCCGATTATTTAAAGTGTATATAAATATGAAAGCGTCGTGTTTATGTGGTCTTGTTCAAATAGAAATAAAGTCTCCTTTTATCAGTTTTTCTTATTGTCATTGTGGACAGTGTAGAAAAAGCCACGGAGCTGGAAGTGTTGCTTATGGAACCTGTTTGAAGAGTGATGTTGAGTGGCTATCTGGCAAAAAAAAAGTTCGTTGCTTTGAGTCTTCTGAAAAAGTAAAAAGGGGCTTTTGCAAAGAATGTGGAAGTAATCTTTATTACTATAATAAAGATTACCCGAGTCATTTAGACATTCCTTTAGCTATTCTCGATGAGGCTTCAAAGATTCAACCTGAATATCATATACATGTAGCTTCTAAAGCCGAATGGTACTCAATCAATGATGATTTACCTCAACACCTATTTGAGCATTAAGTATGCTTTCTAGGTGATAATGTATTTAATTTATTAAAGCTGATATTTCAATCTGTTTGCATTGCTCAACAAATTTTTGTGCGTTTTGGGTGAGCGTTGAGCTTTTCGGAGTCACTATTAATAGTTTTCTGCTTAGCTCTAAAGGCGTTTTAAAGGTTCTTATCAGCCCTGAATCTAACTCTTGTTTTAAAGCTAATTTTGATAAACACCCTAAGCCCATTTTGTGGATCACCGCTTGTTTAACGGCTTCCATATGGCCTAATGAAAGGCTTATTTTTAATTGAGGTAAATTAGGACCTATGGCTTGTTCTAAGATGTTTCTAGTGCCTGAGCCTGATTCTCTCATTACCCAGTTTGCCTCTGCTAAATCATCCCATGAAAGTTCCTCAGGCCCATCTAGCTGAGCTGAACCAAAGACAGTCATTTCATCCTGTAGCCAAATGTCAACAAGCAGTTCAGCGTGCTGGCAATATCCTTCAATAAAACCAACTTCTGCCTTACCTGTTAAAAGCTGCTGAATTACGTTTTGCGTATTACCAATTTCCAAATTAAATCTAATATTAGGATGCTTTTCCTTAAATTCTGCCATTTGTTTAGGCAATAAATAGTTACCAACACTGACACTGGAAGCTAATTGTAAGGAGCCGCTAAGTTCATCAGAACTTCCCATACTTTCTATTTGCTCTATCTGGCTTAACACAGATCTGGCTTGAGGTAATAGATGGCGTGCCTGAGGAGTGATTTGTAAGCGTTTACCATGCCTTCTAAATAAAGGTCTACCAAGGAGTGCTTCTAGTTCTCTTAAGGCTTGACTGGCTGCAGGTTGACTAATCGCTACTAAATCAGCAGCGGCGGTAACTGAGCCAGTGTGAACAACGGCCTCAAAAATTTGTAATTGTCTTAATGTTATTTTCATAAAAGCGTTTGTCTTGGCTGGTAAATAGTGTCGCGTAATTAGGTAAGGTGAGTAAGTTGTCGATTACTCGGTTTGTTATTCTTATGATCCGATAAATTTTCTAATGTTGTTTGAGCAATATGTGATAATGCTGTATCTGTAAAGTAGCCTTGATGTCCAGTTACAACCACATTGGGGAAGGTTAACATAAGTTGAAAAACGCTGTCTTGTATGATTTTTCCTGACATGTCTTCAAAAAAGAGCTCGCCTTCTTGTTCATAAACATCTAAACCAAGATAACCAATTTTTCCAGAATAAAGAGCGTCAATCGCTTCTTGCGCATTGACTAACCCACCACGGCTGGTGTTTATAATCATAACTCCGTCACGCATTTTGCTTAAACTAGAATGGTTTATTAAGTGGTTTGTATCATTTGTTAATGGGCAGTGTAGGCTAATGATATCTGCTTTTTTATAGAGCGTATCTAACTCAACATACTGACCACCTAAATCAATGACTTCATGATTCGGTTCTACATCATAACACAATAATTCACAGCCAAATCCGGTCATGATTTTTGAAAATGCTATGCCAATCCGTCCTGTTCCTATGCACCCTACAGTTTTTCCGGAAAGATTAAATCCCATTAATCCTTCTAGTGAGAAGTTACTTTCTTTTACTCGATGATAAGCTCTATGGGTTTTTCTATTAAGTGTCATGATCAGAGCGACGGCATGTTCTGCAACTGACTCGGGACTATAATCAGGTACATGGTAAACACGAATACCTAATTGATTGGCAACTTCTAGATCGACATTATTGAAACCTGTACACCTTAAAGCGATGACTGTAATGTGGTTTTCATGGAGTTGATGTAATACCTCTTTGTTAATTTTGTCGTTAACAAAGCAGGAAATGGCATTGAATCCCTTGGTAAGGCTTACAGTTTCTTTGCTAAGCCTACTTTCAAAAAAAGAGAGTTGAATATCATTACAATAATTTTCTTTATTTAAGGTGTGCTCATCATAAGGCTTGCTTGAAAAAACGGCGACTTTCATTAGCTTGGCTCCAGAAATATATAATAATGTACCTTGAGTCCTTTGCACGACTACTACGTTTACTAATACTTTGTTAAAAACAGACTCAAAATGCGCATTAATAATTCATAAACTCCGCTTTCTCGTCTGTTTTTGCTTTGTTTTATCATTGCTCATGACTTTCTGCAAAGATCTCACCTTATATATATCATTGATGAAGAGTGTTTCTTTGTTAAGGGTTAGTCAATGAAACATTGACATAAGGCACATTTGAGTTGTTTATAGGTTGATTATTTGCATTTTTTAAATGAAATAGAGGTTAAGTGTTTGATTTTAAAGGTTAAAAAATATGTTTTTCTTGATTGTATGAAATAAATACAGTAGAGGGTTGATCTTACCGTGGTTTGGGAATAGAATGAACTCGTTATAAAGAGTTGGCAATATTTATGTCCAGAGTTACGATTATTACCTAAGTAATGTTCAGTCCTGTACTACATAAGTAATACCGAGTTTTTTTGGCACTACAACACATGGAATTTTTTTATGTGTATTTATTTATAAACAGGATAATGAATATGTCTGATACAGTAACTGGTACAGTTAAATTTTTCAACGAAACTAAAGGTTTTGGTTTTATTACACAAGATAACGGCCCTGATGTGTTTGTTCACTTCTCTGCGATCAACTCTAGTGGTTTCAAAACACTAGCTGAAGGTCAAAAAGTTGAGTTTCAAGTAGTTCAAGGTAAAAAAGGTCCAGAAGCTCAAAACGTTACTCCTTCATAAGGAATGCGTTTCTGGTTAGTTCCAGAAAATTCTGATCTTTAATAAGAATCGATTTTAATCGCTTTCTGAAAATTAGTGATTTTTATGATTGCTAGTTTGGTTTCCTTGTGTGGGAAAAGAATTTTCACACAAGTATATTATATAAAATACAGGGTAATAAATTATGTCTGAAGTAGTAACTGGTACTGTTAAATTTTTCAATGAAACTAAAGGTTTCGGTTTTATCACTCAAGATAAAGGCGCTGACGTTTTTGTTCATTTCTCTGCGATCAATTCTAACGGTTTCAAAACTTTAGCTGAAGGTCAAAAAGTTGAGTTTCAAGTAACTCAAGGTAAAAAAGGTCCAGAAGCGCAAAACGTTACTCCTTTATAAGGAAAACGTATCTGGTTCATTCCAGAGCGATGTGATCATGTAAAAAGACGACCTAGGTCGTCTTTTTTTGGTTTAATTTTAGATACAAGGATGCCCATTGTTATCTTTGCTTGGTGAGTTTGAGATTTAATAGCATTATAATGAGTCTAAATATCTATTAAACCTGTTTGAAAGTAATGCACAATAATGGCTAAATGGCTAAATGGCTAAATGGCTAAATGGCTAAATGGCTAAATGGCTAAATGGCTAAATGGCTAAATGGCTAAATGG
>CANLRQ010000028.1 GCA_947493575.1 uncultured Marinomonas sp.
TTACTTTTCAAAATTTTGTAGAGAGATTTGGATGTTTTAGGAAATGTGTAAACAAGCGTGCGGGTTATTAAAATGTTAGGCAGCAGTGATGGGATAAATATGGTTGCAATTAACTGGGTGTTTATCTCAGCCGCATGTGTATTGATAGTTCAGCTACTAGAACTCTTTTTGCCAACCAAAATAAAAAATAACATTGGAGATAGAGCTGATACATTTGCCATCCTGTTAGAAGACTGGCAAGGTCTTACTAGAATCAGGTTGTTTATAGACCGCGAAAAAACCCACAAATATTTCGTGTATATTTTTTCTTTTCTGTATGTCGTAATGGCTATTGTCCCAGCAGTTATTGACGGTAATGCGAGTGGCTTGATGTTTAATTACAAGCTTTCAATGTTTTCTGGCGGTGTCGTTGGGGCTTGGTTAGCGTGGAGGTATGGATTCAGATTAACGCATGTTCTTTTTTCAAGAACTCAGCTTTTAGAACTACTGACATATCTCTTAGGTATGGCGTTTCTAGCTGTACTGCTAGTAGTTGTATTGAACATAGTATGGTGGGGAGCGAAAGAAACAGCATCATTCTTTGATGCAGAAATATTTTTTCTAGTATTTGGCGAAAGGGTAGTAGCTCCGTTCGTGAGTGCGGCAATATTGGTAATATTTTCTGCATGCATAGTATTCCCACTTCATGCGCTACTTCTTTTAGTTCCTACAATTTCAGCCGCGAATATTATATATAAACTCATGTCGTTTTTAACGTGGCGAATTGTTGATTATAATAATGGGGCTTTCTCAGCGATAGTATTGGTCATCACCATAGTATCAGGAGGGGTTGCATTGGCGGGTTTGGACTTTTTTGCCTAACAAGCCAATTAAGCGGGACTAAAAACAGTTTGCTCGGTTTCGCTTCGCTTCACATTTTAGCAAACAATTTTTAGCCCCTTATTGGGGCGTTATACGTCGGTCTAATATGAATATTCGTCAATGTGAACTGAGTGATTCCAAAGCTATATGTGATATTTATAATCACTATATCGAGCATACAACAATCACTTTTGAAGAAACTCCAGTTTCAGAACAAATTATTTCTGAAAGGATAAATAGTTATACTCAAAATTACCATTGGATTGTATTGGAAAATACTGAGAGTAAAATTGTTGGTTATGCATATGCAGGTAAATGGGCTGAACGTTCAGCTTATAAAAATACAGTAGAAATCACGGTTTATCTTCATCATAAAGAATCAGGGAAAGGTTATGGTTCAGTGTTGTACAAAGAGCTATTATCAATATTAACTAAATCTGGATATCATGCTGTAATTGCGGCAATTGCTTTACCTAATGATGCAAGTGTTAAACTTCAGGAATCATTTGGTTTCTCAAAAGTCTCTCACTTTAAGCAAATTGGGCGTAAATTTGATCGTTGGGTTGATGTGGGTCATTGGCAGGTTTTGTTAAAAGACGTATAACAAGCCACTTAAGCGGGACTTTCTACCGTTTGCTGTTTCGCTTACGCTCACAATTTTAGGATACATATGTGACACCCATTACTTTATTGATGTTTATGTAATCACTGTCTAAACTAAAAAAACCAAACTCAAGGATGAGGAAGAAGTTATGCCAAGGGCCAGAAGCCAACAAGTCAGTTTGTCTGATACTCCGTTTTATCACTGCATCAGTCGATGCGTCCGCCGTGCTTTTCTGTGTGGTGAAGATTCAGTTACAGGTAAAAGTTTTGAACATCGTCGAGGTTGGATCGAGTCGCGTATTCTATTTTTATCTCAGGTTTTCTCTATCGATATTTGTTCTTATGCGGTGATGAGCAAACACCTTCATTTAGTTCTCCATGTTGATGAAAAACAAGCAAAAAATTGGTCTACATACGAAGTGTTAAAACGGTGGCATTCTCTTCATAAAGGCACATTGTTCACCCAATAATTCGCTCGTGGTGAGAGTAGTACAGGACAGCCATGAATAGTAGTGCTTTTAAGCCGAAGTAACCTTGTAAGCGATATTACAGGCATGCCAAAGTGTGACGAAAATTGCCTATGAAAATGGTACTTCGATAAAAACACGAGCTGACAAAGACTTTCAACATCAAGCTCCATATCAAGATTGGCGTCAATATAATTGCTTTGTTATATGTTTTTTTCATTATTTATCAGTATATTAAGCCAAACTGTTTCCCACCTTTCAACTTTTTCTTTTGCACCTAGCTTTTTAGGCGATACTAATGTTGAAGATTTTAATGTTGCCTTCTTGGGAAGCACATTGGTATTTAGAGCCCCTAGTAATTTACCTTTGAGATTGATAGAAGCTGCGATAACTGTTTTGCAATTTGGGCATGTTAAGAAGTTAGCTTGTTCACTACCTTGCTTCTGAACTTCGAGATTCTCCTGGCATTTTAATTCAAGCACACCTTCAGGATCTGATACGTAAGAAATATTTCTAGTTATACAAAAATCACAGTCGCATTGTCTGGGGCTATATTCATTCAATGGATGAGGTAATTTTAGTGTCGCCTCTACATTTCCACATTTACACTTTCCATCACTTACGATCATAGTCGAATATCTCGATTAGCATATAACGAGGCTGTAGAATTACTCACTCAAGAAAAACAGCCTCAAAAATAACGTTAAAATAAACCTAAAATCACGCGGCTACGTGAAAAGTAGGGTTGTTATCATACAAAATTTGGCTTTTAGATGCTCTACGCACCAAAATCGAATCACTTAATCTCTATATTCGAGTAATTCTCAGCCAGTTTAATTTATTTAAATCCACAATATTTCACATTCTACTAAGATTCAATAGGTCATTCGATTTTCAATCATAGATTGATGATATCGAGCCGTAAATAACATGTGGGCTTAGGGGGTCAAACAGAGTACCGCAGGACTAGTACAGCAGGACAGCCATGTAACTATAATCTCAATCTGAGACTACAGGTAGTACAGGGCATGTAATTATTGATGTTTCTCTAATCACGGCTTAAACTAAAAAAACCAAACTCAAGGATGAGGAAGAAGTTATGCCAAGGGCAAGAAGCCAACTGGACGAGAATAGTACAGAGGCCGAACTACATAGACAGCCCATCTAATTAAGTTATATATCTCAATGAGTCTATATAAGCCATATATGGACACTCCTGTGCCGTCAAGCCGCACTTAGCCGAATCACTCTTTTTAGGGTGATTTTTTTACTTTCTTGTTAACGTTTTTTGCTCTTCTCTGATCGATCATCATTGAATAAGGGGTCGTACTGCCATATATCCGGCCTATTATGAAAACACTTATCATATTGGTTTTCTGGCCCTAATGAGATCCGTACTTAACTGTCTTAATCACCCACTCGATCTACTAGGATCTTGGCTTGTACAGACTATCGTTAAGTGCGGAAAACCCGCTTTTACATCATTGCTTCATCGACCTTGATCAGATCACTTCTTTCGTTTTTACTTCTGCGTTACTGTATCTTAGTGCTTTTTATTACGCTGGAACGGCTCTGTAATCTTCATTTCGTTGCAGTAATATCCACGCCAATCTTGCCAACCGATTCGCGATAGCAACCACCGCTTTATATTTCCCTCGACGCTCAACAATCTGTTGTATCCACACAGACAGTTTGTCTGTTTTTCCGTTAGTTCTGTGCAGTAAGGATCGCGCACCGTGAATAAGTTGTTTCCGTAAATATTGATTTCCTCGCTTGGTGATACCACCGTAGCTGGATTTTTCTCCACTGGCGTATTGTTTTGGGGTAACGCCTAACCAGACTGAGAGATCCCTTGGCTTGGCAAACTGATTGCCGTTTCCAATCGAGGCATACAAGGCAGTAGCATTAATTACGCCAACACCGGGTAAGGTTATTAACCGTTGACACAATGGGTTATCTCGAACGAATTGCTTGAGTTCTTTTTCTATCGACAAACATCGTCGACTAAGGTGGTCGTATTCTTCCTTTATTTCGGCTAATTGTTGCTTCATACGTGACGTTATACGAGGTTCGATGGGATCAAGTAACAAACTCATGTGTTTTTTAAAGCCAGCTAATCCCATGGGAATAATCACACCATACTCGCTCAATAAGCCTCGTGTTTGGTTCACAATACTGGTTCGCCTAGCAATCAATTTATCACGAATACGGTGCAGTGCTTGAATGTCTTGTTGTTCGACTGTTTTAAGAGGCACATATTTTAAGTTAGGTCGCCAAGAGGCTTCGGCAATGGCGATTGCATCGTTATGATCATTCTTATTACCTCGTACAAAAGGTTTCACGTGTTGAGCCGGAATAAGTCGCACTTCATGCCCCATGTCAGAAAAGACACGTGCCCAGTAATGGCTGGAATAGCAGGCTTCCATCGCCACAATAGACGTTTCTTGATTGGCTAACAGGCTGGGGAGATTAGCTCGTGACACTTTTTTATTCTGAATGATGGTGTGATCGGGAGAGACAATACACACCTGAAAAACATTTTTTGCAAGATCAATGGCAATGGTATTAAACTTATTCATGTGGACACTCCTTAGTATTAACTGTTGTTTACACTCTCAGTTTGGCGCATTTTGACGCCGTTTCAACTTTGGAGTGTCCATCCCATCACCCACCTAGTTAAGTCATATATTTCAATAAGTTATATATTTATTGGAAGTCATTCGTCGATTTATTATTTGTACTATTTCTCTTGTGAGGACGACCAAAAAATGCTCTTGGGTGCGTTTAATAATGCATTGTCCAAAATTGACAATATCAGGCATTTAGCTAAGATAATGGTAGTAGGGGGTACGTCATCATGAACGTTAATTTAAGCACCACATTTGAAGATTACATTAAGCAACAACTTGATACTGGCAAGTATAACAACGCCAGCGAAGTCATACGCGAGGCATTGCGCCTTAAAATGCAGCAAGATGAGATTTATCAGGCAAAACTTGAAGCATTACGTACTGCAATTGATGATGGGCTAAATAGCGGTGAATCTGTTCCTCTTGATATGAGTAGTATTCTTGCTGATGCTAGGAAAAATGCTGGGGTCGATGTTTAAACTTAAAATTAAACCACTTGCGCGACGAGATCTGTTAGAGATTTGGCAGTATACCTATGAGGCGTGGGGTGCATCTCAGGCCGATAGTTATTTAGTGAGCCTTGAGACGTCTTTATCAGATTTGATAAGCAACCCCAAATTGGGCAGAGCAATTGACGATGTCCGCAATAACATGCGGCTTCACCCTTTTAAACATCATCTTATCATTTACCAAATAACTGACACATCCATTGAAGTAGTACGGGTTTTGCACAAAAGAATGGATGTTAAAAGAAAAATGGTCATATAGGCCACTCACCTAGTTAAGTTATATATTTCAACAACTTAATAAACTCTGAGAACAGTTGTTTGTCTAATTCTTAGAATTCGAGTAAAAATATAGGCAAAACGGTCGTTATACGATTCTAGGAAACAGGAGTGTTGATGTTATTAGATACTGAATTATCAGATGATTTTTTATATAAAGTCAATGTATGACACCCATTACTTTATTGATGTTTATGTAATCACTGTCTAAACTAAAAAAACCAAACTCAAGGATGAGGAAGAAGTTATGCCAAAAACAAGAAGCCAACAAGTCGGTTTGTCTGATACTCCGTATTATCACTGCATCAGTCGATGCGTCCGCCGTGCTTTTCTGTGTGGTGAAGATTCAGTTACAGGTAAAAGTTTTGAACATCGTCGAGGTTGGATCGAGGCGCGTATTCTATTTTTATCTCAGGTTTTCTCTATCGATATTTGCTCTTATTCTGTGATGAGCAACCACCTTCATCTCGTATTACATGTTGATGATAAACAAGCAAAAAATTGGTCTACACACGAAGTATTACGACGGTGGCACTCTCTTCATAAAGGCACATTGTTTACCCAACAATTCGCTCGTGGTGAAGCCATGCCTTCTTATGCCGTTGAATTAGTTGAAAGATCGGCTGCAATCTACCGTGAAAGATTGTCTGATATCAGTTGGTTTATGAGGGAGTTGAACGAGCCGATTGCTAGACAAGCAAATTTTGAGGATGAATGTACAGGAAGTATTATAAAATGCTTCCTACATTTTACCCTTCGGGCCAGCTAAAGCTGTTCTAATTTGTTCCAGACAATTAGTGGGAAGGGCGTTTTAAATCCCAAGCTTTGCTAGATGAAGCATCCGTATTAGCTTGAATGGCGTACGTTGATTTAAACCCCATTCGAGCGAATATAGCTGCAACACCTGAAACGTCAGAATTCACCAGTATTAAGAAAAGAGCCGAAGCGGCTAATAACGGTACGTAACCAAAAACTCTCTATCCGTTTATCGGCAATGAACGAGCAAATACAAAAACAGGCAAACCAAACGGAATCTTATTTAAACTGACAGATTACCTGCAACTTGTTGATCTTACAGGGCGTATTGTCCGACATGACAAACGTGGAGCCATTGATTTGTCTTTATCTCCTATCTTAAAGGGGTCAGATCCCTTAAAAGTAATATTGATGTTTGTTCCTACCAGCGACGGTGTTTAAGGGATCTGACCCCTTTAAATTTGAAGCGGTAAGTGATTTCATTCGCCTAGAAAATGCCATTCCTTCCAATTTTAAGCAATATTACTGTTTTTCTATTTGAAAATGGTACCTTCATTAAACCAATCTAATTTGCATTGGAAAAGACTAATAAAGTGAAGAGTGTACACTATTAGTATTTTCTTTTGCTTTCTTGATGTTTTCAAATAAATCATCAAATGAATATTTCTAATAAGTCATTTAGAAAAAGTTGTCCTTTTTCTGTTGTTTTGATTTTATTTTCTTCCCATGCAGAAGAACATAATAAGCCTTTTTTTATGGCCGTTTTACAGCCATTAAGAAAGGCTTCGGGTACGGGCTGATAGCAAAATTTTTGATAGTCAGACAAGTCAAACTCTTCAAACAGACGCAGTCGATTCATCATAAACTCAAAAGGTAAATCACTCGTGGCAATTTCTTCTTTAAGGCAAAGTGCTTCGGGAAGGTTTCCTAAGTAATGATTTGGGTGCCTCGTTTTTTTTGTGCGGAAAATTTGCCCATCAGTCAGCGTGAGTTTGCCATGCGCTCCTGCACCAATTCCTATGTAATCCCCAAACCGCCAATAATTCAGATTATGAGTCGCTTGCTTACCTGTCTTGGAGTTAGCCGATATCTCATATTGCCTATAGCCGTGGGCTTGAAGTGTGGCTTGCCCTGTGTCTTGAATATTCCATAGAGTATTGTCTTCAGGTAGCTCAGGAGGGCGGCGGTAGAACTCGGTGTTAGGCTCTATTGTTAGCTGATACCAAGAAAGGTGCTCAGGGTTTAGGTCGATGGCAATTTGAATGTCTTCCATCGCTTGTTCCATGGATTGATCCGGCAACCCATGCATTAAATCGATGTTGATGTTATCAAACCCTGCGAGGCGAGACTTTTCAACAGCAGCAATGGCTTCTTCTCTATTATGGATACGGCCCAATGTTGTTAATAAGTGTGGCTGGAAGCTCTGAATGCCAATGGATAAGCGATTGATACCAGTATCTCTGAAGGCACGAAACTTTTCTTGCTCAAAGGTTCCCGGGTTGGCTTCCATGGTAATTTCGATGTCAGCAACAAAATCTATTTTCTGTTCTATTTCCTTTAATAAACGGGCATAAAAAGCGGCACTCATTAAACTGGGGGTACCTCCACCAATAAAAATACTTTGTAGTTTTCGACCATAAGCAAAGGATATATCTTGATCTAGGTCGGCCAAAAGTTGCGTTAAATAGGCTTCTTCTGGCAACTGCCCTTGTTCTTCAAAACGGTCTGCTTGGTGTGAATTAAAATCGCAATATGGGCATTTTTTAACGCACCAAGGTAGATGAATATAGAGGCTTAAAGGAGGCAGAGTCAGTTCATTGGTATGTGGCATTAAAAAGAAGCTTTTGAAGTTAGATGTGTTAGCAGTTGGGTTAGGGCTTTTGAACGATGGCTAATTGAGTTTTTTACTTCTTTTGGAAGACTTGCTGCACTGCAATCGCATTCTGGGACAAAAAAAACAGGGTCGTAACCAAAACCTGCTTCACCTTCAAGCTCTTCTAAAATACGGCCTTCCCATGAACCCTGAACAACAATGGGAGTGGGGTCGTCTTTGTGACGCATATAGGCTAAAACACAATGGAAACGAGCGCTACGTTCTAAAGTGGGAACACCTGCTAACTTTTGCAGCAATAGTTGATTATTTGCAAGGTTATTGCCGTGCTCTCCTGCAAAACGAGCAGAGTAAATCCCCGGAGCTCCGTTTAAAAAGTCGACTTCAAGACCTGAGTCATCTGCTAATGCAGGTAATCCTGTTTGAGCACAAGCATTACGGGCTTTTAGAATGGCGTTTTCGATAAAGGTGAGACCGTCTTCAATGGCTTCTTCTACCTGAAATTCGCCTTGTGGTTTTACATCGTATCCAAGCGGTGACAGTAGCTGGTTAAACTCTGCAATTTTGCCTTTGTTATTGCTGGCAAGCACAATGGTGGTAGTCATAAAAATCCTATTCAGTAAGAGCTATTTTTCAACGTAAACGTGTCGTTGGAAGTTGGCTTCCATTGGGATGGCATCAGCATTTAATTTTGCATTAATAGAGAAACGTAAAATCTCGTCGTTCGTTTTGGTGAATGTCGCTATGTAATAAATTGCATCGCCTTCATCAATGGTGACAAAGGAGAGCTTGACGATTTGCCCTATTAGATTAGTAACTGTGCCGTTTACAATAGCGGGTTGAGGCAGTGGTAGTTTCCCCGTTTGTTTCTTGGTAACCGCAACGTTGAGTAACCCCAAGCCTTTGCTACGAGTAAAACCATATTGTGTTGCAATAGCGGGTGTCAGGAAGGTCGATTCAAAGGTATTAAAGTGTAAGTCGTATTCTCCGAACGATTTGACTTGATCCGCCATACTGAAGGTTGAAAGTAACAGTGCAAAACAGGTAATTAACAATTTCATAATATTTTCCTATCGGCTAACGTAAAAAATAGCCGTTTCACTCATAACATTTGGGAAGGCTCTAATCCACCAATGATCTCTTAATTGACCATCAACCGCTGCCCAGCGTTTAATATTGATGCTTTTTTCCTCGCACAACCGAGTGAAGTCAATAAAGGTACAAAAATGAATATTCGGTGTATCGTACCAATTATAGGGCAAGAACTCGGATACAGGCATACGGCCTTTTAGACCTAGGTGTAAACGGTTACGCCAGTGGCCAAAATTCGGAAAAGTAATGATGCATTCTTTACCAATTCGGAGCATTTCGTCGAGTAGTAAATCTGGACGCCGGAATTGCTGTAGAGCATGTGTCATCACAACTAGGTCAAAACTTTGATCTCCAAAATTTTGTAAACCGTCGTCTATGTTTTGATCAATGACAGGAATGCCTTTTTCGATACAGAGGTTAATGTCATCAGCGTCAATTTCAATGCCGTATCCGCGAACATTTTTTTGGCCGATGATGTGTTGCAGTAATTCTCCATTACCACAACCTAAGTCGAGAACCTTGCTGTCTTCTTGGATCCAATCATTAATAATGTCTAAATCAGAACGCATTAGTTGCTCTCCTTCTCGATGTTTTGATGCACTCTATTTAAAAATCCACGTAGGGCTGACATGTAGCGAGGAATGGGAAACAAGAAGGCGTCGTGCCCTTTATTTGAATCTATCTTTGCGTAACTCACATGCTTGCCTGCGGCAACTAATGCATCAACAATTTCTTCACTTCGAGCGGGGGAAAAGCGCCAATCCGTAGTAAAAGACACCAATAAAAACTCACATTGAGCTGGTTCTAGGGCTTTCGTTAAATCGTTATCTGTTGCTGCTGCTGGGTCAAAGTAGTCCAAGGCTTTTGTCATAAGTCGATAGGTATTTGCATCAAAGCGTCTGGTGAATGCCTCACCTTGATAACGCAGATAACTTTCAACTTCAAAATCGATATCGTAATTGTATTGGTATTCTTCATGGCGCATAGTACGGCCGAATTTTTTACCCATTGAGTCATCTGATAAATAGGTAATGTGGCCTAACATTCTCGCTAAACCAAGCCCGTTAACGGGGATAGTCTCTTTGGCTGCATAATGACCGTCATGGAATTCTGGATCGCGGCCAATGGATTGTCTCGCTACTTCATTAAAAGCGATATTTTGCGTGGAAAGGTTGGGTGCAGAAGCTACGATAACCGCATTCTTGATACGTTCAGGGAAGCGAATGCTCCACTCTAAAACCTGCATACCACCTAAACTGCCTCCAACTACGGCAGACCATGTTGAAATATTTAGATAATCAGCAAGGCGTGCTTGGCTAACGACCCAGTCAGTCACTGTGACAATGGGGAAATCGGCCCCCCACTCTTCGTTGGTTTCAGGGTTTATGCTGGTGGGGCCTGTGCTGCCACAGCAACCACCTAAATTATTTAGACACACAACAAAGAAACGATTGGTGTCAATTGGCTTGCCTGGGCCAATCGCTGCATCCCACCATCCAGGTTTCTTGTCCTCTGCTGAATGGTAGCCAGCAGCATGGTGATCGCCACTTAGTGCATGACAAATCAGAATGGCATTGGATGCATCCGAGTTCAGTTCACCGTATGTTTCATAAACAAGTTCGTATTGTTTAAGCGTCTGTTTACCTGTTAAGACTAGAGGTGAATCAAATGCTGCAACATTCGGGGTAACAATACCAACAGAATCGGCTGGAATGGTGTCCGGCATAATACTTTGACTTCCTGATTGGAGTTGGGTGTTCAAGAAAGGCGGCCTAAAAATAGAGAGGCTCAACTGGCTTACAGTCTAACTTTTGCTCTCATTTGCATCAAGAGGTTTAGTTTATAAAGGGTGGGCTATAGTGATGAAAAAGAAGCCCAAAGTGTAAGAAAGAAGGCGATAACTTTAATGGGTGTCGATTATCGCCTTTTTGCTCTGTTTAGTCGTGATCTAAAACGGATGATTTATCAATTTCAAAGAGCCGGTAGCACAGTTGCCCAGCCATTTTTTCTTTTTTAAGTGACCAATGTGGTGGCAATTCAGGCAGGTCAGCCTCTTTTTCCATTTCGATGTAAACCCAGGATCTTGCTGCTAGCCACTGATCATCAAGAAAAGGTATCAATTTTTCTAACCAAGCTTTTCTAAATGGCGGGTCTAAAAAAAGAATGTCTAATGGCCTAGATGGAGGGGTTTTTACTAATTCTGCTGCGTTTGTAGTAAGAACCGTTCCAGCTGTCGATTTCAAAGTAGCTAGGTTCGCTTGCATTTGTTGTGTCACTACTCGGCTATTATCGACAAATAAACAACTTGCAGCACCACGAGACAGTGCTTCTAAACCTAGTGCGCCACTGCCACAAAATAAATCGCCGCAATGGGCTCCCGGAACCCAAACAGAAAGCCAATTAAAAAGCGTTTCTCTAACCCTATCTGGTGTTGGTCTAAGTCCCTCAACACGAGGAATTGGCAAGGTTCGAGAGCGCCATTCTCCACCAATAATGCGCAGCTTTGATTTATTGAGTGTATTTGACTTGTCGCTTTTCTTAGTGGGTTTCATTGATGAACTTGAACCTCGTGTAATTGATCTATTTGCAGGAGAGAATTGCGTTGTTGCTGGTAAATGTCGTATGAGAACTCGCTCAGCTCTAAGCCATATTGGTTGATCCAGTTCTGTAGCTGTTCGGTATCACTTTGCACTACTTGAGAGGCGATATTCGCCCACCATTCGGTCCGTGTTGCTTGTAAGAGTGTTCTTTGTTGGAATATCTCTAAGGTGTCATCGAATTCGTCTTCGTCAACAGTCAGTTGCTGTAGAAGGGGCCTAGAGTAGTATTGCTCAGTTGAGGAGTCTTTTTCGCTATTTTCAGATTGCAGAACATTAGGCGCGTGCATAATGCGCCACCATATCCATGGTGAGGGTTGAGCGGCTTCGATATGTAATTCCACATGGTGAGCAGGGTTTTCATCATTGACGGCTTGGAGAAAGTGCGTTGCCCAAAACTGTAAGCTGAACCATTCTTTTGGCTGGGTGAGAGGTGCAATAGCAAGGCCACCGTAGCTTTCTATCAAGCTCTCTCCTTCAGCTTTTTGTAGACTGGGTTCTGCATTGGCAGTTTTCGAGGGCGTATTGTTAACAGCGTTAAAATTGGCACTAATGTTGTTGGTAAATCGTTGCATGTCTTCGACCTTGTTGAGGGCGCCAACGATGATGATGCTATTCACCTGTTGTGTGAGTTGTTGGTAGCTGTTGCGAATGTCGTCGAGTTGGATTGGCTCATAAAATGCCGTATCGTTTACTGAATCGCCATATATCGCGCTGATAAGCTGGGCTTTTTTTAAAGATTGCTCTTGATGAGTGTTTTTCCAATTAGCAAACGTTCTGGACTTAAAAGTAGGAGCGGGTAACCATTCCATTAAAAAGTCTAAGCTAGGTTGAAGTAATTGATGTCTATTATCAATGGTGATTGCTAACTCACTTTTATTTGATTGGAGTTTATAGTTCACCTTGGCTGCTAATGGGGTTAAGCGCTCGTTTATTTGAGTTGTACTTAGCGGAAGTGTATCCCTTAATAATAGATCGAAGGTGGACTCGGTTAATGAGAGTTTGTCATCATTACTGTAGCCATGATTAAATAATATGCGCATTTGTAGACCATCGTGGGATGTCCACTCATATTGATTTAACCAGATTACAGGAACGCCAGACTCGGTTGTCCATGTTCGTATTTCTGGTGCTGGGTATTCTTTATCTTGCGCTGTAAGGTTTAGTAACAGCACCATGGCAGGTATGATGATCATCAATGCAGATAAAAAAGGACGACTAAATAAAGGTTTTCGCGTCTTTGACATTGTGTGTTGTTTCCAAAAAAAGAGATTAAAGCGTTAGATCGACGTTTCAGGACTGTTTGCCATACTTAAAAATGTTAAAATCACGCGTTTTCTGTGCCTTTTTACCACAGAATGGCTAAAAAATTCAGCTTAACCGTTGAGTTTATTTATAAAACGGTTAACGACATTCACCATAGAGATCGACTTAATGGAATTTGTAAATCAAATTATTACTTTTTTTACTCCCTATTTAGGTGAGCACGCGCGTTATGTTCCTACTGCAATTGGCTCCATGATGGCCTTGCTTGGTTTGTACATTCGACGCAGCTATACGAAGAAACTAAAAACTGAAATAAAAGAGGCTAAGATTAAGGATGCTTACGCTAAAGATTCTGCTTCACAAAATATAGCGGAGACGGATGCGCAAGAGAAAACTCTGGCAAGTGATGATGACACTCAGGAGCACCCTGAAAGTGATCCACAAAATACTGAAACTTCAAATTTGAAAGAGGAGGTTTCTCAAGTAGATGTTGCCTCAACAGAACCAGAAGTAATTGCAGAGCCTAAAATCAGTGAGAAGAGCGCTCAACCTGAAGAAAAGCAAGAGACTCTTAGTTGGGCTCAACGTATTAAGTCCGGACTTTCTAGAACTCGTAATGGGTTAGGAAATGGGCTAGCGTCTTTAGTAGTTGGGCGAAAGCAAATTGATGATGAGTTATTAGAAGATATAGAAACTCAGTTATTAACCGCAGATGTTGGGGTAGAAGCGACACAGACACTACTTTCTTCTATTACCGAAAAACTGGGTCGCAAAGAGCTAAAAGATTCAGACGCGCTATTAGTTTCTCTAAAAAGCGAATTGAAAACCATGTTGTTGGAGTCTGAAAAACCGTTACAAGTCGAGTCAAAAGATGGCCCGTTTGTTATTTTGATGGTTGGTGTTAACGGTGTAGGGAAAACCACAACCATTGGTAAGCTAACGAAGAAATTTCAAGCAGAAGGCAAAAGCGTTATGCTCGCAGCTGGGGATACTTTCCGCGCTGCCGCAGTTGAGCAGTTGCAGGTGTGGGGTGAAAGAAATAACGTGCCTGTGGTTGCGCAGCATTCAGGTGCTGATTCTGCATCGGTGATCTTCGATGCAATCGAATCGGCAAAAGCGAAGGGTGTTGATATTGTAATCGCTGATACTGCTGGGCGTTTACAAAATAAGAGTAATCTAATGAACGAACTTTCTAAAGTCGTTCGTGTTATGAAAAAACTGGATGTACACGCTCCTCATGAAGTCATGCTTGTTCTTGATGCGGGAACTGGGCAAAATGCCTTAAGCCAAGCTAAACTTTTTACTGAGGCGGTAGGGGTGAGTGGCATTACGCTAACGAAACTTGATGGAACTGCAAAAGGCGGTATTATCTTTGCGATTGCCAAACAATTTGGTATACCTATACGTTTTATAGGTGTTGGTGAGCAAGTAGATGATTTACGACCTTTCGCAGGAGAAGAGTTTGTAGAGGCGTTATTTGATGATGCTTAGCTTCTTATGAGAAGCGCTTTTCATTTACCTTAGTGTTTACTTTTTTGATGTGAGTGGACTTTGTGGAAATAGAATTTCAACGTGTTGGAAAGAAATATGAGACTGGGCAAGAAGCACTTAGTCAGGTAAGTTTTCATTTGCAACAAGGGGAAATGGCTTTTTTGACAGGGCACTCAGGAGCAGGGAAAAGTACACTATTGAAGCTGATTATGATGATAGAGCGTCAGAGCCATGGCGAAATCATTATTGATGGAGAAGATTTACGAGCGCTTCATAAAAAATACATTCCGTATCATAGGCGAAAAGTTGGAGTCGTATTTCAAAACCACCAACTGTTGTTTGATCGGAGTGTGTTTCACAATGTGGCGCTACCTTTACAGGTAAGTGGTGCGGATCCTCAACATATTGGCAAGCGTGTTAGAGCTGCACTGGATAAAGTAGGGTTATTAGGAAAAGAAAAGTACAACCCTATGGCGCTTTCAGGGGGAGAGCAGCAACGTATTGGTATTGCTAGGGCGGTAGTTAATAAGCCTCAATTGCTGTTAGCAGATGAACCAACAGGGAACCTAGACCCTAGGTTATCAACTGAAATAATGAACCTCTTCCAAGAATTTAATCGGGTTGGCGTAACGGTTTTAGTTGCCAGCCATGACTTATCTTTAATTGCGCGTATGCATCATAGAGTGTTGACCCTGAATCAAGGCCGAATAGTAAACGATGGGGGATTTTCTTAAATGTCTCAAAAACCAGAGCCGAGAGGGGCAACAAGGCAGTCACTAAGTTCGAGCTCGTCTACGACTAAAACGCGCTTATCAACATCATTCCACTTTGCTAGTTATTTACGAGATCATCAAAAAACATTACTTGAAAGCTTTATTCGTCTATTACATGACCCTTTAGCCAGTATGATGACAATGATGGTTATTGCGATTGCTTTGTCTTTACCCGGCGGTTTGTATGTAGGGCTTAAGAATGTTCACTCGATAACCAATCAATGGGATAAGCAATCCATTATCAGTTTGTATTTGTTTGCTAATGTTGAAGATACAAAGGCTTTATCACTCTCTCATCAGCTTTCTAGCCGTTCAGATATTGTGAATGTCATGTATGTATCGAAAGAAGAAGGGATGCGTTACTTTGAAAAATCTAATGGCTACGAAGAAATTTTGTCTGCACTGCCTGAAAACCCACTGCCTATAGTTCTACAAGTTATTCCTTCTTATGAGGTAACCATTGAAACCTTGCCTAATTTGGAATCTTTGCGAGATGAGCTAGCAGGAGTTCAAGAAGTGGAATATGCGGAGTTGGATGCTCAATGGCTGCATCGTTTAGCTAGCTTGCTTAGCTTTGGTGAGCGTTTTGTCTATGCACTGTCCTTATTATTAATTTGTGCTGTTTTGCTTATTGTTGGCAATACGATTCGTATGGCGGTAGAAAGCCGTCGTGATGAAGTGTTAGTCATGAAATTAGTCGGTGCTACAGATGGTTTTATTCGTCGTCCTTTTTTATACATGGGCTTTTGGTTTGGTATTCTCGGTGGGATATTAGCATGCACGACAATTTTATTGGTAAGTTGGTGGGTAAGCACACCTGCAGAAAGAATTATTGCTTTGTATCAAAGTGACTTTACATTGCAATCTTTTAATGCAGACGAAGTCGTTTTATGCTTAACTATGAGCGCTTTTGTGGGTGTGATAGGCGCATGGATCGCTGTTAATCGGCATATCTCTGATATTGAATTGCAATAACTGTTTGTAAAATCAAATGTTTTTTCTTCAATATTTACTTTAATATCGCAGAAAATGCACATTTTAGTCACACTCATAGACATTTTACTTGTTAGTATCTGTTATAACTTATTTTGTAGAGGTGAAAATAAAGATGGGTAAAGCTCTTCAGCCTATTGATTTAATGATTCCAGGGCAGAATTTAGAATCATATATTCAGGCAGTTAGCACAATTCCAATTTTGACTGCTGAAGAAGAAAAACAGCTGGCAGAACGTCTTTATTACCATGAAGATCTTGAAGCCGCACGAACATTGGTTATGTCTCATTTACGCTTTGTTGTTCACATCGCGAAAAGCTATTCAGGCTATGGTTTGAATCAAGGGGATTTAATTCAGGAAGGTAATGTTGGTTTAATGAAAGCAGTGAAGCGTTTTAACCCTGAAGTTGGGGTTCGATTGGTTTCATTTGCTGTACATTGGATTAAAGCGGAAATTCATGAATTTATCTTGAAAAACTGGCGCATTGTTAAAGTTGCGACTACAAAAGCCCAACGTAAAATGTTTTTTAATTTACGTAGCGCGAAAAAAACCTTGTCTTGGTTTAGCCATAAAGAAGTTGAATCGGTTGCGGAAGACCTAGGCGTTTCTCCTGATGTTGTTCGTCAGATGGAAGGTCGTATGAGTTCTTCTGATATGACATTCGATGCATCTTCCGATGACGATGATGATAGCGCATTCCAAGCACCTGCTAACTATTTAGAAGATCATCGTTATGATCCGGCTCAATTACTTGAAAATGGTAACTGGGAAGAAGATTCAAACCGAAGACTGCAAGAAGCAATGTCTGCATTGGATGATAGAAGTCGTGATATTTTAGTTCAGCGATGGCTTTCAGATGGAAAATCAACATTGCATGATCTAGCGGATGAGTACGGTGTATCTGCTGAACGTATTAGGCAACTTGAAAAGAACGCCATGAAGAAAATTAGAGAAGCAATGGGTGAAAACCAATTTGCCTAGCTAATCTAATGACTTAGTTGATCTAGTGATAAAGGAATTAGACTAAAAGCCTGCTGTTGAGCGGGCTTTTTTATGTATTCTTTGTTGAGTATCTCGAAAATAAGCTGGCTATCCACATGCTGAGGTAAGAGGACTTATTCGCACCTTCCCAGAGCCTAAGTATAGGTTTTATCTGCTTTCTAATTGATTATCTGAAAGAAATTGCCAAGTTCGGATAATTTCCAACTGATCTATCTCTTTTAATAGTTCTGGCGGAAAACTTTGAAAGGGTTCTGCTAAACGTACAATGCGAATAGCTGCATCATCTAATACTCGAATGCCAGAAGAGTGTAATATTTCAATGTCCTTTACATAGCCATTGGATGCGATAGAGACAGCCAACCTCAGTTTTCCATATAGTTTATTTCGCTTTGCTTCGATTGGGTAATGGATATTGCCAATGCGTTCAATCCGTCGTCGCCAATCATCGAGATATTGCGCATCAATGGAGGACTTCGCAGAAACGGAAGTTAATCGGCGAATGCGGGGGCGTTTCGCAAATTCTTGTCTTTGTTTATCTAAGAGGGCTTCTAAGCTGGCAATGTCAGAAGACAATCGGCTAGGCAGTTGTGTTTGGCCTGCAAATTGTTCCTCTAATGTCTTGTTCTCATTATTGGGTTCATCTAGTACTTTAAAAATGGAGTCTTTCTTGGTGGTGAGAATTTGTTTATCTTTCGTTTTGCTACTAGATGCGAGTTGTGGTTTTACGGGGGGTGTTATTTCTCTGATTTCATCCGCAATAAATTGTGCTTCTTCTGTCGATGTTAACTTTTCTTTTCGAAGCTCAGTACCGCTTGCCTGCTGATTTGCCTGGGCAATAAAATCTGCTTCTTTTGGCGCATCAGATTTATGTTGAACAATGGTCACTTCAAGTGTTTTTGACGGCGGCAGGGGCAGGGTAAAGTCAAAACCAACAAAAACTACCATAAGCACGTGCATGCTTATGGCGGCAAAAAGTGCAATTGAAAATCGGTCTGCAGTACGCATAAGAGAATTAATTTAGTCGTTTCTCAATTGCTTGGATTAAATCCATCGCAATGTTTAAGCCATATTGGTTATTAAGTTCTCTAACACAAGTTGGGCTTGTTACATTTATTTCAGTTAGGTAATCACCGATAACATCAAGTCCAACAAAAATTAGGCCTTTCTCTTTGAGCGTTGGAATGACTTGATTGCAAATCCAAAGATCTCTTTCAGATAGCTCGACACCTTCCCCACGCCCTCCAGCGGCAAGATTCCCTCTTGTTTCTCCTGCAGCAGGAATACGTGCTAATGCATAAGGGACAGGAACGCCATCAACAATGAGAATTCGTTTATCCCCTTGAGTAATCTCTGGGATGAATTTTTGAGCCATAATTTGCTCATTGCCCATTTTGGTTAATGTTTCGATGATAACGCTGACATTAGGGTCATCTTTTTTCAGTCGGAAAATGGAAGTTCCACCCATACCATCCAAAGGTTTGAAGATTACATCGCCTTGTTCTTGGTGAAATTGTTTGAGTAGGTCCGCGCGGCGAGTTACTAATACTGGTGGGCAACATTCAGGGAATTGAGTCGCAAAAAGCTTTTCATTGCAATCTCTTAAGCTTGAAGGTCTGTTTACAACTAATGTGCCTTCTCTCTCGGCTTGCTCTAAAATCATTGTGCTATAAACAAACTCGCCGTCAAACGGTGGGTCTTTACGCATCAATATTACATTAAGCTCAGATAAGGCTATTTTTTTCTCTTCACCTAATTCATAAAAGTGTTCAGGCTCTTGGAATACAGCAAGTGAACGGCTCATTGCAAAAGCTCTTCCAGACTCTAGAAACAGGTCTTTTTGCTCCATGTAAACAAGCTCCCAGCCTTTCTCAGCGGCGGCCCATAACATAGCTAAAGAAGAGTCTTTTTTATAATTTACAGACTCAATAGGGTCCATAATTATGCCAAGTTTTATTGTCATTAAGTATTCCTATAGATAAGTAAGGCTAGATTTACGCCAAAAATTAAATGTATACGTAAGTATGCTATAGAAAGATAAAGAATATGAGAAGAGCCGTTTTGTTGCAAATGCGCCATTGTGCTGTTTTTCCACAATTAACGTCTATCTACACTATATATATCCCAACGTTCTACTTTTGCTGTGGACTGCGAAAAGACTTCAGCAACGACCCTGCGGTTTTGGGATCTGCCAGATGAAGAGGCATTAGAGGCAATAGGTTTGTCTGCTCCATGCCCAACTGCGCTGACTCTATCGGAATTAATGCGGAAACTGTTTACAAGAACATTTTGTATTGCGGATGCTCTATCGAGAGATAAAGCTTTATTCGACTCTGCAGACCCAACATTATCTGTATGGCCTTCGATAATCACTGTGCTGCCGTCAGTGTCGTTTAAAAAGTCAGCGAGCTTTTTAATTTCCCTGTAATAAAGGGGTTTTACTTCAGAACGACCTGAAGCAAAAAGAATATTTAATTCAACAGAGAGGAGTTTAGTGTTTTCTTGGTGGCAGCCAACATTATCAATGGCTGCTCTTGCAGGAGTGTTTGGGCATGCATCTCGTATATTAATAACGCCGTCATTGTCTTGATCGTCAAGATTTCGAATGTCTACCTGATCGCCATAGATAGTTAACGCAATTGAATGCGAAGACATACATAGCACGTATAAGAATAACGCTATTATCTTCATCATAAATTACCAGCCGCTTCCATCTTCTGATTCAAGAAATAACTCGCTTTCAGTCAGCGAGTCGCCTTGGTTTTCTGTAGAAGTATCAGGTTCGTTATCTAGTAATACAGATTCTGCAATTTTTAAGCTTTCTATGGCATCTTTACGAGTGGTCGTTATTTCTGACTCATCTTCTAATTCGTCATTAAAGCCTAGAATTGCTGGTCTATAAACTCTTAAGGCACGCATTAACTGACCTTTAGAGTTAAACAGTCTGAATTCAGAGAGTAACTCATCATAATCCGCATTAACGTAGTCCTGACGTGCTTCAAATAATTCATTTTCACTGTCTAAAACATCTAAGAGAGTTCGACGACCTAGTCTAAATTGGTTCTCATAGGCTCTTTGAGATTCTTTGGTTGCAATAACATGTTGTTGGATGTGTTTCTTTTGTGCACTGGTTGCTTTATGGGCTGCCCAAGCAAGTCTAACGGTAAGTTCAGTTTCGCGAATCGCGTCTCGACGAACTTCTTGTGCTTGAAGTATTTGTTGTTCAGCGATGGACCTTCTTTTTTTATCAGCACCACCACGGTATAAATTGTAACGTAACCTAACTATGGCAATGAAATCTTCGGCAGGGCCCTCGACACCGTCAATATTATTATTCCACGTTCTTTCTACATCGAGATCGAGCTGAGGGTAAAATGATGCGTTGGTAGAAGCTTTTGCATACTCTGTTGCGCGTACATCCCAATTGGCAACTTCAATTGCGGGGTTGTATTTAAGAGCTTGTTCAAGAGCCATATCCAGATTGGTTGGTAACAAGTCCTTATCAGGTACAGGGTGGATCAAGTCTTCAGGGGGTAACTCACCAACGACTCTTAAGTATTGGCTTTTAGAGTCAACAAAGTTATTGATTGCGGCCAGTCTGTTTGAGTGTGCTTTAGATAAACGAGCGGTGATAAGTGTTAGGTCTGATTGTCTCCCAACTCCAGCATCGCTTTTGAGTTTTAACTGTTGATAGATGCGTTCATGTGTCTTTAGATTCATTTCAGATAATTTAAGGAGTTCTCTAAAGCGCAACACATTGGTAAAGACATCTGAAACTTCAAGTGCGGTATTTTCAATAGCAATTAACGCTGTCCATCTGCTGGCTTCGGCTTCACTTTTTGCTCTTTCTATTTCGTTCCCTGTTTGAAAGCCGCGAAATAAAGGTTGAGATAGAGAAAGTGATAACTCTCTTCGAGACAGTGACACATCATCAGTATCGGTATTGTAAGTTGTTTCATGACCCAAGCCTGCATCAAGATCAATGCTTGGTTTATATCTAGCCTTTGATAGCTCAACTGACTCTTTGTTTTCATTGTATGTTGCAATGGATTGATGAACATTGGGGTTATTTTCAATAGCAGTATACGTCGCTTCTTCCAGAGTTAATGCTGAGCTATTTGAACTAAGCAAGACTGTAGAAAGGAATATTGTTATTGAGTAATAAATCTTCATTGTATTTTGTGCTCGTCGCCTTTGAGAAAATATTGAGAACGATTATGGGCTCTCATTTTAAGCAAAAAGTTAATGTCTGTCTGTATCTGTTGTGCAACAGACTCATAGATTAAAGTAAATACTAAGCAATATCTCCCCAAATCACATTAAGTGCAGTTAGTATTACGATCGGTGCCGTTTCTGTTCTTAGCACTCTTGGACCTAATGCAATTGAGTTAAAGTTATGATTATTAGAGAATTTCACTTCTTCTTCTGTTAAACCGCCTTCTGGGCCAATTAGTATAGCAACTAGGTTATCGGCAGGTTGTTGTAATTTTGTTAATTCTTTTTTTGTATGATGATGTAATGTTAGCTTTAACGTTTCTTTACAGTTGGAAACCCACTCCGTTAAAGCAATAGGGTTGTGCACTTTAGGAATAACCCCGCGGCCACATTGTTCCGCTGCACTTATGGCGATTTGCTGCCAATGTTGCACCCGCTTTTCAATTCTACTGTCGTTGAGTTTTACTTCGCAGCGTTCACTAAATAATGGTTGAATGGCATAAACTCCAGCCTCTACTGATTTTTGAATAGCATAATCCATTCTTTCCCCGCGAGACAAGGTTTGCCCTATCGTAACCTTTATGGGAGATTCATTGTTAAGTTCTATAAAATTGCCTACGAGAATTTCAGCGCTGCGTTTTTCAACATTTTTTAGTGTGGCGTTGTATTGTCCTCCTTCACCATTAAAAACGATTAATGGATGTTCGGATTTTAGGCGTAATACTTTGCACAAATGATTAAATGTCGAATCAGGAAGAGAGTGGGATGAGTTTTCTGACAGTGGTAAGTTAATAAATACTCTTGGAATACGCATAAAAATAAAAGCCCTCAATGTAGAGGGCTTTTATAACGGAAAAAAAGAACTTTATAAACCGGCAGAAGCTTTTAATGCAGCGGCTTTATCTGTTTTTTCCCAAGAGAAGTTTTCTTCTTCACGACCAAAGTGTCCATAAGCGGCAGTTGGTAAGTAAATTGGGCGTTTTAGATCTAGCATTTTGATTAGGCCGGCAGGGCGCAATTCAAAGTGTTCACGTACTAGTTGGCTGATAACTGCATCGCTTATTTTACCTGTGCCAAACGTGTTGATACTGATAGAAGTTGGCTCTGCTACACCAATTGCATAAGACACTTGAATTTCACATTTGTCAGCAAGGCCAGCAGCAACAATGTTTTTAGCAACGTATCGACCAACATAAGCGGCAGAACGGTCTACCTTTGATGGATCTTTACCTGAGAAAGCACCACCACCATGACGAGCCATGCCGCCGTAAGTATCAACAATAATTTTTCGCCCAGTTAAACCACAATCACCAACAGGGCCGCCAATAATGAATTGACCTGTTGGGTTAATGAAGTATTTGGTTTCTGAAGACAACCATTCTTCAGGTAATACTGGTTTGATGATTTCTTCCATTACCGCTTCACGAAGATCATCTTGTTTCACTGATGCGCTGTGTTGAGTCGAAAGTACGACGGCGTCAATGGCACATGGTTTACCATTTTCATCGTATCTAAAGGTAACTTGGCTTTTTGCATCTGGGCGTAGAAAGTCCAATGTACCATTTTTACGCACTTCAGCTTGACGTTGTACTAAGCGATGAGCATAGGTAACTGGAGCTGGCATTAAGACATCTGTTTCGTTGGTTGCAAAGCCAAACATTAAACCTTGGTCACCTGCACCCTGTTCGTGATCGGATGCTTCATCAACACCCACTGCGATATCTGCAGACTGTTTACCAATGGCATTCATTACCGCGCAGGATTCCCAATCAAATCCCATATCTGAACTGTTATAACCAATGTTACGAATTACACCACGAGCAATTTCTTCGATATCAACCCATGCGTTTGTACGGACTTCCCCTGCAACTAAAACCATACCGGTTTTAACTAAAGTTTCACAGGCAACACGAGCATCTGGGTCTTCTGCAAGAATAGCATCAAGAATGGCATCGGAAACTTGGTCTGCGATTTTATCTGGGTGGCCTTCTGAAACAGATTCGGAAGTAAATAATGAGTATTCTGACATTTTAGAGCCTCTATCAAGAATGAATAAAGCGCTAAAACAGGTATAAAGAACCCGCTTAGCTTTGAATAATAACTAAACAGGCGACAGTGCTTCTGTTTAGCTGCTTTTATATAGCGTCCGCAAGCCGAAAACAAATCGACGCTTTTAAGTGTGCGAATTCTGACCTAGAAGAGGAGTAAAATCAAGTCAGTCATTAGGCTTTTGCTTTTCTATTGGTTTTTTTTTATTAGATCGACAACTTTTTTATAAAATAAGCATAAAGGGCAGAGATATGAGTGTTAGGGCGTTGCATAGGTCGACAATAGAGGTGAGAATAGCTGGAGATTTTAAAGCCATCAGGAGCCGAAATAGATGTCATCTCGTAAAGAACTCGCTAATGCTATCCGAGCGTTAAGTATGGATGCAGTACAAAAAGCTAACTCAGGTCACCCAGGTGCTCCAATGGGTATGGCAGATATTGCCGAAGTACTTTGGAACGACTTTCTAAAGCATAACCCAACAAACCCGAACTGGGTTGATCGTGACCGATTTATTTTATCCAATGGTCATGGGTCAATGTTGATTTATTCTCTATTGCATCTTTCTGGCTATGCTTTACCTATTGAAGAGTTGCAGCAGTTCCGTCAGTTACATTCAAAAACGCCGGGTCACCCAGAATATGGATACACACCTGGTGTTGAAACAACGACAGGACCTTTGGGTGCTGGTATCAGTAATGCTGTTGGTATGGCTATTGCCGAGAAAACCTTAGCCGCACAATTTAATCAACCGGGACATGATATCGTTGATCACTTTACGTATTGTTTCTTAGGTGATGGTTGTTTGATGGAAGGCATTTCCCATGAAGCCTGTTCACTAGCGGGGACGCTTGGGTTAGGGAAGTTAATTACTTTCTGGGATGATAATGGCATTTCTATCGATGGCCATGTTGAAGGCTGGTTCACAGATGATACAACTAAACGTTTTGAATCGTACGGTTGGCATGTTATTTCTGGTGTTGATGGACACGACCCTGAAGCAATACGTGCAGCGATTTTGGAAGCTCAGTCTGTAACGGATAAACCAACAATGATTTGCTGTAAAACAATCATTGGATTTGGTTCACCTAATAAATCAGGAAGCCATGATTGCCATGGTGCGCCACTTGGCGATGCAGAAATTGCCGCTGCACGTGAGTTTCTGGGTTGGGATCATGCTCCTTTTGTTATTCCTGACAATGTCTACGATGGTTGGAATGCCAAAGACAAAGGCGTAGCAATTGAAGCGAGCTGGAATGAAAAGTTTGCTGCGTATCAAGCTGCACATCCAGAATTGGCTGCGGAATATGAGCGTCGAGTTGTAAAAGGTGAGTTACCAGAAGATTTTGAAGCGAAATCACAGGCATTTATTCAAGAGTGCCAGGACAAAGCAGAAGGCATCGCTAGTCGTAAAGCGTCTCAAAATGCCATTGGCTTTTATGGTGCTATGTTACCTGAATTACTTGGAGGATCTGCTGATCTAGCAGGCTCTAACTTAACGCTTTGGTCTGGTTCTAAAGGCATTCAAGACGATCCTGCTGGTAACTATGTCTACTATGGCGTACGTGAGTTTGGTATGAGTGGTATCATGAATGGTGCTTCTTTACATGGTGGCTTTATTAACTACGGCGCTACTTTCATGATGTTTATGGAGTATGCTCGTAATGCAGTTCGTATGTCTGCATTGATGGGAATTCAAAATATCTTTGTATATACGCATGACTCGATTGGTCAAGGGGAAGATGGACCAACTCACCAACCTGTAGAGCAATTAGCTAATCTACGCATGACACCAAATATGACCGTATGGCGTCCTTGTGATGCTGCTGAAACAGCGGTTGCATGGAAGAGTGCTATTCAGCGCAATGATGCACCAACGTCATTGGTTTTCAGTCGTCAGGGTTTGAAAGCTCAAGCAAGAACGGCTGAACAGCTTGCTAGTGTAGAGCGAGGTGGTTATGTATTACAGGATTGTAACGGTACCCCTGATGTTATTTTAATCGCAACGGGCTCAGAAGTGCAATTGGCGCGTGAATCAGCGGTGCAATTATCAGAACAAGGTAAAAAGGTTCGTCTAGTGTCTATGCCATCAACGAATGTTTTTGACCAACAAGATGTGGACTATAAAGAATCTGTTTTACCAAAATCTGTAACAGCTCGCGTTGCGATTGAAGCGGCGCACGTTGATTTTTGGTATAAGTATGTTGGGTTTGGCGGCGCAGTTGTAGGAATGAGTACATTTGGTGAGTCTGCACCTGGTGGCGCTCTATTGAAACACTTCGGCTTCTCCGTTGAGAATGTTGTTGAAACAGTCAATCGTATTTTATAAATACGCTGATTGAAAAAAGGGCCTTAAGGCCCTTTTTTTGCTTAGATAAAAAACTTTTTAAGGTGTTGTGAATCGATGATGCGAGTGGCAATAAATGGATATGGGCGAATTGGTCGATCTGTATTGAGGGCGCTTTATGAAAATGGCTACAGGAAGCATATACAAGTTGTTGCAATTAATGAATTGTCTGATTTGGACACGATTAGTTATTTAACTCGTTATGACAGTACTCATGGTCGATTTCCATTACCTGTGTCCTGTGAAGGAGATGCATTAAAAGTGGGGGATGATCTCATACAATGCTTCTCTGAACCTGAGCCTGAAAATATTGATTGGAAACAACTTGATATTGATATGCTCTTAGAGTGTTCAGGGAGTTTTTCTTCGCGTGAAGATGCCCAAATGTATATTTCAGCAGGAGTTCGTCGGATGTTGTTATCTCAACCTGCTGAAAGCGATGTTGATGCGACGATTGTTTATGGATTTAACGAATCTGAAATCAATACTTCTCATACGATCGTATCGGCTGCATCTTGTACAACAAATTGCATTATTCCTGTTTTGGAAGGTATTGATCACTTGGCAGGCATTGAGCATGGAACGACTCAAACTATTCATTCTGCAATGAACGATCAACCTGTGATTGATGCATACCATAAAAATGATTTGCGTCTGACTCGATCATCAATGAGTTCGATTATTCCTGTAGATACTGGGTTGTCTAAAGGTATTCAACGGTTGATTCCTAAATTGGGGCCCAAAATAGCCTGTAATGCTTTGCGAGTGCCTACTATTAATGTATCTGCCATTGACCTCGTGATACGTACAAAAGAAAGAGTTACTAAAGAGCAGGTCAATGCATACTTTGAGTCACTGTCTTCAAGTAAATATAAGAATATCCTAGGATTTACTCAGGAGCCCCATGCGTCAGTTGATTTTAATCATGATGCGCGTTCAGTTATTGTTGATGGTACTCAAACACAAGTCGTCGATGGTTATTTAATAAAGCTGCTTTGTTGGTTTGATAATGAATGGGGTTTTGCGAACAGAATGTTAGATGTTGCTACTTACTGGGGACAAAAAATCTCAAAATAGTTAGTTTTAAGTTTATTTTTTAGAAAAATGGGGGAATGACATGACAGTAATTAAAATGGTGGATTTAGATTTATCTGATAAGAGAGTTTTAATTCGAGAAGACCTTAATGTGCCTGTTAAGAATGGCAAGGTATCTAGCGATGCTCGTATTCGAGCTGCTTTGCCAACCTTAAAACAAGCTTTGGCTGCTGGTGCGAAAGTGATTGTTATGTCTCATTTAGGGCGTCCAACAGAAGGTGTATTTGATGAAACGTTTTCTTTGCAGCCTGTAGCAAATCACTTATCTGAATTGCTGGGACAGCCTGTTGAGCTTGTATCTGATTGGCTTGATGGTGTTAATGTTGAATCAGGGCAAGTTGTTCTTGTAGAAAATGTTCGCTTTAATGTTGGTGAAAAAAAGGATGATGAAGCTTTAGCCAAAAAAATGGCGGCTTTATGTGATGTCTTTGTAATGGATGCTTTTGGCACAGCCCATAGAGCTCAGTCATCGACGCATGGTGTTGCAAAGTTTGCTCCTATTGCTTGTGCTGGCCCATTACTTGTTGCTGAACTAGATGCTTTAGAAAAAGCATTAGCTGTTCCCAAGCAGCCAGTTGCAGCCATTGTTGGTGGCTCTAAAGTGTCGACAAAATTAACGGTTTTAGAAACATTATCTGAGAAAGTGGATCAGCTTATTGTTGGTGGTGGAATCGCAAATACGTTTTTAGCTGCTGCGGGTTATCCAGTTGGAAAGTCTTTATATGAAGAAGATTTAATTCCAAAAGCTAAGGAACTAATGGCAAAAACTTCTATTCCTTTACCTGAAGATGTTGTTGTCGCAACAGAGTTTTCCGCGGATGCAGAGGCAAGGGTAAAAAATGTGAGTGATGTAGCTGCGGATGACATGATTCTAGATATTGGCCCTAAAACAGCTGAAAAGCTTGCTGAACTGTTGGCATCATCCAACACTATTATATGGAACGGCCCTCTAGGTGTATTTGAAATAGACCAGTTTGGTGGAGGCACTAAAACAATTTCGTTAGCCATTGCTAAAAGTAATGGTTTTTCAATCGCTGGAGGAGGGGATACATTAGCTGCTGTTGATAAATACGGTATCCAAGATCAAGTCTCTTACATTTCAACTGGAGGTGGTGCTTTTCTTGAGTTTGTAGAAGGAAAGGTCTTACCTGCTGTAGAAATACTAGAAACACGTTCTAAAAACTAGTTTAATAAAGAACACAAAATATTATAAGGCGAAAAGCCATAAGTATTGTTTTGTACTAAGAAGTGACAATACTTAATAAAAACTAGAGAGTTTACATACACCATAGAAGTTCGTTATTAGCATTTAATAACGATATATATTCAGAGGAAACGTTTATGCCTTTAATTAGTATGCGTCAGTTGCTTGATCATGCTGCGGAGCACAGCTATGGACTACCTGCATTTAATGTGAATAACATGGAGCAGGTCAAAGCTATAATGGAAGCTGCGGATGAAGTAAATTCTCCTGTTATTATGCAGGCTTCTGCCGGAGCACGTAAATATGCAGGTTCTCACTTTCTACGCCATTTAATTGCCGCAGCCATTGAAGATTACCCTCACATTCCTGTTGTTATGCATCAGGATCACGGTACTTCTCCTGCTATTTGCCAGCGTTCGATCCAGTTGGGCTTCTCATCTGTCATGATGGACGGTTCTTTGATGACTGATGGTAAAACTCCTGCTAGTTACGATTACAATGTGGATGTTACTCGTCGCACTGTTGAGTTCTCACATGCTTGCGGTGTTTCTGTAGAAGGTGAGTTGGGTGTTTTGGGCTCGCTAGAAACAGGTGAAGCTGGTGAAGAAGATGGTGTTGGTGCTGAAGGTATTTTGACAATGGATCAAATGCTTACCGACCCTCAAGAAGCTGTTGAGTTTGTGAATGCGACTGGTATTGATGCTTTGGCTGTTGCTATTGGTACAAGTCATGGAGCCTATAAATTTACGCGCCCACCTACTGGGGACATTCTTGATATTGAGCGTATTGCAAAAATTGTTGAATTGTTGCCTAACACGCATATTGTATTGCATGGATCCTCTTCTGTTCCTCAAGATTGGCTAACTATTATTAATGAGTTTGGTGGCGACATTCCTGAAACTTACGGAGTGCCTGTTGAAGAGATTGTAAAAGCAATTCGCTACGGTGTGCGTAAAGTAAATATAGATACGGATTTACGACTGGCTGCAACAGGTGCTATTCGCCGCAGCTTAGCTGAGCATAAAGGTAACTTTGACCCTCGTAAGTATTTAACTGAAAGCATTAAAGCGATGAAGTCAGTTTGTATTGATCGTTATGAAGCATTTGGTTGTGCTGGGCAAGCGTCAAGAATCAAAACCATTGATCTAGAAGAGATGGCGGTTCGTTATGAGCAAGGTTTGTATAATAACAGTCGAAAATTCTAGACTTGGCTATTTGAATTTTTCAGTTAACTCTTTTTTTACGATTTTATAAAAAAAGAGTTGACCTTGAGAAATTGCGCTCTATAATGCTCCTCATTCCTTGCGGGAGTGGTGGAATTGGTAGACACGCTGGATTTAGGTTCCAGTGCTTCACGGCGTGAGAGTTCGAGTCTCTCCTTCCGCACCATATTAAAAAAGCTGACTTTATGTCAGCTTTTTTTTCTTCTTTTTTTCGCTTTAGCTCCCTAAGTAGTACACTGTCAATCGATAGCTTTTTAAACTTGGGTTAGACTATGTTGCGTTATTGTGTGTTTCTACTGTGTGTTGCTACCAATCTTTCGTATGGCGTAGAGTTTTGGAACGTCGATTCGTATTATGAAAAATATCCTAGGAAAACTTCCCTGGCAAAAAGCTTTCACTCGGCTGTCCAACAAACGGCTATACCGATGAAAACGCGTCAATCTAAAGCAATCAATATTTCGGCGATTTTGCCAAGAATAATGGAGGAAGAAGATCGAACCCACTTTCTTCACTATTTCAAGCAACGAATGCTCAGTTTACAAATAGATTATCGCTTAGATATTTTTGAGTACTCTTCAGAAGTTGCAGACGATGTGTTGTTTAAACAATATAAGAGGGTTATGCGATCCCCTCCCGACTATCTCATTACTACTCTAGACAGATACCAACAAAAATCAATTGTTGAATCTATTTTGAGAAAGTATGACACTCATATTGTTTTATATGATGTTTCTTCGCCCGTTGTTGGTTGGGAAAATCAATCATCCGTGTTTTATACAGGGGTGAATTACCAATCGATTTCTAAGGTATTATCTGTAATGGTAGGTAAGGCACTTGCCTCAAGAATGGAAGTTATACCAATTGTATTTTCAAATGGGTTTCGTAACCAGCAATTTTGTAATAGCTTTCTAGATATGTTCTCAGAAAATGAGGTCAATATGAAACAAGTGTTTTATTTTGATGGGTCTGTATTGAGCGAGCAGCGAATTTTAGAAAAGCTGAATGCAGTTATTGGTAACGCATTGATCTTTCAATGTGATAACTTTTTGAGTGAGTCTTTCTTTAAATCGATTGATACAAAACAATTGCGTCAATTTACCATAAATTATTGGCTCTCTGAGGGGAAGAATTTCGATAATAAGGATTTGCAGATGCTTAAGTTCCATATGCCATTTAAAGAAATTGAAATTTCAATCGCAGAAATGATTCGTTATCATTTAGAGCGTAAAAAAGTCCCTAATCTGTATGTAGTCGATTTATTTGTTGAAAATTCATAGCTATACATGGAGTAGAGATTTATGGAGAACCCTAAATGTATTTAGAAAAAGAAAGTATAGAGAAACGATTTAAGAGGCGTATCAGTAGCTTTTTTTTGATTGTTTTTATCCTGCTTTCTATTGTTACTACGGCAGTGAAATACAGTGAAGCTAAGGATGCTGTTTTAAGTCAGTTAGAACGTAAGCATCATCTAGTTGAAAGTTCTTTTTCATTGTATTTGCAAAAAGCTGAATTCGAGTTAAGTGGCGTTTCTCAATTGTTCTCTAATTCTCAGTTGGAAGATGATAGAGAGATGCATTCTCTTTTTTCAAATCATGATGGCTTTCTGTTAGGGTCGATTGATTTTATTTATGTTGAGAGAAATGATGGGAGATCAATTTTAGATCCTAGAAGTTCTCTTTATTTAGAAGACTCCGCAGACTTATACAGTGTTTTTTCTAAAATTGGGCAGTGGTTTGTTTTCTCAGTAGGAGAAGGCAATTACTTTTTAGTCTTTAAAAAGGGGATGGTTTCAAGCGAAGGAATAGGTGTTGGTTACATCTATGGTTTTATCTCTTTAAGTAACAATTTTGCGATGGCGCAGTCTTTATTAATGGATGTAAATATCGATGGCATTAAGCTATCTAATTCGCAAGGTGACACGATTTTTGAGGAAAGAGGTGCTCGTTTTATGACTGAGGAAGGGGTGGATTCTTATGGGAGTGTATTAAACCTCCCGGACAGTCTTGCTACTTTAGAACTTAGAGTTTTTCTTAAAAAAGCGGATTTTTTCTCTTTCGAAGAAGAGTTAGCTTATCAAATTTTTCTCCTCGCGATTGCTCTTTTAAGTTGTTTTTTGATAGTGGTATTTTTGTCTCAAAGAGCTATTTTTAATGTGATGTCTGATGCCATAGCGGATTTAAGCATAACAAAAAATACAAAATATAAAGAATTAGATGAGATAGAAAAAATCATATACGGAAAAAATGCCAGTGAAAAAGAGCAAGCCAGAGCCTTACAAATTCTGATGGAAGGTGCAGCCTCTGCGGTAATTTTCTGTGATGAGGTTGCATCCGTATTGAGAATGAACCAAGAAGCTAAAAAATTATATCATGATGCAGAGGGTGCAAGAACCCTGTTTGATTTCATGCCAATCATTAGTCATGCTCCTATTCAACAAGCATTAAAGGGGGAAGCAGGTACAAGTTTTACCCTGAGCTTTTCACAAGTAAATAAAATTCTTCATTGGAGACTTTATCCTTATATTTCCAAAAGTGGCTTTCGTGGGTTGGTATTAATTGGGAGTGATATTACAAAAGAGACCCAGTTAGAGTGGCAACTATCTCAAGTGAAACCGATCTCTTTTTCTGGAATGCAGCAACTAACTAGTGAGGAGTTACTATCTGAGTTGCATTTTCTTTCTGGTCGTTGTGATTATTCGAACGGCTTTCCTATTGGTAAGTGGCTTAGTGCCTTAGCATTTGGATTAGAAGGCATAAGAGGTGATGATATACAGGAAGATACTGCAAGCTTATTAGGTAAGCTGCTATGTAATGAGTTAAGTAGAATGCCGATGGCGCTGCATACCCATGATGACCTTTTTGTGGATTGTAGGTTAGAAGCCGCTTGTGTCTTATATCCTTGGCCATTAGAGTTTAAATCCTTAATCTCCTCAATTCTAATGATGACTCATTCGAGTGAGTTAGTTGAACATAAAGCGATCTGTTTTAAGGTTGAAGAATCGAAATTGGTTATTGATGTGACGGGTGTGAGTCATGCAAGAGATATTTTTCTTAAATTAGTAGGGTCCTTGGTTGAAAAAATCGGTGCAAAATTAAATATTGACCATGAAAGAGGTTTCTCTATTGTTTTGCCTTATTCTGTTGCTGAGAAAGATGATATTGAAATACCCGCAGGCTCTCAGGTAGTTTGGATTGAAAATGGTTATGAAAAAAGTAGTTTAATGCAGTCTATTTTACGTAATTTAGATATTGAATTGGTTTGTATTAATTCCGCTGAGGATATTTTTCTAAAGTCCATGAAATTAGATCAGATTGATGCCATTCTAGTTGGGTGCTCATATCAGTCTGATGAAGACTATGAGGAGCTGTTGGAAACTATGTCTATGATGTTGGGGCGAAGTGATTTACCGATTGCTAAAGTAAGCTTTAACAATCCATTCAACGATCAATCTTTGGCATTAGATTACTATCCGTTTGATTATAGTGTAGCAGAGTTATTAATTTCTTTGTTTCAACTGAGGTCTATTTCTCCAGATGACATGTTGCCTAAAGGGAGAAACTGGCTGCTAATAGGAGGAACAAAAGTAAGTAAAGCTATTCTTAGAAATGAATTGATAGAACAGGATATCGTTTCTCACTTTTTAGATGATATGGATTCATCTTTGTCCTTATTAAATCATTATAAAATAGAGGTGATCATAGCTTTGGAGCAAATGTCGCCAGAGCTATTACTTAAAATAAAATTGGAGTTCCCATCTATTACGGTACTCCTTACTCAAAAAAGTAATCAAAGTAATGGTGAAAAATGCTTTCCAATGCGACCACCTTATGATGCTGGTTGTATTAAGGACATGATAACATTTGTTGATACATCAAATAATATGAGTTTAATAGAGGGTAGATAAATGAGTTTAGTGGCAATTATTGGAGCAATGGACGAAGAGGTTGTTTTAATCAAAGGGTGGTTATCTAATGTGACTTGTAAAACGATTGCCGATTGTGAATTTTACTTTGGGACAATAGACGAGCAGGATGTCGTTTTATTAAAATCAGGAATTGGAAAGGTAAATGCCGCTGTTTCTACTGCTTTGCTGCTTTCTACGTTCTCTCCAGATCATGTTATTAATATTGGTTCTGCTGGTGGGTTTGACCTTGAGTTAAATGTTGGTGATGTTGTAATTTCTGATCAGGTTATACATCATGATGTTGATGTTACTGCATTTGGTTATGTAATGGGTCAGGTGCCAAATATGCCAGCAGGTTTTGGCGCTGATTTAGGACTTGTTAATAAAGCGAAATTAGCGATTGAGGAGCTAGGTGCAGTAAATGCTAAAGTGGGGCTTATCGCTACTGGGGACAGTTTTATGAGTGATCCTACCCGTATTCAGAGTGTAAGAGAGATTTTCCCTGAATTAATGGCTGTAGAAATGGAGGCCGCTGCAGTGGCTCAAGTGTGTCATAAGTTTGGAACTCCTTTTGTAGTTGTTCGAGCGTTGTCGGATATTGCAGGTAAAGAGTCTTCCCAAAGTTTTGAGTCGTACCTTGAGATTGCTGCAAAAAACTCTTCTTTAATGGTTAGATCAATGTTGAAGTCATTCTAATGTTACTTGGTTTAAGAGGTGTCTCAGCATCATCTTCGTTGTTTTGCGTATATGCTTTGTCGTCTCTTTTTCCAAATGTTGCTCTTGCGGATCAGAGTGACTCTATTTCAGGGGGGGAGTGGTGGGATCTTTCTCACAAGAATGCATCTCAAGCGGTAAGTGAATGGTCAAATGGACTAGATGCATTTTTTTCAGGAGAACATTCAACATCACCAAGCCAAAGTTTTATTAGTGTTCAGATGGGGGGCGTGTTTAGCGGTAATGGGGGGGCTTCTCCTTTTTTAGGGGTGCATATGGGGATACGGCTACCGAACACTAAGAATCGATTGCGTTTAGTTATTGACTCAGATGCTAGTGAGCTAACAGAGAATAATGAAATTCAAGAATCGAGCTCTTCTAGCTTTCAGCAAGAAGCAGTAGGTGAAACCTTTTCAGCAGCTATTCGTTATGTAAAAGATGAATGGAATGCTAACTTTGATGCTGGGATTTTAGTCGATTTTCCTTTGGATCCTTTTGTGAGAATGAAATTTACTCAAGACTATCGATATTCATCTTGGTCATTGAGCCTGAGAGAGTCAGTGTTTTCTTATTATTCTCAGGGCTTTGGTGCGAGTTTTTCTTCAGAAGCCACAACGCCATTAAATGACGATTTAGTTTTTGGATTGTCATTTGGTTCTACTTGGTTGAACAGAGAAGAAGAGTACTATTATAGAGAGAACCTATTTTTTAACTATTCGATTAATGAAAAAAGTAAAGTTCGTTATCAATTCAGTTTATTGCAGTCGGGAGATCCTGCTCCTAAACTGGATACGTATCTCTATTTAGTGAATTATAAAAAAATATTATATAGCAATTGGTTAATTGGTCAGGTAACTCCCCAAATTACTCATGAAGCTGACAATGACTTTGCCCCTGAGTTTTCGTTTACCTTGTCTTTAGAGGTTTTGTTGGGAGAAGATTATTTAGGCTCAGGTAATGCTTATTAGATTTGTTAGGGGGCATTTCGTATAATTTACAAATCAAAACACGTTTTTTACCTTTAGAGCGAATTTTATGAATCCAAATTTCATTCAGCCAGAACACTACAATACTCAGTTAGTGGAAAAAATAACGATTTTAGATACTTTGTTTCAAAAATTGAATATGCCTGAAATAGAGGTATTTGAGAGTGAGGTGTCACATTATAGAATGAGGGCTGAGTTTCGAGTGTGGCATGAAGATGATCTAATGTATTACGCCATGTTTGACTCTAAGGCGCCAAGGACTCCTATTCGAGTAGATCAATTCCCTGTCGCATCTAAATTAATTAATCAACTGATGCCACAGTTATTGGATGCTGTAAAAAACATTCCCATTTTACGTCATAAATTATTCCAGGTTGATTTTCTAACCACTCAAACTGGGGAGGCGTTAATCAGTTTGCTTTATCATAAGCCTATTGATGAGGAGTGGAGAGAGGCGGCAACGAGTTTATATGAATTATTTCCAGTTTGTCACTTTGTGGGTCGCAGTCGCAAAAAAAAGATAGTACTTACAAGGGATTTTGTTCTTGAAACTTTAACTGTGCACGGTAAAAAATATCATTATCAACAGGTTGAAAATAGCTTTACTCAGCCTAACGTTGGCATCAGTGAAAAGATGTTGGAGTGGTCTTTAGATGTTACGAAAAATACATCAGGAGATTTATTAGAAATGTATTGTGGTAATGGTAATTTTTCTATCCCTCTGGCTCGACGATTTAATCAAGTTGTTGCAACCGAAATATCAAAGGTTTCGGTTAATTCTGCTCAATTGAATATTGCCTTAAATGGGGTGAAAAATGTAAGCGTGGTCAAAATGGCCAGTGAAGATGTTGCGGCTGCATTGAATGGTGAGTCTGAATTGCCAAAAAAATTGTCAGATTCAGGTATGGAAGCGTTATCTCCAAACGTAGTATTAGTGGATCCTCCTAGAGCTGGGTTAGATGATGAGACTGTTGAGCTGGTAAGGAAAGTGGATAATATTTTATATATCTCTTGTAACCCTGAGACATTAAAAAACAATCTTATATCGTTATCGAATACACACAAAGTAGATCGATATGCGATTTTTGATCAATTCCCTTATACGCATCATATTGAATGTGGTGTCTATCTTAGTCGAATAGAATCTTAGTAGAATTTAAAAACAGTAACTGAGACCTTTGCACGACTATTGCGCTTGTTGATACTTTGTTAAAAACAGATTCAAAATGCGCATTTATAACTCATAAACTCTGCTTTTTTATCTGTTTTTGTCTTGTCTTATTATCGCTCATGACCTAGTGCAAAGGTCTTTAACTTTTAACTAGAGGCGTAGACGTTAGGCCTGAATACTTATAGACTGCCCTATAATGGAGTCTGGTGTGACATTATACTGAGTCACTAAGTTGGTATTTTGATTTGCTCTTACCGGTTGTTGAGGTGTTGTTTCTGCCGATTGGGTATTATTTGCTGTATTAGTGTCATTAAGTGACGAAGCAAGGCTCTCTTCTGTTTCAGTATTTCTCGTTGGATTTCCTGCTACAGCATTTAGTTCTGGACTATTAAGTTCTTGTTCCGTTTCTTCTGTTGCTGATAGCGTTGTATCTTGCTCGCCCGTCGAAAGAGTAACTCTTTCTGTATTTGTATTTCTTTCTGTTGAGGATGCTAAAGTGGCTGTATCACTTGTTTCTTGAACCGTACTTCTTTGCTGCGCTTCAACGGATAGCTGTCGTCCAGTATCGGATAAATCAACACGCACACTTGGAGAGACATTTGAATCATTCTGACTATTGCTAGAGCTACTCGTTGCTGGTGTTGTATTTTGCTTAATAGAGGTAACTAGGTTCGCTCTATCGGCGGCAATTAATAATCCTGCTTCCATAATAGTAACCTCTATTATTAAGAGTTGTTTAAAAAGTGTTCTACTATTCTAGACTCAAATCATCAATACTGCCATTATTTTTTGAGAACAATGTCGGATTTCTATATGAACTCTGTTCATTGTCATAATGAAAGACATTCTTAATCTGTCCACTATAAGAATTGATGTTGTGTGTTAATATAAGTGACCTTATCCTCCCCACTAAGAAGAGAAGTCAAACTAGTCATGAGAAATACCTCATTAGATAAAGATAAAATTAAAATTTTATTATTAGAAGGCGTGCATCAATCTGCTATTGATTCATTGAATGCTGCGGGTTATCACAACATTGAATATTTCAAAACCGCTCTTGCAGAAAGTGAGTTAATTGAAAAAATCTCGGAAGCGCATTTTGTTGGCATTCGGTCAAGGACTCAACTTACTGAAAAGGTGCTTAGTCATGCTAATAAATTGATGGTGATCGGTTGTTTTTGTATTGGAACGAATCAAGTCAACTTGGATGCCGCAAGTGAAAAAGGTATCGTTGTTTTTAATGCGCCATTCTCTAATACGAGAAGTGTTGCTGAATTAGTAATTGGCCAGTTAATTTTACTATTACGAGGTATCCCTGAAAAAAATGCTATTTGCCATCGCGGTGGCTGGATGAAATCAGCGGTTGGCTCGTTTGAAACTCGTGGTAAACGTTTAGGGATCGTTGGCTATGGTAGTATTGGTACTCAATTAAGCGTATTAGCTGAGTCTTTAGGTATGGAAGTGTGCTTTTTTGATATTGTGACTAAGCTACCTTTAGGTAATGCCAGTCAAGTTAAAAGCTTAAAAGAACTTTTATCGACTAGTGATGTTATTAGTTTACACGTTCCAGAAACAGCATCGACTAAGTTGATGATCGATGTAGAAGAGATTGCAGCTATTAAAAAAGGCGCTGTTTTTATTAATGCATCTCGTGGAACAGTTGTGAACTTAGAGGCCCTAGCTGAATCTATCAAGGCGGGCAACATTAGTGGTGCTGCAATTGATGTGTTTCCAGTAGAGCCTAAGGGAAATGCAGAGGAGTTTGTTTCTCCGTTGAGAGGCTTAGACAATGTTATTTTAACGCCTCATGTAGGTGGCAGCACAATGGAAGCTCAAGAAAATATAGGCGTTGAAGTCGCAGATAAACTTATTCAATATTCTGATGTTGGAACAACAACGGCTGCTGTCAACTTTCCAGAGGTTGCTTTGCCAGCACAAGATGGCTACCACCGTTTGTTGCATGTACATGAAAACAGACCTGGGATTTTATCAAGCATCAATAGTATTTTTTCTGAAAACAACATTAATATTGCCGGACAATATTTACGTACAACAGAAAAACTTGGATACATGGTAATGGATGTTGCTTTTGAAACTAGTGAACTAGCCCTTGAAAAAGTTAAATTAGTTGAAGGGACTGTAAAAGCGCGAGTCTTATTCTAAATTAAATTTTTATTAGCGTTTAAAAGCCAGTTTGTTTACTGGCTTTTTTGTATCGTTAGTGTTTTCTTGAGGTTGAAAGTGAGAATAGTCTTACTGTTTCACTTTTTTACTTCAAAACTGGTCTAAAAGCGACACTTTTGTGTAAAATTTGTACTGTCTTGACCCTTTTTAAACTTTTTTTCACTTTTTATTAAAAAACTGCATAAAAGGGTTGCACTAAATCTGTAGATCCTTAATATACGCCCTCGCTGACACGGACAAGCACTCAGAACAACGAGAAACTGTCCAGCAAGACGAAACAGAAGAACCTCTTCTTTCGCTTGTTACCTAAGTTAGCACGCTCTTTAAAATAGTTAATCAGATAATTTGTGTGGGCGCTCGCTGGAGGCTTCGAAA
>CANLRQ010000029.1 GCA_947493575.1 uncultured Marinomonas sp.
GTCATCAAACGAATTGGTTTAGCTTTACGTCCGATGGCGCTGTAAAGAGGTGAGAATTCCAGTTCCAGCGCCTGCCAGTCAATAGCACGACTTAAGGCGAGTAAAGGGTGAGTATCATCAAGCTGATTGATGATATCGAAAAAGCTAAATTGGGCAGAATCAGAAGGGCTTTTAGTCAGCATATCGGCACCATTTTCGACCAGAAACTGAAGACACAGCTTACTGCTTCTGGTCGAAATAATCTATGCCCAAATAGCTAATTTTTTTTAAAAACAGTCTGTTAAGGATTTTTCAGGGCTGACTAGTTAAGGACAGTGTGAACAAGTCTACTAAACCTCTTTGCGCCTTCCTTAAATTATAGAATAAAGATCATTTTTTAAATGAAATAAAACTAATTGAAATTTTATATCGAGAAACTATATGGATTTATCAATATTTATTGCAATGATGACATTTGCATTAACTATGAATTTTTTACCTGGGCCTATTAATATTATGCTTATATCGTCCGGTTTAAATCATGGGTTAACTAAAACAATACCATTTATTATAGGAGCATCTTTAGGGTTTACATCATTATTGGCATCAGTTGCATTCGGCTTAATGCTTGTTGTAGAAACTCATTCTAACTCTCTAAGCATAATTACAATAGTAGGGTCATTATACATCGCATATATGGGATACAAGGTGTCTTCTTCTCTATCATCGATTGAGAGTAATGATACGAATAAAGCGTTACTGAAACTGCATGATGGCCTAATATTACAATGGTTTAACCCTAAAGGTTACATCGTCGCGATAGCTGGGGTATCCATGTTTTCTACATCAGGTGGGAACTCTATTTCAATTTTTGTTTTGATTTTCTTTATAATTACCTTTTTGGCAATGATACTTTGGACTCTTGTTGGTGAGAAATTTAATATCATTCTTAATAACGAAATAAAAGTGAAGATATTCAATAAAATTATGGGGTGGCTTCTAATTTTTACAGGGATTTATTTTATTTTTAATCAAATAGTCAATAATTAAAAGTATCTTTAATTTAAATATTTATAACTCTGTTTTTATATATTTATATGATTATTACGTTTATTTTTTCTATTAATTAAACTCCTAACTTAGACGCCCTCCATAATTCGAGTAATTGACTGTTCCATCACCCTTAATGGCCCTAGCGGTGTATTACTGTGAAATGTGATGCGCATATCGTGGCGGCTTATACGCTTGTATTGGTGGTGTGTACGCTTTTGTTGGGAATGTTGTCATTGGTTGGCTTTTGTCTGTTGTTGGATTTGATCATAACTGGATTTGGGTGGGGTTATTCTTACTGAGTTGTATTGCGGGTCTGGGCCTTTATCAGCAAGCAGGAACAAAAACATCCTTGTTTTCTAGTGGTGTGTCTTAATCCAATTTTAATATTTTTAAAACTGTCTACATAAATATTATGCTTGGAAAGATGAATAGACCCCGACACAACAAATAAATAAAAGAGCAAACCCTATGACTCTAAAGAAAGTAGGTGTTTCCGCTTTTTGAATTTTTTCGTGGAATGCCTGACCTAATAAATGGCCAATAAAGGCGCAGGGTAAAAGCCAAAGCTGGTGGATCAATTGCAAATCGACACCTGCAATTAGAAAAGATGTCATTTTGATCGTAACCAAAACAAACCAGAGGACAAACAAGGTATCTCGTAGTTGATGCTTGGCAACTTTAGTGGCAAACACAGCCACAATAAGCGGAGCACCTATGAGAGACGCACCACTAAAGTATCCTCCTATTATGAGAAAAAGTATGTCTAAGTAAGGTCGATTACTGGTAAAAGGTTTGTTTAAGATATAAGAAACGGCATAGATTGCGACGATGGAAAAAATGATGATCGTCATAGTGCTTGAGGGTAAGGTTAATAAACCAAAAACACCGATCATTTTTGGAACAATCATAATACCCATTGCGTACTTTAAATAACGCCAATCAATATTTGATTCTTGGGTTGCATCCTTTTGTTGGGCTAGCTTACTCTTTTTATGACCTTGATACGCAATCCAGCTGGAGAAAACCAGTAGATGTATGGCAACAATGGGTAGAAAAATAATAGGCTCATTTAATACTAGGAGTAAGAAAGGCAAAGCCAACGCTGCGCCACCGAACCCTAGTCCACTTCGAACAAAGCCACTCCAAATAAAGATGAGAGAAATCATGGCGTACTGCCACCAGAGTAAATGCTCCAACTATACTGCTCCTTACGGTGAGGATCCTTTAAGGGATAGGAAATAATAAAAGGAAACCTGTGCACGACTATTACGCTTGCTAATACTTTGTTAAAAACAGACTCAAAATGCGCATTTATAATTCATAAACCCCGCTTCTTCGTCTGTTTTTTCTCGTCTTGTCATCGCTCATGACTTCGTGCAAAGGTCTCAAAAGGAAAAATAGATTTTCTATTATCCTCTAAGACAAGTTATTTTTCAGTCTTTAATTAAGGAAGGTGCGAATAACTCCTCTTGCGTCAGCATGCGGATGAAAGCCTGCTATTCTTACCTTCTTTAGCCCCTTAGAAAAGGCCTCACCTTGTGAGTGTGTGCTTGCTTAGATTTGAGAAAATAGCAACCATAAGATGAGCTACTGGCGCAGTTCTACGAGTGATAAAAGCATTCTGTCTGTACGCTTTCTAAGGACTCTCAGGTATGATTAGAGGAAATGAGCAGGTAGAGAGAGTTTCGTATAGTGAGCGTCCAGAATAGGCACTTTATTGTTGGCTACGGTAGTTTGATCAGTGGCATTAGCCGGGCAAAAACGGGAGAAACGGGTCAAGTTTGGCCTGTTAAAATAACAGGTTTTGAGCGTCATTGGTCTATTATGACGACAGAGTCTGGTATGAGTTCAGTTGCGGTTATTCCTAAGAAAGGCGCACACTGTAATGGTGTTCTGATTGAAATATCGGAAGCAGAGATCCCTGTTTTTGATTTGCGTGAACAAGGTTATAAAAGGGCACAAATAGATGCTTCTCAAGTGAGCTCTTATCATGATGATGCCTTGCCAAATGGAACCGTTTGGATCTATCACTCAGATCAGATTACTCCTCCTTCTACTGCCTGCCCTATTACATTAAGTTATGTGGATGTCATTTTAGCGGGTTGTGTTGAGCAAGGAGAGCGTTTTACTGAAGATTTTCTCCAACACACAAAGGGATGGGAAACCCCATTATTAAATGACAGGAAAACGCCCAGATACCCTCGTGTTCAACCAGAATTGAATGCCGCACAACTGAATGCCCTGTTAGAACCAGTGGCAAACATCACTCAAAAAGAGTTAGCTATTACTTATGAATCTTAATCCTACCAGTTTACTACTACAACGTGTGTCTGAGTCATTTATCGGTAAGGTGTTGTTTGCTAACCCAGACGATACTTACCCTATTGAATTAGCGGCTCAGACAACGGTGTTTACGTGGTGTCAATCAAAGACAGTATATGACCGATTAATACAGAGTGGTTTTGATGCAAGTAAAGCTGAGTTTAATGCGACTTGGACGCTGTCTTCAGGGGAAGAGTTTGATCATGTCATTATCATTCAACCTAAAGCGAAAGAGCTGTTAGATTATTTAATTGCTGCCACCATGCCTTTATTAAAAATGGGCGCTAAAATTTGGTTAGTGGGTGATAATAAAAGCGGCGTCAAATCCTCCTATAAACGTCTTGAACCCTTGTCAGATAAAGCGGGTAAAGTGGATGCTGCGAAGCATTGCTTGGTTTATAACGCGCAAAAAATTGCCCCTTCTCCTGAATTCTTATTTCAAAACTGGATAACCAAATGGCAGCAGGAAGTGGCGGGTCAGACATTTACTTTATGCAGCATACCTGGTGTTTTTGGCCATAAGAAACTGGATAAAGGCACTGCCATTTTACTAGAAAAGCTATCAGAACACCGCTTTATGAGCGATGTGAAACAGGCCAGATTTTTAGATTTTGGCTGTGGAGACGGTATTATTTCTCTATGGTTACACAATCAAACTGGGGCTAAAGTGACTGCACTAGATGACAGTGCATTAGCGATAAAAGCGACTGAGTTAACCTTTGCCGCCAATGGTGTGAGTGACTCTCTAACAACACTTGGCTCTAATGGGTTGAAAGAACTGAAAGGACGTTTTAATTACGTTGTTTCTAATCCACCTTTCCATACTGGCATTGCTACAGATTATGGTGTTGCTGATAGTTTCTTGGCGAACGTAAGACAGCACTTAACACTTAATGGTGAGCTGTTTGTTGTGGCGAATGACTTTTTGAAATACGCGCCTATGATTGATGCAGCGTTGGGAACACACACCTGTTTACAGCGTGATAAGGGATTTGCTATCTATTATGGGAAGCAAAAAAAGCCAAAATAACCGAGTCAGAAACAAAAAAGGAGCTATTGAATAGCTCCTTCCCTAAGTTTTCTGGATTATGAGGTTTGGGAGAGGATGTAAACATTGAAATCAAGTTGTTATGTGTGGTTTGCTAGAAGCTTACCTAAAAATAGCATGGCGCTTCTTGATCGAAACGCCATTATTCAGAGACGACTAATTAAGTATTTGTTTTAGTGCATTTAAACTTAGTTACAATCTCTTTTAAGCCGCTTGCAGAAGATGTCAAATTTTGTGATACGTCCGTACCTTGTTTCGCATTTTGAGAAATTTTAGTATTAAGATCCGCCACCTTTTGTAAGTTTTGATTAGCATCAGCTGTCGCGGTGGATTGTTCATTTGTAGCTTGAGCAATTTCAGCCATTATATTTGAAACCTTCTCTATTGAAGTGACTATGTCATTAAGGCTTTCTGCAGATTTTAGAGTAATTTCAGATCCAATTTCAGTTTTGGATAAAACAAGATTTAATAAGTCTGCTGTTTCAGACGCCGCTTTGGTACTTTGCGCTGCCAAGGTTCGAACCTCATCTGCTACAACGGCAAACCCCCTTCCTGCCTCACCTGCTCTTGCGGCTTCAATCGCGGCGTTCAAAGCTAGAAGATTAGTTTGATTAGCAATGTTCTCTATCGCTGTTAAAATAGATGAAATATTGGCGATCGCGTCTTTGATGTCACTCATTGATGCAACAACATCATTTACTCGTGCGCTACCAATTGAAGCGGCTTCTTTCGCCTCAGCTCCTAAGCGATCAGCTTCATTGGCATTTTGTGAAGTAATATCGATTACTTGAGCAACTTCGGTTAATGAGGTTGTAATAGACTCTAACGCTAACTCAGCGTGGTCTAAATCTGATGACATTGCTTCACTAGACTCAAACGTATCTTCACTTTGTTTAACTAAACTATCAGTATGCCCTGATATTTCATTCACAATGCTCGTTAAATCTCTGTTGGTTTCAATAAGTGATAAACTAACAACATCTTGTTCATCCATGGGTTTGATCTTATGAGTTAAATCACCGCTAGAGATCATTTTAAGCCCTTTAACAATAACAACTTCAAGAAATTCAGCTAAATTATCCACTGACTTGGCCATTTGACCAAGCTCATCAGAACTCTTCAAATTGATGCGGCCTGCTACATGACCTTTGGCTAGACTGTCGATAAATACAGTCATTTTTCTAACGGGGGATGTGATGGATTTACCTAAATAAATTGCAGTTGCTACAACAACGACCGAAACGAAGATAATAAGAAAAATAATTAATGATCTCAATGAAGATACTGCACCAAAAGCTTCATCTTCTGATATCTCAGATACAATAGCCCAAGTATTATCACCAAATTTAACAGGCGTATACGCAGATAACACTTCAAGACCTATATAATTTTCTGTCGTTATTAACCCTGACTCTCCCGCTATAGCTTTATCAATTGAACGACTACGAGCTTGGTAGTTAGTTGCATTTATAAATGACTGTTCAACGGAAAATTGTTCATGGTTCAAGTTGGAGTCCGATCGCATAAGATTGTCAGGACCGACTATGTAACTCTCTGCCGTTCCTTTATTTGCAGAATGATTTACTGCCATCAAACTATTGATCTTATCATTTGAAAGCTGCAACAGCACAACGGCTCTGACTTGTTTACGCAAATCTAATACGGGTGCAGCTATATAAGCTACAGGTTTATCACTGAGCACAGAATAAGGGGTAAAGTCTTGGAATTGTATAGTTTTGTTTTCAAGCACTTGTTTCCAAACCATTGAAACAGGATTGTTTTTATCAAAATTTGACTTAATATTTAAGCCTAAATCTGAATTTTTCTTTGCAGTATAAACAATATGCCCATTATCTGCGGTGATAAGTAAAACATCTTGGTATCCATAAACAGAGACATAGTTTTGTAACGTTGCACCTTTCTCTGCCCATATTTCTTCGTATTCGTACGTATCTATCAGAAATTCATCTTCAGGCTCAACCTCTTCAAATTCAGTATATACCTCAATTGTTTTATACAAATCAGTAACGGCTGCACTTTTAGATAACAGAGAGATATCATTTTTTGCGTCTTCTAAATATTGCTCCAGACCTTTTTTCTTAAAATCTCGATCTCCAGCAAGTTGAGAAAACACATAATCTTTGAGGGATGAACTTGATTTAATTGAAGAGACAAATCCAACAATAATAGTTGGTACTAATCCAATCAAAACAAATGCAACGACAAGTTTTAACTGTAAACTTTTAAACATAAGTACCTGACCATATTAAAGCTAATCAAATGAAATTAATAATTGGTTTTCAATGCATTTATATCTTTAGCTAATTTAGGGTTTGCCATATACACATCTTGAAAAGTTTATGAACGTGATCAAATGTATATATAGCTCACCTTATGTTAACTATTAATGTTTGGAGTAAACTATCTTAATGACCAATGGCTATCCGTCACACTTATATCCCACAATGGCATAGTCGCTATGCGATATGGCTTAAAATTCGTCAATTTATTATTAACTGCATATACGTTCTTTGGCGCTGGTACAACTAACATATAAGCATTGTCATATACATGCTGCATAATGTTATAAACACTTTTATCAAACTCTGGAGTACCTGTACTTTCTTTGAACATTTCGCTGATATAATTATTCATGGTAGTATCTGGTGATACAGTGCTCCAGACACTATCGGTTTGATAAACAAAAAATGCAGACCAAGGATGATTGAAATACCAATCGTCATTGCCCCATACCAGAAGATCCCACTGTTTGGTATTTTTTCCAGCATTTGTAGATAAAAGCTGCTCAAATATAACCTTCTCATCTGTGGTTATATCGAAGTTCAATTTAACACCTACTTTTCTAAAATCGCGAGCAATCGCTTTCCACATAAACATATAACGTTCTTGAGTTAATACATTGAGCGTTAAACCATTTAATACTGATTTAAGTTCACTACGAATAGCTTTTGGAGCTTCAGCTTCAGAATAAACTTGTATTTTTTCCATTGCATTTCTTACACCAGGGTAATTAGGCGAAGCCATTGTTGGTTTTATTTCAGCAAAACCTTTAAATGCCGTTTTCCCCATTTTTTTCTGATCAAGTGCACGGTTTAAAGCGAGGCGAACCTTTTTGTCTTTTAATTTAGGATTACCAGTGATCATATTAATGTGGACAGCAATGTTACTATTAGAGTCGCTATTGACGAGTTTTGCGTAAGCTGAGTTTTGAACTTTTTCTGCTTCAGTGATAGGAATAGGCATAATATCTAAAGCGCCTTCGGTATCGCTAACGTCACTTAATGCAACTTTTGAGTCCAACTGGGTATAAATAGTAAACGTTTCAACTTTTGCTGCCTCTTTATTGTAATAGTTCGGGTTAGCCACTAAAACAGCTTTCTCGGTTTGACGATCTCCTTCAATATAACCTTCTTGCAAAATGTAAGGACCTAAACCATAAGGGCCCGCTTCAGCTAAATTAGGACTGGTAGCTTTACCATTCCAGCCGAACTTTTCTAAATAAGTGGTGGTATAAAATTGCATCCAAATAACATCATTTAAAAACGATCCGTATTTTTCTTTTAAGTGAAAACGAACTGTGTAGTCATCCACTTTTTCGGTGTAGTCATAGACAAGATTTATCTTACTAAAGAGAAAAGGCTGCTTTTTAAAATACGTCATATTTTCGATCACGGAATCCGCATTAAATGGAGAGCCATCTTGAAAAACAACACCTTGACGTAATTTAAATTCGTAAGTTGTGTCATTTATCTGAGAGTGGGATACGGCCACGTCATAGTCCCACCCTTGATGGTTATCGGCAGGTTTTATCAATGATCCATTAATTGCATGTGATATATAGAGGTAAGGCAAACTAGGAATATAAATTTTAACATGAGAACCTGGTGTGGCGGCTATTGCCTGCGTTAATGACGCTATCATGCCTAACACCAATGTAAAAATTATCGCTAACTTTGAATAGTTAAATGTATGTATTTTCATTTTTTTATCTACTTTTAGCTTATGGAAGTAGTTTAAGAGTAGCATCAATTTTCAATGATTCAATGATTTTTTATCTACCCGTGGTCATAATGGCTCGTTCTGAAGCCACGTCAAAAATATATCATCATAGATAGGTCTCTTTTTCTCGCTGCTATTTATTGTCGCAGTCTAAGTAGTTGATCGACACACAGCACTAAAATACCAAACATCAGGTGACTCATCACTTTTTCCGCACCACGTACCCAGATATGTCGATCACCAAAGGTACCGTCCCAAAAAGAGTGTCTCTTACCATTAAATTTATTGTTCATCCTTGTTAATTAATAATGTTAAAACAGATTCGACATTGGGCATAGAGTTTCTAATTTCCCCAAATCTCCAGATAGAAATCGTTAAAACGCAGGAAGCCATTGCTGTATAATGGTTTGCAACCAAATAGCTCATCACCCAACGGGGCAATCAAGGTTTATAATTATGCGACCTTATAAACTTGATAAACCAACGATTTACTAACCTCCCGAGCCAGTTTGTTAGCCATCGCGCAGCTAATGGAGACTTTGAATCTAGCTGAGCGTATTGATCAGCATTTTCCGCTTCCCAAAAGCAATCGAGGTTACGAGCCTTCGACGTTTATTAAAACACTGATCCTTATGAAACATGAAAGCAGGTTTCATCTTGATGACATTTGTCACCTGAAAGAGGATGAAGCGCTGCGCACGGTATTAAGTCTCGACAAACTGCTTTTTGCAACCACCTTGGGTGATTGGTTGCGTCGAATGGGTAAAGAACCCAACATTGAGAGTGCTTGGGTTTCGGTGAATCAAGGGATATTGCAAAGTGCCTTGTATCGCTGTAAAAGAGTGACGCTCGATATTGATGCCACCGAAATTATTACCGATAAGATCAGCTCACAATGGACGTATAACCAAAACAAAGGATTTATGCCCATGGTGGGGCATATTGCTCAAACAGGACAACATATTGCTCAAACAGTAGCCGCCGATTTTCGTGAAGGCAATGTTCCGCCCGCTCAAGATAGTCTGGCTTTTATCAAGTAATGCCAACGGTCATTGCCTAAAGGTTGCACACTTAATGCCTTTCGCATTGATTCGCAGGTTACCAAGCAAACATCATTGAGTATTGCGATAAGCATAAAATTGATTACGCTATTTTATTTCCTCAAATTGCTCTGTGGTTGCCCGGTTTGAAATAAATTAAATGTGAATTTTTAAATTATAGGAATTATGTCAATGAGTAGTACATCAGTTGCTGTTATTGGTTTGGAGTCAATGGGAATGGGAGCTGCGAAATCTGCGATCTCTGCTGGAATTGATACCTTTGTTTGATTTAAATAAAGAGTCTATGTTGGGTTTTTCATGGCATGGTGGAAGCATGGAAAACTCATTGATTGATAGTGCTAAAAGTATTGACATTGTTTTACTTATGCTGGTTAATGCAGATCATTGTTTTCAGGGCTTGTTTGGTGAGCATGGAATAGTGGATCATGTTAAGAAAAATACAGTCATTATTTTAGGCAGTCCTACCTCTGCCTCTTATGCTCAAGAGCTGGAGGTTTATCGATTATGGCGTCGGGTTCTAATGATGCTTCGAAACCTGTAAAACTTTATTTGAAGCCATTGCAACGAAGTTGTATCGAGTCAGCTAATCAGTAGGGGGAGGAGCTTCCGTTAAGATTATCAATCAATTGCTAGCTGGTCTTCATATTGCTGCTGAAGCTATGGCTATGGCATTAGGTATAAAGTCTAACCTTGCCCCCGAAATGCTATATGAAATTATTAGTAATAGTGCTGGTTCGTCATGGATGTTTCAAAATCGAGCGCCAAATATTTTAGAGGGTGATTACACCCCAAAGGCATGGTAGATATTTTCGTAAAAGACTTAGGTATTGTGCTTGATGTTGGTATGGAAATGAAATTTTCATTACCTTTATCTGCAAGTGCACATCAACAGTTTTTATCTGCCAGTGCGGCAGGGTTTGGTAAAGAAGATGACTCTGCTGTGATTAAAGCCTATCCAGGTATTAACCTTTCCCAAAATAGGAGAATGAAATGAAAGTCTTATTAGGTTGTATTGCAGATGATTTTACCGGCGCAACAGATGTAGCCAGTTTCCTTGTTGCATCAGGTATGAGAACGGTGCAATTAATTGGTATTCCTACCGAACAAGTGGACTTGTCTGAAGCGGATGCGGTTGTGATCGCACTGAAGTCCAGAACCTTACCGAAAGAAGAAGCAATTCAACAATCTATAGCTGCTTTAGAGTGGTTAAAACAATATGACTGCGAACAGTATTACTTCAAATATTGCTCGACGTTTGATTCTACTGAAGCGGGGAATATTGGCCCTGTGACCGATGCTCTATTGGATAATTTAGATGAAGATTTTACCGTTCTTTGTCCTTCTTTACCGGTAAACGGTCGAACAGTTTATAAGGGCTACTTGTTTGTAAATAATACTTTATTAAATGAAAGTGGTATGCAGAATCACCCTTTGACTCCCATGAAAGACGCTAATCTACAGCGTGTAATGAAAAGCCAGTCACAGGGTGAAGTGGGTTTAGTTACCTATGAAGATGTTGCTGCTGGAGCCAATAACATTAAAACAGCGCTCGAATCCTTGAGTCAAACATGCCGATATGCGGTATTAGACACATTAAGTAATCATGATTTAGTTGAAATCGGTAGAGCCTGTGCGGATCTGAAATTATTAACTGGTGGCTCGGGCTTATCCATTGGCCTTGCTAAAAATTTCCAAGACAAAGGGTTGTTTAAAATCAGTTCGAATTCTGATCAATTAAGCCAAGTACAAGGTGACGCAGTCGTGTTGTCTGGGAGTTGCTCTTTAATGACTCAGGCTCAGGTAAAAAACTTTAAGCAGAGTAATCCTTCGAAGAAAATTTCACCAATATCTCTGCTGAATAAAACGGATTCAATAGACAGTTTTATCGAATGGTTTGCAGCAAACAGAGAACAAGGACCTGTCATGTTCTATGCTACGGATTCAGCAGAAAACATTAAAGCCATTCAAGATGAGTTGGGAGTTGATCGAGCCAGCCAGATCGTAGAAGAATTTATGGCCAGCTTAGTGACAGCGCTATCTAATGTCGGCGTCACTAAATTTGTTGTTGCTGGTGGAGAAACGTCAGGTTCGGTGGTACAGGCATTACAGCCACAATTATTAAAAATAGGCGCAAGTATCGCCCCGGGTGTGCCTTTAACAGAAATACCGGGGGAAAATCCTAAATTATTAGCACTGAAGTCGGGTAATTTTGGTGATGAAACCTTCTTTGAAAAAGCCTTGAGGATGATGCAATGAGTCAGAGTGAAAACAAATTAAGAGAAGACATTTGTATAATGGCAAAGTCTATGTTTGATCGCGGCTTAACATGTGGCTCATCTGGGAATATTTCCGCTCGAACTGAAGACGGTGGTTTATTAGTAACTCCAACAGGGGGATGTTTTGGACGCCTTGATCCAGCAACATTAAGCCGTTTTGATGAAAACGGTATATTAATAGCGGGTTTACCTCCAACAAAAGAGATGCCTTTACACAGTGCTTTTTACGATACTCGCTCAAGTGCCAATGCCATTGTACATTTGCATGGAACTTGCTCTGTAGCGATGTCTATGATGGAAGGAGTGGACGAAGACAACTTCTTACCACCTTTGACGCCCTATTCAATAATGAAGTTGGGAAAGGTTAAGTTATTGCCTTACTTCATGCCGGGAGACCCAAAAACTGGAGATGCCATAAGAGGTTTAGTCGGTAAAAGAAGTGCGATTATGTTAGCGAACCATGGGCCTGTTGTAGCAGGTAAAGATTTGGAAGCAGCGGTGTACGCCATTGAAGAGCTAGAAGAAACGGCGAAATTAGCCATGATGTTACGTGGGACATCGCCAAAAATGTTATCTGAATCAGAAATTACCCGTATCGTAACCAAGTTTAATGTGGAATGGGATTAATGACTCAATATTCAGCAAACCTTGGTTTCTTATGGAAATCTCTGACATTACCAAATGCGATAAGAGCGGCGAAGGAAGCGGGTTTTATCGCAGTTGAATGTCATTGGCCATACGATGAAGACATTGATGAAGTGACGCAAGCCTTAATGGAAACAGGGTTACCTATGCTTGGGTTAAATACGTCCAGAGGCAATCTTGTAGCGGGTGAAAATGGTTTATCTGCTTTGGTTGGAAGAGAGGCAGACGCCAGAGACGCTATCGATCAAGCCATTGATTATGCTGTTCATTGGAGTGTGGCAAACATTCATGTGATGGCTGGGTTTGCAGCAGGGGAGCAAGCAGAGACAACATTTCTAGAAAATCTAAGGTACGCCTGCGATAAAGCCAGCCTTCATATGATTACTGTTTTAATCGAACCGTTAAATTCACAGGATGCTCCGGGATACTTTTTACAAACATCGGCACAAGCCGCCGATATTATAAACAAGGTAGACAGACCCAATATCAAGCTGATGTTTGATTTCTATCATTTGCAGATTATGGAAGGCGATGTGTGTCGTCACTTTGAATCATTGCTGCCAATTATTGGCCATGTGCAAATTGCGTCAGTGCCAGATAGAGCCGAACCAGACAACGGAGAGTTAAATTACCGTTACATACTGAGCCGCTTAGCTGAAATGGGGTATAACCAGCCCATAGGTGCGGAATACAAACAGTCAACGAATGCTCAGGACTTTACTTGGATGGAGGTACTTTCAAAGAGATAACCATGTTTATATTGGTCATAAGTGGGTAAAAAAGATCATCAATCAAGGAAATGTAATTATTAACCCAAAACAAGGTAGTTTTGACGTGAAATCATTACTATTTGGTTTCTGAGACCACTATGAACAAACCTAGAGAACTTGTTGTTATCCAAAAACGTTATATCACTCCTCACATGCTTAGAGTCACGTTAGGGGGGGAAGACATTCAGACTTTGCCGCAAGATCAAGAAAGTGCCTATGTAAAGTTGGTTTTCCCCCTCTGAATCAGGCAGATTAATGCGTACCTATACGATTCGTCATCAACAAACAGACGAAATCGATATTGATTTTATGCTGCATGAAGACGGTGGCCCCGCGTCAACCTGGGCTAAATTTGCAGAAGCGGGAAGCTCTGTAATGGTGGGCGGCCCCGGCCCTAAGAAAATGATTGATCCTAAGGCAGAGTGGCAGCTATTGGTTGGAGACATGACAGCATTGCCCGCTATCAGTGTCAATTTGGAAACACTACCTAAAGACGCCAAAGGCTATGCGGTGATTGAAGTGGTTTCAGAAGAGGATATTCAGCCGCTAATTCATCCGGAAGGTATTGAAATACATTGGGTGGTGAATAAAGACTCTGGCAAAGATGAATAAGCCTTATTAAATAAAGTAAAAACCTTACCATGGCATGATGGAAAGATGTCCGTATGGGCCGCCTGTGAGTTCAGTAGCATGAAAGTGTTAAGACGCTTTTTTAAAGAAGAAAAAGTCGTAGATAAATCCATGTTATACATTTCCAGTTATTGGAAATTAGGCAAGAACGAAGACGAACATAAAATCATTAAACAGCAAGACGCAAATTAAATGCTTTAGTTTTAAGCAGCGCCCGTGCTTCAAAAGCCAGATTACACTGTTGTGTGGTTTGGCTTTTTTTGTTTGGTTTGCCCTGTCCTAAATAAGGGTGTGACTAGAAATATTTTCTAGGGGTTTATTCTATTAACTCTTATGAAATTATTACCTCAAGGTGTATGCCCCTAATGCCTTTCCTCCTAGAGAGAATGGAACTGTTTTGTTGAGAGAGGTTGACAAGTTAAAGTGCTCTCTTATCTTTTCTGGATCTGAGTCGTCTATTGCAAACGAAGGCTTCATATCTATGTACAGTTTTAATTCATGAGAAGAGCAAACCCTTCTAGCATGTGAAAATACTCCCCACGAGTTTAACGTGTTTGCAGTTATTGGACTAATAGCGGTAATAAGTTTTTCTATTAAATTTATTTTATGGCGAATCGTTTCTATGGCATTTGCACTATTTGTGGATTTAGATTTAACCCAAATACAGTCGTGATGGAATATTCTATTGCGATAATCTTTTAATTCATTGACCACGTTCAATATGTCTTCTCTTGCTTTATTCGGACTATTATTAAATACACTGTATTTTCGAAACACCTTACCAATAGATTTAGGCCATAAAAAGTGCTCTTGTTCAGTTACGCTTGATGTGTGATGAGCTGGAATTAATACTTCTTTCCATGTGCCAAAAGCTGTAGCGGCTACAATATCATCGTGATTGAATACTGGTACCTTAGAGGTTGAAGGTAACGTACCTGCTAAAGGTATTCCGAGTTTTGTTTTTTCTGTTGCTCTCCAAGCTCGCTCTAGATTTTTAATCGCGCTCTGAATACCGTTTTTAAAGTTATTATGGTTACTTTTTGTTGTATCTACTGTTATGTTGTCCCACCAATAATCTCCAAATCTTTTTCTTGCCTCGTTATCAATGGTGTTACGCAGTAGAACTTCTAAATGTTGCATCAAAGGATATAATGATGCCGAAGCATTTTGAGACCATAAATAGAGACCAAATCGTTTATAGTTTTTCTCTTCAATGTCCGTAAAAAAGACGTCAAATCTGCTTAACCTTGGTTGAGATATTAAATTAAAAATAGGTTTATAATTGATATTTTTTGGCATGTTTCATGAACTCCCTGTTCTTGTAATTATTTGACTATATCAGTTTGAAGGTTTATATTTCACATCAATTAGCTAGTATTTGAGTTCTTCCCTCATCATGAATGAGTTCTAGTCTCTGATACACATGGCAAAAAATGAAAACCTCGGCTCTGCTGGGGTTTTTACTTTTTAAGCTTTATAAACTTCCTTATACCCAATTCCCCTAGTGTTAATCAAATATCAAAAACTTATGATTCGGTCTTTTGATATGACCTTGGTTATTCCAAATGAAACTCCCAATAACATTCGCTATAGTTGTGCTTAACCAAAACACATTATAGGAGAATATTGTGACTAGAATGACCGTAAACAATGCCCTAAGTAGCCTGCAAAACGAAGCCACTCCGTTTAAAAAGCTCTTTGAACATGGTTCACTAGAAGTGGAAATTTATAAACCTGTTGGTGTGGATTTACAGCAACCTCATAGCCGTGATGAGGTGTATGTGATCGCATCGGGGTCGGGCTTTTTTATTAATGGTGAAACACGCCAGCCTTTTGAACAGGGTGAAGTCTTGTTTGTTGCCGCAGGTGTAGAGCACCGTTTTGAAGACTTTAGTGATGACTTCTCAACATGGGTTTTCTTTTATGGGCCAGAAGGTGGGGAAGCGTCTGACTCTGCTTGCGACACTGGTGCTGTAAGGTAGGTTGGATCAGCGCAGCGCCATCCGACAACCCCCCCGCAATTAATTCAAAGGCCATCCAATTCAAGTATCACGCATTCATGACATACAAGGTTTAAAAAGCCGTAGGCACCTTCCGACATTATGGTGCGCTGGCAGCACAATGAGTTGTTCATAAAGCAAAAAGACTTTCGCCTTTTCTGCTTGCGACACTGGTGTTGTAAGGTAGGTTGGATCAGCGCAGCGCCATCCGACAAATCCCCCCGCAATCAATTCAAAGCCCATCCAATTCAAGTATCACGCATTCATGACATACAAGGTTGAAAAAGCCGTAGGCACCTTCCGACATTGTGAGGTGCTGGCAACACAATGAGTTGTTCATAAAGCAAAAAGCCTTCATGCTTTTGATGGGCCTGTTCTGACAAAGAAAAGCTAACTGTTTGAAATTATTAGACTAATTGTATGGGTTGTAGTGCACTCTCTAGCTGAAATTGCTCATTTAACTTTTTCGCACTTAAAATGAGACTGCGGATTTCTTTAGGAAAGATGAGCATCGAACTAGGATCGTTCGTTTCAAGGTAAGTTGAAACTGCCTCAGCTTCATCAATTAAGCTTCTAAATTGATCATTTTCAAGAATATAAGGTTTAGCTATATTTAATAAACTTGGGGCTGAATAAATTGCACAACCAAGTATAAAATTAAGCATATGACCTAAGGTATAAATTTTAGCCTTTATTAACGTTTCTATTGTAACTTGGACCTGTTTTTCTGAGTAATTTTCGTAGTAATCAAAAAGTTCAGGGATTAATAGTGATAAGTGATCGTAGCTAGTTTGTTCTGCTAGTTTTATTAATGCTTTTATATTTATTATTTCTTCATTTCCACTATAAATAAAGCGATTCGAACTGTGTATTATTTTAGTAATTAACGGGTCTGGTTGGCTTGATGTGAATTGGATACAGTTCATATTCCTTTTTATCAAAGCAAGGCACGCAGCTGAAAGAAGCCAATCGAATGTGTGGTGTGATTTATTAAAAAATTTGACTAAATCTTTTGATAGAACTTTTTTCTGAATGCTGTTCAATCGTAGTAGAAAGATACTAATTACAATAGGCGTTAGGTGATGGTTCTTTGGTAAGCTGCAAAGAAGCTTTTCTAATAATGCGGGCTGAATAGTTTTCTTATTAAATAACCTAAAAAGAAATATGACGAAAGCATCTCTAAATAACTCTCCTTCCTCTTCATTAAACTGATAAAACTGCTCAATTATTTTTCGTGTTTCTTGATAGTTTTCTTTTTTAAACTCTCGTTTAAAGTCTTTTATTGCTGCTGTTACATGAGGGCTGGTGGTAGTGCTGTTAATGACCGAATTGATGAGATCTTCCGTTAAAAAGTTGATCCCTAATAGGTCTATTTTTTCATGACTTTGAATCTGCTTTAGTTCGGTCGTGGTGTAAAAATGGCGGATCAAATCAATCGCCAATTTGATGGGGGCGCCACGATTGTCTTTTACACTCAGTACCATGCGAAGCAAAGGTTCTGCAATTTCATAATAGGATTGGCGACCGTATTGTGTGGATTCTACAAACCCAGACGCTTTTAATTTTTTCAACTGGCTGGATGCCGTTTGTGGGCTGATGTGGTTTTTTTTGGCTAAGGTCTGTACTGTGACCGCACCCGATTCACGACATAAAAACATGATCAATTTACGTTGCTGTACGGATACATCTAGCATTTTTGCTTGATAATAAGGCGTCAGTTCATCCAGCATTTTCATCATAGGCTCAGTGAATTCATTGAGCGTATCGGCTTGAATAAACTGAGAAAACAATACGTAAATTCTAGGGCTACCACCGGCTAAATGATGCAAGGCTCGGATTCGTGCGTGACCTTCCTCTGTGTTTAATTCGTCAACGAGTGCTTCGTTGTTATCCCGTTTGGCGATATTTAGCAGTAATTGAATGGCGTCTTCTAGGGTGAGTTTTTCTAAATGTGTGACTGTGAAAAAACCGTAAAAAGGTTTGCTGCGGGAAGTGACGCTGGCAAATAAAGATTGTGTTGCCGCTATAATAGTGACTTTTCCCGTATTCTGAATAAACCCTCTTAGTTTCTCTTGGCCGTCCGTTCCAAGGCCATCAAAAATAAGGTTTAAATTCTCCGCTAATATGACCAACACTTTGTCAGCCAATAAATTTTCTATTAACTTTTCGGCTTGATATTCTGCATCGGTTAAGTCCAATTCAGACAAAGCTTCAATAGTATTGAAGTCGATATTGCCATCATCGTTTTCTAAATTACGTAAAACTTGGATTAATAAATCTAGATAAGAAGAGATCCCCCATTCTTCTTCCCTTAGCCAAGTTAATAGCATGGTGCTTTTGAGTGCTTCATCTTGTTTAAGCTTGTGGTAGAGCATGGAGATAAGATGCGTTTTTCCCATTCCTCTAGGGCCAACAATCAAGGAAAAGTGCTTACTGCTCTCTAAAACACTGCTTTTGTGTTTTTTATAAAGTGAGGTCAGCAAGGAATCACGTTTCACAAACATAGCCTGCAAGGTTTCTGGTGCCAATATGCTGGGGGTATAAAGTGGAATGTTGTTGTGTATTTGCATCTTTATTTCCTGTGGATACGCCACCATTGTTTGATTAATGAGAAAGAGAAATCATAGGTACTATTTACTGGGTCTTTCGTTAAATAATGGTCTGCCGCGAGTAATCTCAATGCATCTAGCAGAAAATTCTCTGTATTTAGAGAACCCATAAGTTCTAGATTGTTTGTTAAAGTAGGAGACAGAAGTAGTAGATTACGAAGCTTTTCATAATCTAAACCTTGTTCTTCTTGAGCCAAGATATCCAGAATCACTTGGTAAAATTGATACTGCTTACCGTAATATTCTTGTAATCGTTCATCGTAATGGCGAAGGTGCCATGGATCATTGGCATCCACAAAAGCGGCTTGAATCATAGACTCGATATTCTGAGTGGTTATATCGCTACCTTTACTTAGAAATGAACTAATCATGTGATGAATATAAAAAGGTACGCAATCGACTTCTTGAGAGAGTGCTTTGGCGAAGTCTTGTTCTAAAGCAACAAGGTTTTCACCTTTTAATAATTGGTTGGTTAACTCGATGCTGTGTTCCAATTCCAGAGGGAGCAAGTTGATTGTTTGCATATCATTAGTTGGCTCATTAGCTAATGACGCGGCTTTCAAATCCCGTAGCACATGGTGTAAACCAATTGACCCTGTAAATATCATACGAACACTTAGGTGGTTTTGACGTGCTAACCTCAAGTTGTCGAGTAAATTAGCGGCAGCAGTATTCCCTTCATTTGTGATGATTTTCTGCAACATCCATGGGAATTCGTCCCAGATTAACAATAGCCTCTTGCCGTCGGCTTCGAAGATTTGAGCTAACTTGTTAATCATATCTTCAAGAACAAATATCCAATTTGGCTCTGCTCTTTTTGCTATGGTAATACCTAAAATTTTTGAATCGGATAATTCGTTTCTTATCTTATTAACAAGCGCTATACCTTTTGTCGTCATACTTTGATGCACTGATAAATCATCAACTAGGCGATTCACAAATTCTTTGATGGTCGAAATGCCTTCTACATCACGCAGAATTACTGTCATGTTTTCTTGCGGCTCCTCCTTCATTTTTCGAATAATGCTTGTTTTTCCAATGCGGCGTTCAGAGGTTAAAATGGCGCTTTGTTGTTCAATGATCCGCCACACGTTATTAATGAATGCATCGCGCCCAATGACTTGTTCGGGTGCAATGTTGCCTCCAGCATTTACTTTCATGATATTCACTCCTTTGTTATCGATAAAAAAATAATACACCAAAAATAACGTGCGTCAAATTAGACGTACGTCAAATTAGACGTACGTCAAATTAGACGTACGTTGATTTTATATACATGTTGTTTCTGACGTAAGTTGTTTTTTTGACAGAACAAGTTAATGAAGGTGTAAATAAGTGGAGTAATCAAAGACACCCATTAACTTAGTAAAAAAGGGGTCAGATCCCTTAAAAGTAATATTGATGTTTGTTCCTACCTGCGACGGTGTTTAAGGGATCTGACCCCTTTTGAAGGTGGAGTAATCAAAGAGATCCATACATTTAATTTATTGCCAACTTGTTATAACAAGGTTATAACTATATAAAATTACTGAGGTATACCTTATGAAGGTTCAACTTAAACACCCATATGTGACACCCATTACTTTATTGATATGTGACACCCATTACTTTATTGATATGTGACACCCATTACTTTATTGATGTTTATTTAATTACTGCCTAAACTAAAAAAACCAAACTCAAGGATGAGGAAGAAGTTATGCCTAGGGCAAGAAGCCAACAGGTCAGTTTGTCTGACACTCCGTATTACCACTGCATCAGTCGATGCGTCCGCCGTGCTTTTCTGTGCGGTGAAGATGTTGTCACAGGTAAAAGCTTTGAACACCGTCGAGGATGGATCGAGGTGCGCATTCTATTTCTAGCTAAGATTTTCTCCATTGATGTTTGTGCTTATGCGGTAATGAGTAATCATCTTCATTTAGTTCTCCATGTCGATGATAAACAAGCAAAAAACTGGTCTACACACGAAGTGTTAAGACGGTGGCATTCTCTTCATAAAGGCACATTGTTTACCCAACAATTCGCTCGTGGAGATGCTATGCCAGAGTATGCCGTTGAATTGGTTGAAAGGTCGGCTGCAATCTATCGTGAAAGATTGTCTGATATTAGCTGGTTTATGAGGGAATTAAATGAGCCAATCGCTAGGCAAGCAAATCTTGAAGATGAATGCACAGGACGGTTCTGGGAAGGGCGCTTTAAATCCCAAGCTTTGCTAGATGAAGCATCTGTATTAGCTTGTATGGCGTACGTTGATTTAAATCCCATTCGAGCGAATATAGCTGCAACACCTGAAACGTCAGAATTCACCAGTATCAAGAAAAGAGCCGAAGCGGCTAATAACGGTACGCAACCAAAAACTCTCTATCCGTTTATCGGCAATGAACAAGCAAATACAAAAACAGGCAAACCAAACGGAATCCTGTTTAAACTGGCTGATTACTTGCAACTGGTTGATCTTACAGGGCGTATCGTTCGTCATGATAAACGAGGAGCCATTGATTTATCCTTGTCCCCGATATTGCAACGTCTAGGAATCGACTCAGAAAATTGGTTGGTTATAGCGACTCAATTTGAACAAAATACGCATGGTATTGTTGGGCAAGAACAAAGTGTTCAACGCTACAAAAATGCTCAACCAAGGTCGAGACCAAATAAACGCTGTTGCTCATTACTCTCGTAATCTACATCTCATTTAATCTTATCTTGAAAAAACCTTTCTTATCATGCCGTAAGCAATCTTTATCGTTTTACAAAACATGACTTTGTTGAAATTAGAGCATTATCACGACTGTTCTTTGATTTTTCTTTGTTTCTGATTCTGTGTAATTGCTTAAACGTGGAAGTCTTTTCTGACAGTGCATTATTGGATGTCCTGATCCTTCGCTGATCCTTCGTTATTGGATGTCCTGATCCTTCGTGTTGGATGTCCTGATCCTTCATGAATGCGTTGGCGATACTACCTACTCACATCAAAGCCGACATCGCCCAAAATGAGTGCGTTAACGGAATGGTTAATGTCATCGGTTATTCTTGAAGCCTAATAATAGCCACTGCTTGGGTGTAATTCCAAATGCCTTCTTAAATTGTTTCGTCATATGACTTTGGTCTGTAAATCCAGCAGCAACAGCTGACATAGGTATTGAGTCACCTTTCGACATAAAGTGTTTTGTCAACGAAAGCCTTCGCATCGTTAGATATCTATATGGACTTGTCCCAAACAAAGCTCTAAAGTCTCTAGATAAACTCCACTTTTCTCTTCCGCTAACTTTAGAAAGCTCATCCATTGAAATGTGTGAACTAATTGAGTAATGGATATATTCACGTGCTTTCTCAGCTGCGGCATAATCATAAGCTACACGCCCGCGCTTATTACCAGCAACATCTGAAAGAGTGTTTGCAAGCTCAAATATGATATCTTCTTCTTGCAGAATCTCAGGCGACTCGTCTAAATTGTCCATTAAAAAGTTAGTTACAAGATGTAGACGAGGGTCTTTACTAACACCTCCATGAATGTAAGGAAGTGGTTTTCCACCAATCACTGTCTGGAGAATATGAGGCTGAATGTACATGACTCTATAGTAGAAGCCGTCATCCGTTCCTGATTCACCGTCATGTAGCTCATCAGGATGAATAATTATTGTATTTCCAGGAAGACTAAAACGTTTCTCTTTTCGGTAGTTAAAACAATGGACCCCAGACAGTGTCCTTCCTACTGCATAGGTATCATGTCTATGCGGCTCAAAACCGACGCCAGAAAAAAAAGCCTCAAACTTCTCAAGCTGATAATTAGTCATTTTATTCTCCATAGAGATAATCAAATTTTCAAGCCTATGTGCTAATTTTTACAAGGCTAACAGAACTATGCAAGTGCATAATATATAGCACTTGAGAATATTGTTGTAATCATTAATCCTTGCTTGAGTAAGACGGACATAATGAAAATACTTATAAAGGCAAGTCCAGCACTGTAAGGTTCTTGTACCATCTCACTCATCACAATGTACGTAATAAAACAAATAAAGATAGTTACTGGTAATGCTTCCTCTATTAGTATTTGAGAGTTCGGACTAAATTTTATTCTCACAATAGATGGAAGAATCCTGACAATTATGCTTGTAGTTAACAAAGCTAAAATTACAAGATAGTTATTTTCCATACTCCCTCCTGAGCATATAAACGAAGACAGAAATCACGACGATTGATGGAATCCAGAAATAAACCTTCCCTAAAAAGAAATAAAACAATCCACTTATTATGAAACCAGTCAGAATTTTAGGGATAGTAATCAAACCACTTTTTAATGGTTTACCTTGTAACTGTGATATTCCTAAAAACAAAAGTACTGCACTAGCAGGAAATCCAAGATTAACATTATCAGGAATTAAATAAGGAAATACAGAAGCTAATACACCGCCTAGTACACCTGAAATTACCCAACAAGAAAACAAAGAAAATCGAGCCATTAACATATTTTTTTGACTATAACCCTGCTCTATAGCATAGGCTTCATCACCCAAAGTGTGGGATGAAATCAGCCTAATAAAAATATTTTCAGGCAGTTTTTTTGAACAAGACAAAGCAATAAAAGCATATCTAGTGTTAATTAAGGCAGTGACAAAAACTATTGTAATGAAACCTTCTCCGGACTCAGAAAGCGGTAATGCAGCGAATTGACCGCTTCCCGTAAATCCAAACATACTCACCAAGAAAATTTGTACAAGGCTCCAATCCGCCTTATAAGCAATCATGCCGAACAACATACTTACTGGTGCAATGGCACACATTGCAGCTAATAGTTTTGAAGCTGATAATGAAGAAGTTACTTCATCAACTCTTGAACAAAGATCAATGTTATCCATGTTAACTCTCAATTGATTATTCCATGAATTTGTAGAGACTTGCTTCTCTATCATGTGTAGGGCCATAGCACCTATTTGACCACTCGTTAACTTCAACAACCCAGATATCTCGGTAACAAGTGTTACCAGAGATTGGAGTTATTTCACTCGCATAATGGATGAACTTTTCATCATCTAGAAGAATTGCTTGGTTCTCATCTAGAGTTGTCTCAAACAAGGTTTCCATAGTGTCTGGGTCAATAACTTGAGTAACTCCACCATCAACGTTCTCACGCTTTACAACAGCTAAATCAACTATTGACCGATCAAAATCATCCCAAGTAGATGATGTTAAAGCGGAGTTTAAAGCTACGCGGTTTTGATATTTTTGCAGTTTTCTTAACCCATCCATTACTATTGGCATGCTATGATCACCATTTTTGAGTGGACGACTTGGGCTTGTAGGAGAGTCTACACTGACACAGACTGCGACATTAAAGTTTGCGAAAGTCTCTGCTACTTCCTCAGTTATTAGAGACCCATTTGTAACTGTAGAATATTGAATAGAGATTCCGTCATGTTCATGACCAAATGTGTTCAGAACCTTGTTAATCGTTTTCCAATTGAGCAATGGTTCACCGCCAAAAAACTGTATCATTACGTTTGAAGAGCCTGAAGCCTTTACAACTTTGAGGGCATCTTTCACATATGAAACACCCGCCTTGTCTTTCATATGACGATTTCTAGGGTCATATTGATGAGCAAATCTCTCCTCTGAGGCATACATTGAGTCATTGATATCGATTTTAATGCTATCTCTAGCAATAATTCTTGATTCATCAAGCGAATTCATGTTGTTGTCAACCGATAGCTCCTGCCCTTGAACTCCTTCGAAACAATACGTACAGCCAAAGTTACATGCATTTGCCATTACAAGCTGTATAACAGTCACTAAATTATTGTTACCAACTTGCGTTTCCTGATTTGTAGGGAAAGATAAGTTCTCAGGAGTAATTAGTTTTCTTAAAGCCAATTGTTGTATTAGTTCATCGTTTCGGTTATTGGCTTCAGAAGTGAATAAGTTTGTATTTAAAGTTTTCCCTTTCTCGAATGACATCAAAGTTCTCAGTGATTCTTCATTCAGAAGAGAAAGGCCACCAAGCATTCTATGATATACGGCGGTATGTTTATTAACGGGAAGCTTTACCAAGTCTTTGGATATTGTATATGTAACTTCAACTGAAGGCTGATTCATTATTTATTATTCCACTATGTTACGATTAGCGGAAGGACGAGCTCAGCTCATCCTTCCAGCGAAAAACTTACTTGGTAAGTTTTGTTTTAAAAGTAACTTGAGATAGTGTTGCCACAGTTCCACCTACAGTACCGCCAACAGTTCCACCAAATCCATATACGATTGATTGATTCATAATCTACTCACTCCATAAAATATTTTATAGTTCCAACGTCAACAAATGACTAATTTAGAGCCTTTAACAATTGGCTCTACTTGGACTTTAAGTGATATAGAGCTTAAAAGTATTGTATGATCGTGCAGCCTAACAAATGTAAAAATAAAATTGGAATTTCTAAGACTTATAGTAGGTAGTAGGCGTTTTTGTGTAATCCTTGGTTTAACTCAACATCACTTTCTTACTTTTGTTGACTATCGTTCAGGATTCTCTTTTTCTAATATAGCTTGTAGGCTTTACAAAATCCGCCTTTGGTTTTCGTGTTTCATCTCAACCACATTGTGCTTAGTTATAGTCATATACGGGCAATCAACATTGAACCAAATATGGGCCGAGTAATCAAAGACACCCATTAACTTAGTTTATATATTTCAATGGGTTAAGGGAGAATTAATCTGAGACAGCCATGTGATTATTAACTGTTTTTTTTGAATGAGAAATTTTACAGTCTCGTTAGGTGGTATATTTCCCAATGCCACCTGAACTAAATTCAGAGGGGCAGGAGTATAATATCAATGACAAATATCACACAACAAGCAATGACATTTGGATGCGCAATATCAACATGTTTTGCTAAATTCTTTGACTTCAAAGGCAGAGCTACAAGACCTGAATTTTGGTGGTTTTACCTTTTTACTGTTCTTCTCAGTTGGGCGTCTATACTTGTAGACCCATCGAAGGTGCTATCTTCGATTATTAATCTGGCATTATTCTTTCCTGTTATTGCTGCTGGTGCAAGAAGGTTGCACGACACTAATAGAAGCGGGTGGTGGCAATTGCTTATACTGACAATAATTGGGCTAATTCCGTTGGTGATTTGGTGGGCAAGCAAGGGAAAGAGTGAAGAAAACAAATATGGAAGCCCCCCCCAAAAAAAAGCAGTATCCATCCATTCATGAAAGCTGTATTCATAGAACCACAACACCAACAATATTTAGAATTTCCACACTATTTATTTCCAGTGGTCTTGATGTAAAGTGCAAAGAATTGGTGGGAGCTATCGATAAAATTTGAGTCTCTTATTTCAAGAGCTTAATAACCACTTTAAAATCAAAATATTGTGTATTATGTGTTTGTTTGTGTTGATAAAAATGGTTCGATGCAGTCGAATTAAAGAACATGGGCAGTACAGGACAGCCATGTAATTATTGATGTTTCTCTAATCACTGTATAAACTCAAAAAGACCAAACTCAAGGATGAGGAAGAAGTTATGCCAAGGGCTAGAAGCCAACAAGTCAGTTTGTCTGATACTCCGTATTATCACTGCATCAGTCGATGCGTACGCCGTGCTTTTTTATGCGGTGAAGATTCAGTTACAGGTAAAAGTTTTGAACATCGTCGAGGTTGGATCGAGGCCCGTATCTTGTTCTTATCTAAAATATTCTCCATGATCACGACTGCTCTTTGCTTTTTCTTTGTTTCTGATTCTGTGCAATTGATTAAACGTGGAAGTCTTTTCTCACTGTGTATTATTGGATGTCCTTATCCTTCTGATCTTTACGAATATCTCAAACATGTTTTTACAGAACTGCCGCTTTGCTCAGAGGAGAGTGACGTTGATAGATTGCTACCTTTGAACGCTAATCTAAACTAGGATGTGGTTGTATTGGAGTTTACACATCAGGAACAGCTGCTTTTCAAATTAATAGGAATGCATTTCAACAAAGGTTAAAGGAAGCAATCTCATTACACCTGACCTTGCAATACTGGAAAGCCGCATTTGAGGGTGTTTTAGCCGCTCTGTGGTGGAAGCAGACGAAACAGGAGTTCTGAAAATTGGATCATGTCTACCATAAGCGGACCTAATTCAAAAAGCATGATTCACAACATTGCTGACGTTCGCTTTGAAATGATGCATATTCGACTCAGAGAAAAACTTGTAAGACTATAGAGAGCTATCCTCCTCTCACTATTATTTAAACGCCAACTAAATTTCGACACCATACCCCTGACATATATCTTCTTGCTGCTAGAATAGACTTGAATATTTCCTCAGTGTTTATGGCGAGAAGCACCAATGGAAAACCAAACTGAAAGTAGTTAACAAACAACCATGTTAGAGGAATGGCTACAACCCACTGACTAATCACATCCATGACTATGGCATAGTTTGTATCACCGCCAGATCTTAGTATTCCAACAATAGCGGTTACGTTAAACGCCCGAGCAAAGACAACGACAGATAAGATATAAAGGGCATTGTTTAGTACAACGAGAGACTCACTACTTAAGCCAGTAAACCACGGTGTCACCACAAGCGTACAAAGTAGAATAATAAAGCTCGTCGCGAGTGCTACTAAGACAGTCCAGTACAACAAATACCTAGAGTAGTTCTTAGCCTCAACCAACTCATTAGCCCCCAATTTGTGGCCCACGATAACATTGGAAGCAGACGACATTCCTATATAAATTGCGATTACTATAGACTCTATGGGCGTTACCAAAGCGAATATGGCTAGGCTTTGTGTTCCCATTTGAGCAACGAGTATATTGAAGACAAAAAGCCCCATTGCCCAAATAACGGAGCTAATTGAAATTGAAAGCCCTACTTTTAAGATTAGCCTTATCTCTTCGTTGAAGAGCGCATGAATGGCATTTTGGATCGACAGTCGAATAACACTAGACTTTTTATGCACATACAAAAGTATGGCAATCGCTTCAAACGAATAGCTAATGACTGAGGCCCAAGCCGCACCAACAACCCCCATAGCCGGGGCCCCGAATTTGCCAAATATTAAAATGTAATTAAGTACAATATTTGAAATCAGTCCGATAAGAGTAAAGAACGTAACTGCTGATGCTTTCCCGACAGAGCGCATACCCACAGCCGCACTAAATGCCAGGCTGAAGGGGATAATCATTGCGGAACCAATGACTAAATAGCCACGGACCATTGCTTGCACTTGAGGTTGATCTGATGCCATAGAACTTAGCAACGGGGCAAGCCCAAGTGTAATAAAATAAACGGATAATGAGATAAGAAATGCCATGACCAACGTCGAAGAATATGCAGACGTGGTTTTGGCTTTACTATTCGCCCCCCAATACTGTGCGATAATGACGCCGCCACCATTGACAATACCAAGAATGGCTAGGATCAGAATAAAAACAAACCGGCTGCTGTACCCTATTGCAGCAACTTCAGCTTCACCAAGCTGAGATGTCATTAACACATCAGTTACGGTACGCGATGACGCCATAAGTGACTGTAGTGCGGTTGGTATGGCTGTCAATGCTAATAAGCTAATAAACTTATTGCTAAAAGCATTTTGCAAATCTTCCTTGATCGTTGAGCTAGATATCATTGACCACCATCCCATTCAGCTGTGTTACTTAGTCATGTAGATTTCTTGAAATGGGGTCACCCATTCTAAAATCTGAAAAATTCGCAACGAACCCTGATCGCTGCGGAGAGCACGCCATAATTCCGATTTGGCAGGACTCGGACATATCTAAATAGGCAAGGCGTAACATAATCCAAACACTGTGCTCATCCAAATACTGGATACGAATGGCCTCACCATGCCGGGTTAAACGGATTCGAACTTCACCCTCAAACTTCGTCGGTTTGATCATCGACCAATCTGACCAAGTACGAGTTACGACTGTGCTAATATGGGCAGCGCCATCGGTGTATTCGAGCCCAGTTTTAATCCAGTTTTCATCATCGACCCGCACCATCAACCCAAGCTGATCATATAGAACCTCGAAGTCGGCAACTAAGTTAACTTCACAGGTAAAATCCCCTTCATAGTCGATGTAAAAAAAATGACCATCTTTTCGTTGAAAATCGTAAAAAGTTCGTTGCCAAAAATCGGTTTCATTACCCGTAATTAGGGTGAATTTCGATTCATTGCCTTCCCAAACTGGAGGTTCATTCAACCATTTAAAATCGCTAAACATCACTTTGTCCTTATTGTTTACAGATGCGTTTAAGTTCCTCGTGAACCGATTGATTCAATTCTGGAGGAAGCTTATCAATCAACGAAGTTGTAGATACAATATCAATCATGTTGTCATCAAATGGTAACTTTAAACCAATTAACGGAAAATGCTCTTTCAAATGATGTTGAGTTAACTCAAGCTTGACGTCGTTTAAGTCAGGAACGGTTTTCTCATCAAAAGGCAACCCAGCTACGAGCACTGATTTATCGTCTTTAATAAACAAACCAACGCCCATTGTCATACTAGCGTCTGGCGCCAATTCACTCAGCATCTTTTTAATTTCGGGGTAGTGGCCGTTAGCCTCAAAGTCGCCATAGTAACTCATAAGCTCTACCGTCAGTTCTGGTGCTTTTTTAAGGAAGCGGCGATAGTTAATAAACTCCGTCTCTCGGTTCTTTTTAACATTTCGAACGTGTGGAAGGTGGAAGCCCCAAACATCTTGCTTGAGAGTGATAGGCAATCCTGCTTGTGAGATTCGATAACCCCATTCCAGATCTTCAACGCCATACCCATAAAATTCTTCATTAAAGTACAAATCATATTCGGCAATAGATTTTGCGGGCAATGCAATTAATGCGGTCCAAGTAAACGCATATGGAATATTATGCCCGACGTGTAATCGCATGTCCTTAGGCGGAACAGCATTACCCTCAATCTCTTTAAGATTCGGAAGATAATGACTAAATGACTTAGCATCGACATGATCGACATCACTATTGTTATTGTCGTAGTCCACCATTTGTCCAATCACACACTGCTTCTGCCCCCAAGAAAAATGAGATTGGTATAGATTGGTAACGAAATCTCTTGGCAACATGATGTCAGCGTCTAACATGACGACAACTTCCCCATTTGCCTGTTTGATTGCCATATTTCTCGCGGTAGATATGCGCCACGGGGCTGACGACATGACCGTGATAATATTGACGTCACTTTCGTATTTTTTGCATAAGCTGACATACTCATTGCAATATTCCATCGCGCCGATAACGACTTCGAAATCGCTTTTCTGGGCATCTTGCCTAGAAAGAGCCGACAACACCAATTCTAGGTTTTGAATCCGTCTAAAATACGGAATGGTGATACTGACTTTACGTTTATACATGGCTAAACTCCTTGAGCGTTTTTCCTATAATGTGAATATCTGAGAGGTTGCTGATGATAGCTTTAGCGTTGGCATACTTTTGTGAACCACTTAGTGCATGCGGCCAGGCATAAATTTCAGTTATATTTGCTTTAACGGCTGAACTTATGCCGATATCAGAGTCCTCAATAACGATAACTTCCTTGGCTTTTAAACCCATAATGGACAGCATTTTTAAATAAGGCTCGGGGTTAGGTTTGGAATAACTCACATTATCAGCAGAAACGAGATTTAACTTGCCCTTATAAGCAAAACTTATGTTTTTCAAGCAAACTTGTTTACTCGCTGACGATACAAACCCAAATGTCAAATCCGAGTGCTCCAAACGCTGAAGTAACGGTTTTATTTGATGTCGAACATGGCCTGGCTGGATGAGAGAGACATAAATCTCCTCAGCTTTTTTTGAAATTCGAGTAATCTGTTCAGAGGTAAACCCTAATTGCTTAACAGTGTCTTCAAGCGTCAAGCCAATCAGTTCTGATGCGTTGACAGAAACTGTATTTGCCGACTCAGTGCGAATAGCCCGTTTTAGGGCTTCTTCGTGAACAGGTTCACTATCTACAATAACACCATCGATATCAAAAATAATTCCCTTTATCATGCGGCTATTTCCTTTGGGGAAATGAGCACTTTGCAGCATTTTTCCACCGGGCCTGTATAATTCATGTTCGCTAAATCAAGCCCTAATATAGAAAACGCATTTTGAAATTGACTCAAAGGGAATTTGTGCGACACTATTTTTTCAACAGGAATGACTTCATTACAAATGAGTTCAAATGCCTCAATAAACGACCCCGCCTTGGAGTCAATACTTCCTACAATATTCAAACTTTTGTCCGCTAGCTTTATGGTATTGATCGTCTGATTTTTGCTTTTTAATCCTACCGATATATAGGTAGAGCCTGGTGATAAGCAGGGATACAGTTTTTCTAGCTGACCGCTGGTTGTATCTACAACCAAGTCTATAGAATCGCATTCACGCTCTTGGAAGTAACGTTCCAGAGTCGGATAGATCTTTGTTGATGGTGGGATGCAACTTAACGCAAAGTTTGTACGTAAGTCTGAGTTTTCGATTAAAACAGGCGCATAGCCTTTCAACGTTAGCGCCCAGGTATAAAGCAACCCCATTGGCCCAGCACCGAATACGATGACTCGCTCATGAATAACATCTGCAGGAATTTTTCGTAACCCCGTAATAACGCAGCTTAAGGGTTCGGTTAACGTAGCCGCCTCTAACGACACGGAGTCTGGTAATTTATGAACAAATTTATCGGCAGTCCGATAAAATTCTGCAAAGGTTCCGTCCGCGCTTACTCCACTTTCAGTCCCAAATTTTTGTTCACAGTGATTGATTCGTTGCGAACGGCACATGCGGCACTCCCCGCAATAAGACGTTGGGTTTATGACCACTCGGTCGCCCGGTTTTACATGAGTAACGGCTGAGCCAGTCTCGTAGACAACGCCCGAGCTTTCATGGCCGATCGTGACCCCAGGGACGGCAACGTTATAGTCGCCGGTAACAATGCCGATATCCGTACCACAAATGCCTGTGAATTCGATTTGGACGATGACGTCATCTGGCTGAGTAACTTCTGGGTAGCCAGTCTCTTTTATTCCGACAGCCCAATCACCCGTATACTTAAGAGACTTCATAATTTTCTACCTCGTATAGTTCACCTAGCGTTTTAAGCATCTTACTTTCAATTTCTAAAATATGGACTTCATTGATGATAAGAGGAGGCCTTACTTTTACGGCTTTACCAAATCCGTATCTGCTTGGTCGAGTGATCAAACCATTTGATTTTGCGATAGTGATGAAGTTTTTAACATCTTCAGAGGATGGCAGGTCAAATGACAACATTAGCCCTTCACCTCGAACATTCGAAACAGCACTGCATGACACTTCGATGTTCTTAAGTTTTTCCTTTAGGATGGGAGAGAGTCGGTTTACATTTGAGAGTAATTTCTCATCGTCGATGTATTTAATAGTTTCTGATAACGCAACTAACGCTAACGGATTAGCACCCGATGTGAAGGAGTGCTCCCAAGATTCTAAAATGTCCAGTTCCTTGCGCATTAGCACGCCAGCAACCGGTATCCCAATGCCGCCTGCTCCTTTCGCGAAAGTGATTATGTCTGGTTTTAGGTCTTTCGCATATCCATTAGTGGCAAAGAATGACCCTGTTCTACCAAACCCGGTTTGCACTTCATCCGCAATAATCAAAACATTATTTCGATCACAAATTTCTCTGAGTTTCTTATAAAATTCTTTAGGAGGGACGATATTCCCACCGTTACCCATGATTGGCTCGACAATCACAGCGGCAACTTGCCCAGTACTGGCGAACTCCAGAAAGTCTTCAATTCGTGTGGCGCATAGCGTGTTACATGAAGTTGGTTTTTGATTATAGAAACAGTTATTGCAATCTGGCGCAGGCACTTTCAGCTGATGACCCACCGGTGAAAAACTTGCTCGTCTGAAGGAATTTCCTGAAAGGTTAGTAGTGATAAGGCTTTGCCCATGGTGGGACAAAAATAAAGACACTACTTCCGTTTTTTGAGTGGATTTTTGTGCGATGCGAATAGCACATTCATTCGCAGTAGATCCTGTAATGTCACGAAACCAAAAACGATTAATGTGTTCTGGCAAATGAGGAATCAGTTGCTGAAAAATGGATTCACTCATGTCCTTTGTATGTTCTGAAGATAAGTGCGCACATCGATCCAGTTGCTGCTTTAACGCCAATATAACGGGTTTTGCGCTGTATCCGAGTGCCAAATTAAATGTACCAGAGCAACAGTCTAAATATTCTTTTTCTCCTATTTTTAAATAGGGTCCTTCTCCCGAATAATTTTCTATTTCCATTTTTTTATCCCTGTTTTAGTCAATTGTGTAGTGGTCACGTAATAATGGCCACCTCGTTATAAGTTATCGAGTACTCTTTTTCTTTCCTATTCAGAGCCAATGCATCTCAGAGCCAATGCATCGTTGTGTTTATGCGCCTTATTTGGCTGTAATATCCAGTGATATAATTCACAATTGATTGCTTTGCTTCACCAAATTTTGTATATCCACTTTTTGGAACACGTTCTGTTTTTTAAAGTAGTACAGTAAAGTAGTACAGTAAAGTAAAGTAGTACAGGACACCCATTACTTTATTGATGCTTATTTAATCACAGCCTAAACTAAAAAAAACCAAACTCAAGGATGAGGAAGTAATTATGCCAATGGCCAGAAGCCAACAAGTCAGTTTGTCTGGCCCTCAATTATTATGGTTGTTAGTGTCGTCATTGTTCAAAAACAGCTCGTTTGCCAAGAAAAGCGTGAAGGTTTATCAGATATGAATGCAAATAGAAGAAAGTTTTAGGGACATGAAAAGCACAAAATTTGGCTTAGGTTTTGAGCATAACGACGCTAAAAAATTAGCCAGAACTACGTTGCTAGTTTTACTGACAACACTGACGGCCATGGTGCTTACTTTATTGGGCAAAATTGTCGAACTGTCTTGATTAGCTTATCGTTTTCAATCTTCCAGCACTTACAAACGCAGAGTACTCTCTACAAACCTAAAAATCACCCTCAAACAATGGTGAGAGGCCGTCTGGAAATTAGCCGATCAGCTGTTCAAGGGAAACAATTTTATGGTTTAAATTCGTAGAGGTACCTCAGGATTTGGCCCTGATCGGAATAATTTTTTAAATATCAGATGCTTATAAATTAAGATGAAATTAAGTTTCTTCTGCGTTGATTTTTTGAAAATCAAATAATATCTTTAAAAAAGGATTTAATAATAAAAAGGACGTTTTATGAAAATATGTCATATTTCCTCTTATTCAGGGCTGTGGGATTTTGATATTGTTGTTGTCGGATCTGGTCCATCAGGATCAGTGGTAGCTAATACTCTTGCATCCAAAGGAAAGAATGTTTTAGTTTTAGAGTATGGTCCTCTAGTCTCCCCAGGAACTCTTCACTCTGATCATCAAAAAAAATTCCCTAAAGCTTTTTCTCATTTAAACGAAAATAACTGTGATCCATGGACTGCATGTTGCGTTGGAGGAGGGATGGAATTTTATGATGCAATAACCTTTCGTTATAGAGAGTCTGATCTAAAACCTAGCAAATACATTTCTTCAGATATGGATATGGATTGGCCAATATCATTAACTCAACTGAATCCTCATTATGATTGGGTTGAGAAGAAACTAAACGTTTCTGGTACAGGATCTAATCCTGAATTTTATAAATCTTCAAGAGCTGATTTTATTTCTGAAGCAATGAAAAAATGTGACCTCAGGGCAAAGAAAATTCCTTTAGCAATTAAAGCTGGACAAGATGGATGTAATTATTGTTCAGCTTGTGATGAAAGGTCATGTCCCTCGGGGGCGAAAGCCTCTGTTATATCAAGGTCTATACTTAATGATAAAGGGCTATCAGGTTCCATTACTGTATTACATGGAATTTTTGTTGAAAATATTGAAGAAAATATTGAAGGATTAATTGATTCAGTAAATTGCATTATCGTAAGCGCCCATCCAACCCTATCTATCTATGGCTGACTTCAGCCGATAGTCTTCTCGCTTCTTTTACCTAAGGAGCAAACCATGGCAACCTACCGCAAGTACAACTGGCCCGAGCTATTTGACGCCTTTGAGCTATCTGAGTTAACCCAAACTGAGTTCTGTCAACAACACAGCATTAACCCCAAATACTTCAATGTAAAATGGAATCAACGCCGACATTTGGCAAATGAGCCGACTGGCTTTGCTCGTTTGCAGGTTGCATCGTGCACTCATCCTACATCAACCGCTTCTACAGTCGTGATTGAGCATGGACAATGTAAAATTCATTGCCCAGGTTCAATGACACCTTCTGACGTGGCTGATCTAGTGAGGTTGCTGGCATGATACAATGGGCTAATGACATTCCTATCTACTTGCATCGTGACCCCGTCGATTTTCGAAAAGCCATTAATGGCCTTGCGGTCATCGTGAGCGATGCCATGGAGTTGGCTCCCTGTCAATCTGCACTGTTTGTGTTCTGCAATAAACCACGCACTCAACTGAAAGTCTTGTATTGGGATAACACAGGATTTGCTCTGTGGCAAAAACGCTTAGAAAAAGAGCGTTTTAAGTGGCCACGAAAACAAGAAGACTCAACCCTCACCATTACCCATGAACAGTGGTGTTGGTTACTTCGTGGCTTTGATATTAACCAATTGACGCCACACCAATCCTTGTATTATTCCGAGGTCTCTTAATAGAGACTTTTAGAGCGTGCAGCACCATTTGACGTTATAATCCACGTATGAATGATGTCGCCTCTTTACAACAAGAAATTGATCAGTTACGTACGCAGCTTGTACAACGTGATGCTCAAGTTGCAGAACGTGATGCCCAAGTTGCAGAACGTGATGCCCAAGTTGCAGAACGTGATGCCCAAGTTGCAGAACGTGATGTGCAGATTAATGTATTACAGGAACAGCTTAAATTACTGTTGAAGCGCCGGTTTGGCCCTTCCAGTGAAAAGCTCTCTCCAGATCAATTGGGTTTGTTTAATGAACCCGAAGAAGTCGTCGCTGAATCAGGGGCTGAAGAGGCTCCCACAACAGAGGTGAAGAGGCATATACGCCGCCGTAAGCCTCGTATCAGCATTCCAGATAACTTCCCACGTGAAGAGATCATTTACGACTTGCCGGAGGGTGAAAAAGTCTGCCCTCATGATGGCAGCGAACTTAACGTCATTGGCAGTGAAGATCATGAACAATTAGACATCATCCCTGCACAAATCAAAGTACTGCGCCACAAGCGTTTAACCTATGCTTGCCCATGCTGTAGTAGCCATGTAGTAACGGCCAGCAAACCAAAACAACCGATCGAAAAGAGCATTGCAAGCCCCGGGTTACTCGCCTTCGTTGCCACCAGTAAATACGCCGATGCCCTGCCGTTGTATCG
>CANLRQ010000030.1 GCA_947493575.1 uncultured Marinomonas sp.
TGGTCGGAGTAGAGAGATTCGAACTCCCGACATCCTGCTCCCAAAGCAGGCGCGCTACCAGACTGCGCTATACTCCGGAAAACTCTTTGAAATGGCTCCTCGAACTGGACTCGAACCAGTGACCCAATGATTAACAGTCATTTGCTCTACCAACTGAGCTATCGAGGAACTGAATATTTCAAGATTTTGATGAAGAATAATGGTGGGTCGTACTGGATTCGAACCAGTGACCAATTGATTAAAAGTCAACTGCTCTACCAACTGAGCTAACGACCCAACAATAATATTCATCAGTAATGGGGTGGACGATGGGGCTTGAACCCACGACCGCCGGAATCACAATCCGGAGCTCTACCAACTGAGCTACGCCCACCATTACTAGGTGGTAAATTAGTGGTCGGAGTAGAGAGATTCGAACTCCCGACATCCTGCTCCCAAAGCAGGCGCGCTACCAGACTGCGCTATACTCCGATGGCTCCTCGAACTGGACTCGAACCAGTGACCCAATGATTAACAGTCATTTGCTCTACCAACTGAGCTATCGAGGAATTACTAATTAATTTGCTGCAACACATCTTAAAGTTAAGATGGCGGAGGAGGAGAGATTCGAACTCTCGGTAGGCTATTAACCTACGCCAGTTTTCAAGACTGGTGCATTAAACCGCTCTGCCACCCCTCCGTTGCGAGCGAGGTGTATATTACTGATTTGAAATTTCAGTGCAACTATTTTTTTCATTTTTTTTAGTTTTTTTCAATTTTTTCTTTTACATACCCTTCGTCAGGCTTTGGTTTTATCCAAACGTTGGAAAACCAATGAAAATTGGCCGTTTTATAATCAGGCATAGTGCAATTTATTCTGCCACGGCCATAGGCGAACGGATTAAGAGCTGAAGCCTTCACTTTCGTCTTGTTAAGCCAATTAAGCTGCGCCTTACCTTGCCCCGAGACATAACAAGCCAAATCATCTAATCGGTAGCGCCCATCTTTAAATGTTAATGTCATTGAAACAGCTGAATCACTAGCAAAATCACTCTGCTTTTCAATACTGACTAAAGGCATTGGTAAAGATGACAGTTTGGTTTTCAATGTAGCGACCTTTGCATAGGCACCAGATGCAGGAAAACGAGGCAAGTTAGTAAAGTCTGAATCGATATTAACTACTCCAGATTGTTGACCAAAACCCACAATGCCTTTTTCTTCAAGAAACTCACGTATGTATGTATTTGACTCGCCATAGGGGTACGCTAACATTTTAGGAGAAGATCCTAGCTCTTTAGTAAGCAGGTGCTCAACTTGCAATACCTCTTCTTGCATCCGAGTAAACCAATCATCAAAGGTCTCGTTTTCCTGCTTACGCATCATATAAGGGTGACTTACTGTATGGTTAGCAAAAACGCCTCCATGCTTTTGCATTTCTCTCATATCTTTCCATGTTAAAAAGTAAGGGTTCTTTCTAATAATAGGATCGGTATTAATAAAGACAGTAAAAGGGAATTGCTTGGCTTTTAATATAGGGTAACCATTTTCATAAATATTCTTATAAGCATCATCAAACGTGATAGCAACCGCTTTATCTGGCAACCCCTCCCCTGCTTTTAATTTCTTCAACCCTGAATGTAAATCAATAACTTGGAAGCCAGAGGCGCTTAAATAGTCCATATGTTCTTGAAGTTGCTCTGACGTCACGGATGTTGTGAAAGGCGTTGTATTCCCTACATGATGATATTGCAAAATCGGTAAATGATACTGCTCTGCAAACACATCAGCGCTTGCTAGCATAGCAACCCCCATCCCGATACATACTTTTAATCTCATCAATTTACACTCACTTTTATTATTTGACCTACACATACTACCAAAAAGTGCTGATAGAGGCTGCTCTATAGAGTGAAAAGCACACAAAACAGTGTCATCTCCGCAATAACTGTTATGCCTAAATTAGCACCTCGCTGCATCTGTTTAGTTTTTAACTTGTCTTCTAGACTTAAAAAACACTCACAAAAACAGCAGGTACACCATATGAGTAAAGTCGCCTTTTTAAATAACCTTGAAGAGCAGTTGGTTGAATTAAAAGAACAAGGATTGTTTAAAGAAGAGCGTATGTTACGGTCCCCACAGGCATCAAAAGTCTTTGGTGCAAACAACCAACCTCTTATTAACCTTTGCGCCAACAATTACTTGGGACTCGCCAATGATAAAGACATTGTTACACATGCCAAAAGTGCTTTAGATGAATATGGCTATGGCATGGCCTCAGTACGCTTTATTTGCGGCACTCAATCGATTCACACTCAACTTGAACAAGAGCTCAGTAAGTTCTTAATCATGGAAGACACTATTTTGTATTCTTCTTGTTTCGATGCCAACACAGGCTTGTTTGAAACTTTACTCTCTGACAAAGATGCTATTATTAGTGATGCATTGAATCATGCCAGTATTATCGATGGCGTTAGATTATGTAAAGCCAAGCGTTTTCGTTATAACAATAACGATATGCAAGACTTAGAATTACAACTTCAAAAAGCCATTGAAGCAGGTGCGCAAACCAAACTCATTGTCACTGATGGCGTTTTTTCAATGGATGGCATTATTGCGAATTTGAAAGCAGTTTGTGATTTAGCAGATAAATACGATGCTTTAGTTATGGTTGATGATTCTCACGCTGTTGGATTTTTAGGTGAGAATGGTCGTGGCAGCCATGAATATTGCGATGTTATTGGACGTGTAGACATTATTACGGGCACTCTAGGAAAAGCCCTTGGTGGCGCATCTGGCGGCTACACCTGTGCATCTAAACCCATTATAGAGTGGTTAAGACAGCGTTCTCGTCCTTATTTATTTTCCAACTCGTTGGCACCTGTCATTGTTGCCACTACGCTACATATTTTAAGAGATATCCAAGCTAATAAAAAAGCACGTCAGTCTATTAAAGAAAACAGTCAATATTTCCGTGAAAAAATGACACGACTTGGCTTTGATCTTGTACCCGGAGATCACGCAATTATTCCCGTAATGCTAGGAGATGCCAAAGTGTCGCAAGTGATGGCAGCTAAGCTGTTTGAGAAAGGTGTTTATGTCACTGGTTTTTACTATCCAGTTGTACCATTAGGAAAAGCCCGCATACGCACCCAAATTTCGGCAACATTAACTCAAGAGCAATTGGACTATGCAATTGAAGCCTTTGCTTCGGTAGGACGAGAGCTCGGCATAATCGGAGCGTAAGTAATGAAAACATTGGCAAAAACACACAACTCTCCAGGGATTTGGATGACGGAGTCAGAGAAACCTGCCTACGGACACAATGACGTTTTAATTAAGATTCGTAAAACGGCAATTTGTGGCACGGACATGCATATTTATCACTGGGATGACTGGGCGCAAAAAACCATCCCAGTTCCTATGACCGTTGGGCATGAGTTTATTGGTGAAATTGCCGAGATTGGTCCGGAAGTTACTGGCTTTGAAATTGGAGATCGCGTTTCTGGTGAAGGTCACATTACGTGTGGCCATTGCCGTAATTGCCGTGCAGGGCGCCGTCACCTATGTGGTAAGACAATCGGTGTTGGAGTCAATAGAACCGGGGCATTTGCTGAGTACCTTGTGATTCCTGCGGTAAATGCATTTAAGATACCTGACAACATTTCAGATGAATTAGCCTCTATTTTCGACCCATTTGGTAATGCCGTTCATACGGCGCTATCATTTGACCTTGTTGGAGAAGATGTTTTAATCACAGGCGCTGGGCCAATTGGAGCAATGGCCGCAGCCATTTGTCGCCATGTTGGTGCACGCAATGTGGTTGTGACAGATGTAAATGACTTTCGCTTAGAGCTTGCAAAATCTATGGGAGCCAATCAAGTCATTAATGTCGCTAAAGAAAGCGTATCTGATGCCATGGCAAAAATAGGCATGAATGAAGGCTTTGATGTTGGGCTTGAGATGTCAGGCAATGAGCATGCATTCAACACCATGCTGAGCAAAATGAACCATGGTGGTAAGGTTGCTATGCTTGGTATTCCAAGTGAAGGCACTGTTATAGACTGGAATCAAGTTATCTTTAAAGGACTTCAAATTAAAGGTATATACGGCAGAGAGATGTTTGAAACATGGTATAAGATGGTCGCCATGCTGCAATCGGGTTTAGACATCAGTAAAATAATCACTCATCACTATCATATTGATGATTTTCAAGAAGCATTTGAAACAATGGCATCAGGCCAATCTGGTAAGGTCATACTAGACTGGGCATAAGTTAGCAATTTAATAGCTATTTTTCGATAGAATTGACAGGGATACTTGCGTCGGTTCTGTCGAAAAGGTAGCGTTAAACAATAGCTTAATTCAGAGTAGAGCCATGCTTACTATAGGAACAACAAGTCACCCAAAACCCCATCACAACGCTTTATTCATACTTATGTACCGGGGCAGCGTTTTAACCACTTCAAAGACCAGCGAATACCTTGTTTCAATGGATCACTTTCAACCTACCGCTTACACCCAACCCATTTTTTGTGGGGAGTGGCACGGTCAAGATGTATTTGCCTGCTTAGTCACAACGGTTCCTCCTGGTTTCTTAGAAATAGGGCTACGCGAGTTATTATTCGGACAAGATGAATCTCACTATTATCTTTTGAGTCGAGCCAGACAGCTTGCAACATGGAATGATGATCATAAATTTTGTGGCCGATGCGGCACAAGCTTCAACAGCAAGCATGATACAGAGCATACAAAAATATGCCCAAAATGCAATTTACGACATTACCCAAGAATTTCTCCTTGCATCATTGTCGCCATAAGAAAAGGCAATGAAATTCTGTTAGCAAGAGGCGTCAATTCACCTTCTGGTCGCTTCAGTAATATTGCAGGCTTTGTTGAAGCTGGAGAGAGTTTAGAACAAGCGGTGGCAAGAGAAGTTCAAGAAGAAGTCGGGATAAAAGTAACAAATATCCAATACGCATCTAGCCAACCATGGTCATTCCCTCATCAATTAATGGTAGGGTTTCTTGCAGATTACGTTGAAGGTGAAATCACCCCAGCACCGGGAGAAATTGCAGAAGCAGGCTGGTACAAAACTGATAACCTACCTCAAATTCCACCAGAAGCGACCATTTCGGGGCAAATTATTTTAGAGCAAATATCAAGAATTAAACAAGAACAATAAACATCGTTAGCGATTAATAGCACCGACAAGAAAAAGCCCATCTTCCTTAAAGAACATGGGCTTAATATCTTCCAAGCACTAATTTGAGCTATTAGCCAAAAGACAAACCTTAATCGGTAATCACTTTATAACAAGGTACGTATTTACTTCCCGGTAATTTCATCCTTTGCTGTTCAACAAAGGCTTGCAGTAGCAAATCTAGCTTCGCTAACAATGTTTTATCACCATGAATCTCAAATGGACCATGTTGTTTAATATAGGCCACACCTGAGGCTTTTACGTTACCAGCTACAATTGATGAGAATGCTCTTCTAAGATCAGCAGCAAGCAAGTGTACAGGTTGATCAAAGTGCAAATTTAAACCCGCAACTTTCTCATGAGTAGGCTCAAAAGGATGTTGGAACTCCTCTGGAATATGCAGTTTCCAATTATAATAAAAAGCATCGTGATGTAACTTACGATACGCTTTTACTTCTTCCATACCCTGCTTCATCACTTTAGCAACAGCAGATTCATCATCAATAATAATTTGATAACGAGATTGAGCCTCTTCTCCTAACACATCACCGATAAACTCATGGATTTGCTCAAAGTAAGCAGCACTTTCTTTCGGTCCAGTAAATACAACTGGATAAGGTACATGAGCATTTTTAGGGTGTAATAAAATACCCAGTAAATATAAAATTTCTTCTGCTGTACCAGCTCCCCCGGGGAAGACAATAATTCCATGTCCAGTACGAATAAATGCTTCGAGCCGTTTTTCAATGTCCGGCATAATCACAAGTTGATTTACAATCGGGTTAGGGGATTCAGCAGCGATGATTCCGGGTTCAGTTAAACCTAAATACACACCATCGGTAATACGTTGTTTAGTATGAGCAATAGCAGCACCTTTCATTGGGCCTTTCATAGCTCCTGGACCACAACCTGTACAAATATTTAAATCTCGTAACCCCAGCTCATGACCGACACGTTTAGTGTAATCGTATTCATGTCTTGCGATTGAATGACCACCCCAACAAACAATAAGGTCCAACTCATCAGAACGTCGGAATACATTAGCATTACGTAGCAATTCAAAAACAACATTCGTAATTTTATCAGAATCAGCGCTGTCCAACCCCCTACCAAGGTTATATTCATGGTAAGTAAATATAATATCGCGTAATACCGAGAACAGCATTTCACGCACGCTACGAATCATCTTTCCATCAACAAACGCACTTCCTGGGGCGTTTATTAATTGTAGCTTTACGCCTCGTTCCTGTTGAACAATGCGAATTTCAAAATCATTAAATTCATCCATGACTGCTTGAGCATCATCAGAATCACTACCACAGTTCAAAATGGCCAAGGAGCAACGGCGAAATAATTCATGTAATTGCCCCGAATCTTCAGAAATACGGGAAATTTCGTCCTGTGATAACATTTCAAGCGCACCTTTCGGTGCAACCAGTGCATTAACGCGATCGTCATACTGCATGACCGCCTCCTTTATAAATCGTTGAATAACAAAGTTATATTGGTATCAATTTGCCAATTTATCAAGTCATAAAAAAACCGCTTTCGCGGTTTTATATTAAACTCAATACATATTCAGCAGAGCTAACATTAAATTCGCCCGGCTCATCAAGCCATAACTGGGTCACAATGCCATTATCAACTAGCATGGCATAACGACGACTACGAATCCCCATTTTCGCGGCAGAAATATCCAGCTCTAGCCCCATGGATTTTGTTAATTCTGCTAGACCATCAGCAGCCATAATAATGTTTTCGGCATTATTCGCTTTACCCCATGCATCCATCACAAAGACATCATTCACAGAAAGACACATAATCTCATCAATGCCTTTTTCTTTAAATGCATCAAAATGCGCAACAAAACCAGGCAAATGACTGACACTACAAGTTGGAGTGAAAGCGCCCGGAACCGCAAACACAACAACTTTTTTACTTGAAAAGAACTCTGTAACGTTCACAAACTCAGGGCCACTCTCGCCCATAATTTGAAATTGACCAAGAGGTAACATATCCCCTATTTGAATTGACACTATATCTTCTCCTAATAAAATATCCATACTCAATTTATACTGAAGCATGGAAGCAATGTATTACTAACGAATAGTAAATTGCTTTAATAAATCCTGTTGGTGATCCGCCAATTGCTCTAAGCCTTCGCTATCTTTAGCTGTTTTAACTGCCGCTGATGATGCTTGTTCAGACATGTCTGCAATATGGTGTACACTTTCACTGATTTCAGTTGCCACCGCAGATTGTTGCTCCGCAGCAGTTGCTATTTGTGTCGTTAAATCTCTAATGTCTGCAACGAGAGTCTGCATTTCTTGTAAAGATACTCCCACTTCTTGAGATTTTGACACACTGTTATAAGCACTAGAACAACTTTTAGACATACTCGCAACAGTCGCTTTAACACCGTTTTGCAATTCAATAATAACACGTTGAATTTCTTCCGTAGAGCTGTGAGTACGAGTCGCCAATGTTCTCACTTCATCTGCAACTACAGCAAAGCCTCGACCTTGCTCACCCGCTCTTGCGGCCTCAATTGCGGCATTTAATGCTAACAAGTTTGTTTGTTCTGCAATCTCTTGAATAACCTCAAGAATTTTGCCAATACTTTGAGAATGTTCATTTAAAACATTTACCGCTTCAGAAGACGCTTCAATTTCTTTCACCAACTCTTCAACGGCTTTTACATTAATATCCATTTGATGTCGATTATCAAGTGCTTTTTGATCTACTATTTGAACTTGACTCAGTGTCGTTTCAGAACTCTTAGCCACCTCTTGCACGGTTGCTGCCATTTCTGTCATCGCTGAAGCAACGCTTGTTGTCTGTTCATTTTGCGCATTCATTAAAGATTTTGATTCATTCGCTAATAAAGCGCTGCTCTTAGCAGAATCTGACACTTCTGTAGATGCAGAACGAATGTCTCGCATAACACTCTCTAGCTTCTCGACCAAATCATTTACCCAACGGGAAAGCTCCCCAAGTTCATCCTTAGATGAAATTTTTACTCTTTTGGTAAAGTCTCCTTTTGCTATTTCTCCCAGTACAGTCATGACTTGGCTGAGTGGCTTTTTAATACTACGACTAACCCACAAAGCAACAATTACAGCAATTACAATAGAGATCAAAACAATGATAAGTGATAGTAAGCGCGAGAAATCAGCAGCACCAGAAGCATCATCACGAGCATCACCTCTCAACCCATCCGCTAACACTAATAAATTATTTGTATTTTGAGAAATGACATCCATTGCAGATGAAAGACGCTTTGCATTTTCCACTGACGCCTCTTGCATTGACAAGAAGTTTCGGAAGCGCATAATAACCCCCTCTTCAGGCATGACTTCCGCTTCAATTTCTGCAATTAATATTTCAATATTTTCATCTTTTACATGCTTCATCTTATTATGCACATCAGAAAAAATGAGCCCTAAAGACTCGTATAATACATCGAGATAACCAATATCTTGTTGGTCAAAGTAATCATTAATCGTGGCTTGCATACTCTCCATTTGAGTTGACATATAGATAGCGGCAAACATTACATCAGAATCTGTCGACTCGGTTAATATCTGAAGGTCTTCGATAGCAAATAAAATAGAGTCTTTTAGATCCAGCTTACGCTCTAATACAATTGCATTGTTTTCTAGCATGGATTTATGATTAGTAAATGCTGCATCAGCTATCTGATAAAAGTTATTTGCTTCAGTTTCTATCAAGTTTAATTCTGATAACATGCTTGCGCGATTTTGAATCAAACCACTTAAAGACTCTGTGCTTTTTGCAAAAGATTCTTTTTGTAATTCAAACTCACTTTCCAAGCGATTCAGTGTCTCCGTGTCTCGACTCAGGAGAAAGCGCAACATAATCGAGTTAGATTGCATTAAGTCATCTTTCACCTGATTACTTTTCATCACAATTTCAGCAACATCTCCAGTTACAACATCAAGTTTTTCCTCTACTTGTTTTAGCCCCAAAAAACCTGTGCCAGCGACAACGACAATCAATAGTACTAAAATAGCAAAGCCACTTAAGATACGCTGTATAACCGATAAAGACATTATATTCCCCTTCGTGAATATAGATAATGATGATATGCGTTCAGGTTATTCACTAAATTCGAAACATATCTTATTAAAATCAACATGAAAACAAAAGTTAACACTACTAAGTGAAATAATAATTTCAAAACACCCAAAAAGCGAATTTTCGAGCCGGAAATACCCTTCTATCCTGTTCATTTGGTCATTTGATTTATTTCAGTAGTTCAATCTGTTAAATTCCTTTCTCACACTCGACTTAAATCATGCTTTGTAAAATTTATGGAACAGTCTCTATACGAAAAAGTTGCTAACCAAATAGAACAACAAATCTTGGACGGCGTTTTTTTACCCGGTACAAAAATCACATCCGTCAGAAAGTCCAGCAGTCAACTTAATGTCAGTGTTGCAACAGTGTTACAAGCGTATAGCCTTTTAGAAGATCGGGGAGTCATTAAAGCCAAGCCCCAAAAGGGCTATTACGTCCAAGATACAATTGCCCATGCGAGATCGACAAATACAATAGCTCCTGCAAAGAAAACAGATTCTATGCCAGCCTTGATTAACGACTTGCTGCATTCGTCTCAAGATGACTCTGTAATTCAATTCGGGGCTGCGATTCCTAAAAGCCAGTTTTTACCCATCAGGCAATTGCAAAGGTCTGTTGGTCGATTGATGCGCTTAGAACCTGAAATCTGTGCCGCTTACGAATTTACACCTGGAGCACTCAGCCTCAGAAGACAAATCGCCATTCGCATGCTCGATTCTGGATGCAAAGTACAACCTAATGACATTACCATTACTCTCGGTTGTCAAAATGCCATCATGCATGCGTTACAGGCCGTCACGAAAGCAGGAGACACTGTGGTTGTGGAAACACCTACATACCACGGATTATTGCAAGCTATTGAAGTCTTAGACCTAAAAGCCATTGAAATACCCTGTCATCCGGATTCAGGAATTGACCTCCATTTACTGGAACATGCTCTTAAAAATTGGGAAATTAAAGCGTGCCTTGTTACGCCAAACAATCAAAACCCAACAGGCTCTTCGCTTTCTAAAGAATCAAGAGAGGCCCTTCTCAACTTATGCCATCAGTATCATACAACCATAATTGAAGACGATGTTTATGGGGAGCTCAGTTATAACGATGGTCGTTTAGACTCTCTTTTTTCTTACGCTCAATTTAATAATGTGATTTACTGCAGCTCTTTTTCGAAAAGCATTGCCCCTGGGTTTCGCATTGGTTGGATTATTGGAGGGCAGTTCCAAGAAAAAATTGAACACTATTCATCAGTACAATCTCTTGCGATCACAACACTTACCCAACGTGCGATAGCCAATTTCTTAGAAAATGGAGCCTATGACAGACACTTAAGAAAAACGCGTCAAACTTATGAAGAAAACATGCATCGCTGCCGAGACCTTATTGCTCAGCACTTCCCTGAAGGCACTGTCACCTCAACGCCCTCCGGTGGTTTTTTACTTTGGGTAACCTTGCCACCCTCTATTGATGCATTAACACTCCATCAAAGTGCGCTTGCTGAAGGTATAGGTACAATGCCTGGATTAATTTTCAGTATTACACCAACTTTCACTCATCATCTTAGGATTAATTACGCTATTTCGTGGAATAACAAAATTGATTCAGCGATAAAAAAAATTGGCAATCTATGCCATACACAATATCTCAATCATAAATAAAGGGCATCGTTACCAATTAGAACAAAAGAAAAATCCATTAAAGTAGCGCAATTGGCATTTTTGGCGTATTCCCAAATGTAGGGTTATGATTTAAACGATCTAGATAAAAAATTATAGCTTTTTAATAAATTATGCTTATTTTGCTCTGTACAGACAGTTCAAAAAGCGTACAATTCGCACTCTTTTTTAAATTAATCGACTTTTTGGTCGATAACTTTATTATCATATTAATTACTGGCATTTGTGATGGAATTTGTTGATCATCCTCAAGACATACCGCTTCAAGTTGAAAAAGTTAATGATCGTATGTTTCCAGAGACTTCTTTCAACCGAGATGGTTTTGTCGGTATAACCTGTCAAACAAGCCATGCCTATGAAATGGGGCAATCGGTGCAGGTTACCTTGAAAGAAATCGACCCTAACTTTTGCGTTACAGGTCGAATCGCTTGGTGTGATAAAGAAAAAGATAGTTTCAAAATTGCCATCGAGTTCCCCGAAAAAAATGATTGTTTCTGTGTTCGTATGGTTGAGCAGCTCTCTCAAATAGAGCATTATCGACGCCAAGCAAAGAATCAAGGACGACGACTCAATTATAATGAAGCCGCAGCCGAATGGATTAATAAGTTTGCAGCCTCCTTTCCAGCTTTTATGACTTAACTTTATGAACTCAATACTTAATCAAGTTGAACTTGATATTATCCGGTCACAATTAGGCCGTGAGCCTAATGGCATTTCAGCAATAGCACATGCATCCCCAAATAAAATCCCTCAAGTCCTTCAAATGGAGAGCTGGGTATTTAATCAACCTTTTCCTACATTGTACTGGTTGTCTAGCAAAGCCATTGATAAGGCCCTTGCTAGGATTGAAAGCCTAGGTGTTGTAAAACAATTAGAACAACGAATAAAAGAAGATCCAGAATTAAGAGCGGCGCACCATCAATCTCATAAAGATTATGTGCAAAGACGTTGGGACGCAATGACAGCAGAACACAAAAATATTATAGAAGAAAAGGGGTTTTCCAGCTTATTTGAAAAGTTGGGTATTGGAGGCATAGCAAATTGGGATCAAGTGCGCTGCTTACATATGCAATATGCCCATCACCTCGTTGGCGATAATGTAATTGGTCGCATCTTAGATGATGAATATGGCATTAGAGAAATTGCTGACGCAGAATAAAGGCAGCACAGTATAAAAACAAAAAAAGAACCCCGCTGGTCCTTTTTTTATTTGAGAACTTAATTACTTTTGTAACCAAGCTCTCAGTTCATCTGCTGATTTTACTTGAGCAAGACCTTCACGCACTTTATTAAAAGCGTTTGCAGCAACAGCTGAACGAGAGGCATAAGTCGCTAACGCGCCACCAGTCCAACCAGCAAGCTTTAACGCTTCGATCTTAAATGCATTTCCAGCAACACCATGACCACCTAATGCCATCAAAGCATCTTCGATATCCAAATAACTTGGTCTATCAGCCCCAAATTTCATAAAATCATCTTTATCAACTGCATCAAATTTACTTGTCATGAATAAGAATTCCTATCACTAAAAAAACAATAACTAAAGTTATATATAACAGAGCCAATACACAAGGTTTTTCAGAAAAGAAAAACGTAAAATAAACATAATTTTACAGGAAATCGTAATTCCTCTTCTTTACTCTGTTTTGGTTTTTACACGTCCGATTGCATCCAACCACCCAGAATATAACGCATCGCGGCTGCTATCTTCCATTTTAGCATCAAAAACTTGATCCACACGCCATAATTCAGAAATTTCATCCAGCGAAGAATAAACACCAACTTGCAGACCAGCTAAAAATGCAGCGCCTAATGCAGTAGTTTCAGTAACTTTTGGACGCTCTACACGAATGCCTAAAATATCAGCCAAGAACTGCACCACAAGATCATTAATAACCATGCCGCCATCAACTCTTAAAGAGCTAAATTCAGCACCGTCTTGCTCCATTGCCCCAACTAAATCCTTAGTTTGATAACACACAGAGCGAAGCCCTGCACTAACAATATCCGCAACACTTGTATCTCTAGTTAAACCTACCATAGCACCTCGGGCATCTGGGTCCCAATAGGGTGCACCTAAGCCAGTGAATGCAGGCACTAAATAGACGGAATCATCATTATTGGCACTTTCAGCAAGCGCTTTTGTTTCTTTTGCATCAGTAAACAGTTTAAGACCATCTCTGAGCCACTGAATAGCGGCACCAGCGATAAAAATACTACCTTCAAGGGCATAAGTTACTTTTCCATTTAAACGATAGCCAACGGTTGTCAGCATCTTATGCTCTGACTTAAGCGCCTTATCTCCCGTGTTGATAATCATAAAGCAGCCTGTACCATAAGTGCTTTTCACCATACCAGGAGTAAAGCAGGCTTGCCCGATTAATGCCGCTTGCTGATCTCCTGCCATACCAGTAACTGGAATAGACGCACCCAAAATTTCCTCATCAACGATACCAAACTCAGCACTGCAATCCATTACTTCAGGGAAATTCACACCTTCGATTCCTAATAAGGAAATCAACTCTGAATCCCACTCTTGTGAATGAATATTGAAAGCCATGGTTCGCGCAGCATTTGTTGCATCCGTTCTATGGGATTGCCCGCCAGTCAATCTCCATAATAGAAATGAATCCACAGTGCCAAACATCAAATGCCCTTTGTCACGCAATGTTTTTGCTGCAGGAACATTATCGATAACCCAACGGATTTTTGTGGCTGAAAAGTACGGATCGATTAACAACCCCGTTTTCTCTTGTACTTTTTCGCTCATTCCATCGTCAACTAGAGTCTGACAAAACTTACTGGTTCGACGGTCTTGCCACACAATCGCATTGTAAACAGGTTTACCTGTTTCTTTGTCCCATAAAATTGTTGTTTCACGCTGATTGGTTATTCCTATTGCAGCTATCTCTTGCGCATGTAAGCCTGTATTCTTTAAGACTTGCAAACACACAGCAAGTGTTGACGACCAAATTTCTTCTGGATCATGTTCAACCCAACCATCGCTAGGGAAGATTTGCGTAAACTCCTGTTGAGCCTGACCAATGCGTTTACCTTTGGCATCAAACACTATTGCCCGGCTACTGGTTGTTCCTTGGTCGATTGCAAGAATATAATTTGTCATAACGTCGCCTCTTATTTGCTGCGTAAATACAAAATTTTCATTTTTATTATTTTCGAACACTGAATGTTCAAGTTTGAATACTGCATATTAAAACCACTGCAGCCTACGATAGCAAGTTAAAAAAATTTAGGAGTGTTTTACCTAATGGGTCAACAAACTCGACAAGAGAAAATTGTTTCTTTAGTTCAAGAGCAAGGCTACCTTACCATTGATGAACTGGCCGCTTATTTCAAAGTGACACCACAAACAATTCGTAGAGACATTAATGCACTCGCTGAGAGTAATCAGATTCGCCGTCACCATGGTGGCGCCAGCTACGATTCAAGCACAAGCAATGTCTCCTATGCACAGCGTCAAGTATTAAATCACGACGCGAAACAAGCAATAGCACAACGTATTGCCGCAGAAATTCCAGATAACGCTTCTCTTTTTATCAATATTGGCACGACTACAGAAACAGTTGCTAAAGCGTTATTACAGCATTCTGGATTGCAAATTATCACAAATAACCTCAACGTAGCGACCATTCTTAGCAGTAAAGAGGACTTTACTGTAATCGTAGCAGGAGGAAAGATCCGTTCACGTGACGGTGGTATAATGGGGGAAGCAACCATTGACTTTATTAGCCAATTTAGGGTGGACTACGGCATCATAGGAATCAGTGGTATCGACCCAACTGATGGCTCTTTACTAGATTATGACTATCAGGAAGTGAGAGTTGCTCAAAGTATTATTCAGAACTCAAGAACCATATTTCTTGCCGCAGATAAGGCAAAATTTGGTCGCAATGCTGTCGTTCGTTTAGGAAATATCACTCAGGTAGATCGTTTATTTACAGACCAACACCCGCCAACAGCTATTCAAAAGCTGCTGACGAAACACGACATAACTCTAGAATTGTGCCCTAACACACTTACTTCGGAGGTCTAACGACCTCCAAGAAAGATATTCTGGTCGTTTTTCCGACAGATCTTGCTAATACCGTAAGTTTGATTTACTCTTCTACCACTGCAAATGTTCGTTTTAGAACATTATTGGTTCACATTCGATAATTCAATAGGTATTACATAATGTCTAATACACATTTCGATCTTTTCGTCGTTGGTGGTGGCATAAACGGCACGGGGATTGCCGCAGATGCTGCTGGAAGAGGGTTAAGCGTTGGTCTATGTGAAATGAATGACCTAGCAAGCGCCACTTCATCTAATAGCAGTAAGCTTATACACGGTGGCTTACGATACTTAGAACATTATGAATTTCGTTTGGTGAAAGAAGCATTAAGCGAACGAGAAGTCTTATTAAAGATAGCGCCGCATATTGTCACTCCAATGCGCTTTCAAATGCCTCATAGACCTCATTTAAGACCAGCATTCCTCATTCGATTGGGTCTCTTTTTATATGACCATTTAGGCAAACGCGAAGCATTAGCTGGCTCTAAAGGCGTGAAATACGGCCCATCTAGCCCATTAAAAAATGAAATCACCCAAGGGTTTGAATATTCAGACTGTTGGGTTGATGATGCTCGCCTTGTGGTACTAAACGCTCTTTCTGCACAAAAACACGGAGCTAAAATTTTAGATAGAACCCGCTGCATTAGTGCAAGACGTGCTAATGGAAAATGGGAAATTGCGCTACAAAAACAAAACTCTGACGAAATCATTAACATCACAGCAAATGGTTTAGTTAATGCTGCGGGGCCATGGGTATCTTCCTTCATTCAAACAGGGTTAGAACAAAAAGCACCGTACGGCATTCGCATGATTAAAGGCAGTCATATTGTTGTACCAAGACTGTACCCAGAATCCAACTCTTTCATTATGCAAAATGAAGATAAACGTATTGTGTTTGCCATTCCGTATCGTGACAACTACACCTTGATAGGCACAACAGATGAAGAATACAAAGGAGATCCTTCAAAAGTTGCTATTTCTCAAGCCGAAACTGATTACATTTTATCAGTGGCTAACAAACACTTTAAAAAGCAACTAACAACTGAAGATGTCGTTTGGACCTATTCAGGTGTTCGCCCTCTTTTAGAAGATGAATCAAGTGATGCTTCTGCCGTAACTCGTGATTACACACTGCATGTAGCAGATGAGAATGGCGCAGCGCCTTTATTGAGTATATTTGGCGGCAAAATTACAACCTATCGTAAACTGGCTCTGTCTGCAATGGAAGACCTATCAAAGTACTACCCTACGCTTGGACAACCATGGACCGATAAAGAAATTCTTCCAGGTGGTGACTTAAATAGCAGCTTGGCCGATTATGCCACCAAATTAACACATAAATTCCCATTTCTTTCAGCACAGTTGGCTTATCGTTATGCTAATAGTTATGGAACATTATGTGATCTTTTCCTAGCTGGAAAAACAAGTATTGAAGGGTTAGGGCAGAATTTCGGACAAGATTTATATCAAGCAGAAGTGGATTATCTAGTTAATCACGAATGGGCGCATTCCGCAGAAGACATTCTATGGAGACGCTCTAAGCTTGGAATTGAATTTACTGAAGCGGAAGTATCTACCCTCAAAGAGTATTTAACGGCTAAGTAACTCTATACTCTAAAAGGTCTAGAGAAAGCTCTCAACCTTACTGGATAAATGTTCAAAATAGCCACTAGCGATCTATAATCCTAGTGGCTTTTTATATATACTCATTTAATAACTGGACACTATTAAAAGGCATTTACATAATCTTATGGGCATTGAATTACTTGGTTTTTCTCTTGAACTGTATCTTTTATTAATCGCAGTCGCTGTGTTTGCTGGGGCAATAGACGCCATCGCAGGTGGCGGAGGATTAATTACGGTTCCCGTCTTATTAGCTGCTGGGCTATCTCCTGCTGAAGCTTTGGCAACGAATAAACTCCAAGGTTGTGCAGGGACACTTTCCGCATCAGCGCACTTCATTAAAAAAGGGCAAGTTGATTTATCGCAAATGTGGCTAGCCATTTTCATGACAGCTATTGGCAGCATCATAGGTACGTTACTGGTTTCCTATTTAGACAGTAAAGCTCTGATTAAAATGATTCCTATCATATTAATCTTTGTTGCTCTTTTCTTTTTATTCTTACCAAAACTCCAGCCTTATGTCGCGAGTCGCATATCCCTTAGCCAAACGGCTTTTGCACTTATTATTGGGAGCAGCATTGGCTTCTATGATGGTCTTATCGGCCCAGGCACAGGGGCATTTTTTTCTACGGCCTACTTATGCTTTATGGGTGCCACTTTAATTACTGCAACAGCGCAAACAAAAGTGCTAAATGCGACCAGCAATGCCTCTTCTTTGTTTATTTTCGCTTTTACAGGAAATATTATTTGGGGATTAGGTATTGCAATGGGGGCAGGCCAATGGATTGGGGCGCAGCTTGGATCACGGCTTGTTATCACAAAAGGCAGCAAACTCATTAGGCCCATGGTAATTATTATGTGTTTGGCAATCTCGGTAAAATTGATCTTAGATCACTGGTAATCAAAACATCCTTTATATGACGTGATCTTTGCACGAAGTCATGAGCGATGATAAGACGAATCTGTTTTTAGCAAAGTATTAGAAATACATAATAGTCGTGCAAAGATCTCATGACATCAAATTTGAGGGTTCTATTGTTAAGCACAGGCAATAGGACCCTCTGCAAACAACGTGCTGCTTGAATCCTTACGAAACTCTTCATTCAGCCAATACAAAAGCTTTTGTACATAAGGTCGCGTTTTATATTCATCTGGGCAGACAAATAAATAAAAATTCCCCATATCTAACTCTTCTTTAAAGGGTTTTACTAATCGCCCTTCTTGAATATCATCTATAACTAATGGGGTTCTTCCCAAAGCCACACCTTGACCTGCAATAGCTGCTTGTACCGCAAGGTCTCCTCTATTAAAACTCACACCTTTTGATGGCTTTACCCCTTTCACTCCTGCAAGAGCTAACCAACCTTCCCATTCAGCATAGGGTGTCGAAAACCGCCATTCTGAATCATCATTCAATAATGCCACCGTCGAAAGCTGATCTGCTGTGATCAAGCCTTTTTCCTTTGCATAAGTAGGGCTACACACAGGAAACACTTTATCGGCTAACAGAGGCTGATAAAAATCTTTACCGTTATGAAGGTGACTGTTCAAAATAGCCACATCAATCCTATCCCGATAGAAGTTCACTTCACTGTCACTTGCTTGTATTCGAAGTTGTAAGTCTGGATACGTTTCCTGTAAACGACCTAATCTCGGAATTAACCATTTAGTAGCCAAAGAAGGAATGACTGACAAAGTAAGAATATTATCATGCTCTTCTGCTTGTAATTCTTTAATAACGAATTCGATATCTTGAAAGCTTTTTTGGAGCTGTGCCGCTAATTGAGCACCTTTAGAAGTGAGGGATAATCGACGATGATGTCGTACAAACAAAGAAAAGCCTAAACGAGACTCCAATTGCCTAATTTGCTGACTTACCGCCCCTTGAGTCACATGCAGCTCTTCTGCAGCTTTAGTAAAGCTCAAATGCTTTGCCGAAACTTCAAATGTGCATAATTTAGCAAGTGGCAACTGTCGCATAACACCTCCTATTGTTAATCACTAAGAACTATTTCCTATATCAGCAGCAAACAGAACCTACTTCGAGCTAATTAAAAAAAGACGAATGCAAGAAGCGCCTTGCATTAGTTGATCTAATGCTTAAGTATAGATCATATCGTTTGTAAATCCTCTCAAAAAATTTAGAATTGGGCCTGAATTTAGGGAACAGCAACCTAAATTGACTAGTAAATATAGATGACATTAGTTTCTATAGATTCCATTCATCGCCCCCACAGCTTTAATGGAAAGAGCAGCTAACCCACAAGGTGCATTCTCGATCATTACTAGTTACTTTTGCTTAAACCGGACTTTATGTCCGGTTTTTTTATGCTTAAATAATCTGAAGTTTTTGCACGCAGTCCTGAACGATGATAAGACAAGTCTGTTTTTAGCAAAGTATTAGCAAGCGTAATAGCCATGCAAAGATCTCAATCTCATTTATCAGGCATAAAAAAAGCGACTTTATGGAGCATCCACAAGCCGCTTTTTTAAGTAGCACCACTATTTTAAATACAACAACGAGCTAAGTACTTCTATTTTGAGACCTTTGCACGAAGTCATGAGCGATGATAAGTCTGTTTTTACAAAGTATTAGCAAGCTTAGTAGTCGCGTAAAGGTCTCATTTTAATACTGCCTAGTGCCGAATATATTAGGCTGCAGCAACTTCCTTATGCGTTTCACTGTCGGATGACAACGCTTGCTTCGCAAGTTGCTCCATTAAGCGAACAACTTGACAGCTATAACCGAACTCATTGTCATACCAAACATACAAGGTTGCTTGGTTACCACGCACCTTAGTTGATAATGAATCCAAAACACCAGCTTGAGCACTCCCTATAAAGTCAGAAGATACTGCATCTGCTTCTTCGCTAAATCCAATCTGGCCAGAGAGCTCTGAAGTTTTTGATACGGACTTCAACAAATTGTTAATTTTCTCAACAGTTACTTCTTTCTCCAACCTTAAGCTCAGTACCGCAATAGATACATTAATTACAGGAACACGGATTGCGCTGCCACTTAGTTTACCTTCTAAAGAAGGGATAGCTTTAGATACGGCTTTTGCAGCACCTGTTTCCGTCATCACCATATTTAAAGCCGCTGCGCGGCCACGGCGATCACCTTTATGCACATTATCAATTAAGTTTTGATCATTAGTGTACGCATGTACCGTTTCAACATGACCAGACTCAATGCCATATTCTTTTTCTAATACCGATAAAATCGGTGTAATTGCATTGGTTGTACAGGATGCAGCAGAAACAATACGATCCTCTTCTGAAATGTCCGCATTATTAACACCATAAACAACATTTTTCATTTGTTTTCCCGGCGCCGTTAATACCACCCTATCAATACCTGGGCGATCTAAATGCACACTCAAACCATCATGATCACGCCACATACCAGTATTATCTACCAATAGTGCATCATTAATACCATGCTCGTCATAATTCACTTCACTAGGGTGAGACGCATAAATTACTTTCACTGGCTGACCATTAATCACCAGACTTGAGTTTTCTTCATCCGCTTTAACTACACCATCATAACCCCCATGAACGGAATCAAACTTTAATAAGCTGGCTCTTTTCTTAAGATCTTTATCACCTGCTCTACGAACAACAATTGCAGCTAACTTCATTCCCGGAGTGGTATGACCAAGTGCACACATACGACGAGCAAGTAATCGTCCAATACGACCAAAGCCATATAAAACCACTGGAATTTGAGTTGTTGAAGACACACTATGAGCAAATAAGCTTTCCACATCGTTATCAACGATTAAGCTTTCCAAATCAACCGTTGTATTACGAATAGGGGTAGATTGCAGATTAGTCAGTGCCTGAAGAACTTTAACAAGGTCGACTTCTGGATACTGGTCAAAAATAGTCATCAAAGCCGTTACTGAATCAGACATCAGTGGTTGACCTGCTAGTTCTACCTTAACCTCTTGCTCACGACCAAGTTTACCTAAAACTGGAATCAAGGATTCCACGTGAGAAAGCGTTTGTAACCAAGTATTTGTCATTATTCGTCGCCCCTAAGAGTCTTTTGTTGCATCAATATCGGGGAAGTCTACATAGCCTTTGGCTATAAAACAAATTGTAAGTAGACTACAAAAAATCAATAAAATCAGACATTTGAAAGCAGATTTCAAAAAAACCATGGAACAAAACAAACACATTTGAAAGTTTACTACATTTAAGAGCAGATGCAGGGGGCAAAGAAAAAAGGACGAGAAAAGTGTAGTAATATCATCACTTAGATGAATAAAAATTACATGTAACTTTTTTATAACTGCCGTCTTCTTTCCGCCAAAACGCCTAAAAGAACAAAGCAAGACACGATAAAAGCAGGTCGATACATCAAGGCGATATTCAATAATGCCGTTTGCACAAAAGGCTGAATCCAAACAGTTAACAACCCATAGCCAAATGTACACATAAGAATAAAAGCAGATACTCTTGCTAAAAACGTCCAATTAGACACGAAACGCTTTAATACTTGATTCAATTTATCTCCATAAATAACCAAAATTGTCGCGACTAAAGCTAATGAGATGTCATTAATATAAGGCGTTATCCAATGAGCTAACTGATTATTCAGTTGCAGAAAAAGCGCCATCATCCTTGTCTCCTACTTATCCTTTTTTGATTAGATCACACATTAGGTACTTGTGGTTAATCATCACTATCTTGAGCTTTGGATTTTTTTCTGTAAGGACTCAACGTCAATATGACCTGACAAAGACTGAACCTTTGGAGAACGGTCAACATAAGACATTGATACATCAAACGTGGTATTACGAAGTTCAATTAAAGTGCCATCATCAAACAACCATTGCGCTCTGCCAAACCCTTGGTTAACAAAACCTACGGTTGGAATACCATATTTATTAATCAGCAGAAGACCTAATGCTTTTCTCTTTTCATTGCTTTTAACGACACCCGCAAGGGAAATTTTTTCGACAAATTTGGATTTATTGTAAACCACAGTTAAAGAACGAACACCCAAAATCCCTTCTTCACCTAGGCTGTAACTGGCAATGCCTTTTCGAAAACTAGGGAAGGAGCGCAACCCCATTTTCTTCAGTTGATCTTCAAACTTAGACTGAGATAAATCGTTGATTTTCAAACCAAAAAGCTCAGCTTCCTGAGAATAAACTTTTGGTTTTGGTTTTTCTTCTTTATCTTCGTCCTCAGAAAATACAGTTGAAGCCAGTCCTAAAAATAGAAAAAGTGATGTAGCAACTACTTTCAAATAATATTTTTTACCCAAAAAAGTGATCATTCTCTTAATCTCTATCATACCTAGCCAACAGACTAGGAAAGCAATATTGAATCAATCTGATATAATAGCTTAGTTAACTGTTTCACTACAGTAAAAGCCTAACTTAACTTTATTTTTTGAGGTATCCCATGGCGCTCGTTATTGGCATAACAGGTGTATCTGGCAGCGGAAAAAGTCGTCTTTGTGCTCTATTAGCCGAAGGACATGACGACAAAATCACCGTAATTTGTCAGGATAATTTTTACAAAGGATGTGGAAGCATCGATCCTGATGTATATAACTTTGATGATCTGAATGCATTAGACGTTGAAAGCCTTACATTAGCAATTCATAATTGCAAAAATCGCCAACAGCCAAATGAAATTCCTATCTACGATCACTCTCAACACAAACGTATTGGTTACCGCAACTTAGACCCAACTCACGTTGTTCTTGTTGAAGGGCATATGATGTTCCAAGATCAAGGAGTGCGTGATGCAGTAGACTACTTGTTATTTGTTGATACGGATTTAGACATTGCGGTTGTCCGTCGTCTAAAGCGTGATATTGCAGAACGTGGCCGTAACGTAAACGAAGTAACAAGTCGTTATATGCGCCATGTAAGACAAGCCGCATTAAAAACACTTGAGATCAAAAATAAGGCCGATTTTATTATCCCTAATAACAACAGCTTTACCAATGCTGCGAGCCTATTAAGACACCATATTGACTTTATACTTAAAGAAAAAGGGGCTAAATAAGCCCCTTTATTAAGTTAGATTGTTTGTGTGTTATTTCTTGATGTCATCAAAAAATTTCTTCACACCGTCAAACCAACTTGACTGCTTCGGAGAATGGCTAGAGCCTTCTCCCATGCTGTCATCCAATTCTTGTAACAGCTCTTTTTGTCTTTCTGTTAAGTTGACTGGAGTTTCAACAATAACACGACAAATCAAATCACCTACTGGTCCACCACGAACAGGTTTAACCCCTTTAGAACGCAAACGGAAAAGCTTTCCTGTTTGACACTCTGCGGTAACTTTCAAGCGAACACGGCCATCTAAAGTAGGCACGTCAATTTCACCACCTAAAGCCGCTTTTGCAAAACTGATCGGCACGTCACAATGTAAATTTGCACCATCACGCTCAAAGATAGAATGAGGTTTAACAGACACTTGAACAAATAAGTCGCCAGCGGGAGCGCCATGAGCACCAGCTTCACCCTCTCCAGATAAGCGAATACGATCACCCGTATCAACGCCAGCAGGGATTTTAACCGATAAAGTTTTATACTCTTGAGTACGACCTTGACCATTACATGATGTACATGGATCAGAAATAATCTGACCTTGTCCATGACACTGAGGACAAGTTTGTTGTACCGAGAAAAAGCCTTGAGACATACGTACTTGACCTTGTCCCTGACAAGTAGGACAAGTAACAGGCTTAGTTCCAGGCTTAGCACCACTGCCATCACATGGTTTACAGTCAACCAATGTTGGAATACGAATTTTTTCATCGCAGCCCCAAACAGCTTGCTCTAAATCTAGCTCTAACGTATAGCGAAGATCAGAACCGCGTCGTGCACGACTACCGCCTCCACCTTGGCCGCCACCGCCGAAGATATCACCAAAAACATCACCAAAGATATCACTAAAGCCGCCCTGAGCGCCGCCATATCCGCCACCTTGGCCGTTAACAGCATCATGACCATATTGATCATAAGCAGACCGCTTTTCTTCAGATGAAAGGACTTCATAGGCTTCACCGATTTCTTTGAATTTTTCCAAAGCTTCGGTGTTATCTGGGTTTTTATCTGGGTGGTATTTGTTGGCGAGAGATCGATACGCTTTTTTGATCTCTTTTTTATCTGCGCCACGTGCTACCCCAAGCACTTCATAATAATCTCTTTTGCTCATAACCGGTGATCCTGGGCAGTAAAGTCGAAAATAGATACATTCATATCATTTAGTCTAAACAAGCATTCAAAATGCTCGCCTAATACATAACAAAACACGGCCATTGACCGTGTTTTGTTATTACCGAAAACCTAAACAAGATAGCTCAGGTATTTTTCGGCTTATTTTTTCTCGTCTTTTACTTCTTCGAATTCAGCATCAACTGCATCATCCTGCTTAGCACCTTCAGCAGATGGTTGCTCACCCGCTTCTGCCGCTTCCGCTTCTGCATACATCTTCTGAGCCAATGTGCCAGAAGCTTGAGTCAACGCAGTCGTTTTCTCTTCGATTGCTTCTTTGTCATTCGACGTTAATGCTTCTTCTAATTCAGTAATCGCTTTTTCAATCGCTTCTTTTTCTTCTGCTGTTGCTTTATCACCAGCGTCAGTCAAAGTTTTACGAGTTGCGTGAATCATGCCATCAGCTGTGTTGCGAACTTGAACAAGCTCTTCAAATTTACGATCTTCTTCAGCATTAGCTTCCGCATCACGAACCATTTGTTCAACTTCTTCATCGCTCAAACCAGAAGAGGCTTTAATTACGATAGATTGTTCTTTGCCTGTCGCCTTATCTTTCGCAGAAACACTTAAGATACCATTCGCATCAATGTCAAAGCTTACTTCGATTTGAGGCACACCACGTGGAGCAGGTGGAATTTCAGCCAAGTCGAAACGACCTAGGGATTTATTCTGAGCAGCTTGCTTACGCTCACCTTGTACCGCATGAATCGTTACAGCATTTTGGTTGTCTTCAGCAGTAGAGAAAGTTTGAGACTTCTTCGTTGGGATTGTTGTATTTTTCTCAATCAACGCAGTCATCACACCACCCATAGTCTCGATACCAAGAGACAAAGGTGTTACGTCTAATAAAAGAACGTCTTTAACATCACCAGCAAGTACCGCACCTTGGATAGAAGCACCAATTGCAACGGCTTCATCTGGGTTTACGTCTTTACGTGGCTCTTTACCGAAGAACTCAGTTACTTTAGTTTGTACTAAAGGCATACGAGTTTGACCACCAACTAGGATGACTTCATCAATATCAGATGCCGTTAGATCCGCATCTTTCAATGCTTGACGGCAAGGATCTAGAGACTTGCTTACTAACTCTTCAACCAAAGATTCAAGCTTAGAACGAGTCAATTTCACGTTTAAGTGTTTTGGACCAGTAGCATCAGCAGTGATGTAAGGTAAGTTAACTTCTGTTTGAGTAGCAGAAGACAATTCAACTTTCGCTTTTTCGCCTGCTTCTTTCAAACGTTGTAGAGCCAAAGGATCATTATGAAGATCAATACCTGATTGCTTTTTGAATTCGCTTGCTAGGAATTCAATAACGCGCATATCAAAATCTTCACCACCTAAGAAAGTATCACCGTTTGTCGCTAATACTTCGAATTGCTTCTCGCCATCAACGTCTGCAATTTCGATGATAGAGATATCAAATGTACCACCACCAAGGTCATATACCGCAATAACAGAATCGCCTGCATTTTTATCTAGACCGTATGCTAGAGCAGCCGCTGTTGGCTCATTGATAATACGCTTAACATCAAGACCCGCAATTTTACCAGCATCTTTCGTTGCTTGACGCTGTGAGTCATTGAAGTAAGCAGGAACAGTGATTACGGCTTCAGTCACTTTCTCGCCTAGATAATCTTCTGCTGTTTTCTTCATTTTCTTTAACACTTCAGCAGAAATTTGTGGTGGCGCTTTCTTGTCGCCTTTCACTTCAACCCACGCATCACCGTTTTCAGCTTCAATAATTTTGTATGGCACCATAGAGATGTCTTTTTGAACAACATCATCTTTAAAACGACGACCGATCAAACGCTTAACAGCAAATAGCGTGTTTGTTGGGTTTGTTACCGCTTGACGTTTTGCTGACTGACCAACCAAAGTTTCGCCATCATCCGCATAAGCAACGATGGATGGGGTGGTGCGATCACCTTCAGCATTTTCAATTACACGTGCTTTGTCTCCGTCTAATACGGAAACACAAGAGTTTGTTGTACCTAAATCTATACCAATGATTTTACCCATGGTTTTTCTCTCCAGTAAAAATCAGTTATTACATTTGTTAATTCTGTATTTGGGTGCTCTTTTGAGCATTTCAACCAATCAGTGTCAAAAAAGTGACAGAGTATTACGCTGCGCTTGAAACCACTACCATTGCTGGTCGCAATAAACGGCCATGCAAGGTATAACCTTTCTGGATTACATCCATTACAGTGTTTGGTTCTAGTTCAGGGTTCGGCACCATTGTCATAGCTTGATGCAAATCTGGGTTAAAGGGTTCGCCATGTGGGTCAACCGCTTTAACTTCAAAGCGAGCAAGTGTTTCAACTAAACTTTTTAGCGTTAATTCAACACCTTCGCGTACTAAATCTTCAGCATCAGACTTTTCTGTTGAATTAAGCGCTCGCTCTAGATTATCCGCAACAAGCACAACTTCTTTTGCGAATTTCTCTAAACCAAATTTATGCGCTTTCTCAACATCCAAATCAGCACGGCGACGAATATTTTGCACATCCGCTTGAGCACGTAATGCTGCTTCTTTGTATTTGTTCGCTTCTTCTAAAGCAACAGACAATTGCTCATCAAATTCTGAAGCAAATACTTCAGATTCAGGTTCTAAAATAGATTCTACATTCTCAGATTGAATGTTTTCGGCGTCGCTATTCAAATCTTGCTCCGCGTCAAAAGACGAATTTTTTTGTTTATCACTCATTACTTTCTCCAAATAACAGAACGTATTCATTCTCTGTGTGGGATATATGGGGATTGGGTGTCACCTTTCAATAGCAAAACCTCATTAAATTTAAGGGAATTTTTTTTACCGTTACCTCTTGTCAAAAAACAACCAACTACTGTATAAATAACCATGTGTTTTCAATCTTCAATAAAACACACATAAACTACCCATGGAGGCAAAATAACCATGCTAACTAATATCTCAATTACCAACTTTGCTATTGTTGAGTCGCTAGAACTTGAACTACATAAAGGCATGACCGTGATTTCCGGTGAAACGGGAGCAGGTAAATCCATTATGGTGGATGCATTATCGCTGTGTCTTGGAGCAAGAACAGACAGCGCAGTGGTTAGGCATGGAGAAAATAAGGCTGAAATTAACGCCACCTTCGAAATAAACAACAACACGGCGGCCTTAAAATGGCTCCGTGATAGAGACTTAGAATCAGAACAGAGCTGTAGCCTGCGTCGAATTATTACAAAGGAAGGCAAATCAAAAGCCTATATCAATAACCGCCCTTGTACATTATCCGATTTAAAATCTGTAGGAGCATTTCTAATAGACATTCATGGTCAACATGAACATCAATCCTTATTGAAAAAAAGCGCCCAGAGAACACAACTGGATGCTTTTGGGGAGCTGAACCCTTTAGCGCAAAAAGTTAAAAAGCAATTTCATGAATGGAAACAAATTAAAACAGAGCTCAATGCCCGTCTTAACCGTTCAGCAGATCAAGACGCACGCATTCAATTACTCACATACCAAGTACAAGAACTGGAACAATTTGCATTAAAAGAAGACGAGCTCAAAACACTCGAAGAAGAGCAAAACTTTCTGGCAACCATGGCCGATGCGCAACAAAAAGCTTATCAGACCAGCCTAATGCTATCCGAAGATGAAAATAACAATATTCAAAGCTTACTCAATCACGCGTTATTAACCGCTTCTAGTATTCAAACACGCACACCTCAGTTACAAAGCGCGTGTGATCTTATGAACGAAGCACTTATTCAAATTGAAGAAGCCTGTAGTAGCCTGTCGCAATATCAGGATTCATTAGAGCAAAATCCCTCTAGACTAAGTGAAGTCGAACAGCGTCTAAGTGACATTTACAACACCGCCCGAAAACACAAAACCTCCCCTGAGATGCTATTCATGCTACAAGAAAGCATCACTGCAGACTTAAATGACATTTTAGGCAGTAATGAAAACCTAGACACATTAAAAGAAAAAGAAGAGTTGGCTTATCAACAGCTCACGGACAGTGCAACAGAGCTAACAGAGTGCCGAATTCAGGCAAAAGACAGACTCTCCGCAAATGTAGAAGAACAAATTCATGGTTTAGGCATGCCCTATGCCCAATTTCAAATTCATTGTCATCCATTAGATGAAGTCACGGTTAATGGTTTCGAAGAGATTGAATACATGATTGCGTCTAACCCGGGACAGCCGGCACAACCTTTACGAAAAGTCGCCTCTGGTGGTGAGCTTTCACGAATCAGTTTGGGGATTCAAGTTGTCACCGCCAGTACTTCAACCATTCCCACTCTCATTTTTGATGAGGTCGATGTTGGTATTAGTGGAGGTATTGCCGAAGTGGTTGGCCGCATGTTGCGCTCCGTTGGTTCAAAAGGCCAGGTGTTTTGTGTAACTCACTTAGCGCAAGTTGCTGCTCAGGGCCACCAGCATTTGTTGGTCAAAAAGGAAGTTGAAGAGCAACAAACCTCTTCTGCGGTTACAACATTAAAATCCAAAGATAGAACGGTAGAGATTGCCCGACTACTCGGTGGACTAGAGCTCACTCAACAAACCCTCGCTCACGCAAAAGAAATGCTTGGAAACGTTCATCTCCAATAAGCGTCCATAAAAAACCACTAATGATCATTCAATTCACTAAGTGGTTTTTATTGTTTTCTTGGCAATCTATTGAACGAATTTTATTCGTTATGCTTTTGGTTTCACATACAAAATCAAATTATGATCTTCAATAACATAACCATGCTCCGCTGCGATTTCTTTTTGGCGTTGCTCAATAATTGGGTCACAAAATTCAATAACCTTGCCTGTATCTAGACAAATCATATGATCATGATGCTCTTCTTGGGCAATTTCAAACACTGCTGTACCCGCTTCAAAGTGATGGCGCATAACCAAACCCGCACTTTCAAACTGAGTTAATACTCGGTAAACCGTCGCCAAACCAACGTCTTCACCTTGATCTAATAACTTTCGATAGACATCGTCAGCACTTAAATGCAGACCATCTGAACCTTCTAATATCTGTAAAATTTTCACTCTTGGCAGTGTAACTTTCAGACCAGCTTTCTTGAGTTCTTGATTTTCGTTTGCCATTGACTATTCTCTACTCGAACTTATTTTTAATTACTTTATCATTAGTTGATCTAAATTAGGATTAAACAAATGAAAAAAACTCTAATCACTTTAACTGCTGCCCTTACACTCAGTGCTTGCAGCCTATTTCCTGATGCCTACAAAACGCCAGTACCGCAAGGAAACGTTCTGAAAGCAGAGGACGTTACCCAATTGAAAATCGGTATGAAAGAGCCAGAGGTCATCTTTTTGCTCGGTACACCAGCAATTAACGATTCATTCACACCAAATGAATGGCGTTATTTATATTCATCCAACTACGCAACAGAAAAAACCAAGAAAAGTGAGGTAAACAAACTTACACTGACTTTTAAACAAGGTATTTTAGTAAATATCGATACACAAGAGTAGTCGATTACTTACCCGCTTTAGCAGCACGATTGGCCCGAGCTTGTTTTGGGTCAATCTTCAACTCTCGATACAACTCAACGCGCTCACCCGCTTTAATGACCTGAGTTTCAGGCGCTCGTACCGCCTTACCAAAAATACCGACTTTTATAGTACTTAGATCCACGTCTGGGAAAAAAGCATTCATATTCGACATCATCACTGCTTCACGAACCGTACAACCTTCAACAACATCAAGCGTTACGATTTTCTGTTTTGCTGGAAGTGCATAGGCCACTTCTACTTGAATTTTATCCGCCATACACAACCTTTGCCCTATTACTAAATGCTTCAACCATAGAATTGGCTACCTGACTAAACACGCCACCAAACGCCAATTTCAACATACCATTCAATTCAAATTCTAAGGAAAGTGCTATCTTACAACTATCATCCGACAACTGCGTAAAGACCCAAACACCATTCAATTTTTTAAACGGCCCTTCAAGTAGGTTCATTTCAATTCTGTTTTGATTTAACAACGTGTTTTTGGTTGTAAAAGACTGTTTCACAGGCCCTTTACCCACCTCTAGAGTCGCCACTATGGTGCCCTCTGTTTGAGACACCAAGGCAGAACTTAAACACCCCGGCAAAAACTGTGGGTATGCCTTAATATCATTCACCAGATCAAACATCTGTTCACAACTGTAATTTACATAGGCAGACCTTTCGATTTTACTCACTCTATACTCCTATCCAACCTGCAACAGTAATCACCACCATAATAGGAATGCTGCAAAACTTTAAGACATTGTACCACCACTTAAAATGTGTCGGCTCTCTAGTAATCAATTCATTTTGTAACATACTTCGTGGAATACGTAACGCCACCAAAATACTTAATAAAAGCGCAACTATGGGTAACAAAATCAATGAGGTAAATTTGTCTAAAAAGTCAAAAATAGTAAAGCCGAAAAAATGAATCTCTTTCCATTCGTTTAAAGACAATAAACTCATTAACCCCAATAGCCATACTCCCAAACCCAAGATAAAAGCAGCTTTGAGTCGACTGACGTAAAAACGTTCGTGCAACCAAGCAACAAACAACTCCAACATAGTAATAGCAGACGTTAATGCGGCCAAAATCAACAACAAAAAGAAAACACTGCCCACCCCCTGACCACCGGGCAAACGGCCAAAAGCAACGGGTAAAGAAACAAAGGTTAAACTAGGGCCAGTATCTAAATCGATGTTTAATGAAAACACCAATGGCAACACAACAAGACCAGCTAAAATCGCAACGAGTGTATCCACTCCAACGACAATGGTACACGCACGAACAATCGACATGTGTTTACTCATGTAAGCAGCATAAGCAAACATTCCACCCATACCAATACTCAAACTAAAAAAGGCATGCCCAACTGCCGCAAGCACCACATCCGTTGTAATATGACTCCAGTTCCATGAAAACAAAAAAGTCAGCGTTTTATCAAAGTCTCCTACAATAGATGCATAAACCGCCAACCCCAATAACATGAGAATTAACGCTGGCAATAGCATTTTGACTAACATGGCCAAACCACGTGTCACTGATTGCCCCACAACAAGAATAACGATCAACACAAACACCGAATGCCACAGCAACATTTCTTTCGGACTGCCAATCAAGGCACTAAAAATAGCCTGAGTTTCATCTTTCGTAACGCTTGAAAACACACCAGCTAATGAACGTTCAAAAAAAGCCAACGCCCAACCAGCAATAACGCTATAAAAGCTGAGTATCAAAAAGCCAGCTAACCCCGCCAGATAAGGGACCAAAACCCATCCCTTAGTTACAATACGCCGTTCATGCAGATCATTAATTGTATCAATTGGATTCGAACGAACCGAGCGACCTAACGCCACTTCTGCGATCAGTACAGGCAAACCAACTAAAAAAAGACAAAGAAAATACACAAACAAAAAAGCGCCGCCGCCATTCTCGCCGACCATGTAAGGAAACTTCCATATATTACCAAGGCCAACTGCAGAACCACTTGCAGCTAAAATAAACAGCCAAGGATTAGACCAAATCCCTTGCATACAACGATTTTCGGGCATAAATTACGCTCTTATAGAATTTCACAGACAGTCTAACTTGAACGAATTTCACCGCCACTTTACACTGTGTAATAATAGACTTTCTTAAAAAATGTGAATTCTCTAACATTAAGCGCCTGAGCTCAAGAAAAGCATAGGCTTTTCCAACCCGTAATCGTATAATTCAAACCCATGAGTAAAGCTAAGAAAAAATCCACCAGTACAGGCACCATTGCCTTAAATAAACGTGCACGCCACGATTATTTTGTTGACACAAAATTTGAAGCGGGTATTTGCCTTGAAGGTTGGGAAGTAAAAAGCCTACGTGAAGGGAAAGCTCAGCTCGTTGACGCCTTTGTTATCATTCACCAGAATGAAGCATGGCTAATCGGCGCTCGTATTACTCCGCTACTCAGTGCATCCACCCACGTTGTCTGCGATCCTATCCGTAAACGTAAGCTATTATTAAACCGCAAAGAGTTGGATAAAATTATTCAAATCACCGAACAAAAGGGTAAAACCTGTGCGGCCATGGCACTTTATTGGAAAGGCAACCACATCAAATGTGAAATTGCCCTAGTAACAGGTAAGCAAGATCACGACAAACGTAATACCGCCCGTGATCGTGATTGGGCGCGTGATAAAGAAAGATTAATGAAACACAGTGCATAATCGCGCTATTTCAATCTTGCTGCTAGCGTACAGAGACACTTTACGCTAGAATCAGTCTACTTTTTGGGGGCGACATGGTTTCGACGTCGGTTACAAACCCAAAGGTGCATGTCGAGAGCGGTATGTGATCTCGTAAATCCCCCATACCATTTTAATAGTCGCAAACGACGAAAACTACTCTTTAGCAGCTTAAACCCCTGCTAAAGTGCTGTCCTCCGGTTGCTTGTAGCCAGAGAATCGACAGTATCATAAATTACGAGATGCTAACCGATGCCCCGCCTAGGGATAAGGTTCTAAGATCAAGTAGGCTCGCCATTAACACCCTGTCCTTCGGGCGGTTCGTGGTCAAATAATAGAAGTGACTATGCATGTAGAACCGATGGCAGAGGACTGACGGACGGGGGTTCGATCCCCCCCGCCTCCACCACTTAAGTTGTTGATTTTACAGGGATTTAAAAGACATGAATTACAAAGTGTCCATGAAATGTCCATAAGATCAATTAAGAAAGCCGCATTATGCGGCTTTTTTTATGGCTTCGTTTAATTCTTTTATATCTGAGCTTGATGCTTTAAAGATGTTGCCTAACTGATCGTTGATATGTATTGAACTAATTTTACCGTACTTGTTCTGAATGTCGATTAGGTTAGTTAGGAATTCAGCTTTGTAATAGATAAAACTCACCTCTTGTCCTGGTTCCACTATGCTTGGTGAGATAATACGTTTTAGACCATCCTGCGGATACTGAACACAATAGTCATCGGAGAAGAGGATTTTTAAACAACGAAGAAACACTTTGTTGTTGGAGTGATTCTGCACATCAAAAGCTATAGCTTCTTCAAGATCATGTCCTATTTAAGCGAATAATTCATCTTTAGTTTTACTAAAGGCTTAGTGATTCTGTTATTCACATAAAATAAAACCAGCAAAACCCCAAATGAACTAGCACTTGCTACAAAAGGTTCAATATCGTCAATACCTCCTTTCTTATAAACCCAATACAATGCCATAGATAAGGCAGTGCAATTAACAATCACAACTATCTTAAAAAAATAATTATCCATTAACCAATCAGTTATTTTTTTGTAAAACTTCATGCTGCTTCCTTGATAAATGATATTGGGTTAAGTTTGACCGCATCCTGTAGGTGATCGGGCGCTAAATGGGCATAACGCATAGTAATTCTTATATCACTATGCCCCATGATTCGCTGTAATGTCAGTATATTTCCACCATTAATCATAAAATGACTTGCAAACGAATGCCTTAGAACATGGGCTGCTTGACCTTTAGGGGGTTCGATTGTCGTTCGTTTCAATGCTCTTCTAAAACTGCTTATAGAGCTAGTAAATAAGGGTCAATTCATCCCTTGGGGGGCGTGCTTTTTAAGCCGCACACCTACTAAGACACACATTCGCCAGCCACTTCATGATCAACGGCGGCAACATCTTAGCCTTACAAAAAGTGCTTGGTCATAGTGATATTAAAATGACCATGCGATACTCTCTCCTATCGTCCGATTTCTTAGAAGAAGCCACGAGGCTAAACCCACTTACGCTTACTGTAAAAAAACAAAGGTAGTGAAAGAGTAATAAACTGCTTTGAATGGATACGTCATTTTAGGACGAGAGATTAAGAATGAGTGAAACAGGTAACGATTTTTTCCAGAGCTTCAAATAGAAGAAGTAAGTTACAACCTCCAACACCTAAACCCATTCACGATGGTGGTTAAATCGGAAAGAGCAAAAAAGGATTTGAGAATTAGAGTGCGATTCTCGAATCATTGCTTTAGCCGTGACTATATCGATGGTGAAGACTCTAGTGAAGAAATAATCAATCAAGGTGAACGTAAATTAAGGGTATTTTGTCACACAAGGTATCGCTTATCTTTTTCTCTTCAGGACTTAGTTACATCTTTAAACTCGTCTAAGATAAAAGTAAACCAAACTAAAGCTAAAAGGAATTGGGTTTACTCTATAAAGATTGATGATCCAGAAGGGCCTTATCACTTATTTTTTGAAATCTCACGTACTCCCAAAGGTAAACGCCAGTATCAGGATCTTGAGATGGTTATTGAGAGCGCTTACCATGAGACGAAAGAACCGCCCAAAATCATTGGAAATATGAAGTTTTTATTGTTGTGTTCCAAAACTTACCTAAATGAGAAAGTGTCAACAAAGAGGTAATCAGTAAATAGCAGGCAATAAAAAAGACGCTATATGCGTCTTTTTTACACTATAAATAGTAGATCCGAGCACCTCTATGACTTGCGTCTTGGTTCGCCTTGCGCGAACACTGGTTTTATCCAGCAGGGGAACGTTCAATCTCACCCGGTCAGTCGTTCCGATATTTGTTAATCTAAGATTAACTACAATACACATACTAAGTACTTGCAGTATGTTTTTGAAATTGTTTTTTCCTATCATAAACATATAAAAACTATATAAAAACACAGACGAATATTTATCATACCAGCTAAAGAGCTACTTTATGAAGCCTAACGGACTTATTACAATATAGCCAATAGCTTAACTCATCATATCAAAATTATTCACATTATAGAGACACACAACCGACACACCGCCCCCCTAAAAACAACCTAACATACTGTATAAATATACAGAATATGTATCCTTGAAAATCAATAAATTACTGATTTTTATAGAGTTTAATACGGTACCGTCCCAAAAAGTGTGTCTCTTTCCATTAAATTTATTGTTCATCCTTGCTAATTAAATAGGTGGCTTTTTGA
>CANLRQ010000031.1 GCA_947493575.1 uncultured Marinomonas sp.
GGCTGTGTTGAAAATGATTTTTGCATATCTTAGTTTAACAAATTTATAGAATTAAGTTCGAGTTATGCTGAGGTCTCAGAAAGAAATATTCAATCACATGTTGTAGGTAACTACGTAATTGATTTGTTAATAATTATTTGAGGACCTTTCTTCCACAACGATTAATTCTATGTAGCCCTATCATCCATGTGTATTAGCTAATTTGCTATTTATTGCATAAAGGATTATTTCATTACAGAAGTTGCCGTGGGAGCGTAAGTATAAGTCATAAGAAGGGTTAAAATGTAAGATCAAATCAGCTATTTCCCATAAGTGCTTAGGCTTATGGTAAACGGAAATAGCAAGGTTCGGTTTTAGCGTTCTGATGCATTCCTCTGATCCAATTAATGCTTCTATTTCAGCACCTTCTACATCCATTTTAATATAATTTGGTTTTATACCAAAGCATAAATCATCTATTTTTAGCACTTGTAAACGACAAGAATTTTCTGAAGATTTGATCATTGCTGAACTTTGGTCTGCCTGTAATGAAAAGGAAAGTTCGGTATTTTCTTTCCATACACCTGCGGGAATAGCTACAACACGAGTGTTTTCTAAGTCGTTGTTTTTAATAAATTTTATCAGTTTTTCATAATTTTCAGGGTCTGGTTCAAAGCAAATCATTGATTCAAAATTGATGTCGTAAAGGTGGCTGATTTTTCTTGTGGTTTCAAGTGTGTCGCCAGTAAAAGCCCCGCAATCTACCATTCGTAAAGGGGATTGAATTAGGTTTTTGTTTATTAATTCAGCCGGAAAGTATTGGACTTGCCAATCATTTCCAACATAATTTTCAGGGCAGGGCATGGAGCGAAATTTTCTTATTCTTGTTAAGCATTCAACACTTTGATTATCAGAAAGCTTATCGGATAATTTGTTAAGTTGCTTGTGATATTTATTTTCGCTTTTTTGTAGTGTTTGCTGATACTCCTTGCTAAAAAAGGCTGAGAAAACGCTAGGAAATTGCTTTAGGATTTCATTTAGGTTATAGCAATGACTAAATCCTAAATTTATTAAATCTGTTTTAATGTCGTTGCCTAAGCAAGATAAAGATACGAGTAAAGGTGTAGATGTAGGAGTAACCTCCTGTATCCGATATATCTTAGTTCCTTGATAGCTACCTTCATTAGAATAGAGGTCAATAAAAAATTTAACCCTATTCCCAGTTGACACTAAGGCGTCGTGTATCTTTTTGCCATTGCCGCCTGCACCATAAATTATATATTCCATCTTATATGCTCTTTTTCTCTACGTATTTGCTTATATCGGTGAGGTGGGGCTTTCCTTTAGTGTTTTTATCAAATCACCATAAGAAAAATTAATTTTATTTGAAAAATGCTCATAAATTGCTGTTATTGCTTTGTAATCATCTGGTTCATCAAGAGTAAGTCTATAATGACTGTAACCTTCACCAGAACTGAATGTGTAAGTTGTGACTGCATTAAATTTTATCACTCCTAATGTAGCATGTTCACGATATGTAGCATGCTCACGATAAACTAGTAATGTTGCTGTTAAATGGAGGTTATCGGGTAAATCAAAAAAGTGCACAGTACTCATATCCTCTTAGAGCAATCACTGTGAGAGCCTAAATTAACCATGTGCTACTACTGATTTCCTCCTTATCTAATTAATACTGTGTATGGCCAATTTCTCAATTTAGAGGGTTGTGAGTAGTTAGACATACAGATGATAAAATATCTCAGTATTTTTGTTATAACTGCGATATTTTCATGTCATTTTGATAGATATGCTAGTATGAATTTACAATGCAGTTTTATCATGTAATGGCAGCACTACAGTTTCCAGCAAGTAAGTTGATGTTACACTTGGGTGAATTATTGCTAATACATCGAATATTGTCAATTACAACTATGATTGATAAAAATCTAGTAAACTATTGCGTTTTTGTAGATGGTTTAAGGTTAAAAACTCTTTTTAAATCAATAAAATTCATTGATTTATCAAAGATTGTAAAAGGTTGAATGCAAATATTACTTGCGTTTAATTGTTTGGGATAATGCAACTTAGGAGGTGTAAATTGTGTTTAGCTCTGAAATTACTATAGACGGCAGAAAAATTGGTATAGGTCACCCTGTTTATATTATCGCTGAAATGTCTGCAAATCATGGTCAAAATCTAGAACAGGCGAAAGCGTTAGTTCGTGCGGCTAAAGACGCTGGTGCCGATGCAATAAAGTTACAGACGTATCGTGCAGATACACTAACTATGAATTGTAAATTACCTCATTTTGAAGCAACCGGCCCATGGGAAGGTCAGTATTTATACGATCTTTATGAAGGGGCTTATATGCCTTGGGAATTTCATGAACCGTTGATTCAACTTGCTAATGAAATTGGTATTACAATTTTTTCTTCTCCATTCGATGATTCTGCAGTTGATTTATTGGAGTCTTTTGATTCTCCTGCATATAAAATAGCATCTCCAGAGTTGATTGATCATGATTTAATTAAAAAAGTGGCAACGACTAAAAAGCCAATAATCATGTCTACAGGCGGAGCTACACTTGCAGAAATTGATGAAGCAGTAAAAGTTGCTCAACAAGCTGGAGTTAAAGACCTTGCGATATTGAAATGTACAAGCAGCTATCCAGCACCTCCTGAAAGCATTAATTTAAAAACAATCCCTCATTTGGCTGATTTGTTTAAAGTGCCTATAGGGTTATCTGATCATACACTGGGTAACCATGTTCCTGTTGCTTCTGTCGCCATGGGAGCAACAATTATAGAGAAACATTTTGTAATGAGCAAAGCTGATGAAACAGCGGATAGTTTTTTCTCTATGACTCCTAATGAACTTGAAGACTTGGTTAAAGGGGTTAGACAAGTAGAATTAGCGGTGGGGAGTATTAATTTTCCAACTGAATCAAGTAAAGCAAGGCGCTGCTTATTTGCCATTAAAGATATTGCGATTGGTGAGGTGTTTAATATCGATAATGTTGCGAATCTTAGACCCGGTGTTGGAGAACTTATGCCAAAGGATCTAGAGTTCATAATCGGTAGAATCGCAACGCAAGAGATAAAACGAGGAATGCCTTTAAGTTGGCAGTACGTTGGAGCAACAAAATGAGTTGTTTTATCTAGGGAACTGGTTACTTCGGTGCATGTTTTTATATGATATTAATGAAAACGAAGCATGTTTGCGTCTGTTTTTGATTGAAATACCACTGTTATTTTACTGGTGAACTTGAATAGAGAACAAGTACAAGGACGTTTTAGGTTGCTTGGTTGGGAAAATGGCTGAGTTTGAGAGTGTCCTTTTTATGAGTGGTTTTGTTGGCTAGAGAGAAAAAGTTGAATATTTACTTGATGGTATACCTTTCTGTACATAATTAGTTTTATTGAGCATAGTGCATGCATTAAGAACTATGTTAGGGTATTTGAAAGCTTTCGCCAAGGTAAAAACGAAAAGGTTTAAGCAGCTGAACCTCTTTTTTAAATGCTTCTTTCGTGCATCAACAAGCGTATTGATTTGCTTAGTAAGCTCTAGTAATATCACATAAATCTTACGGATGGTGCTCTTTTGTGAATGTTCTTTGTATCTGCATAATGCATTGAATATAAAAGTATATAGAAAGAGCTAGAAAAATAATTCTTGAAGGTGTTAGATATTTTGCCCATATTAAATACTCAACACTATTTATAATAAGTTTAAATACTTATTATCAGAACTGCCTCAAACTATTAACCCATTGCAGCCGAATCGTAATATGTACTTACGAGCTCATTAATATTTGAGGCTAAGTGCCATATTTCATTTACAGGGGCTCTAATCCATGAAAAATCAGCTTATTAGTTTTTTGTACGAATTTATATCTGAAAGGGGTTGTACTGTAAATAGTGATCATATGCTTAGCCTTTCTTTTAAAAATGATGTCGTATTAGATTCATTTGAAACATTAACACTTGTGATGCAAATTGAATTAACTTTTGGAATAAAAATTGAGTTACACGAGTTACTTGATCCAAAAACGGACAATATTGGTGAATTTATTAAGATGGTCATAGCGAAACAATAATTATGTTTGCAATACGTATCACCAATCAACAAGACTTGGGCCTTGGCCATTTAATGCGTATGAAAAATTTGGCTGTTGCTTTAAAGAATCAGCAGCAAAATGTACATATAATTCTTGATGACAACAGCCGTCTTTGCCAAACCTTGTTTTCAGACTTTCTTATCATAGATGTTATCAATTATGATGATTATCAGGCTGATGCCTACTCGACAGTCAATTATTTACAACGCAATCAACTTTCTCACTTGATCATAGACAGTTATACCTTAGGAATTGAATATGAACAGCTGATAAAACAATTTGGTCTTTTATTAACGGTTATTGATGATAATGAACGCCCGCATGACTGTGACTTTTTAATTGATTATAGATGGGTGGGGAAAAAGACAAAAAGCCGTTATAAAGGGAAAGTTTCAGATGAATGTCTACGTTTATTAGGTCCTAATTATTGTATTCTGAGTCCTGAATATCAAACTGTAATGGAAGATTTTGATAAAGAATCTGAAGTTACTGTCCTGTTATCGTTAGGGGGGGGGGGAGATTTACAGATTCTTCAGAAGATATTTTCTAACTTAAAAAATGAGACTAAAAAAAATATCCAATTTAAAATTGTGATAGGGCCATATGCAACGAACAAAGAAGCTATTTATGCTATTTCTGAAGAATATAAGAATGTTTATATTGTAGAAAATGTGATTTGTTTAAAAGAACATTATGATAAAGCCTCACTTTTTATCGGTGCTCTTGGTACATCTCTTTACGAATGTGTGGCAACTAAAACTCCCTCTATTACTTTTGCTATCGAAAAAAATCAAAATAATGATGTCAACGTATTAGAGTGGTTGGGGCATTACTTACACCTTAATGAAATTACAGAAGATGTCTTACCACAGCTTAGTAAGTTGATTGACATGGCTCTTTGCCAATTACCTAGACTCAATGCGCTAATAGCGACTAAAAGAGTATCCATTGATGGTAGAGGGGCTGAGCGAATAGCTAGAGTATTAATTGATCGTAAGATTGAGGATGATGGCTTTAATTCTAAAAGTTTAGACTCTCAAAATACATGGAAACTTACAGATGAAGTGACGATAAAAGCAGCAAACGATACTCATATAAATAGTTATTTGGCAGCGAGAAACCTTCCTAGTAATAGTGAAAGAATGACAGTGCAAAATAATATTCAGCCTTGGGATCACTACCTGTGGTGGTTTAGACAGTCACGCTCTAACTTTGTACTGACAGAACGTAAAGGTGAGATTGAGAGTCGTCGTTTGTATATTTGGCACAAGTTGTCTGTAGAAGGTTATTTATATGGAGGGTGGTTTGTTTGCGACAAAGATGTTTCATTACCTCTTGCTATGCTTGCCTTAAAGTGGCAGCTTGAATTTTGTAAAAACACTCAGCCTAATGCGATTTGGCTTGCTGTAATTCATAAAGACAATAAATTTGTTAATTTGTTAAATCAATATATGGGGTTTACGGAAACTGCGAGAGATTCTCAAGAGTATAAAATAACTCAAAAGTTATTTCCTTTGGCCGATGAGCAGTTTAATTTTGTTATGTGGGATCCAAATGCACAGTAAAAACATTTATCAATTGGTAAAAATTCATTCTGAGACTCAGCCTGATAAGGTCGCTTGCACGTACCAAAACTTACAAATCAATTATCAATTACTCATTAGTAATGTGGATGCTTTAGCTAATGGCCTGACTCAGTTTGGTGTTAAGAAGGGTGATAAGGTAGCCCTATTTTGTCCGAATAATCTTGAATTTGCTTATTGTTTATTGGCTGCGGCTAAATTAGGTGTTGCTCTTGCTCCTCTGCCCCTGACCTTGAAAGGAGAAGCTTTAGCCGCAGCATTGAAAACAGCTGATTGTGTTTATGCCATTGCTTGGTCTAGTGTCGCTAAGAAATTAATTGAGCGTGCTTTATTGTCTGATGCAAACGTGATATCAGTTGGTGGAGAGGTCAAAGGTGTTACGAATCTACATACTCTGATGTCTACTTATAATCAGGAATATGAACTTCCTGAGATAAGTATTGATTTACCTTATATTCTTACAATGACATCAGGTTCTACAGGGCAACCGAAACCAATAGTGTTTACTCAAGCCACTAAACTCTCCCGAGCATTTGATTCAACGGTTGCGTATTATCTATTAGATCACTGTGATGTCGTATTGGTATCAACCCCTCTGTACCATTCACTTGCTCAACGCTCTTTATTAATGCCGTTAATACTGGGGGCGAGTGTCGTTATTTTGCCTAAGTTCTCCGTCAATACTTGGGTTGATGCCGTAAGCATTCATAAAGTGAGCTTCTTGTTTGCTGTTTCAAGTCAGTTAAAGGCTTTGATTCCAGAGCTTGAAAAAACACAGTTAGCAAGTTTAAATTGTGTCGTTTCATCATCTGCAACTCTTGAAAGTGATGATAAAAAGCGATTAGTAACCGCTTTAAATTGTCGATTTCACGAATGTTATGGAACATCAGAGATGGGTGTAATCAGTGACTTTGATATCACTCAACCTGGAGTACCAATTGGCAGTGTAGGAAAGCCGTTACCAAACTTGAGTGTAAAAATATGCGATGCTGGTCGTACTGAGCTACCTACAGGAAGTATTGGAGAAATTGCTTGTAACTCATCTACTGCATTTGCTCAATATTATAACTTACCAGAGAAAACCGCGCAGAGTTATGATGATGAAGGTTACTTCTTTACAGGTGATCTTGGTTACTTGGATGGCAATGGTTATCTCTATTATGTTGGTCGAACAAAAGAGGTTATTAAATCAGGAGGGATCACTGTTTATCCGAGCGATATAGAATTAGTAACAAATTCTTTATCTTGGATTTCTGAGTGTGCTGCCGTAGGCATGAATGATGATAAGTTTGGCGAAGTTATTTTATTGTCTTTCACGTGCAATGAGGATGCTCCTGTTGATGTGAAAAGACACTTACAAATGTACTTGTTAAATGAGCTGACAGATTATCAGCAACCCCAGAGCTTATTTCAAATGAATGGGCTGCCTAAAACTGAGATGGGTAAAATTCATAAACCCAGTATAAAGCAAGCGTATTTAGACAGTAAAAAATAGAATATACTCTATAATTCTTCCATATAAATTCAATGAATTGAGAGCTTTCAGACATTATTGGCTATAATTGGAACGTCTTTAAAGCTACGTTCTATAGAGTATAGTTTAATGAGAGATTCGATTTTAATTTTGAACTTTAAAAAGACTCTATAAATTGTAATTTACTGACTGTATATATTGCTACTCTAAACTTGGTAGTTCATCTAGTTTGACCCAACGTTGTAACTCAACCGATTTTTGAGCTGCCTTAAACAAGTTCAAACCGTCTTTAGCATGCTCTAAGCCGAATACATAATGGCTTTCACTTTTAGAACTATTTAAAAATTGTACGAGTTCACTGTGAATATCAGTGTATAAATTTGAAAATGCTTCAACAAAACCTGTAGGATGGCCTGGCTTCATTCTATTATATCTAAACTGATTCGCATATTCACATTGGCCAGCACGATCGATTATTTCCCTGCGACCATCATTATAATTTAACTCAAGTTCATCTGGATTAAGTTGTACCCAGGATGCACTACCTTTATCACCATATATTCTCACTTTTAATCCATTACGATGTCCTATAGCTGTTTTAGACATCCACATACTTCCTTTGATGTTATTAGGGTAGTTAAGAAGCATAAAAGCATCATCAATTAAATTTGGATATTGTGAATGATTGTTAAATTGTGCAATTGTTTCTAATGGTTCTACTTCTAATAAATATGCTGAAAGATGATGTAAATGAACCCCTAAATCTAAGCAAATAGTTGGTATTTCATTGTCTAGAAGTCTCCATGCTTGTGGCATTGATGGTTTACCTGCAATATCTGGAGGGCGACGGAAGCCTTCTTGTGGCATTTCTAAATGAATTTTTTGTATTGTGCCTAAAGTATTCTTTTTAATTAAATGTTTTAATTCTCTCACCATTGCATAACCACTGTAGTTATAGGTTACTGTAAGAAAGTGTTTTTCTTTATCGAAGATGCTTGTGATTTTTTCGATTTCACTTGGGCCAATAACTAATGCTTTCTCAGAGATTATAGGGACATTGGCTTTTAGCAATGTTTCAATAACTTCTAAATGATGAGGAGTGGGTGTTAAAACGACAAATGCATCAATATTCTCTTTTTCAGCTTCTACCAATTGTCGCCAGTCATTGTAAACAGAATTAGTATTTATTCCCCATCTAGCGGCTGTAGACATGTTCTCTTCAAGGGTTCGTGAAAATGCACCTGCAACTACATCGAATTTATTATCCAGTTGACTAGCGGCGAAGTGAACATAACCAACGGCTGAGTTGTTACCGCCTCCTATAAAAGCAAGTCTTAGTTTTCTATTGCCATCGTTTGTCATAAAGTTTATCTCTTTTAATCTTACACTAGTATCGGCAGTTTTTATTATTTCTTAACAGCCGTTATTATTTCCATAATGCTGGGTTAGTTAAATGAGGAAAATCAATTGCAACAACGGGAAGCTCCATTAAATTTAAAGTATTGATTTTTTCGTACGCATCGAGGATTTCAGCTAATTCATGCTCATTATTTACACCGACAATAATACGATCAATATATGATTCTTTTTCAACATAGGCTAAGCACAAAGTTAATATAGAGACGTCTAGTTTTTTTGCTAATAATTGGAATTTTTCTAAATAGTTACTCCAAGGTGAAAAATAGTTACTAAGACTGTCTATCGGCATTAATAATAAACCTTGTAGAAAAACTGATCGTGCATGGACCGTAATATTATTTTCTTTGAAGTATCTCAAAGCATTACTTTTTTTAAAGTAGTTATCAAAAGCATTAAATGGAATTTGAACTAAATCGATAGCGGAGCTATTTGCTAAATTAGTAACGCTTGCCCCTGAGTATAATGAAACACCTGTATTTTGTATTTTATTTTGTATTTTTAGCTTTTTTAAGTAATCGAGAATTGGCCCTGCCCCAGGTTTGAGTATATCTGCTGCTTGATGGAATAAAATAGTGTTTAAATGATCACATTTTAATTCTAAAAAACATTGATCGATATATTTAAAGTATTGCTGTTGTGCGTGAAAGTCAAACTTCTGGGATTGAAGTGGTGGTAGCTTAGTGATTATGGCGAAATGATCATGAAGATTATCAAATGAAGATAGTACATTGTGGCTATCTCCATAGCCAATTGCAGAATCTAAGGTGGTGATTTTGTGTTCAGTAGCAAGTTGTAAAATGTTATGAACTTCTTGAGTACTTGGCTTCCCCTGAGTGTTACTGATACCGTAATTAATACCAAATTGAACAGTGCCCAGAGCAAGTTTCATACGTATTGAACCAAATTTGAAATAACTTCTAGTTGATCGCTGTTCGTCATTGTTGGATAAAGGGGAATAGTCATCGCTTCATCATAGTAGCGCTCTGCGTTTGGAAAATCTCCTAGAGCAAATCCAAGATCTTTATAATATGGTTGTAAGTGAATGGGAATATAATGCAGGTGGCTCATGATACCTTGTTTACGTAGTTGGCAAATTACGTTCTTATGGTGTTCTTTATCAATATTAGTTAAGCGAATAATATATAAGTGATAACTTGAGTAGCATTCTTTTTCCTGTTGCAATTGCGTAATAGGAAGGTCTTTAAATGCGTTATTATAGTATATAATTAAATCATTCCGTTTTGCGACAAACTCATCAAGTTTGTTTAGCTGGCTTAATCCTAATGCTGCTTGTAAATCCGTCATTCTATAGTTAAAGCCAAGTTCAATTTGTTGATAATACCAAGGGCCATGGCTAGGTTCTGTCATTTCAGTTGGGTCTGCTGTAATGCCATGGCTTCTTAAGCGCTTTAACTGCTTTGCTAAATTTACATCCTTTGTTACAGCCATTCCTCCTTCAGCAGAGGTGATGATTTTCACCGGGTGAAAACTAAACACACAAATATCTGAAAATTCACAGTTACCAACTGGTTTATCTAAATATTTAGCTCCAATAGCATGGGATGCATCTTCAATTATTTTAAAACCATAGCGTTTTGACAGCTCATTGATTGATTTCATATCACAAGATTGACCTGCTAAATGAACGGGAATGACGACTTTTGGTAAGTTATCTTTTTCTTCCGCATCAGCAAGTTTCTTGGAAAGAGAGTCAACTGACATATTGCCTGTGGCTAAGTTAATATCAACAAAATCAATATTGGCACCGCAATATAGGGCACAGTTCGCAGACGCTACAAATGAAATCGGTGATGTCCAGACTAGGTCATTTTTGCCTACACCTAACGCTAAGCAGGCTATATGTAAAGCAGAAGTCGCACTATTAACTGCAACAGCATGATTAACACTACAATAATCTGCAATGGCTTTTTCAAAAGCGGGTACTTTTGGGCCTTGAGTTAGCCAATCTGACTGCAATACTTCAATGACTGCATTGATGTCTGATTGGTTAATGGATTGCTTACCGTAAGGGATCATTTATAAACTACTTTAAGTTAATGATTGTGTATTAAAGTCTTTGATTTCATCAACCGTCATGTAGTGAGGGTTATCTAGAGAGCTGTATTCAAACCCTTGTTTGACCTTCTTGCCTTTTTCACCCAAAGCATTGACTGTAAAGTCATTGACTCTACTACTGAATATTATTCCAGGAGCAATTAAAAAGTGATCGTTGTACTCATACGTTTCAAAGCACAAGTCAGCTGGGCACATAACCTCGTGTAATTTTTCACCTGGGCGAATGCCAATAATTTTAATAGGCAAATCAGGTGCCATCGCTTTTGCTAGATCTGTGATGCGTATTGAAGGAATTTTAGGAACAAAAATCTCACCACCTAACATTCGCTCAAAGTTAGTTAATACAAAATCGACACCTTGTTGTAGATTTATCCAAAAGCGAGTCATCTCATCGTGCGTGATAGGAATATGATCGTACCCTTCATCGATAAACTTTTGGAAAATTGGAACAACAGAACCTCTAGAGCAAACTACATTACCGTAGCGTACGACTGAAAAGGTTGTACGGTTTCCACCAGCTATGTTGTTAGCCGCTACAAATAGCTTATCGGATGCTAGCTTTGTTGCTCCATATAAATTAATAGGATTGGCCGCTTTATCTGTGGATAAAGCGATGACTTTTTCCACATCATTATCAAGAGCTGCATCGATTACGTTCTCGGCGCCATTTATATTTGTTTTAATGCACTCCATTGGATTGTATTCAGCTGCTGGTACTTGCTTGAGTGCAGCTGCATGTATCACGTAGTCGACGCCATTCATTGCTCGACGTAAACGTTCTTTATCTCTTACATCCCCTATGAAATATCTCATGCATGGTTGATCAAATTCTTGTTGCATTTCAAACTGTTTGAGTTCATCGCGGGAAAAAATGATTATTTTTTTCGGATTGTAACGCTCAAGTAGTGTTTTTACGTACTTTTTTCCGAATGAGCCTGTGCCACCGGTGATTAAAATAGTTTTGTTATTGAACATAATACTACCCAAATTGTTTGTTGTTGCTAATGTGCGGTATGAAATTGAACATTCGTTTATAATCCAGTATTTATTGTTTTTACTGTGGAATTGTTAGTATTTGCACTTTATATAAGTGCCTTGGATTATAGAGTAACTTCACTGTATCCTCACAAAAACACGATATTATATATTTTCTGTGCTGCTTCATAAGCAGAAAGCTCTGTTGTTATGATTTCTATTTCAGGAGAAATTGGCTTTTCGTAAGGAGAATCAATCCCTGTAAAGAGTTTAATTTTTCCTTCCCTCGCTTTTTTATACAGCCCTTTAACATCTCTTTTTTCTGCTGTTTCTATTGGTGTATTGATAAACACTTCAAAGAATTCATCCTGTTCAAATAAAGAGCGTGCAAGATTTCTTTCTTCTATAAAAGGTGAGATGAAGGCTGTAATAACAATGACCCCAGCATCTAAGAAAAGTTTAGAAACTTCTGCAATGCGTCTAATGTTCTCAATACGATCAGTATCGGTAAATGATAAATCTTGGCTAAGCCCGGAGCGAATATTGTCGCCATCAAGAATATAGGAGTGTTTGTTATTCTCAAATAGAATTTTGTCTAATTCATTCGCAATGGTCGATTTACCAGCCCCAGATAAACCGGTTAACCAAATTATCTTTGGCGTTTGACTTTTTTGGCAAGATCTATCTCGTTTGCTGATATGTAAATTTTGTTGCTGAATCATAACTGAAACCTAGTATGAATAATGTATTTCTAAAGACTTATGTTCTGGATACACAACTAACCAAATGATCATTCATCATGCCTGTTGCTTGCATGTAGGCGTAGCAAATAGTGGGGCCGAAAAACTTAAAACCTCTTTTTTTCATATCTTTTGATATGCTTGTGGCTAAATCGGTAACAGCAGGTACGTCTGCTAAAGTTTGATAATGGTTAATAATCGGCCGTCCTTGTGTGTGTTGCCAATAGTAATTGCTAAAACTACCAAATTCATCGGCAATTTTTAGGAATGCTTGAGCATTTGTAATCGTAGCTTTTATTTTTAACTTATTTCTGACTATGCTTGTATCCTGAGTTAACCGCTCTATATCTGCTTCAGTCATTTGGCTTACTTTTGCAGGATCAAAGTTGTGGAATGCCGTCGCGTAACCTTTTCTTTTATTTAAAATGGTAATCCAACTAAGGCCTGCCTGAGCACTTTCGAGTACAATAAACTCAAAGAGAGTTTGATCATCAAACACGGGCTTGCCCCATTCATTGTCATGGTAAGCTATGTATTCTGGTGTGCTGAGGCACCAACTGCATCGTTGATCTGACATAAAAGGCCTTCTACTTCAATAAATTAGGAGCCAAAGTTTTAATGTGTAGTCTGACAGCTTCCTTAGTTCAGATATTAACAAATTTTTAATCTTTATCGATATTCTTTTTATTTTAGATCGATCTATAGGCCCATTATGAGTTTAGGCAGTCAGTTTTTTCCTCTAGGTTTGCTCTGGTTTGCAAACTTTCTATTTGCTATTGGTATCATGATCGTTTGGAAAGAAAAACCATGGCGAGTATTAGTCGACAATTCGAGTTTGCAGCACAGGTTTTTAGCGGCTTGTGTCGTCCTTCTATGTGTTTGGTGCATTAATATTGATTTAAGACTAGGTGTGGCCATTCATTTCTTAGGTATAACAACCATTACTTTAATGTTCGGTTGGGGATTGGCTTTACTTGCAGCGTTTTTTGCTCAGTTAGGTTTCCTTTTTTCAGGTTTAGATAACCTTGACAGTCTTGCATTAAATTTTTTATTGAGTGGCGCTCTGCCTATTTGGGTTACTTGGAAATGGTATCGATTTGTTGAAAGTTTCCATTCCAATAACCCTTTTATTTTTATAATGGGGGCTGGTTTTGCTGGGTGCTTATTAGGATGTTTAGTGATAAGTGCTGTTACTGTAGGGTTGCTGCTGCTAGGGGGGAGGTTCGAATTTGGTCGTGAAGTGTGGGAATACGTTGCGTTTTTACCTTTATTTATTATTCCAGAAGCTGTTATTAACGGTATGTTTATTTCTGGCTTTAGTATATTACACCCTAATTGGGTTGTAACTTTCGATGATGAGCGCTTTTTCAAAGCTCCACCGCCAAATGCTATGATTTTAGATGAAGAAGAACTTCCAGAATCAATGGATATTGATAAGCAAGAAAGCCAAACGAATCAAATAGACGATATTGACCCTGATGCGGCATATAGACCACCTGAGAATTGGAAAAATAAATCAGATAAAAACCATGAGGATAAATAATGTCCAAACATACGGAGCCAAATTCTGCTGAATTTGTACCACAATACGATCATTCAGATGTTCAAATAATAAAAGAAGAATCATTGTATGATGGTTTTTTTAAAATGAAAAAAGTCACCTTAAAGCATAGGCTCTTTAAAGGTGGTTGGAGTGGTGAAATTGAGCGTGAGATGATGGTTCGGGGTGATGCTGTTTGTGTGCTTTTGTATGATCCAGTTGAGGATAATGTGCTTTTAATCGAGCAATTTAGAGCCTGTGCAGTGAATCACACATCTCCTTGGTTACTTGAGTTAGTTGCTGGAATGGTTGAGTCTGGTGAATCAAATGAGGATGTTGCCCGCAGAGAATCGCTTGAAGAGGCTGGAGTTGCAGTCGCACGATTAGAATGGATGTTAAATTTTGTTCCATCTCCCGGCGGCTTAGTTGAATACTTGAAAATGTATGTAGGTGAGTTTGATTCAAATCAAGTGAATTTAACGCAGTCATATGGGCTTGAGGGTGAGAATGAAGATATTCGGTTGCACCTATATCAGGCTGATGATGCGATAGCTCTTTTACAATCGGGTATTGATAATGCTAGTACAATCATGGGGTTACAATGGTTAGCATTAAATAAAAAAGATCTACAGGCAAGATGGCTTGCTTAGCGTTATACTTTATGAGTAAAGTAAAATATAAGATTCTAAAAAGAGATTGAACAAGAGAGTAATTGAATGCAACAAAATTATGTACCTGATTTAACCAGTTTACAGCTTCTTGGCGAGTTGAACTATCGCCGAGTTAGTAAGCTAATACGTACTCAAGAAGATCAATCTGAGTGGGTGTTTGAGGTGCATACGGTTGGTGGGCAAGAAAGTCGTTTAAGTCTTATTTTAGAGAAGGAAAGCCAATACACGACTGAATTGAAACTCGAATTCGGACATGTCAGTGATGCACAGTTAATGTTTGATGCAAAAGTGCATATGACGGTGCGATTATACCATGATGTAGGCTTAGCTGAAATTACAGATGGTCACCGTCAGTTTAGGGGAAGTTATCCTTACCCAAATGATGCAATGCTTCATAAAGATGAAAAGTTTAGATTAAATCAACAACTGGCTGATTTACTTGAATTGTGTTTAAAGCATGGACACCGCTCCGTTAATACTCTCGACTTTCAATACGTGTAAATTTCTAGCTTTCGGAATAAACATGCCTTATTTAATGTACCTCCATGGTTTTAACAGTTCTGAAAAATCCTATAAATCCAATTGTATACAAAAGAAACTTAGCTCAATGTCTTTGGCTGATTACTATTTGATGCCTCGGTTATCATGGGAGCCAAATACAGCGATTAGGCAAGCTAGTCAGCTTATTGAACAGCATTTATCTGATGGGATTACTCTTATTGGCAGCTCATTAGGTGGCTTTTACGCAGGGTATTTATCTGAAAAATACGGTATTAATTCGATAATGGTTAATCCTGCTGTCTCTGCCCATACATTATTAGCAGACTATCTTGGGGAACAAGTGAACCCCTATACAAATGAGAGCTATGCATTAACTCAAGAGCATATGACTCAATTACAAATGATGGATGTTCCTGTCAGTGATGCAGGTAAGTATTGGTTAATGATACAAGAGGGGGATGAAGTGTTAGATTATCGAAATGCTTTACTTAAATACCCAGATGTTCGAGTAACCAGAGAGCCACTAGGGGATCATAGCTTTGTGCATTTCGAACGTCATATCGATGATATACTTACTTTTTCAAATTTATTGTAAATGACTCATTGCTGAGCATCGAACAGATTTTATTATTTTATTTATTTTAAGAAGAGAACCATGTCTGCCAAAAATTATAATGCGGATTCTATTGAAGTACTAAGCGGATTAGAGCCAGTACAAAAACGACCGGGAATGTACACAGATACAACTCGTCCAAATCATTTAGCGCAAGAAGTTATTGATAACTCTGTTGATGAAGCACTTGCGGGACACGCGGATCGAATAGAAATAACCTTATACAAAGATGGCTCCTTAAGTGTTGAAGATAATGGCCGCGGCATGCCTGTTGATATACATGCGGAAGAGGGTATATCAGGGGTTGAGCTAATACTGACAAAGTTACATGCGGGCGGTAAGTTTTCTGGGGATAACTATCAATTTTCTGGTGGGCTTCACGGTGTTGGGGTTTCGGTAGTAAATGCTTTATCGACACAACTAGACGTTTGGGTAAAGCGTGACTCTAAAGTGCATCACATTGCTTTTTCTGATGGTTTTAAGACATCCGACCTTACTGAAATTGGCACGGTAGGCAAAAAAAATACAGGTACAAAAGTTCAATTTAAGGCAGATCCTAAATATTTTGACTCCAGCAAATTTTCAATTTCTCGTTTAAAACATTTGTTAAAAGCCAAAGCGGTTTTATGCCCCGGATTACATGTTGTTTTTGTCGATCAAAGCTCAAGTACAGTTGAAACTGAAGAATGGTTTTTTCAGGATGGTTTAAAAGATTATTTAGCGCAAGCGAATAAAGGGTTTGAATTGTTACCAGATGAACCCTTTGTAGGTGGTCTTATTGAAACGACTCAAGGAGTCGATTGGGCTGTTCAATGGTTACCTGAAGGTGGTGATTTAGTAACAGAAAGCTATGTTAACTTGATTCCTACTGCTCAAGGCGGTACCCATGTGAATGGCCTGAGAACAGGTTTACTTGAAGCAATCAAAGAATTTTGTGATTTCAGGAATCTGTTACCAAGAGGTGTCAAGCTAACTGCTGAAGACGTCTGGGATCGTTGTAGTTACGTGCTATCGGCAAAAATTCAAGAACCGCAGTTTTCTGGGCAAACGAAAGAACGTCTTTCTTCTCGTCAAATTGTTGCATTTATTTCTGCAACGGTGAAAGACGCATTTAGCCTTTGGTTAAATAAACACGTGGAAGACGGACAAAAAATAGCAGACATAGTGATTAACAGTGCTCAAAAGCGAATGCGAGCCAGTAAAAAAGTAGTGCGTAAAAAAATAACTCAAGGCCCTGCATTACCGGGAAAATTGGCAGACTGTTCTGGGCAGGACTCCACTCGAAGCGAGCTATTTCTTGTCGAGGGGGATTCTGCTGGTGGCTCTGCTAAACAAGCGAGAGATAAAGAGTTTCAAGCTATCATGCCGCTTCGCGGGAAAATTTTAAATTCATGGGAGGTTGACTCTTCTGAAGTATTAGCGTCTCAAGAAATTCATGATATCTCTGTTGCATTGGGCATTGATCCTGGAGTCGAGGATTTATCGAACTTACGTTATGGGAAAGTATGTATTTTAGCGGACGCGGATTCAGATGGTCTCCATATAGCGACTTTATTATGTGCGCTGTTTGTTAAACATTTCCCTTACCTTGTGAAAGCTGGACATGTTTTTGTGGCAATGCCTCCTTTATATCGTATCGATGTGGCGAAAGAGGTGTATTACGCTCTAGATGACGAAGAAAAAGACATTACACTGCATAAAATAGCCGCTGAACATAAGCGTTCCACCCCTAATGTCCAACGTTTCAAAGGGCTAGGTGAAATGAACCCTTCTCAACTAAGAGAAACGACTATGGCACCAGATACAAGACGCTTAATTCAACTAACAATGGAAGATGCTCCTGATACAAACGAGTTATTAGATAAATTGTTATCAAAAAAGCGTGCCGGTGATCGTAAATCTTGGCTAGAAACTTATGGTAATTTAGCGATAGTGGATTAATTAGGCATCTAATGATTGTTATATCTGGCTTTTAGCGATATCAAAATGTGATTTTAAAAAACTTAAAGGGCTGTATAGCAACCTCTAGTCCTTTTTATTTTATCTGAGACCTTTACACGACAACTACGCTTTCCGTCGTCTGTTTTGGCTTCGTCTTATCATCGCTCATAATTTCGGGCAAAGGCCTCTATCTGAAAAACTCTGCCTTAACTTTTATTTGAAAATCTTATTTTTCTTTTAAGGAACAATTTAGGCATTTGGCAGTCTTAGTGTTGTTGGTTCTATGTATTGTTATCAGTTAGAGTGTTATATGTTTGCTAAACTAAAGGAAACGAGATGGGGATTTTTGATCGTGTTGGTCAATTGATTGGAGGGGGTACTATGCCAAATGTTGATCCTGTTTTTGAGACATCTAATAATGAAATGCTGGAAGCTCACTTAAGCAGTTTGTTAGCGAGCTTGCTCACTATGGCGTGGTTTGTTGAAGCTAGAGACCCTTATACTGGTGGACATTTATGGCGTGTTTCTAAGTATTCTGAGTTATTGGCAAAAGCTTATGGTGAGAGTGAAGTAAGTGTTGCTCAAATCAGTTTAGGTGGTTTTCTACATGATTTAGGCAAAATAGGCATTCCTGATGCGATTCTAAACAAAACGGATAGATTAACGGATGATGAGTACAACATCATTAAAACTCATCCTGAAATGGGCTTTAGGATGCTAGGCGCACACCCCCTTGCTGACTTCGTTAAAGACGCGATCCTTTTGCACCATGAACGCCCTGATGGAAAAGGCTATCCAAAAGGGTTAAATGAAAGTGATATTCCATTAATGGCTCGCATTGTTGGCCTTTGTGATGCGTTTGATGCAATGACAAGCAGCCGTCCATACCGTGCTGGAATGCCATTAGAAAAAGCATTAATTATTATTGAAGCAAACTTAGGATCTCAGTTTGATGAATCTTTAGGTCAAGTATTTATTCGTTTAGGTCATGAAGGTGTTTTTGATTCCGTATTAGGTCATAGCGATAATGGAATTCCATTGGAAACCTGCACTGCTTGTGGTTTTAGTTTAGTGATACATAAAGATCATGGTGAAGGAGACAGTGTTTTTTGTCGTCAATGTTCAGGTGAATTTGAGTTAAGTAAAGAAGAAGGAAAGCTCACTCCTTTGTTTACTGGTCGAGCGGGAGAAGCAATAGATTTAGAACCAAAACTTGACCAGCAACTCATTGCTGAAACGGTGAAGCAGTCTATTGCTGCATTACCGATTTCTGAAATGACCCATGCTGTTATGGCAAATTACAAAGCAAAATAAAAATAGGTAACTGAAGCATGGAATTTTTTAAAGTAGCAACCGCCAGAAAAAATGTCTTAGCCTCCTTTAAGATTTGTTTGGTTGTTGGAACGATATTGAACTTAATAAACCAAGGCCCAACTCTTTATGATGGTGGTTCAATATCTTGGATTCATCTGATCATGAATTATGCCGTGCCGTTTTGTGTTTCTAGCTTTAGTGCAGCTAAAAATCAAATGGCAATGAAATGTGATTAAATTGTTAAACACCTTTATAGCGTTGTCAGTTTACTGAGACTCAATAAAGGTGTTTTGTATTTTAAGAAGATCAGCTTAGTTTTCTTCATTGGCAACTTGTATACGTTCTAACCTTTCTTCTTCTTCCGCAATAGCGGCTTGTATCTCAGCAAGTACACTGTCTACATTAGCTTCAGAATCGTCTTCTACAAATTCCCCCTCTAACTGAGAGTCTGGTGTTAAATCACCTGATTCGTAAAGTGCCCACATTTCTTTTGCGTATTTGGTATTGTTAAGCTCTGGAGCAAATCGAGCATAATATTCTGTTATTTTATCGACATCTCGTGAAAGCATCCATTCCGCATTATTGTTACCCGCCGCATCGACAACTTGAGGTAAGTCAATGATAACAGGGCCGTATTCGTCTACGAGAACGTTGAATTCAGATAAATCACCATGAATAAGACCTGCGCATAACATGCGAACAATGTAATGCATCATGACTTGATGGTCTTCAATAGCTTGTTCTCGACTCATGCTTACATCGTCTAGTCTTGGAGCAACGTCTCCAGACTCATCTGTAATGAGTTCCATTAACAGAACGCCATCAATGCAACCAAAAGTCTCAGGAACTCGAACCCCTGCTTCTGATAGCTTTTTCAAGGCATCTACTTCTGTGTTGTGCCATGCTGTTTCTTGTTGTGCTCTGCCGTATTTAGAACCTTTTTCCATTGCTCTTGAGCGACGACTGTTACGAACTTTTCGCCCTTCTTGATATTGCACTGCGTTTTTAAAACTACGTTGAGCTGCATCTTTATAGACCTTTGCACAACGTATCTTGTCTCCACAACGTACTACATAAACAGTGGCTTCTTTACCACTCATTAATCGACTGATGACTTCATCTATTAGCCCGTCTTCGATTAGTGGTTGAATTCGATTTGGTACTTTCATGGGGTCCTTATACCTTACATTTAAACAACAAAGTTCACTTTAATACGATTTTGTGTCTTTATCATTGTTTAGATGTACTGATTGAAACGGTGTTTTGCAATGTTCTAGCTAGATCTAAATTACTAACTAGGGTAACCATATACACATTTGTAATAGTCCTTAATTTAATAAATCTACTTAAATTGAGACCTTAGCACGATGACTACGCTTACTAATACGTTGTTAAAAACAGACTCAAAATGCGCATTTATAACTCATAAACTCCGCTTTTTCGCCTAGTCTTATCATCGCTCATGACTTTGTGTAACGCTCTCAAATTAAGTGTTGCATAGCAAAGTTTTGTCTGCAACAAAAGGAATAAGAAGGTGTATTGATTTGCTACCTTGCCTATATCTAGGCAGCGTACCGTACTATAGAGAGATAAACCATATGAGATGCTAGAAAAAGCAAGTTAAGGTTGAAAAAATCGACTAAATAGTAAATAAGGCCCTTTAATATCGTGAGTTTTAATTCATAGTGAGACCTTTGAACGACTACTATGCTTGCTAATACTTTGTTAAAAACAGACTCAAAATGCGTATTTATAACTCATAAACCCTGTTTTTTTCCTCGCCAGGTTTTGCCTCATTTTATCATTTCATCGCTCATGACTTCGTGCAAAGGTCTCATGGTATTTATACAGTGAATTTTAATTGAATTTTTTGTTAAGTAGACAAGTTAAGCCTCGTACAATGCATGTTACAATTATTGATAATTTGTAGAAAGGAATAGCGTTACGCGTTCTTAGAAGTAATAAGTGGGTGTTGTATGGAAGAAGGATCAGATTCTAAAAACAAATCAAAAGAGACTGATTTATATGATAGGTTAGATTATTTTCTGGCTAACTTTGGGTCAGATCGTTCTATTACCTGCATTTCAGAGTTAGATGGTTTTTTTACGTCACTTGCTTGTTCGAGTAATGCTTCTCTTCCTGAAGTTTGGCTGCCAGCGATTTGGGGTGCAGAAGAAGATCAACCTTCTTGGGTAGATATAGAAGAACAAGATGAATACTTACATTTGATTTTTGTAATGTATGTGGAAACAATGGACACCATTGTCAGCGGTCAATGCCAACCTATTTTTATGGAATATGACAATGATGACAGCACGGAATTATTAGTTGAAGAATGGTGCGCTGGTTTTATGAGAGGAGCCTTATTAACAGGCATCTCTTATGGTCATGAAAAAGAATTTCTTGATGAAGTACTGGCACCGATGAGACTTTTTGGTACTGAAGCAGGTTGGAAAAAGGTTGAGTCAATGAACAAAGAAGAAGTGGAATTCTGGAAAGGCATTATTCAGCCTTGTGTTGTTCGCTTAGCACAAAGTAATCACCCAGAAATTAAATTTGCGAACGAATCACCTGAAAATACCATTATTCATTAATTTAATTGTTTTTTACAAAGCGGTCTGGTCTTTCATTGTGAATTTAACGAAGCATGCTGTGTTTCCCTTCAATGGTAAACACAGCATGCTCTAAAAGCCTGTATTCTCTGTGGAGCATCTTGAAAATAGACCAGCTATTCACATTCGATACTCGCCTCGAATAGCCGGCTTTTATTCGCCTTCCCTTATTCGCCTTCCCTAGCTAAGAGGGCTTATTCGCACCTCGCTTAAATTAGCTGTGTGTAGCAATAAACTCTTCGCTTAAATACAGTTCTTCATTGCTGTTTACTTGAACATCACGATTTAGAATGTTCTTAGCAATGTCTTTGGCTTCATTTAAAGAGTGCATTTCATAAGTACCACATTGGTATTCATTTAACTCAGGAATGTCTTCTTTAGCTGCAACATTGAGGACATCTTCCATTGCAGATTTCCAAGAAGCTGCAACTTTCTCTTCTGTTGGTGTACCTATCAGGCTCATGTAAAAACCTGTACGACAACCCATTGGTGAAATGTCAATAATCTCAACAGCATCGCTGTTCAAATGATCACGCATAAAACCTGCAAATAAATGTTCTAATGTGTGAATGCCTTTTTCTGAAAGGATTTCTTCATTAGGGATACAAAAACGCAAATCAAAAACGGTTATTTGGTCACCACTTGGAGTCGACATGGATTTTGCAACTCGCACTGCTGGGGCTTGCATACGTGTGTGGTCTACACGAAAACTATCTAGTAATGGCATATTAACTCCTATAAAACATTTAACTTAAAATACGGTTATGGTGTCTATTGTACTCTAAACTTTCGCATTAATAGACACCGTGTTGGATTTAGTTGATTGAAAATGTTCCCATGAGTAGGCTGCGATTAAAGCAATCGTTGCGAATAGCATTCCTATACCGATTTGATATGCGATGATGAAACACGCCAACATAGCAAAACAAGATAAAACTCTTAAACGGTGGGTAAAGAGCTTCCAAGAGGCTATGGTTGCCAGTGAGTAAATCAACAGAAAGGTGCCATTTGTCATTTCGATTAGCCAATATAAATTTAAATGTAAAAGTTCTGTAGCCATGAGAGAAAATAAACAAATCCCGCAAACGAGTATAATCGCCCTGCCCGGCGATCCGTATGCGTTGAGTTTCTGAAAATAGCTTGGCATGGCTTTTTTGTTTGCTAAAGCTTGTACCATTCGCCCAAAGCCCAAAATGTAGATTGCAGTGTTAGCAAATGAAATCAAAAATGCCCCCGCTGAAAACCATTTACTTGCAGTGCTCCCCATTATTTTTTCAACTAATATTGCAATGGATTGACTATCTTGCATTTCAGATCCATAAGCATGATGCCAACTAATGAGAAGAACGAGAGTTAAATAAGTTAAAACAACAATTGTAATTCCTCCCAACATCGCGATTGGGAAATCTTTGGCGGGGTTTTTAAATTCTGCTCCCATATGAGCCATCACTTCAATGCCTAAAAAGCACCAAAAAACAACACTTACAGCGGATAAAGCGTGTTGCCACTGAGGAATAGAAAGAGGAGTATGTATCTGCTCAGTCGCAGAAAATATGTCGCCTTGAAATGCTAAAGCGACAACGGCAACCAGCATAGTAACCACTATTGCTGATTGAATTCGGGCAGAAGTTTGGATGCCAATAATGCCAAACAATAATAATCCCAAAATGGTCAAGATACTAAGCTCTAAAACCCAGTCGTGAGAAAGGTTAAATACAATAGCAAGGTAGTAAGCGCATACTTTTATTGCGACACCTGGGCCAACAAGTAAAACGCTAAGAAATAGCCAGCCAACGGCTTTTTCTGCTTTGTCTCCGAAGGCTTGCCCAATATAATGTGAGGCTCCACCCGCAGATGGAAAGCGAGAACCTAATAAAGCGAAGACAAGAGCGATCGGGATAATAACGAAGACGGTAATGAGCCAGCTATAAAAAGCAAAGTCTCCCGCTTGTGTTACTGACATGGCTGGTAATGCCATTAATCCAGTACCGACGAAGGTGGTAATTGTCATTGCAATGCCTTGCCATGGACCCAGTGTTTTTTTAAATTCACTCATGTTGATTATGTACTCATTGTTGTGTCAATCTGATAGGTCAACAATAAGATATTTTGTGTAATATAGCGCGTATTAATATGACGGAAGTGACCGTGATATTGACGTTAAATAAGCGATTTTGATGGAGTGTGATAAACCTTAATGAATTTAGACAGTTATGATCAAAAAATAGTTGCATTATTAATTGAAGATGCACGTTCATCTGTGTCTGATATTAGTCGATCAATTAACTTATCCAGATCTGCGGTTGCTGAAAGAATCAAGCGCTTAGAAGAAAATGGCACAATAATAGGCTATCATGCTCAGGTTTCGACAGGCGGTGAGAGTAAAGTCAGTGCCTATTTTTCGATGACATTTACCACGTCTTCTTGTGAGCTGTTATTCGCACCCTTAATGAAAATTCCGGAGATAAAGTTAGCTCACTCTATTAGTGGTGATGTGGATTTAATGGTATTTGTTGAAGCAGAATCAATGGAGAGAATCAATGCAATTCGAGAGAGCTTTGATTATTTGCCTAATATTGAAAAAGTGGTTACACACACAGTACTAACATCTAGAATCAATCGGTAATGATGATGTGGTTTTTATTAAAAGATAGAGATAAAAGCTAAGGGGAGCCAATGGACAGAATTAATCTTAATTTGTTAAAAGCATTGTCAGAGAATGCCCGCATGTCTTATGCGGAGCTTGGTAAGCGGGTCCACTTATCGGCTCCAGCTGCAGCTGAAAGGATTAAAAAGCTAGAAGATCAAGGTGTGATTACAGGTTATAAACCAAGCCTGAATTTAGAGAAAATGGGAATTCCCATTACCGCTTTGGTTGAATGTGAAGTTTATAGAACAAAAGAGAGAGAATTCAAAACACTGGTCATGACATTAGATGAAGTGATCGAATGTTACAATGTTACGGGGCTACAGGCTTTTATTCTTAAAGTAGGGGTAACGTCTATGTCGGCATTGGATTTGCTTCTAGAACGTTTGATTGATCTAAGTGATACCAACACTAAAATGATCATGTCTATGCCAATTAATGAAGAAATGCCTAAAAATATAGAAAAGTTAACGGAAATAACAGAAAGCTAGAGAGGGAACTATTTCTCTCTAGCTTTCTGTTATTATCTCAAGTGAATGGCTGGGCTTCTAAGGTCTGTTTTTCTTTTTTAGGCCATTGACTGATGATCATTCCTAGCAAGATAAAGGCACATCCTAAATAGGCTTTTGGCTCTAATATCTCCCCCATAAATAACCACCCTCCAATAACTGCAAAAACAGCCTCAGTAGAAAGGATAAGCGCACTAATACTGGCAGGAACTTTCTTTTGTCCAATAATTTGCAAGGTGTATGCAATACTGGAGGAAGCCACTCCTGCATAAACAAGCGGCAACCATGCCGCTGTAAAGTCATCAATCGTATTATTTTCCAAGGTCGACGCAAAAATAATAGAAAACACGGTTGCAATTAAACATTGAATAATAGAAAGATGAATCGCAGGTAAATGTCGAGAATAATACCCTATGACCAATACATGGCACGCCCAAAAAATAGCACCAGTAAACTCTAATGCGTCTCCATAATTAATGCTGAAGTTTGGTTCTACGGTAAGAATATAGAAACCGATAATGGCAACCATAATGCCGAACCAAGCATTTTTGGTTGTTTTTTGTGATAGGAGTAAACCAAATACCGGAACAAGAACTATATAGAGGCTGGTGATAAAACCGGCGTTTCCTGCTGTTGTGTAAAGTAAACCCACTTGCTGAAAACTTGATCCTATAAACAAAACAGTTCCAGCGACAAAACCAACTAAGAGAAGCTTTTTAAGTTGATAATCCTGAGTGCTGGGGAAAAGAAACAACAAGGGTATTAAAGAAAGTGTTGCTAATACAAAGCGTGCAGCATTAAAACTATAAGGTCCTAGGTTTTCCATTCCCGCACTTTGTGCAACAAAAGCAAAACCCCAAATAATGGCTGTAAGCCACAGCATACCATGTGAAACTGACATCAAATAATTCCTGATAAATGAACAAAATATTGGGTAAATTATAGGGAAGAGCAAAAGAAGGATGAAGAGATTGTCAAAGCTTAAACAAGAGATTTCTTTTCTAAATATGGCTTATTGCGCTTTTTACTTACGAAACTAAAGTGTGTTCATTCAGACTAAATTTTACCCTTTATTTTGGTGGAGATAATCTCGTGGCTGTCTTTATGAGTTATGAATTTCTCAGTATTTGCATGTATTGGTCATAGCCTATTTGGTCATAATTCTGGGAATGGGTATTCATAAACCCATGTAAGAATTCTGAACGGTGAATTTTGACATTGTGTTTTTGTGTTAGTAATGAAATTAGTTTTGGAACTGAGAAATGTTTTTCAGTCGTTGGAAAGATCAATTGAATTGGAAATAATGGGGTGATTTCAGCGTGGTAGCGTATTTGTGAGCTGTAAAACAATATTGCATCAGAAATGACTTCCAAATCTGGATTATTGGACAGTTGCCAGATAGCTGAAGCTCCAACACTGAAGCCTAATAGTGAGGTAGGGCGGCTGAGTTTTTTAATGCGATCCGATAATTGTTTTGTATAGACATCAAGTCCAACCTCAGAGCTGAAATATGTGTAAGCTTCTTCTTCGCTGCAAAAATTTATTCTTTCAGAGTTATATGGATCAAATATCTCAATATCCCCCGACAGTTCTGAGGCCAGTTTTTCTAATGCTTCCGTTCTTCCAAAAATATCAGCAACTAGGATTTGACTCATAATGACCTTCTATTTCTTTGAGTTTTTTAAATGAATAATGCTCCCAACTTGCTATTTAATTTAGTACAGGTCTAAAAAAACTGCGTTCGTAACTAATAATACAATCCATTTTATCTGCAAACTCAAAGGCTTCTATACACTCTGGGTCATTGAAAGATTTAACTCGGTATGACTCATAAGCTGACAAGCTTTCAAATGTGAACAAGGCTAAAGCAATGTTATTTGCACCTTCAGAAGGGAGGAAATAACCATTATGTTGACCACCAAATTTTTCAACCAGTGGGATCCACATTTTTGCATATTCCTCAAACTCTTTGACTTTTTTGGGGTTGAGTACATATTTAATGTAACAAGTAATCATATATTTAGATTCCCTAGTGTATTTAAAAATACCCAGTATTGTCGATTAACAATCACTGGGTATTTTAGAGTTAGCGTTACCTTTAAGAGCCGATTGGTGGGTAAGCTCTAAGGCATCATACCCAATGCAGTTAACCCTGTGTTTTCAGGTAAGTCCAACATAATATTCATATTTTGAATGGCTTGACCCGATGCGCCTTTAACAAGGTTATCTATAACTGATAGGATCACAACCTTATCACCACCTTGAGGACGATATACCGCGATACGGCAGAAATTAGCGCCTTTTGTACTACGTGTTTCAGGTAAGCTGCCTGCTGGCATCACATCTACAAAAAACTCATCTTTGTATCTTTCTTCAAAAAGAGCCTGTAAATCGACGTTTGTGTCTGTCAAAGTTGCATACATAGTGGAATGAATGCCACGGATCATAGGTACAAGGTGAGGAACAAAGGTTAGACCAACAGGAGAATCTGTAACTTGCTGAAGGCCTTGCTTTATTTCAGGCAAGTGCCTATGTCCAGCAACACCGTAAGCTTTAAAGCTTTCGCTAGACTCACATAATAGAGAACCTACGTTGGCCCCACGGCCAGCACCACTAACACCCGATTTTGCATCCGCAATCAGGTGAGCAGGGTCGATAATGCCGGCTTCAAGTAACGGAATTAAACCGAGTTGAGTTGCTGTTGGATAACATCCAGGATTAGCAACAAGCTGAGCGCTTTTAATTTGCTCTCTATTTATTTCTGGTAAACCGTAAACAGCTTTTGCAACGTAGTCAGGTGTTCTATGGTCCATACCATACCATTTAGACCACTCGATGGTATCCTTGATTCTAAAATCTGCACCAAGGTCAACGACTTTCACTCCAAGCTCGATCAGAGCTGGCACCTGATCCATTGCTACACCGTGAGGAGTGGCGAAGAAAACTAAATCACATTGTTTTAGTTCATTAATGTCTGGGTTGGTAAATCGGAGATCATAATGTCCGCGTAGGTTTGGGTAAATGTCGGCAACGGCTTTTCCTTCTTCACTTCGTGATGTAATAAAGGCTACTTCCGCGTGAGGATGATTGGCTAATAACCGTAATAGCTCAGCACCTGTATAGCCTGTGCCACCTACAATACCTATTTTATACACAATGATTTCCTTTGTTTGTTAATTTCAAATGTCAATGAAACGAAAGTCGTTTCTATTGTAAATAGAGGTTTGCGAAATTCCCTATTTACTGGTTGAATAGTGCCTGAAATCTTATCATCTTGAAAGTAAGGAGTGCCTTCTGAGGCAAGTTAATGTAAAAGATTTTTGGTCTTTTTCAAGGTTTGAAAATGCGTTGCTGTCTCTGTCAGTCATGGCGGGAGGGTTAGGTGTGATCAGTGCCTTTGCTATGGCCTGCTTATTTTGGGTGATTCATATTCCTGCGATGCTTTTTATGGATGGAAATGTTGAAGGTTTTGAGCAGCTATCTGCAATTGAGCGATTTCTTTTTCCTATATTAGCAACTTTAGTACTGATTGTTATTACGTATTTTTTAGCTCCTAGCTCGCAAAAAGTGGGTGTCACTTTTGTTATTGAGCGTTTGAATAACCATCAAGCTAATCTTCCTATTCTAAATGCAGTTGTGCAATTTATTACGGCTTCTGTCTGTTTGGTTGGAGGTTTGTCTGTAGGCAAAGAGGGCCCTGCTGTCCATATAGGAGCAACGTTTGGAAGTTTTTTAGCTCGTATAACTAAATTGCCAATGATTCATGTCGAAACCTTAATTGCTTGCGGTATTGCGAGCGCTGTATCAGCAGGGTTTCAAACGCCTTTAGCAGGGGTGTTATTCGCCCTAGAGGTCATTTTATTAGAATATCGTTTGCATTATATCTTACCCGTTGTTCTCTCTTCAGTAGTTGCCTCGATAGTAAGTAAGTGCTTACTTGGTGATTTGGATGTATTTAGCTTCACTAATGTTGCTTTACCTGAATTTTCTTTGAATGTGTATCTTACTTGCTTGATATTAGCTTTAGCTATTGTTGTTCTAACAGTTTCATTTTTCAGAATACAAAAAATGAGCTGGTCATTTGGTAAACTTCATTTTGCAATACGCTTTGCTTTTATTGGTGTGTTGACAGCTGTGTTAGGAGCGCTTTTTCCGGAAACACTTGGAGCTGGTTATGACTCTCTTTCACTGTTAATAAATGGAGAGAGTCTAGTCACCCCATTATTAATAATATTGTTATTAAAGCTCCTATTAACTGGCGTCTCCGTAGGACTAGGTGCACCTGGTGGAATGATTGGGCCGACATTTTTAATTGGTGGGCTTTGTGGTGTCCAGATTGCATTATGGATGGATACAGGGATTGCGCCTGAAGTTGCTATACCACTATTTGCTTTAATTGGAATGTCAGCAATGATGGCTGCATCTTTTCAGGCTCCGTTAACTGCTTTAGTTGCAATAATTGAAATGACACATAGATCGGAAATTATGTTGCCTGCAATGTTAGTTATCGGCGTATCTTGCTTGATTATTCGAATTCTTTTTAGACAACAATCTATATTTGTTGAGCGTTTGCATTTCACTGGTATTGAAACTCAAATTAGTTCAGCGACGCGTTTTTTAAGACAACATTCCGTTCAAAGTATTTCTTTACCTGTCATTCAGTTAGATAGGTATATGAGTTTTGAACGGATACAGGATTTAAGCTCAAGTGTGGTAGACTACATTGTATTAAAACAGTTAGATGGCCAGATGGGGATTCTTCATCGAAACCAATTATTACATGCGTTTGAATGTTTGGAGAGAGGTCCTCAACCTTGGTTAATTGATCAAGGGGATTGTATCTCACTGGATGTGCTCAATATGGTTTCATTTGATGTGATTCCAACAGTTGATGTTCCAGACTCTTTAGAAGCAATGTTAAAATGGTTTAATAAACATCGTTTTGATCAGGTTCTTGTTCAGTTACCAGCAACAGATCGATTGGAACTGGTAGAAAAATCAAAGTTATATCATTCATTTTTATCGAGATAGTTTTATGTTGTGGGTTAAAGCCTTTCACCTTGTTGCCGTAATAAGCTGGTTCGCGGGTTTATTCTATTTGCCTCGTCTTTTTGTTTACCATGCAGCGAGCGAAGATACGATTAGTAAAGAGCGTTTTAAGGTAATGGAGCGTAAGTTGTATCGGGGAATTATGACTCCCGCGGCTGTCGTTACTCTTTTATTGGGATTTTGGCTTGTGTCTTTTAATCCAAGCTATTATATGAGCTCTGGGTGGTTTCATGCCAAACTGACGTTGGTTTTTGTGTTATTTGGTTACCATCATGCCTGTGGGCGATTATTGAAAAAATTTGCATTGGACCAAAATACCAGAAGCTCTGTTTTCTTTCGGTGGTTTAATGAATTTCCTGTTTTAATATTAATTGCAATTGTCATATTGGTAATTGTTAGACCGTTTTAAATTTTTAAGTAGTGGTTGTTATTTATGAGTCAATCCGAAGCGTTATTCGCAAGAGCACAGAATCGAATTCCTGGAGGCGTTAATTCTCCAGTTCGTGCATTTAAGGGAGTAGGTGGTACGCCAATATTTTTTCAAAAAGCATTGGGTGCATACGTATATGATGAAGATGAAAATCGTTATGTAGATTATGTTGGGTCATGGGGGCCTATGATTATTGGTCATTCGCATCCAAAAGTGTTAGATGCGATACGTGAACAAATGGATTTAGGTTTGAGCTTCGGAGCACCAACTGAAGTAGAAATCACCATGGCTGAAAAAGTGTGTGAGCTTGTTCCGTCTATGGAAATGGTTCGAATGGTGAGTTCTGGAACGGAAGCAACTATGAGTGCTATTAGGCTTGCTCGTGGTTTTACTGGCCGAGATAAAATCGTTAAATTTGAAGGGTGTTACCACGGACATTCTGACTCCTTGTTGGTTAAAGCTGGATCCGGTGCTTTGACATTAGGCATTCCCAACTCTCCTGGTGTTCCTGCTGACTTAGCGAAACATACTATTACGTTGCAATATAATGATATTGAAGAAGTGAAGCAGTGTTTTGCTGAAATAGGTCATGAAATAGCCTGTATTATTGTCGAGCCTGTTGCTGGCAATATGAATTGTATTCCTCCTGTGGCTGGGTTTTTAGAAAGTTTAAGAGAGGCATGTGATGCTTCTGGTGCACTATTAATTTTTGATGAAGTAATGACAGGTTTTCGCGTTGCTTTGGGTGGCGCTCAAGAGAAATACCAAATCACTCCAGATCTAACAACGTTAGGTAAGGTGATTGGTGCCGGTATGCCTGTTGGTGCTTTTGGAGGAAAAAAAGAGGTCATGGAGCATATCGCACCACTTGGCCCTGTTTATCAAGCTGGGACTTTATCCGGTAATCCAATAGCAATGGTTGCTGGCCTTACTGCATTGAGCCTTATTAGTGAGCCAGACTTCCATACAAAGCTTGCAGAAAAAGCTCAATATCTTGTTGATGGCCTAATATCTGAAGCGCAAAAAGCAAATGTTCCATTCCACGCTGTTGCTGTTGGTGGTATGTTTGGTTTCTTTTTTACTGAAGCAAATGCTATAACATCTTTTAAAGAAATGATGGAATGCGATATTGAGCGTTTCAAACACTTCTTTCATCTTATGTTAGAGGAAGGCGTGTATTTTGCGCCAGCGGCTTATGAAGCAGGTTTTATTTCTCAAGCACATACGAAGGAAGACTTAGACTTTACTTTGGCAGCTGCAGCACGAGCTTTTCAAAAAATACAGTCTTTAGATAAAAAATAGAAAGAAGAGGACTAATAATGTCAATTGAAGATAGTGACCCTGTTCCAGATGTTGAAGTTGAATCAGACGCTGATATGACAACTCGTAAACAGCCAAGAAAAGGTGTTTATTTACTTCCTAATCTTTTTACGACTGCGGCTTTATTTTCTGGTTTTTACTCTATTATTGCAGCAATGAATGGCGATTTTATTCAAGCGTCTGCGGCAATATTTATTGCTGGAATCTTAGATGGTTTAGATGGGCGTGTGGCTCGTTTAACTCATACTGAAAGTGCATTTGGTGCAGAGTACGATTCCTTATCAGATATGGTGTCCTTTGGTATTGCTCCATCGCTCGTTGCTTTTACATGGTGTTTAGCGCCATTAGGTAAAGTCGGGTGGATTGCAGCATTTATCTACACAGTTGGTGCTGCATTACGGTTGGCTCGTTTTAATACTATGTTGGGTGTTGAAGAAAAACGTTATTTTACAGGGTTACCTAGTCCAGCTGCGGCAGCAATTGTTGCTGGTGTGATATGGGCTGCAAATGAAACTGGAGTATCTGGAAATGATCTTGGTTCCATAATGGCGATTCTTGTTCCTATTACGGGATTACTAATGGTAAGCAATGTTAAATACCGTAGCTTCAAAGATCTGGACCTTAAAGGACGAGTGCCGTTTGTCGTGCTATTAAGTTCTGTATTAGTACTAGTACTGGTTGCTCTAGAGCCTGCTATTGTCCTAATGGGAGTTTTTGTAATGTATGGGCTATCTGGTATTTTAGGTATATTTTTCAAATCATTTAGATAGTGATTTACATTGAGGTCTTTTAATAAAGTATTAGCAAGCGTAGTAGTTGTGCAAAGGTCTCATATTATAATTTATAGTGGTTATTAACACAGTTAACATCCTATAAAAAGGCATGAACATTTAAAATGTATCATGCCTTTTTTTATTCTTGGAACTCTTTATCTTTAATTGTGTCTACCTCTATACATATAAGGAGTAATTCATGATTATAAAAGTAAAAAAGCAATCAGATTGCTACGAGCATGAAGTAACAGAGCAATCTGTATACCTTAATCGTAGGCAGTTTATTCAAACCTCGTCTATCGCTGCGCTTGGTCTTGGAACATCATCCATTTTAACGGCTAAAGAAATGGGCAGTAATATAATCGTTCCAAATAGCCTGACAGCTTCTTTTAATAATATTAAAGAAACATCGTATGGACAGTCAGAAAAGGTTGCTCCATTTGATGTTGCTTCTACCTATAATAATTTCTATGAATTTGGTTATGGGAAAGATGACCCAGTTAAAAAATCAAAAAACTTTAAGACAGACCCTTGGAATATTGTTGTAGAAGGAGAAGCAGACATTACTGGCACCTTCGCATTAGAAGATATTATTAAAGAGAATCAATTAGAAGAACGTATTTACCGACTACGTTGTGTTGAGGCATGGTCTATGGTGATTCCTTGGGTTGGAATTTCTCTTGCGACTGTATTGAAAAAATTTAAGCCAAATTCAAAAGCTAAGTATGTCTATTTTGAAACACTGCATGACCCCGATCAGATGCCGGGGCAACGGGGAGGTAATATAGAATGGCCTTATCGTGAAGGTCTAAGAATTGATGAGGCAATGAATGATTTGTCTTTTTTTGCGGTAGGGATGTATGGCAGTGTATTGCCTAACCAAAACGGTGCTCCTATTAGGTTAGTTGTTCCATGGAAATATGGTTTTAAAAGTATTAAATCCATTGTGAAAATTCGTTTTGTAGAAGAGATGCCACCGACAACATGGAATATGCTAGCGCCTCAGGAATATGGTTTTTATGCAAATGTAAATCCTGGGGTAGATCATCCTCGTTGGACTCAAAAGCAAGAGCGTCGTTTACCGGGGGGGATTTTATTTCCCAATGTCGTAGACACTCAAATGTTTAATGGTTATCAGGACGAAGTTTCTGGTTTATATAGTGGTATGAGTTTGGTTAAAAATTATTAAATTGATGGGATATTAGGTCGATGTGGGATCAAAAAGAAAAAACCATTGTTTTTGGTGTGTTTTGTCTTCCTTTAATATGGTTACTTTATTCTTTATTCTCTGGGCGCTACTTTCCTGATCCTGCTGAACCCTTTATGACTTTAAGTGGTATTTGGTCTGCAATCTTTATTAGTTTAACGCTCAGCCTTTCGATAATTGTTAAATGGTCCATATTTAAAAAAGTCTCTCGTTATCGTCGTTTCATTGGATTAACTGCTTTTTGGTACAGTCTTTTGCATCTCATGGCGTATTTGGTGTTACATGCGGGTTTTAGTTGGGTATGGATTAGTGAAGATTTACTGAAACGACCTTATATCTATATAGGAATTGCCGCTTTATTGATTATGCTAGCGCTTGCTATTACTAGTCCGAAAGCCATGATTAGAAAGCTAGGTAAAAAGTGGAAAACCTTGCACCGGTGTATTTATGTCGCAGCTATCTTTGTTATTGCTCATCTATGGTGGCAAGTGAAAAGTAGCCCCGAGATTGCCTTGTGGCTAACTATTGTTGTCTTGATTCCATTAGGTATTAGAGTGAAAACAACTTATTTTAAATAAAATCAAAAAAAAGGTTGCACTAAATCTGTAGATCCTTAATATACGCCCTCGCTGACACGGACAACCAATCAGAACAACGAGACACTGTCCAGCAAGACGAAACAGAAGAACATCTTCTTTCACTTGTTACTTAAGTTAGCATGCTCTTTAAAATAGTTAATCAGATAATTTGTGTGGGCGCTCGCTGGAGACTTCGAAAACATTTTGAAGTCTTACGAG
>CANLRQ010000032.1 GCA_947493575.1 uncultured Marinomonas sp.
CTGTTAAAGGGCGCGGGCGCGATATAGGGCCAATGAGGTTTAATATAACTCAGGTGCAAACACCAAGGAGCGCCTTTCGATTCTCGAATAAAATCCATGGCTCTATTAGTCGTAAAAGCGGTTTCAGAATGCTCTTCTTTGACTCGTGCGGCTAAATTCGCGTTTCGCATGTACCAGCCACTTTGAACCTCACCATTGGAATCTTCTCCTGAATTGGCGTATTCATGCCACGGATTGTGCCCTTCATAGCCGAGCGAGCGAAGAAAGTTATTATATCTAAGGTCAGGAGAGACGCTTTGATCTGGGTGCAATCCATCGTCTCTTTCATAAGGTTCAAAGCCACATTCACTGACGAGCACCCCCCTTGAGGAATCAGGGTCAACACCAAGACGTTCCATGCCTTCTACGTCTTTTCGCATATGTGTTTTACCAACAAGCCCAACACGGTAACCATGAGGGCGTAAGTAATCACCTATAGTTTTCTCTGAAATCTTTAAAGGAACATTATTATAGGTTGCTCCATGGGAGAGTGCGTAACGACCTGTATAAAATGACATACGAGAAGGACCGCAAACGGGAGCTTGGGTGTAGGCTCTTTTAAAATTAACGCCTTTTTTTGCTAGGGCGTCAATGGTAGGTGTTTTAATACTAGGATGACCATTACAACCGAGATAATCGGCTCGCAATTGATCTGCCATGATAAAAAGAATATTCGGTTTTTCAGCCATGATGCTTCAGCCTCTTACTATTTAAATGAGTTTTCTTGCTTTCAGAACGCAAGAAACCATGCTTCTGATGAAAGCCAACGACTTAGAATGATCAACAATAGAGATCTTTGCACGAAGTCATGAGCACTGATAAAACGAGGTAAAAACAAACGAAAAAGCGGGGTTTATGAGTTATAAATGCGCATTTTGAGTTTTTTCTTACAAAGTATCAGCAGGCGTAATAGTCGTGCAAAGGTCTCCAATAAGCTATTGATTGTTATAGTAGGGGTAATTTAGAGAAATAAATCAGAGGGTTTCACTCTGTGAAATAATCATTCAGTAAAAAGACACCTAGACAAAGACGCATTATGATGTCAAACGATCTGATATTTGTTTGGTGGCCATTTGCAAACGAGGTAAAAAGAGGGTACTTATTTTAGACGCTTCAACACTTCCTTCTGGCCAAGCCATAGTCAAAGAAGCGATCACTTTTTCTTGGTGAATAATAGGGACAGCAATCGCTTCCACACGACGGCCATCCGTTGAACCTATACCCCAGTAGTTTGCTTCACGCACTCCAAAGCCTTGTGCTTTGGTTTTTTGTAAGAGCTGCTCAAGCCAAACAGTGTCATGGGCGAGGCGACCTTCTTTTCCGCCAGAGGCTTTGATCCCTTTAATTATTTCCTCTCGTTCTGCTTTTGAACAAAACGCTAAGTACGTTCTTCCCACGGCTGAGAAAAGCATCTCAGGTTTAATTCCTATGTGCTCTCTATTCAGAATAAAAGTGGATTGCGGGCGGCTAGACTCGATGACTCTCATCGTTAAATTGTCCCGCACAGCAATGTCTGAGGGCCATTGTAGATCCTTTTGTAAGTCTTTAATAATTGGAGATGACAGTTCGGCTAACGCCATAGACGGCTTTTGCACTTCTTTGACTTGTTGCAGTATGTAAGACAAGCGATATTGTGAATCACCTAAAGACCGATATACCCAGCCTGCTTCTTGCAGAGTTCTGAGTATACGTAAGAGCGTTGCCTTGCTAATGTTTGTACTGTGATGAAGATCCGCCAATGACATAGGAGATTTATCTCTAAGCTCATCCAGAACGAGAATACCTCTTGCCAGAGCATCAATCGACTTCACCATACCACTTTCCCTCATTTTATTGCCGTTAAAAAATGTTGAAGCTGTTAATAAGCCCTACTCAGCGTCATCATAAGATAGCTTAAAATTTCACCAAGTGAAACCCTGTATCCATATCCGCATTTTGCACTGTAGAATCTTTCCTATTGTTAGAACATAACCGTTACGTAAAGGAAAAATAATTATGACTCAACTTAACGAAACACTCAAAATAAATGATAATCCCATAAATTTACGCACTATAAACGAGGAGAAATGTTCTATGAGACTAACTAAATTAACCCGAAGCATAAGTTTTTATACTTCTGTTCTGACCGCTGCTACATTCGTTTCAGCGTCACCAGAAATTCATATACTATAAACAAGGAGAAATGTTCTATGAAACTAACAAAATTAATCCGAATCATAAGTTTTTATGCTTCTATTATAATTGCTTTTACATCCGTTTCAGCTTTATCTGCTGAAAAATGGACACCATCAAGCCCTATCATGTTTCAAATTGGTGCTGGCGCTGGTGGTGAAACCGACTCTATAGGTAGAGTATTTGCTGATGTACTTGAAAAACAAACTGGATGGGAAGTCGTTGCAGAAAATAAACCAGGAGGGGCAGGTATTGCCATGCTTTCTGTGATGAAAAACAAAAAATCAGATGGCAAAACCTTCGGTTTAGCAATTAATATGCCCGTACTAGTTAACTTAGTGCTACGAGGAGAAAAGCTACCATTTAACTTGGATCATTTTGATTATCTTGGTACTTTGGCATCCGCAGGTGTGGCCATTGTCGCCAGAAAAGATGCTCCGTTTAACAACATAGCAGAACTCGTTGATTACTCTAAAAAACATGGCAGCGTAGCTATCGCAACAGATTCTAAACCTCAAGAATTAGTAATGAAAAGTATCGCTAAAAAAACTGGCGCCAAATTTAAAATTTTAGTGACTAAAAGCAGTGGTGAACAACTTCAATTCTTACTTGGAAATAAAGCATTAGTTGGTTTACCAAGTGGAAAACACATACCTTATCTTGCCACTAATGAGTTAAAAATGTTGGCCAGCGCAAACTCTACTCGTCATAGCTATGCATTAGATACAGAAACACTCATTGAACAAGGTTTTAATGTTTTTGTTGACCCTACTTTCTATTTTGTTGCACCTAAAGGGCTTAATCCAACTGTAAAAGAAACGATTATCACAGCGATAGATAAAGCCGTTAAATCCGATGAAGTACAGAAAATTGTTAAAAATGTACTTGCATCTGAAGCAAAAAATTTAGGACCTGAAGGTACAAGAGCCATGCTAGATAACGGTTTTTCTGGAGTAAAAGTCCTTTTTAATTAATATCACCTTCAATAAGGAGAGAGCGATATGTATGTTGATAAACTAAGTGGAGGTTTTTTTGCACTGTTAGGCTTGATCTTGCTCTTTGTGCTCATACCTGATCAGGTTGAACTAATTGAGTCCGATGGACTTACTCCGCAGACCTTTCCTGTAGCGATTTCATGGTTACTGGTTATCACAGGTTGCACTCAACTGGTGATAACAAATAAATCGAAGATAGAAATAAGAAAAGAAGTCATTAGAGTAATCGCTCTATGTAGCATCTTTGCTGGTTTTATCTATATAGCTTCGTGGATACAGTTTATATACCTCTCTCCTTTACTTGCTTTTCTTCTTATGAAATATATGAAAGAAAATCGATTGCTCTGGTTGGGATTAGGGACTTTATGTACTCCTTTTTGTATCTGGTTTTGTGTTCATGTATTACTGGGTAGAGAGCTAATTTAAGTCCTCAATTCAATCTAAATAGGTGGTGTTATGGTTGATTTAGCAACAATTCTTGCTGGCTTTGCAGATGTCTTTACGTTATCGACGATACTCTATGTTCTGCTTGACGTAGTGATAGGTCAGTTCGTGGGAGCCATACCGGGAATAGGTCCAGTCATGGCTATGGCAATAGCAATTCCATTTTCATTTGTTATGAGTCCTCTTTCTGCTATCGGCTTGCTAATAGGGATTAATAAAGGTGGATTAGTTGGAGGTGCTATTCCTGCTATATTAATGAATACACCGGGAACACCAGATGCCGCTGCGACAGCATTAGATGGCTATCCACTCTCAAAAAAGGGAAAGCCTCTTAAGTCTATGAAAATGGCACTTTACTCTTCAGTTACTGGAGATGTATTTGCTGACATTTTACTTATAACAGTTGCCGCGCCTTTGGCAATTATTGCTCTACAAATGGGTCCAGTTGAAGTATTAAGTTTGATGATTTGCGCCTTTGCTGTTATTGCTGGTTTAATCGGGAACTCTGTAACTAAGGGTATTATTTCAGCACTACTTGGCCTACTTTTTGCTACAGTAGGAAGTGACCCTCAACATTTTACTCCTCGTTTTATTTTTCAATGGTTTGAACTATTTGAAGGATTACCATTAGCCCCGGTTGCAATTGGCATGTTAGCCATTTCCGAAATTCTTAATAAATTAGCGAAACACTCTGGTACAGCGCAAGCCGTTATTTCTATTCCAAAGGAACAAGCAGCTGAAGATAAATGTATTAGTTTCAAAGAATATTGGTCTTGTCGTTTTACAAATATACGAGGCGCTTTTATCGGAGTGCTTATTGGAATTGTTCCTGGAGTCGGCTCTACCGCAGCTGCCTTTCTTTCCTATAGCCTCACAAAACGAAGATCAAAAGAGCCGGAAAGTTTTGGTAAAGGGAATTTACATGGTATTGCAGCCTCAGAGTCAGCAAATTCAGCTGTTACTGGTGCCAGTATGATCCCACTTTTTACACTGGGTATCCCTGGAAGTGTTAATGCAGCATTGATTATATCAGCTCTAATGATACAGGGTTTCGAACCAGGACCTTTACTATTTGAAAATCAAGGGCAGTTGGTATATGGCATTTTTGGCACTATGCTGCTAGCTAATATTATTAACTTATGTGTTGGCCAATTTGGCCTTCGATTATGGTCTCGCATTGTAATGGCACCAGAATCCTTTATTTACAGTTCATCACTACTACTTTGCGTGATCGGCATTGGTCTAACTACAGGCGGATTATTTGGTGTCGTTATTATGTTGATTTTTGCCGTGTTAGGCTATTTTATGACAGCCCTTGGTTACTCGAGCATTATTTTTATCATTGCCTTTTTCTTAGGACCTAGATTTGAGATGTCTTTAGGACAAACTTTGGTATTACTAGATGGAAACCCTGCAAATTTCCTTGAATACCCAGTCGGTATTTTTTTCTTAGCACTCACTTTAGTGAGTGCTTGGTGGTTAGTAAAAAAACCTACTAATAAAACTCCATTAAATTCAACGACTAAATAGACATAACAATAAACACTATTTAACTAATATAAGGTGTTTCCCCCTATGATTTGAAAAATGAAAGAAGGAGTAACATTATAAACTCCTCTAACAAATGATTAATCCATTCTCTTTCGCTGTTTCGATAATGCTGTAGAGAACGGCTCTACTTTTTGCACCGTTGACTGTGTTCGCAAGTCGAGTCAGCAAGGGGGAGTTTCGCCCCCGAGCTGCTCACAGAACCGTACGTAACAGTCTCCCGTTATACGGCTCTTGGTCACACATTTGATGCACGAAGTAATTCCCCATGAGCAAAAAGCGTTGGCATGCGTCTACGTACTTGATATAGAAACCTGAGGAAAAGATGTAAACATAGAGTGATGATTCCTTAGACCAAAGAAATTATTACTCTATGTGAATCAAAATTTGATTGTTATGTGTGGTTTGCTGAACACTTACTCTCAGAGTAAAATAATACACCAAGCAAAACACTAACGTTATTAGGTAAAGGGTTCATCATGTCTCTCGAAAAGGCACCAAAGCACATCAAACTTGCAGTCGATTTAATTGATATTTTAGAATCAAATGGCATTGATCCAGAGACAGCAGTTCAAGCGCTTGAGATTGTCTTAAAAGATTTCAAAAAGCAGCAAGTAGAAGCGGTAGAGCAAAAGACTGGTAAGGAATAACAAAACACCACTCACCTTAATTCAGCAAATGGTGTAATGCCTATTCTATAAAATCATAGTGTTACTATGGTTTCTTTGTAGCGAAAGGATTGTCCGAGGATTTAAATTCGAAAGAAATTGGTGTGCCCATAATATTCAATACTTGGCGGAATTTATTCTCCAAGAACTTTTTATAACTACCCGGCAAAGATCCCGTTTGATTCCCATGAACAACGATACGTGGAGGGTTAGACCCACCTTGGTGGGCGTAACGAAGTTTAATACGACGCCCTTTCACCATTGGTGGCTGATGCTCAGATACCGCATCTTCAAGAATGCGCGTTAAACGGTTCGTTGACCATTTTGCATAACAAGATTCATAAGTATCTTCTATTGTGTCATAGAGATTACCAACTGCTGTACCATGCAAAGCGGAAATATAATGCACTTTTGCATAAGGAATAAACCCTAAACGACGCTCCACTTCTTTTTTAATGTGTTCTTTATCGTCTTTCGACATGCCATCCCACTTGTTAATGGCAATCACAACACCTCGGCCTGCATCCAAAACATAGCCAATCATATGCAAATCTTGCTCAACTAAATCTTCCTGAGCATCAATCACAACAATTACTACATTTGCATCTTGAATGGCTTTTAGCGTTTTAACTATCGAAAATTTTTCGACGGCTTCTTTTATGTGTTTACGACGGCGAACACCAGCAGTATCGATTAACGTGTAATCTTTATCATAGCGAGTATAAGGAATATAAACACTGTCTCGTGTTGTACCCGGCATATCGTAAACAACCACACGATCTTCACCAAGCATGCGGTTTACCAAAGTCGACTTGCCGACATTAGGTCGTCCGACTACGCCAATACGAATACCTTTTGACTCGATATCAATTTGATCTCGTGCTTCTTGGATTTTTTCTGCATAAGGTGCAAGCACTTTATCAACAAGAATATGAACACCCTTACCATGAGAAGCCGCAATCGGATGCAAGTCACCAAGACCCATTGAGTAAAAGTCAGCTAAGGCAATGTCTTCATTGATCCCATCCGTTTTATTCACTACTAAATAAATCGGTTTATTAGAGCGTCGTAAATGATCAGCGATCATTTCATCAGCGGGATTAAGACCATGACGGCCATCAACAAGAAATAAAACAGAATCAGCTTCCTCGATTGCTAACAAAGACTGTTGGGCCATTCTTTCATCAATGCCCTCTTCATCGCCACTAATACCACCAGTATCTATGACAATAAATTCATGTTCCCCTACTTTCCCGTCGCCATATTTGCGATCACGGGTTAAACCAGGGTAATCTGCTACAAGAGCATCGCGAGAGCGAGTCATCTGATTAAACAGTGTTGACTTGCCAACATTGGGTCTACCAACCAATGCAATAACTGGGATCATTCTTTTACCTATAAAATATAAAAAGTGGCTACTGCTTTTTATCACACAGTAGCCACTTAAAAATACCGTTCTAATTACTTACTTTTTAGTAAGTAAGTGCGGTTACTTGTTCATTACGTGTAAGTATAAACAATTGTTGGCCATCCGACACCATCCGACTGCCCGGTGCTAAATTAAGATCTGCAAGCTTTCTTGCATCAACTTCACCATTTTGTTTATTTAGCAAACTAACATAGCCAGCTCGATCAATTACCGCAACATGGTCACCCAAGAAAACCGGCGAACTCAAGTCACGGTTTTGCAAAGCAGTTTGGTTCCATAATTCAGAGCCATTAAGCGCATTTAAAGCAATTACACGGCTTTCTAAATCCACAACAACAACTGTGTCATCTTGTAACGCAACACTTAGCGAACTCGGAATGCTACGTTGCCATAACAATCGTCCATTAGATAAATTTACCGCAGACACAGTGCCATTATAAGCAGTTGCGTATACCACGCCGTCTTTAACGACTAAACGACCATCAACATCCGACAAGCGCTCAATTTCATATCGACCCGTTGGCTTACCTACTTCAAATGACCATTGCTCTTCGCCATTTAGCAATCCAAAGGCTTTGATTTTTCCACTTGAGAACCCGGCAATAACTTTACCTGATTGTATGATAGGAGAACTGGTTCCTCTTACCGTTAAAGCAGGCAAATCCTCTTTTATACGCCAAAGAGTATCGCCAGTGTTAGCATTTAGTAAGCTTAACCAACCATCTGCGGTTTGAACGGCCAACTTATTTGCAGCTTGAGCAGGTTCTGACAAAATTTCAGATGTCAGTAATTTTTTCCATAATACGGTTTTATCTTTTAATGACACAGATGCCAACTCAGCATCATACGTTCCAAGATAAATCGCCTCTTCACTCATCGCAATGCCAGTACTAACATCAAGCTCTGTATTAAAAGAATCAATACGACTGCCAGTATCTTTACGCAATTTATAAACTACACCAGTTTGAGTAGTAAAATAAATATGTTCGCCTTTAGGAATAATGCTAAATCGCTCGCTTGATTCACCAAAGCCACCGTCAACTCCGCGACGCCAGTCAGTACGTAAATCTACTTTATTCTCTATAGGCTTCAAATCAGGAAGAGGAGGATGAGTTAAAGCACACCCTTGTAAAAACAAGGCTAGAAGTGCTGTACCAAACGTCAAGTTTCTCAACTTCATTAGCTCTTCACCAAATCCTGCAGTTTAATATTTAATAACGGGTGAGAAGCAGACCCTGTCAACGCATTATTTGCGGCTTCGTATGCTGCTCTCGCTTCGTCTTTCTTACCAGAAGCTAATAAAATATCACCTTTAAGCTCTTGCTTTTGTACTGTAAACTCTTCAGAAACAATCTCATTTACTTGAGATAACGCAGCATCTAATTCTTGTTTTTCAAGTAATATACGAGCAATTCTCAAACTAGAGATCGTTCTTAAGGATGCATCTTCCGTAGTTTCTTTAACTTGATTTAACGACTCAATCGCTTCATCAAGCTCACCTTTTTCCACAGCCAAACGCGCTAGAATGAGTTGACTAAAAGCAGCATAACCTGTATCTGAATAATCGTCTGCTAATTGATTTGCGATAAAAGCGACTGTTTTCTGGTTGCTTTCAAGTTTCAAATCAGACGTTGCATCCATCATATTTTGGTATAAGGCAGACGCTTCACTCACATGGTTTTCTTCACTTTGTATCCATGCTTGTGTACCAAAATAGCCAGCAACACCAATTGAGACAGCCAATACCAAAGACGTCCCATTCTTTTTCCACCAGTTTTTAAAGGCTTCTATCTGTTCTTCTTCTGTTTTTAATTCTGACACAATGAACCTCTTTAATGAAATAAACGCTCTACCCGCTTATCTAACATAAAAATTTATTTTTTGAATTCTTGAGTAAGATAGTTCGACACCAAATCCAAACCACATTCAGTTTGCATTCCAGTACTCATATCTTTTATTTGGCAAACGCCCTTCGACAGTTCATCCTCTCCTAAAATAAGAGTAAAACGCGCCCCGGACTTGTCTGCTTTTTTCATTTGATTTTTAAAACTACCACCGCCACATTGACGCAGCACTGTCCAATCATTTTCATTATCTTTTAACTGCTCAGCCAACTTAAAAGAGGCCAGTTCAGGTGCATCTCCGAGACTTACAATGAATACATCTACTCTTGCTTGAGCCGATTCAGGTACCAAATCAAGTTCGTCTAATAATAAAATGAGTCTCTCAACCCCCATAGCAAAACCGACACCTGGAGTAGATCGACCACCTAGCTGCTCAACTAAGCCATCATAACGGCCACCGGCACATACGGTTGCCTGCGCACCAAGATGTGTTGTTACCCACTCAAATACCGTTTTGCCATAATAATCCAAACCACGTACAAGACCATTATTCACAGTAAAAGGCACATTATTTTCTTCTAAAATTTGCTTCAGACGATCAAAATGCACTTGAGACTCTTCATCAATAAAGTCTTCTAAGCTTGGGGCATTTTCTAAAATACGTTGAGTCGATGCATCTTTAGAATCTAAGATTCTCAAAGGATTCGTATCTAAACGACGCTGACTGTCTGTATCTAGTTGATCTTTAAACTCGGAAAGGTAAGCAACTAAGGCTGCTTTAAAAAGATCACGTGAAGATGCAAGGCCAATGGTATTTAATTGCAGTTCAACATGCTCTAACAAACCTAATTTTTTCCAAAGGCGCGCGGTCAAAATAATTAACTCAGCATCAATATCAGGCGTTGCCATACCAAAGGCTTCAACACCGATTTGATGAAATTGACGATAACGCCCTTTTTGAGGCCTCTCATAACGAAACATAGGGCCTGTATACCATAGGCGCTGGACTTGATTAAATAGTAAGCCTGCTTGATCTGCTGCACGAACACAACTTGCTGTGCCTTCAGGACGTAAGGTTAAAGATTCACCATTACGATCATTAAAGGTATACATTTCTTTTTCAACAATATCCGTTGATTCACCAACACCGCGCTTAAATAAATCCGTACTTTCAACAACAGGAAAGCGAATCTGTTGGTATCCATACCCTTGAACAACATCAGCAACAGTACGTTCAAGATATTGCCAAATAGAAGATTGGCCGGGAAGAATGTCGTTCATTCCTCGAATGGCTTGTACTTTACGACTCAAAATTTATTCCTTACACTTTTACAATTATGTTCGCGTCATCAGCTTCTTTTTTAGCGGCTTTTTCACGAATCATTTTTTCTAATTGATCAACAAGTTCTGGGTTTTTAACTTTTACTTCTGGTTTGCCATCTAAATAAATAAGATTGTTTGGTGACCCACCAGTAAGACCTAAATCAACTTCTTTTGCTTCACCCGGCCCATTTACTACGCACCCAATAACGGCAACATCCATGGGGACTTTAATATCATCAAGGCGCTCTTCTAATTGATTCATGGTTTTAATCACATCAAAGTTTTGACGTGAGCAACTAGGGCAAGCTATAAAGTTAATGCCTCGACTACGCAATTTCAAACTGCGCAACATATCCCAGCCGACTTTGACTTCTTGCACAGGGTCAGCCGCCAATGAAACCCGTAACGTATCACCAATGCCATCCATTAACAGTAAACCAAGTCCTATCGAGGATTTGACGGTTCCAGATCGTAGACCACCAGCTTCTGTAATACCTAGATGCAACGGATTATCGATTTGCGAGGCAATTTTTCGATAAGCATCGACAGTCATAAAAATATCGGACGCTTTTAGGCTTAGTTTAAATTCTTGAAAGTCTAATGCATCAAAATATTCAATTTGGCGGAAAGCAGACTCGACTAATGCATCAGGCGTTGGCTCTCCGTATTTCTTTTGCAAATCTTTTTCTAATGAACCTGCATTGATCCCAATTCTTATTGGAATATTTTTATCGCGGGCACAATCAACTACGCTTCGCACTCGATCTTTATTACCAATGTTGCCGGGATTGATTCTCAGACAATCCACACCATACTCAGCAACTTTTAAAGCAATTTTATAATCAAAGTGTATGTCAGCAACTAAAGGGGTGCTTACTTGTTCACGAATTGTTTTAAACGCTTCCGCAGCATCCATTGATGGAATAGAGATACGCACAATATCAGCACCAGCATCGGCAATTGCACGAACTTGAGCAACAGTAGCGTCAATATCACATGTTTCAGTGTTGGTCATACTTTGGATGCTAATTGGTGCATTGCCACCAACAGCAACATCACCAACCATGATTTGACGAGATACACGACGTTTAATAGGCGATTCAAAATGCATGACGGTTCCTACTTAAGCTCAAAACGAGCTAAATCTTTACGAATAAATGAAGTAAAATCAAATGCCTTACCTTTGAAGATTAACTCTTTTACACCCGGAGCATATCCAAGTACAACACGGTAAGACGAAGAGCCAGACAAGGTTAATGTTGCGCCACTCTTCTTAATTCCAGAAAATAAAATTCTGCCCGCTTGGTTACGAACTTCTGTCCAACAATCATTGCTGAAACTCATTACAATATCATCACTATAAGTCACTGTCGTTACGTCAGCTTTAGGGGCATTTTGCTCAGATAACTTTGCTTTTGATTCTTGCGCTCGTTGCTCAGTATCTCGCGTGAGTTCATCAACACTGACACCAGACTCTGTTAATAAAGCTTTTGTCTCTAAAGAAAGCCCTGTGACGATATCGTCGTCATTATTTACAACAGACTCAACAGATAAAGGATTACTTTCTTCTGTAACTTCCTCTGAAGCTTGAGTATCTTCTTCGGTAGTGACTTCATCTTCAATTCCGGTAGTTGGCGTTTCCACATTAGCACTAAGCGACATGTCCTCAGCTTCTACTACATTGTCTTGCTCTACCACAATATCACTCTCAACAAGACTTTCTTTGGTTTCCATCATAGGCCACCAAAACGCAAGAAAAACCAACACGAAAACCAACACAACGGACACAAATAAAACTATAGGGTCCGTTAAGTGCGCTTGTTTTTTGACTTTGTTGACAGGCTGTAGAACCGTTTTTTTACTTTCTTGAAGAGTATCGTAATAGGACAATAAGTTTGCTTCATCCAAATGCAAAACATGGATGTAACGTTTTAGATAGCCTCGAGCAAAAACAGGGCTTCGAAATAAATCAAATCGATTATTTTCTAACGCTTGTACTTGCTGTAAAGATATTTTTAACTGGTCAGATATTTGTCCTTGGGTTAAATTAAGGTGTAAACGTCGAGTTTGTAGTTCATGGCCTATATCCAGTTCTGCGCCATCACCTTCAATGAGGGCGTCAGATGAAAAATCGGTATTCATTGTATTTTGTACCTTGGTACTATGCAGGCAGAAGGCGAAATTGAGGTAATTGAAGTAAGGTCAGACTCACGCGCTACAACTTGCCGTGACAGACATTCGAATTCCTCTTTATACTCGATAAATTGAGCATATTTAGTGTTAACCTGAATAATCTTGTTTATTTGACTCGCCCTGATATTCTTACCTTGTATTAAAACAAGATTGAGCTCAGTCAGCAAACCTATATAGGGCAATTTACCTATTTCTTTTGCTTGTTCGATCAGTATACTTGCCATTTTTACATGATCTTGACTTATTAAGCACCTAGCTTGGTTTATCAAAGCACTTTGAGACTGGCTAAGGCTTAATTCCACCGCTTTTTCAAACCAAGCACACGCTTCTTCATATTGTTCAAGACGCATTAAAACAACACCAAAATTATTTAATAGAAAAGCGTCTTCTGGATAAGATTCGATGCTATTTTTATAGTAAGAATAAGCTTTATCTAACTGATTAGATTTTAGCAAGTATAGAGAATAAACCCGCTGAAATTCCACTTTGCTTTTGGCTGATGAATCCATCGAATTAAAAGATAACTTCGCTTTCTGCAACTGGTTCGTTAAGACATATTCCTGCGCTAAAGAGAGAGAAGCACGTTCTTTTTGTTGTTTTTCTTGGATTGGCTGTAAAGAACAAGCAGACAATAGGGCTACTATACATATGCAACATATTTTCATAAGACATCCTTGTCTATTAATGAGGTTAAACAATTATCTAAATAGAACAGACTTTATATTTAAGGTGTGATCTCTTTCAACTCAATGTATTTTTGGCTACGACGAGTTTTATCGTGGAAATCGCCTACCAGTTGTCCACAAGCTGCATCAATATCATCACCACGAGTTGTTCTTACTGTCACCGTATAACCATTATCCGCTAAGATTTTTTGGAAACGGCGAGTTTGATTATTCGACGGTTTTTCATAACCTGAATTTGGGAACGGATTAAACGGTATTAAGTTAATCTTACATTCCAAGTTTTTCAACAATTCAACCAGTTCATAGGCTTGATGTTCCTGATCATTCACCCCTGCCATCATTGTATATTCAATCGTGATATGGCGTTTATCTGGCAAGCTGTCCAAATAATTCTGACATGCTTCCAGTAGTTCTTCTATCGGATACTTTTTATTGATAGGTACCAATACATCACGCAATGGGTTCGTAGGGGCGTGTAAAGATACAGCCAACGACACATCGGTTCTCTTAGCAAGTTCATACATTTTAGGAACCACACCGGAAGTACTCAATGTAACTCGACGCTTTGACAAACCATAAGCATGATCATCCATCATCAAGGTCATTGCGTCCACAACTGGCTCAAAGTTCATTAGAGGCTCGCCCATCCCCATCATAACTACATTCGTCACACGGCGTGGTCCATTCGGCTCCATAGGTCCAAATGATTTGATTGCAATCCATACCTGGCCAATCACCTCAGCAGGCGTTAAATTACGATTAAACCCCTGCTTACCAGTGGAGCAAAAGCTGCAATCTAAAGAACATCCCACTTGCGAAGACACACATAAGGTTGCTCTATCGCCATCAGGGATTAACACAGTTTCAACGCAGTTATTGCCACCGCCCTCAGTGCGGATAATCCATTTCCTTGTTCCATCTTCTGAGATATTTTGACTAACGATCTCAGGCGCTCTTATTTCAGAAATATCCTGCAACTTAGCACGTAACTTTTTACTTACGTCTGTCATTTCATCAAAACTTTCCGCGCCTTTTTGATGAATCCATTTAAGCACTTGAGTGGCTCGGAATTTCTTTTCACCAATAGATTCAAAAAATTCAACCATTTTTTTCGGCGGCAACCCTAGTAGGTTTACCTTAGTTATCTCTGTCATAATTATTCACTTGCTTAAAATTTTATTAAGTTTAAACCAAAAAAGCTTCTGAAAAGACATTTCTTTTCAGAAGCTTCTAATTAAGAAGTGAGCCAAAACTCACTTCTTACACACAGACCTTAATTAGATCCGTTTAGATCAATTACTTACCGAAAAAGTAAGCAATTTCACGTGCTGCTGACTCAACAGAATCAGAACCGTGAACAGCATTTGCATCGATAGACGCAGCGTAATCTGCACGCAAAGTACCAGCAGCAGCTTCAGCTGGGTTAGTAGCACCCATCAATTCGCGGTGACGCAAAACAGCACCTTCACCTTCAAGAACAGAAACAACAACAGGACCAGAAGTCATGAATGCAACTAGATCTTTGTAAAAAGGACGCTCTTTATGTTCAGCATAAAAACCACCAGCCAACTCGTCATCTAGTTGAATCATTTTAGCTTCAACAACTTTAAGACCAGAACGCTCGAAACGAGAGTAGATTTCACCGATAACATTTTTAGCTACTGCATCAGGCTTGATGATTGAAAGAGTACGTTCCAACGCCATGTTAAACTCCAAAATAAAATATAAAGTAAGCCATTTCATATTTTGCTAGACCATGAATTTCATGGATGCTAACAATAAATGGCCTAGACCAAAAAAAGATAAGCGCGTGGATTATACGCACCTATTTATTAAAATTGTATGCTTTTCTACGATTCTTTTTAGAAAGGTCTCAATCTTTTTTATAAGAATGAAAAAAACCATTGTCACATCGACTTTTAACAACCAATCATGATTATTTACGTAAGCTAGAAACCGCATTGATAATAATATCTGCTGCTCGATCAACATCCTCTTCTGAAGTAAAACGACCAATAGAAATACGCAATGAACTATGAGCCAACTCGTCCGCTAACCCCATTGCTTTTAATACGTAAGAAGGCTCCAAACTAGCGGAAGTACAGGCTGAACCAGAAGACACAGCGATATCGCCAAGAGACATTAATAACAATTCACCCTCAACATCACCAAAAGCAACGTTCAAAACTCCCGCAACTCGTTGAGTTGGATGCCCGTTTAAATACACATTTGGTAATATTTGTAACTTCTCCCATAAGCGATCACGCAACTTAGAGATTTGCGAAATGTCTTGAGTCATTTCATCCTTAGCACATGCAAAAGACTCACCCATTCCAACGATCTGATGGGTTGCTAAGGTTCCAGAACGCATTCCACGTTCATGCCCACCCCCATGAATTTGGGCCTCTACTTTCACTTTCGGAGAACGGCGCACATACAAAGCTCCAATACCCTTTGGACCATATGTTTTATGGGAGGTCAGTGACATTAAATCTACTGACATCCTATTCACATCAATTGGCAGCTTCCCTGTGGATTGCGCTGCGTCAACATGCAAAAATGTACCATTAGCACGTGTAAGAGCACCTATTTTCTCAATATCTGTAATCACTCCAATTTCATTATTTGCATGCATTAATGAGACAATAATCGTATCTTCTCTTAATGCTGCTTGAACGTCTTCAACATGAATTATCCCCATAGAATCTGGCTTTAAATAAGTTACTTCAAAACCTTCTTTCTCTAATTGCTTACATGGGTCTAATACTGCTTTATGCTCAATTTGAGACGTTATAATGTGCTTCCCTTGCTTAGCATAACTATGCGCAACACCCTTTAATGCCAAGTTATTTGCTTCTGTAGCACCGGATGTCCATACAATTTCACGTGCATCAGCACCAATTAAATCGGCCACTTGCTGACGTGCTTCCTCAACAGCCTCTTCCGCTCGCCAACCAAATAAATGCGATCTTGAAGCAGGGTTAGCAAAATTGCCATCAAGAGTTAAACAATCAGACATGCTTTTGGCAACACGAGGATCTACCGGTGTCGTCGCTGAATAATCTAAATATATAGGCGTTCCCATTAGATTCTCCATAGGAATAATTATGCGTTGGAATGTTTTGCGATGGATTGAATCTTTGACACAATTGCTTTTAAGCCATTACCACGAGTTGGGCTTAAGTGACTTTCTAAATCCAGCTCAGCAAAAAAACCATCCATATCAAAATCCAATATTTGCGCAGGTGACTTTTTATCAAACGCCACCATCACCAAAGCTAATAAGCCTTTTACAATAATCGCATCACTATCGACCTTAAAAGACAATGCCTCTTGCTCTTGAGTAAAGTCGATCCACACACTACTTTGGCAACCTCGCACTAATCTATCGTCTGTACGTAGACTCTCATCAAATGGAGGTAATACTTTTGCCAGATCTATAATGTATTTATATCTATCCTCCCAATCATCAAAAAATGCTAAGTCTTCTATAATTTCTTCTGTTGTTGGTAACGACATAAAACCTCAATATATAAAAATCATGGATTTACTGTTAGTAGAACCAATAAAGTGCTCTATGACCTAAAACCATTAATTAAAAATAGGAAAGCCTCGATTGAAAAACAAACGAGGCTCAAACACATAACGCAACTTATAACTCAGTAAATAAGCTTAGAAAAATAAACCTGCTTCAAGCTGCGCTTCTTCACTCATCATTTCTCTAGACCAAGGAGGATCAAACACAAGATCCACATTTACTTGCTCTACATTAGGCACTTTTGCTACTCGATATTTTACATCACTAACAAGCACAGGCCCCATGCCACAACCCGGAGCAGTCAAGGTCATATTTACATTGACTGTTTTAGTATCTTGCTCGATATTTACGGTATATATAAGCCCTAATGATACCAAACTAATCGGTATTTCAGGGTCATAAATCGAATCTAATGCTTGCCAAACTTGATCATCTGAAATATCACTTGAGTCTGACTCTGTAAAACTTAATACTTCGGGTTCTTGACCAATTGCAGCGGCATCCAAACCGTCAATACGTAACATATTGCCTTGCCAAGTAACCGTATAATTTCCACCCAAAGCCTGATTAATAGTAATAAATTGACCTTCAGGAATAACTGCCGGAATACCACTTGGCACACGACGAGCGGGACATTCAGTTTGAGTAACCACCATTTTTTGCATGCTGTATTAACTCACACTAAAGCTTTCGCCGCAGCCACATTCAGCCACAACGTTAGGGTTATTAAATTTAATAACGTGGTTAATGCCTTCTTGAACAAGGTCAATCTCAGTGCCTTTAATCATATTAACAGCAGCAACATCAACCGCTACAACAACATCACCAAAACTAAGTACTTGATCACTCTCAACGGCTTCATCTACCATATCGAGAACATAAGCAAAGCCAGTACAACCACTCTCTTTAGTGCTGACTCGAATGATTTTTCCTGTTTGAGAAGACAGTTTCTTTGCGAAATACTGTTCTGCTGCCTGAGTTAAAGTGACAGGTTTAGTTAAATCAACAGATGGATCAAATGTCGAAGCAGACATATCTTTCTCCTAAGCCAACATGGCCTTTACTTTACGTAACGCATTAAAAAACACATCGATTTCATCTAAGGTATTATAAATTGCAAAAGACGCTCTTGCAGTACCTGGAACATTAAAACAATTCATTAATGGCTGAGCACAATGATCACCTGTTCGAATTGCAATACCTTGTTTATCAAGTAAGAAACCAACGTCAGCAGGATGGCCTTCGTCTAGGACAAAACTCAATACCCCCACTTTATTACTGGCATCCCCTACAATGGTAAGACCATCAAATTCACGAGCTTTTTCTGTAGCATAAGACATCAATGCCTTTTCATGAGCTTGAACAGCCTCTAAATCAAGAGACGAGAACCAACGAATAGCTTCACCAAAAGCAATAGCATCACCCACATTTGGAGTACCAGCTTCCAAACGAAAGGGCAGAGTATTCCAAGTAGCATCTGAAAAACTTACGGTAGAGATCATTTCTCCACCGGTTTGCCAAACAGGCCAGCTTTCTAATACAGATTCTTTTCCCCACAAAATACCAACACCCATTGGGGCATATACTTTGTGTCCAGAAAAGGCATAGAAATCACAACCAATTTCTTGAACGTCAACGTCTCCATGAGCAATACCTTGAGCACCATCAATCAAAACAAGCGCACCGGCCGCTTTTGCAAGCTGAGTTAACTCAATAATAGGGTTAACTGTACCAAGCGCATTTGACACATGAGGAAACGCCACCAGCTTGGTTTTGCCTGTTAATAAAGCCTGATACTCATTAACATTAAGCTCGCCTTTATCGTTAATAGGAACAACGTTTAACTTTGCCCCTCGTTTAGCACAAGCTTGTTGCCAAGTGACTAAATTAGCATGGTGCTCCATAGATGTAACAAGAACTTCATCACCCTCTTGCAGCAATTGAGCCAAGCCATTTGCAACAATATTAATAGATTCTGTTGTGCCGCTGGTCCAAATAACAGAATTACGTGATGGAGCATTAATAAAATTAGCGATAATGTCTCTCGCGCCTTCAAATCGACGAGTTGCTTCATCCGCCAACTTATGAGCACCACGATGTACATTCGAATTACAGGTCGAATAATAATCAACCAAGGCATCAATAACACACTGTGGCTTATGAGTCGTCGCCGCATTATCAAGATAAACCAAAGGCTTTCCATTAACGCTTCTGCTTAAAATAGGAAACTCTTTACGAATAGCTTGGACATCAAAGCTCATATTTCTCTCACTACATCTAAATTAACAATAGTCTTCACTCAAAAATTATCGAGTGACTTCCATTTTTGCAAAACGGTCACGAATCTGTGGACGAATCCACTCAGCCAATACTTGGTTTGGCATTTGGTCGATCAACTCATTAATAAAACCGAAGTTCAACATCACTTGAGCTTTACTGCGTGAAATGCCGCGAGATTCAAGATAATACAATGCATGTTTATCTATCTCAGCAACCGTTGCACCGTGAGCACAACGCACGTCATCCGCATAAATTTCCAGTTCAGGCTTGGTGTTAATTTCAGCCTTATCTGACAATAGTAAATTACGGTTATTCAATTCGGCCAATGTCTTTTGAGCATCACGATGAATATGAATACGACCATTAAAAACAGCTTTTGCGTGATCAGCGACAATACCGCGTACATTTTCTAATGTTGTACAGTTTGGAACGGCATGCTCCACCGTTGCGTGTAAATCAAATAGCTCTTTTCCGTCTAGCAAATAAAAAGCATTCAACTTTGCGTTTGCAAACTCGCCATCATAGATAATGTCGGTATCAACTCGGCTTAGATCACTGCCGAAGCCAACCAAGGTACTATTTAAGTCAGCACGCTCACCTAATTTAAAGTGACAACCACCAATACTAATCGCTTTATCTGTTTGTAGAGCAAAACGATAATGCTCTAACTTAGCTTCAGCGCAAATCTCGTACTCAACAAATCCGGTATTTAAGCTTTCGGCATTACCTTGATAGTGCTCAGAAACCGTTAAACTAGAAGCTTTATTAAGTTTTACATACACACGAGTATGAGACTCAGAGTTCAAACCGATTAAAGAAGTAATTCGAATCGGCTGAGAAATGGAAACACTCTCTGCAACTTCAATACGAATCACATCTTCCACAAGCACATCATTAACCAAACCAAATAAATGACGCTCTGGTTTAATTTGAGAAACTTCATTTAAGCTCGCCTGCTTTAAAGCATCTGATGCTGAAGACAAGTAAGTAATAGATAAACCTTCAGGCAATGCTTGCTGCATGCCTTCCGTATCAAATTTACCATTACGAAAGATAAGGTTCAGACTTTCAAAACCAGCAATTTCTTCAGGCGTCTCTTGCTCTGAAAGATCACCAGTAGAAAGTGATGCACGCTCAACAGATTTTAAAGAAGTATACTTCCAAGCTTCAGTTTTCCGTGTTGGCCAAGAAGTTTCTTTTAACGCCGTTAACGACGCCTCCCTAATAGGAGATAACCAATCGCTAGTAGAGTTTGCACGAGCGATGGCCTTTTCTAGCCATAGACTCATAACAAATCACCTTCCAATTCATCCGCTGGTTCATTATGAATCCAAGAGTAACCTTCTGCTTCTAACTCTTTTGCCAAAGAAGCATCACCACTTTTCACGATTTTGCCATCAGATAAAACATGTACAAAATCTGGTTTAATATAATCTAAAAGACGTTGGTAATGAGTCACAATGATAAAACTACGATCAGGAGAGCGCTGGCTGTTTACACCATTTGCAACAACTTGCATTGCATCGATGTCCAAACCAGAATCCGTTTCATCCAATATGCAAAGTTTTGGTTTCAACAAAATCATTTGCATTAACTCATTACGTTTCTTTTCACCGCCAGAGAAACCTTCATTAACGCCACGCTTTAAAAAAGCTAATGGTAAGTTAACTTGTTTGCATGCTTCTTTTGCAACTTTAAGAAACTCAGCTGATGTATAAGCTTCTTCTCCACGCGCTTCACGTTGAGCATCAACAGAAGACTTGAGGAACTCAAGGTTACTTACCCCAGGAATCTCAACAGGGTATTGGAATGCCAAAAATAAGCCAGCACGTGCTCGGTCTTCAGCTTCAAGATCCAGTATTTCAACGCCGTCTAAAAGGGCTGAGCCTTGTTCAACTGTATAACCTTCACGACCAGACAATACATAACCTGTTGTACTTTTTCCTGCACCGTTTGGTCCCATGATTGCGTGAACTTCACCAGGCTTAACATCTAGGTTTAGGCCTTTCAAAATGTTTTTTTCTTCAACACTGGCATGTAAATCAGTAATTTTAAGCATGCTATTCTCTGTAGATGATGTAGTGTTAGACATATTGGGGTTCCTCAACCTACTGAGCCTTCAAGGCTGATTTCAAGTAACTTGCCAGCTTCTACTGCAAATTCCATTGGGAGTTCTTTAAATACTTCTTTACAGAAGCCATTAACAATCATAGAAACAGCCTTTTCTGGCTCAATTCCACGTTGACGACATAAAAACATCTGTTCATCGCTGACTTTTGATGTAGTCGCCTCATGTTCTACAATTGCAGAAGGGTTACGACTTTCAACATATGGGAAAGTATGGGCCCCACATTGATCACCAATAAGCAACGAATCACATTGGGTAAAGTTACGGGCACCTTGAGCGCCTGGATTCATTCGAACCAGACCACGGTAGCTATTATTACTTTTACCAGCAGATATGCCTTTGGAGATAATGGTTGATTTAGTATTTTTACCAAGGTGAATCATTTTAGTACCCGTATCTGCTTGTTGAGCACCACGAGTCAATGCAACTGAGTAAAATTCTCCAACACTGTTATCGCCCTTCAGAATACAGCTAGGGTACTTCCAAGTAACAGCAGACCCTGTTTCAACTTGGGTCCAAGAAATTTTTGCACTTTCATGGCAAATACCACGCTTTGTAACAAAATTATAAATCCCACCTTTACCATTCTCATCACCGGGATACCAGTTTTGAACGGTGGAATATTTAATTTCAGCCTTATCTAGTGCGACTAATTCAACAACGGCAGCATGTAATTGGTTTTCATCACGCTGAGGAGCCGTACAGCCTTCTAAATAGCTAACATGACTGCCTTCATCAGCAATAATTAGTGTTCTTTCAAATTGCCCAGTATTTAACTCATTGATACGGAAATACGTGGACAACTCCATTGGGCAACGCGTGCCTTTTGGAATATAAACAAAAGAACCATCCGTAAATACAGCACAATTTAATGCGGCAAAATAGTTGTCTTTTGTCGGTACAACACTGCCAAGATACTTTTTAACCAAGTCAGGAAAACGATGAACTGCATCAGAAATAGGGCAAAAAATAACGCCAGCTTCTTCAAGCTTTTCTCTAAAAGTGGTTACAACTGAAACAGAGTCAAATACAGCATCAACAGCAATACCTGCGAGCATTTGCTGTTCAATCAAAGGAATACCCAATTTCTCATAGGTGCGGATTAATTCAGGATCCACCTCATCCAATGATTTTGGCTTATCTTTCATGCTTTTTGGCGCTGAATAATAAGAAATAGCTTGGAAGTCGATCTTCGAATAGTTAATGTGAGCCCAATCAGGCTCTTCCATTTCCTGCCACACACGAAACGCTTTTAAACGCCACTCAAGCATCCATTCCGGCTCATTTTTCATGCTTGAAATACGACGAATAATGTCTTCGTTTAATCCTGGTTCAAACGTCTCTGATTCAATATCAGATACAAAACCGGCTTCGTATTCTCGCTCGAGCGCCTTGTCAATTTGTTCAGTCATAACATAAAACTCACTTTTTTAAATAGGTCAAAAAGGTGCTCTGCCTACATTTACTGTCGTTCTAATAGAATGCTAGTTCACTATTTCTGCATCGATTTTGTCTTTAACTGCTTCTTTAACACTACGTTGATAGTCATTATCTTGGCGTTTAGCCACTGTCCGCACATCTTGCCTTAAAACAAGTTGTTCCAAACTAATATGACTTAAAAAATCATGAATTTGATCACTAAGATCACACCATAAATGATGCGTCAAACAGGTTGCTCCTGATTGACAGTCACTTTGACCCTTACAGCCTGTAGCATCAATTGATTCATTTACAGCATCAACAATCTGCGCAACAAAGATATCTGCATTTGGTCGACTCAATTGGTAACCCCCACCAGGGCCACGAACACTAGTAACCAAACTCTGTTTACGCAATTTCGCAAACAGTTGCTCCAAATAAGAAAGAGAGATACCTTGCCGTTGAGAGATATCGGATAAAGAAACGGGACCACTATTAGTATGCAATGCAAGATCCAGCATTGCCGTTACTGCATATCGACCTTTCGTTGTCAGACGCATAGTTCATCCGCTAAGCAATTTAATGGTCGCCTATTCAATCAAAACCTACTATTTTAGTCAAGTATATACCCTACTAAAATACTAAGGTATGTGATTAAAAAGCTCGGTTTCATTTTTCGAGCGTATTTTACGAGGTGCTCGAACAAAACGAAACCCCTTAAATTAGTCAAAATAAGCATAATAGCCAAAGAAAAACGGATAAACGTTAAATTATTAAGAACCTCCTTTCTAGAAACGTCTTTACTTAAAAATTCAACGTCTATACTTAAGAGAGAAGTATTCTTCATTAAACAGATATCAATTTTGAGGGAGCAAACAATGACAAATAGCAAAGCAGCAGAAGAGCAAGACACTTCATTAGACATAGATATAAAAAAAAGCTTTTTTAAGCGCTTTAAGCTGCTTTTTTTTATTATAGCCTTAATTCTGACCACGTTAGTTTCAATAGGAGGCTCGATAGGCGTCACTTTTTACCTAACTCAAGGCGGCACTGAACGCCAAGCTCAACAAGAAAAAGTCGAACAACTAGAACAAGAAGTTGCAGAATTACAAACTATCATAGCCCAACAAGACTCAACCCTATCCCAGATAGCAGGTAACACAGACCAACTCACAACCTATCTAAGACACAGTAGTGCCAGTTCAATAAAGAATATTATGTTAGATCAAGAAAGTAACATTCAGTCCTTTCTCATTGTTTTAAAAGCCAGTATGAGGGATTTATCTATTATAATTGGAAGAGCAGATGATTGGCAGGAGGACTATGATGAGCAACTAAATATTGCCATTGCACAAAGCCAAAAAAGAGAGCAACTGTTATCCCTCCTCAAAACAGGAGAGCCAGTCACTCTACAATAATATAGGCTTTTAGAGCATGCCCTGCGGGTCTTTCAGTGCCTTTCAGAGAGAGCATCACATTGCGTTACAACTCTTTGAAAGGTGTTAACATTCCTGCAGAATCGAGACTTATTTAACGGTTTCTCTGAAAGACTCAGACTTAGTAGATTTATTCGCATATCCCTTAGATAGATAGAGCCAATTTAGTGCCTTGATTGATTGCTCTTTTTGCATCAAGCTCTTTGGCAACATCCGCACCACCGATAACATGATGAGGTTTAGCTAAACCATTAGCTAAACCATTATTAGGCTCTTGACCGGCACAAATAATCACTTGATCGACTTTTAGCAATCTAGGCTCTCCATCCACCAACATATGTAAGCCTGCATCATCGATCTTCTGATAACTGCAACCAGAAAGCATTTCAACACCTTCCTTCTGAAGATTCATACGATGAATCCAACCCGTTGTTTTCCCGAGCTTAGCCCCAACCTTGGTTGTTTTTCGCTGTAGTAAAAAAATCTTTCTATGAGGAGGGTTTTCATTTTTTGAAACAGGTATAACACCTCCGCGCGCTTGTAAGCTGGTATCCACTCCCCATTTAGACATAAAAGCAGCTATGTTTTGACTAGTCGGCTCACCTTGATTCAATAGCACTTCGCTGATATCAAAACCAATACCCCCTGCTCCAATAACAGCAGCACTATTGCCAACTTTTGCCCCCTTCATAACATCTAAATAGCTCAATACTTTTGCGTGCTCAATGCCTTCAATATCAGGAACATTGGGCGTAATTCCAGTAGCAATAACAACTTCATCATAATCACCTTGATTAAGACTTTCTGCTGATACCTTAGTATTGAGCACTAGGTTCACTCCAGTTAATTCTATTTGACGAGAAAAATAGCGTAATGTTTCATAAAACTCTTCTTTCCCTGGTATCCGCTTGGCAATATTAAATTGCCCACCAATTTCATGTGACGCATCAAATAAAGTAACCTCATGCCCCCTCTTTGCCGCCGTCGTTGCAAAAGCTAGCCCTGCTGGTCCAGCACCAACCACTGCTAACTTTTTCTTTTGAGATACAGGCGTTAGGATCATTTTAGTTTCATGACAAGCACGAGGATTAACCAAACAAGATGTCAATTTATTGGCAAACACATGATCAAGACAAGCCTGATTACAACCAATGCAAGTGTTAATTTCGTCAGCACGTTGCTCTTGCGCTTTCACCACAAATTCAGGGTCAGCTAAGAAGGGTCTGGCCATAGATACCATATCAGCATCACCGCGAGCCAAAACTTCCTCAGCTACATCGGGCATATTAATTCGATTCGATGTAATTAAGGGAACCGTTAGTTCTTTTTTCATCTTAGCCGTAACCCAGGTAAATGCGGCCCTAGGAACGCTAGTCGCAATAGTAGGAATACGCGCTTCATGCCACCCAATGCCCGTATTAATAATTGTAACCCCTGCGGCTTCTATATCTTTCCCTAGTTCAATGATTTCCTCAAAAGAGCTGCCACCTTCAACTAGATCCAACATCGATAGACGGTAGATAATAATAAAATCGCTCCCGACCCTTTCCCTAACTCTACGAACGACTTCAACAGGAAAACGAATACGATTTTTATATTTTCCACCCCAATCATCGTCCCTATGATTAGTACGCCCTGCAATAAACTGATTCAGCAGATAACCTTCAGAACCCATAATTTCCACGCCATCATAACCCGCCTGTTGAGCCAATGAAGCACAGTTTTCAAAATCTTGAATTTGTTTTTCTATGGCATCTTCAGTTAACTCTGTAGGAGTAAAAGGGTTAATGGGTGCCTTTAAAGCAGAAGGAGCTACGGCTTTAGGATTGTAAGCATAACGACCTGTATGCAATATTTGCATACAAATTTTTCCATTTTCATTATGGACAGCCTGTGTGATTTTCTTATGATTTTCAACATCGTTAGAAGACGCCATCAATGCTGCAGAGAAATGCACTGCACCCTCAGAATTTGGACCTATTCCCCCAGTTACAATTAGACCAACACCACCTTTTGCACGTTCAGCGTAAAAGGCAGCCATTCTTTCAAAGCCCCCTTTCATTTCTTCTAAACCAAGGTGCATAGATCCCATTAAGATACGGTTTTTTAACTGGGTAAAACCAAGATCTAACGGTTCAAAAAGGTGTGGATACAAAGCGTGAGGCATAATAATTATCTCTTTTTTTATTAATAGACTCCACAACAAACAAAGTCTTGACACCGTCAAGATAGCGCGTAATTTTGACACCGTCAAGATAGATTGATACATTCACCTTATGACAACACCAAAAGAAACTTACCATCATGGCGATCTACGCCAGTCATTAATCCTTACCGCCACAGACATACTCAAACAACATGGCGTTGAAGGGCTTTCTATGAGAAAGCTGGCCGATCAAGTAGGCGTCTCCAGAACGGCTCCCTACCATCATTTTAGAGATAAAACCGCACTCCTATGCGCCATTGCCGAACAAGGTTTCATCTTACAAAATGGAATTCTTGAAGCTTTCTACCACAATAATCAAACGCTCTCGTTACAAGATTCATTTGAACATTACGTATTTTCCTACATACAATTTGCCGATGAATACAGTGAGACCTATGACTTAATGTACGGCAGAGACATTTGGAAATCTGATGGTATTTCTGAGTCACTCAAGGAAATCTCACGAAAAAGCTTCAAACTATGGATTCAGTGGATTGAAGTTCTACAGGCTGAAAAGGTTCTGTCCCAAGCAGGCCCACCTCTTAGAGTTGGCCAAGCCACTTGGGCAACATTGCATGGAATATGTCGCTTACTTATTGATGGAATCTATCTAGACAAGCAAGACATTAAAGAAATGACACAACAAACTATTACTCTTTTAACAATGCAATCAAGCAAAGCATAAGCTGGTTAATAACAAGAGACCTTTGCACGACGGCTACACTTGCTAATACTTAGTGCAAAGGTCTCAACAAGTTAAACTGGTGCTGTTCTGAGAAGGTTGCGACGTTTTCTACTGTCTCTTTGGGTTATGAAAACAAGCGGAATAATTATAAATAGAGAGCCAACCCCTACCAATATATCCATCTCCTCATTAAACCAAAGCCATCCTACAAGCATGGCGCAAACGAGTCCTGAATACTCAGCACTCGCAACTTCACTTGATGCAACATAACGGTAAGCCAACAGGCAAGCAAAGCTATACAAGATAGAGCATACCGAAGAAGCAAAAGCAAAAACAAGCAACGACCAATCCCATGGAGAACTTTCATAAAAAGCCAGCCCTCCGACAATGAACATGGCAAAACAATGAGTTAATAACATTCCATGCATAAGTGTTTGCTGCTTTGGCAACTGACGTATCAACAGACTATTAAAAGCTAAAACCAAAGCAAACAGCAGAGCACTAATAATACCGATACCCAGTTCATCTGGCCTTAAAATCACAATAATACCCACAAAACCTGATAATCCAGCCACTATCACTGAACCCGACAATTTATCTCTATACAAGATAGCGGATAAAAATATGATTAGAAGTGGTGCGCTATAAAACACGGCATTTGCAGTAGCAAGAGGTAAACTACCTAAAGCAATAACTAGAAGTATCCCTGCAACGACCCAAAGACTTCCTCTCAGAAAATGTAACTTTGCGCCTTCGAAAGGTTTAGACCAATTAACTTGTCGTATAAAAGGCAATAAACATAAAGTCATGCAAACAGCCCTCATAAAAGTAAATTGAAAGACAGGCACATCTTTACCCGCCATTTTAATAAAAGCGTCGCATAAAGTTGCCATTAAGTTCCCCAAAACCAGTAACAAAATAGCACTGCTTACTGTTTTTCCTGACATACGCACCTCCACATCACAATAATTATTTAGAAACAATGGAGAGCATTTTAAAGTGAAAAAAACATTAGCTAAAATGATAAAAATCAAGTTACTATTAGTTTTTTGAATACTAAAATAATGCTTTTACCACCTTTAAAATCTTTACCCATCTTCGAAGCCGTTGCGAGGCTAAACAGCTTTTCTAAAGCAGCAGATGAACTGAATCTGTCACAAAGTGCCATATCCCATCAGATTAAACTATTAGAAAACTACCTTGGTGAAAGCCTGTTTATTAGACAAGGTAAGAAGTTGACAATGACAGATGAAGGCCGCTCTTATTTGAGTAGCATCTCTTCTTCTTTAGAAGTCATTAGTCATGCAAGCAACCAGATTAAAGGGGCTGAAAAAACCAGCATACGTCTTGCTGTTTACAGCTCTTTTGCAGTCTCTTGGCTAATCCCTCACCTAAATGATTTTAAAAAACTTTATCCTCAAATAGACCTTTCTATAGAAATGACCCATTCTACTCCTGAGCTTTCAGATAGAACGGCCGATTGCTTCATTACGGTTGATAAAGTAAAAAGAGGCTTCAGTGCGGATTTAATGTATGAAGAACGTTTATTCCCTGTATGCAGCCCAACGTTTTTCACACAAATCCAAGCAGATCTTGGCATTCAAGATCTTTTCCAAATTTCAGAGTGCATTTTAGAGAATCCTAGTATTTTGGCGAAATACTCTCTTATAACTCACAGCAGCATTTATGATAAATACCTAGAGGATTGGCGAGTTTGGTTTGCTGAACAAAATATTTTGTTGCCTGAGTCAATCAAGTTCCAAAAATTTAGTCATTTATTACTGGCATATGAAGCCGCTAAACACCACCAAGGTATCGCCCTAATAAATGACTTTGTCTTTAAATACCAAACACCTAAAAATAGCTTAATTGCGTTGCCCACTCATTTTGTAAAAACATCAGATCAATTCAATTTTGTTTATAAAACAAGCCGTAGAAATGAACACGGAATAAGCCAGTTAAAACAATGGATAACTAGACAAAGTAAAAGTCTTGTATTCGACCCAAATACAAACTAAGGAAGATAACACCTATAATAAGTAGAGACCTCAGCATAACTCGAACTTAATTCTATAAATTTGTTAAACTAAGATATGCAAAAATCATTTTCAACACAGCCCGAACTTTTCGTGACAGCATCTGACTTAGATAATCAAATTCTTAGTAGCCTTGATGATACAGAGGCATTACTAGATTGGTCTAAAATTGAGAGCTTGTTAACTTCAATTTACTCTGCTAATACAGGCCGACCTAGCTATCCCTTGCTGACTTTATTTAGAAGCCTATTGCTCGGTATATGGTACAAATTATCTGACGTCCAATTAGCACAAAGCCTATATAGAGATTTACTCTTTCGTAAGTTTTGCCATCTTGAGCTAACAAGTAGCGTACCTGAAGCTTCAACACTTGGCCGCTTTCGCAATCAGCTCGTTAAATTAGAATTATGGGATAGTTTGTTAGCCGAAATCAACAATCAACTTGAATCTAAAAACATCATCATGACAGAAGGCCGAATCAACATCATAGACGCCACCCCTATAGAAGCAGCCCAATCAGGTTCAGGAAACGATAAAAAGGGTAGGCCAAAGAAAGATCCTGAAGCAGGTTGGCATGTTAAAAATGATAGCCGAGGCCGCCAAAAGTCTACCTATGGTTATTCTGTACATACAGGCGTCGATGAAGATGGATTTATTCATAGTCAAAGTGTCACGCCTGGTAATGTCCATGACAGCCAAGAGCTAGATACTTTGATATTGGGTGATGAAGAAAAGCTCTATTCGGATGCAGCCTATAGCTCAAAAAACACGAGAGAAAAATTAGATGAACTAGGTATTGAAGATCAGGTTCAACGAAAAGGGTATCGCAACCACCCTCTTACTGAAGAGGATAAGATCAGAAATGCTGAAATTGCAGTGACGAGAGCGGGTGGAGAACGGCCTTTCGCCACTTATAAACACCATTATGGATTAGCGCGTACTCGATTTATGGGACTTGCCAAAAATGCTACTTTTTACGGATTGGCTGCTATGGCTGCAAATATTAGGAAAGGCGCTAATTTTTTAAAGTTATATGGGTTACCTGAGAGAGAAATCGCAGGATAAATGTATCTAAACATGCCCAAGGCATTGAGTCACGGTGTCAAAAGAGCAAAATAAACCAAAAAATTAATCCGTTTTTTCCAATTTATCATAAAATTGTAACTAACTGAGAAAATCAGACCTTATGCTGAGGTCTCAAGTAATCTTTATTGGAGTAAATGCTATGCAATGTGATTTATTAAAAAAAATAAAGCGGTTCTCCTTAGCTCTAACTTACTCTTTATTATTTTTCTCTACGCATTCAGCACTCGCGGAGGACTACCCATGGGAAATACCGAATTGGTTGCCGCTTCCAAGCGTTCCTTCAAATAACCCAATGAGCATTGAAAAAGTCGAATTAGGCAGAAGACTATTTTACGATGCTAACTTATCGGGCTTAGGCTATATATCCTGCTCTTCATGTCATATACAAGAAAAAGGTTTCACAGATTTACGGGATAAAGCAGTGGGCATTACAGGAGATATACACCCTAGAAACTCTATGTCCCTTATTAATATTGCTTATTACACAAGATTTAATTGGGCGGACCCAATAACCCATACATTAGAGCAGCAAGCGCATATCCCTTTATTTCATAGTCAACCAATAATTGAAATGGCAGTGAAAGGCAACGAAGAAAAAGTCATCTTCTTTTTACAAAGAGACCCAATTTACCCCACCATGTTTAACGAAGCATTTGGAGACAATACAGAAATAGATTTTGACAAAATAACCAAAGCACTAGCCTCTTTTCAACGCACTTTTATTTCTCATCAATCTCCCTTCGATCAATATTTCTATGAAGATAAAAACACCTTATCCTCGCAAGCACAAAAAGGTTTTGAGTTATTTTCAAGTGAAAAATTAGGCTGTAGTAATTGCCACGCATTGCCACATTTCACTGATGCAAACGAAAAAGAGCCCCTCTTTCATAATACAGGGCTTTATAATATCGATGATGAAGGGTCATACCCTACTGGCAATCAGGGACTGTTTGAGCATACAAATAAAAAAGCAGATAAAGGCAGATTTAGAACCCCAACATTACGAAATATCGCACTCACTGCACCCTATATGCACGATGGATCCGTGAATACCATAAGCGAAGTTATTAATGATTATGCCGCAGGAGGAAGATCTGCGCGTTTAGGGAAGCCATCCCCATTACTCTCCCAACATATCAAAAAGTTTTCATTAACCAGTGATGAGAAATCTCACTTAATCACTTTTCTTGAAAGCTTAACAGATGAAAGTTTTCTTAATAACCCGAAGTTTACATCTCCCTTCAAATAGGAAAAATGTATAAAACTACAGTAAAGATAAGCCAATAGAAGTAAGTTTTTGGCTAAAAAGCGTATTCTTCTTATGAGTTGGAGACCAGCCGAGAACAAATCGATGAAAATCAGCCCAAGCAATAGGAAAAAGAAAATGCCACTCTTTCGCTACTTCTTCGGCATAATCTGGAGACTCACCCTGGGCAATTAAACACCTTGATAACTCACTAAAGTAGATGTCTAATAGATAATCTAAATGCAATTCTAATTCGTTTTCAGTCAAACAACTGCCTAAAAAGTAAGCAACATCCTGAACCCCAACACCTTTACCTACATACTGAAAATCAACAGCAGAAACTTGCTCCATACTCTGGGAAAAACAAAAGTTTGCTACTTTGGCATCACCATGAACCAGCGTTTGAAATTTTGAATTTTCCAAACGTTCAGTTAACATTCTTGCCGATGACTTTATGCAACTTTCCTCCATGGCATACCATTCATCTTGGCGAGTATCTAAATTCCAATAGGTGCCTTTCTCCCACAAACCTTGTGGCCAATTTGGATCCGGAGATTTATTCACAAAACGAGCATGATACGAGGCAAGCCATTGCAAGCAAGGAACAGCTTCAAATACAGTTAAGACATCTCTTCTAATTTGGAATCCTGAGTTATCAAGATCTTCAAGCAGTATATAAGTCTTATTTAGTTCTTTATCCGAAAAAATGCCAAAGCAACGAGCAACTCGGCATTCATCATCACATTGCTTAGACCATTCTTCATACCAGTTTTGTTCAACATAATAAGAACGTATTTTTCTTTCGGTCGCGTGGTTAGAAACCCAGCCTCTTGGATGAAGGATGTCTTGAGGTACTTCAATTTTTTTAATAATTACAGAAGAAATACCACTCACACCAGAAATAGAATAGCGAACTATTTCTCCGCACCCACTCCATAATAACTGCACCACTTCCACTTTACTCACTGCAGAGGCATTCAACTTACGTTTTATGAATATTTCAGGTGTCATAATTAACTATTCGGCTGAGAAAAAAGAACAATGGAAAGAAGCATGTGAAAATAACACACCCCTTTTATTCATTTCAAACAATAAAACCTGAATTTTCATAAGCTCTTCTTCTGTTATCATAGAATTTCTCGAAAGGCTCTATGGCTATACAACTGGCTCAGATTTCAATTGTTGAAGTGGCTCATTTTTGCATTGTTGGTAACATCAGAGGGTTCTCGTTCCCACGCTCCAGCGTGGTAATGCAGACGGATGCCTCGAGTAACACGGTATGAATTCCCACGGAGACCGAGGGAACTAGAATATAGTTATACAACTGGCTCAGTTTTGCATTGTTGGTAGCGTCAAGGGGGTTCTCGTTCCCACGCTCCAGCGTGGTAATGCAGACGGATTCCGCGAGTAACACGGTATGAATTCCCACGGAGACCGTGGG
>CANLRQ010000033.1 GCA_947493575.1 uncultured Marinomonas sp.
CCCATTCGTCTAGAGGTCTAGGACACCGCCCTTTCACGGCGGTAACAGGGGTTCGAACCCCCTATGGGACGCCATTTTTTTGCATTAATACGCTTTGTGTTGCAGTTAAATGAAGGCCAACTTATGCCTGTCTATCTCAATTATTCCCTTGAAAACTCAATCTCATTAAGTGATCGCAGTATTGCTTATGGTGATGGTTTATTTGAAACTCTTTCTATTGTCCACGGTCAAATCTCTAATCTTAGTGATCATATTTTAAGATTATCTCTAGGTTGTTTGAAGCTAGGCATTCCTTTTGATCGTACCCAACAGCTGAAACTGCATGATTTTGTTGTTGACCTCGCTAAACCCTTTTCCTGCCCTCATATTATTAAAATAATTGTTACCAGAGGAGAAGGAGGAAGAGGGTATTTGCCCAACCTAAACGCCGTCCCCAGCATTATTATTACCACTTCTGTTGCGCCTGATTACACTCAACAGCGTTTATTCGGTGTGCATTTAGGTGTTTCCTCTATCCCTTCAGGTATGAACCGTTATCTCGCAGGTATGAAGCATTTAAACAGGTTAGAAAATGTTATGGCCAAAGGTCGGTTAACGGAAGGCTGTTTTGAAGATGTGATGCTGGATGATGAAGGGTATTTGGTCGAATGTATTCAGAGTAATCTTTTTTGGATTAAAGACTCAGTTTTGTATACCCCCATTTTAGATCGTAGCGGTGTTCAAGGTGTAATGCGCAGTTGTGTATTGAAGCAATATACTGATTCTCAAATTGTGATAGGGCGCTATGCAGTAGAAGATTTGCAAAAAGCGGATGAAATATTTATTACAAATAGCTTAATGGGTGTAGTACCGATAACGAATTTTCTTGGGCGATCTCTTCCAATCGGCATTAATACCCGTAAAATTAAGAACATATTGAATGATTAAATTTGGGCTGTAGATGTTTATAGTAACTTGGTTGTGGCGTTTATTATTATTGGCAATCGCTTTGGTTGGTCTGTTAGCAGGGGCTTTATATTATGGGATCACTCAGCCTATTATGATAAACGAACCGATAATCTATGAAGTAAAGTCGGGTTATACAACAACTCGAATTGGGTCTCAAATGGCTGCGAGAGGCTGGATTTACCATCCATTGCTGATGAGAGCGGCATCAAGATTAAATCCTCAATTAGTTTCAAAAATTGGCGAATACGAGTTAACGCCTAATATGAACATAATTGATGTGCTTAAAAAGTTTGATTCAGGTGATGCAGTTCATTACAAAGTGACTTTACTTGAAGGAAAAACAACACAAGACTACATTGATACTCTATCTGCTAAGGAAAATGTTGAAATCACCTTGGCCGGATTGTCAAATGTTGAAATTTCTAGAAAACTCAACCTACCTTATCCCAATGCTGAAGGTTTGTTTTTTGCTGATACTTATTTGTATTACAAAGGTGATACCGACGCTACCATTTTATTAAGATCCCATAACAAGCTATTGAAAGAGCTTGAAGAATCTTGGACCAGAAAAAAGGTAACAAGCCCTCTGAAAAACTCTTATGAAGCCTTAATTTTGGCATCCATTATTGAAAAAGAAACGGGTGATGCTTCTGAAAGGCCACTTATTTCCAAAGTGTTTTATAATAGGTTAAAGAAGAATATTCGATTACAAACTGATCCAACTGTAATTTATGGCTTAGGTGAATCCTTCGATGGTAACTTAAAACGCACGCACCTTAGACAAAAAACGCCTTATAACACCTATAGAATTTTTGGTTTACCTCCGACACCTATAGCAAATGTTGGTAAAGAGTCTATTGATGCTGCTGTTTCCCCTGGAGAAACTGACGCTCTTTATTTTGTTGCCAAAGGGGACGGTTCGCATATTTTCTCACGTACCTTGCGTGAGCATAACAATGCCGTTGCAAAGTACCAGAAATTTCAGAGACGCTCTGATTACACTTCTGTGCCGAAACAACAATAAATTAAAGGGGTTTTATGAAAGGCCGGTTTATTTCATTAGAGGGTGGAGAAGGAAGTGGTAAATCAACCTGCCTATCCTATATTCAATCCTGGCTTGAGGAGAGGAAGATTCCTTTTCTTACCACTCGTGAACCTGGTGGGACTCCACTTGCGGAAGACATTCGACAAGTCGTATTGAATGACAGAGAAGAGCCCGTAAATGATTTGGCTGAATTATTATTGGTCTTTGCATCTCGGGCACAGCATATTAATGAGAAAATTCAACCAGCTTTAAATTCTGGTATCTGTGTGGTTTCGGATCGGTTTATTGACTCTTCTTTTGTTTATCAAGGCGTCGCTCGTGGCGGTGATTTGAGCAAAATAGAAACCTTATCCGAATGGGTTGTTGGCTCATGTCTACCAGATAAAACGATTTTATTGGATGTGCCAGTTGAGGTAGGTCTGAAAAGAGTGCAGGATAGGCAGCAGTCCGACAGGCTAGATAAAGAGTCGGTTGAATTTCATGAAAAAGTGAGACAAGGATTTTTATTAAGGGCAGCACAAGACTCTGCACGTTTTGCTGTTATTGATTCCAGCCAATCTATAGATGCGGTGCTTAAGGATCTTGATATAGCATTGCAAGCTGCATTTCATTTGGGTGAACACTGATGTCCTTGCCTATATGGCTGCAAGATGAATATCAAAAAATTGTTAGTCTAAAGCAAAATCAGGCGTTATCTCATGCTTTGCTAATTATCGGCCCTCAAGGTGCAGGTCAAGAAGTGTTAGCTGCATCGCTTTCTATGGATTTAATGTGCGAAAGATCCTCTCCTGCGTGTGGTGTATGCCACTCGTGTGAGCTTATGAAAGCAAATACACACCCTGATTATTATTGTGTCGATGGGCAAGAAAGCAGCATTAAAGTTGATCAAATTCGAACTTTAAGTAAGCAAGTGTCACAAAAGGCTCAAATTGGCCAAACGAAAGTGCTACATCTCATTCATTCTCAGAATATGAATTTGAATGCATCAAATGCATTATTAAAAATTCTAGAGGAACCGCCTCAAGGAACGTATTTTTTATTAACGGCATTTCAAGCTGCAAGCTTGCTTCCAACGATTAAAAGCCGCTGTTTGTTGGTTAATGTACCAACGCCTAATATGGGGGAAGTGCAGCAATGGTTAGCGACAAATTATCCAAATAAAAATCTAGAGTCGCTTTTTTGGCTGACAAAACAACCTTACGAGCTTGCTTATCTGTCCGATTCTGGAAAAGACGCTTTTTACCTAGAATACCCGAATAAATTAGAAGAGTGCATTGACTCATTTTCGAATTTACCTGCTTTCTTAAAAAGTGTAGACAGTAAAAATATATTGGATTTTATTAAAGCGACTCAAGCTTTGTGTCATCAGGGTTTAATTTTTTCTGCATCTAATGAGGTAGTTGAAGAGCACCGTATATTGTGCGAAAAAATGCTGGCACAATTTGGTGTACACAAGTTGTTGAGCCTTTATCAGTCATTGCAACAACTGAAAGAAAAAACAGGGCTCACAAACTTAAACGCGCCTATGCAATTTAAATATGAAATGAATAAATGGTTTAATTAATTTATGTTAATAGATACGCATTGTCACCTAGATGGATTGGATTTAGCTCCTTATGATGGCCAATTAGAGCTTGCTTTGAACGCAGCCTCTGAGGTGGGGGTGAAGCAGATTGTCAGCATTTCCGTAGACCTTGAAGGTTTGCCAAAAATATTGGCTTTTACTGATAGAGAAGGTGTGTATGCATCAGCGGGTGTTCATCCACTTCATACAGACGGTTTGTTGAAAGATGATAAATCACTCAAAGAATTTGCCCAACATGCAAAGGTTATTGCACTTGGTGAAACGGGGTTGGATTATCATTATGAAGCTGATAAAAAAATCCATAGAGCTCAACAAGATAGCTTTGCACTGCATTTAACAAGTGCTGGGGAATTAGACCTGCCTGTTATTGTTCATACTCGTGAGGCAAGAGAAGACACGATTCAATTGATAAAAGACTATGGTAATGCAACTTCAGGCGGTGTGCTGCACTGTTTTACCGAGACGTATGAAATGGCAAAGCAGGCCTTAGAAGAAAACTATTTAATTTCAATCTCTGGTATTGTCACCTTCAAAAATGCACAAGCATTAAGAGATGTGGTGAAAAAGTTACCTCTTGATCGTTTGTTAGTTGAAACCGACTCTCCTTATTTAGCGCCAATTCCCCATAGAGGAAAGAAAAATGAGCCTAAATACGTAGCCGATGTCGCGCAATTTGTGGCCGACATTAAAGGTGTGCGATATGAGGAGTTGCTGGCGATAACTGCTGATAACTTCTATGGTCACTTTAAGCGCGCATCGCCATTAAATTTACTGAGGTCAATAGGTTAAGGAAGGTGCGAATAAGTCCTTCCACTTTTCTTAATCGCCTTTATAAGAACTGAAACTTTTCAAATTGATACAACTTTAAGTATTTTAATGTTGTAAATCGGTTTATATTAAATCTAATAATCCGCTGTGTATTTCTTCGTATTGCAATTTAATATTAAAAAATAAGCATACGAATTGACTTAGGAAGATGATGAATGACATTTACGGTAAGCCCAATATCCCTTGATAAACTTTGTGCAAAAGTTCCTGCACCCCACCTTGAATTTGAAAAACTATCTGATTTGGAGCCATTGAATGGCATTTTAGGGCAAGAGCGAGCAGTTGAAGCCATTCAGTTTGGTGTCGCAATGCAACGCCCCGGCTACAATATTTATACAATGGGTGATTCAGGTACTGGGCGTTCGTCTTACGTCATGAGTTATCTAAAAAGCGAAGCGAAGAGACGTGCTGCACCTAATGAGTGGGTGTATGTAAACAATTTTGATGATAGCCGCTGTCCTAAAGCCATTGAGTTCTCCCCCGGTGGCGCAAAAGTATTTGAAGATCATATTAAAGATGTAATTGATGGGTTGATGGTGATTTTCCCAGCAGCTTTTGAAAATCCAACGTACCAGCAACAAAAAAGCGCGATTGATCGTGAATTTAACGAGTTGTATGAATCCGCTATTAATAAAGTAGAAAAAGAGTCCGTTAAGATTGGCGTTGCTATGTATCGTGATGCATCATCGGTCAGTTTTGCGCCTATGCGTGACGGTAAGGCGTTGGAAGACAATGAGTTTGCTGCGTTATCTGATGATGACCGAGATGCTTTCCAAGATGGTGTATCTCAATTAGAACAGCTATTAAATGATGAATTGCTTATTTTACCTCAATGGAAACGTGCGACATACGAAGCCCATAAATTATTGAATTTAGAGACGGTGAAAGAAGCGCTTGATCCATTTGTAGAGCCATTATTTGAGTATTATAAAGACGATGAGCAAGTGACCGCATACTTGAAAGAAATGCGTAGCGACTTGGATAAGAACATCATTGATCAAATGGTTGATGATAAGGTGACCGATAACCGTGATGACACGGGCCGCAGACAAGCGTACGAAGAGCTGTACCTTCCAAATGTAGCAGTAAAGCATGAATTGGACAGTGGTATGCCCGTTGTTTATGAAGCGCACCCAACCTATCGTAATCTTTTTGGTCAAGTGGAATACAGCAGCGATCAAGGTATGCTGATTACTAACCATCGTTTGATTCGCTCAGGCAGTTTACATGCGGCAAACGGCGGCTATCTTATTTTAGATGCTGAAAAATTATTAACCGATCATTATTTATGGGAAGCCTTGAAACGTGCTCTTAAGAGTAAAACACTTAAAATTGAGCATCCTTATTCGGATTTAGGCTTAACGAATACAACCACATTGGCACCTCAAGATGTACCTTTAAAGGTGAAAGTGGTATTGATTGGTTCACGAGAAATTTATTACCTCTTACAAGATGCCGACCCTGATTTTCAAGATATGTTCCGTGTCTTGGTTGATTTTGATGACACCCTTAAGCGTAACCCTGAATCTGAAATGGCGTTTTCTCGCTTATTAAATGATCGAGTTTTGAAAGAAAATTATGCAGATGTTACCCGTTCTGGTGTTGCTTCTTTAATTGAATACAGCAGTCGTCTAGCGGAACATCAAAAAGAAATGTCGGCTCGTATTGGCGATGTATTTGAACTATTGGGTGAGGCAGACTTTATTCGTCAATTGGCTAAAGATGATGTAACGACGGATATCCATATTAAAAGAGCACTTAAGGCTAAGAAACATCGTACTGGTCGAGTAAGTGAAAAGATCATTGAAGAAATTGTTGACGGTACTGTGTTACTTGAAAGTGATGGTGTCGCTGTTGGTAAGATAAATGGTCTAACGGTTATGCAAATTGGCGACAGTAGCTTTGGTGCGCCAGCGAGAATTTCTACCACTGTTTACCCCGGTGGTAAAGGCATTATCGACATCGAAAGAGAATCAAACTTAGGTCAAAACATTCACTCAAAAGGTGTTTTGATATTGTCTGGTTATTTGGGGAATAAATACGCACAACGTTTTCCTCTTGATATTTCAGCCTCCATAGCGATGGAACAAAGCTATGGTTATGTTGATGGTGACAGTGCATCAACTGCGGAATTATGCTGCTTATTATCGGCTTTAATACAGGTGCCGTTACGTCAAGATTTAGCGATTACAGGTTCACTAAACCAATACGGTGAGGTACAAGCAATTGGTGGTGTGAATGAAAAAATCGAAGGCTTTTTCAATGTTTGTAATGCCAGAGGATTGACCGGAACTCAGGGTGTTATCATCCCGAAATCTAATGCAAATAATTTAATGTTATCTGATGAGGTTCTGGATGCCGTATCTGAAGGTAAGTTTTCTATATACGTTATAGCAACAGCCGATGAAGCATTAAATTTATTAACCGGTATTGAAGCGGGTGTTGTCGATGCCGAGGGTGAATACCCAGAAGGCACAATCAATGCGAGAGTTATTCAAAAGCTTGAAGAAATATCCAAGCTAGGCGAAGAAGAGGAAGAAGAGGAAGAAGAGAATAAAGAAGGCGAGAAAGAAAAGCCTGATACTTCATCTGAATCTGAAAAATAGTTCTTAGAAGAGACCTTTGCGCGAAGTCATGAGTCATGAGTCATGAGTCATGAGTCATGAGCAATGATAAAACGAGGCAAATATAAATGAGTCTGTTTTTAACAAAGTATTAGCAAACGTAGTAGTCGTGCAAAGGTCTCTAGAAATGTGTAAGCTCACAATGAATAATTTTATTGTGAGCTTTTTAATATTTGCCGTTAGTGCGTTTCATTGGTACTGCGATGCATTCAGCATTAACATTGGAGAAAACGGTGTAATATAAATCTCCTGCTTTGATGTAACTTGCGACTTCTTTTACTTCACTTGGGTGATGTTTTTTAAGTACGCGCGCGGGTAAGAACACTTCTCCGTTGAGCAATGCTATAGCGGCTTCATTAGCGGCGTTCATGCTGTCTAAGTCACGACATTCAGCATAGGATAAACTCGCAGAGAAGATAGCGACTAGTGCTAAAAAATATTTTCTAAAAGTAAATTGTAATGTCATACAGCTAAGATAGACGTTGTTGATGGCCTTGTCATCAAAATTTTGTCCATTCAAAAGCAACGATTAGACAAAATGGTTATTTTGAAAAAGTGATGTAAAGACCATTAACTTATTGAGTGTAATGCTTTACCTTTTATAACTACCAATATAAAGAGATCATTAGTAATGTTAAATTGCAAAACTGTCCTAGCTATTTCTATGTTGACCGCATCTATTAGTTTTCCTGTGTTCGCTCATAATGATTGTAATGCGACAAAATTGCATGATTATATGGACGAAATGAAAACAGATTTAAAGTCATTGTCTTTTGAAATTCGATCTGGCAATACAGAAAATGCAATAACACGCATTGATTCTATCCAGAAGTATTTATCTCTTTCAAGAGATGAAATGCCTTACCTCTTTAAACATAAAGAGCTGGCTGGTGATGAGCTTGATAAGCGAAGCGCAGATTATCAAAGCGCCATTGATAAAACTTCGGACGTATTTGAACAACTGAAAGTCGCTGTGAACAATAATGATCAAGCTACGATTAAAAGTTTGACTAAAGAGGTCGGTAAATTACGCAAACTGGGCCATCGTACATTCCAGTATGAGTGTTAATGAAGGTTTAATCTCTTTTTAATTTGAATGTTTTTTGTTGTGCGCCTAAAGTGCAGTGACTGGACGGTTTAAGGCTGTTACAATTCGCTTGTACAAGAGTGAGGAAATCATGGCACGATCAAAAAAAACACGCACAATGCGTGGTAAATTAGGCAAAACAGGCACAAAAGAAATGATGAAAGAGCAGCGTAAAGCTCAGAAATCAAAAGAGCCTAGCCGCTATCATGTTAAAAAGTCGCAATTGCGTAAAGAGCAAGCTCATAAAAAGCTTGAAAGACTTGGGTTATTGCCTGAAGTAGAAGAAACAACAGTTGCGGCAAGACCAAGACGGTTCACTTATGTGCCGCCAGTTGTCGAAAAAGCACCTGAAGAAGTTGTTCAGGAAAAAAATAACACAGAAGAGTTAACAACGAATGATTTAATGAGCGCATTTTCTGAATCCTTTTAAGGTATCGAAGAAATACGATTGATCATTCGTTTTTAAAAAAGGCTGCCTTCGCAGCCTTTTTTATTACATACCGTAAATTTATGCATGCCGTAAATTTATGCATGCCGTAAATTTATGTATGCCGTAAATTAATGGCGTGTTGTTAAAAAGTTTAATTGTTATAAAGGGAGTCATGATGAATAAAAAAGCCTTTGTTCCTATGTCCAGTGTCCGTTTTTTATTAAAGGCTCTAGAGGATCAAGGGGTGGATAGTGGCTCCTTACTATCTGCATTGGATATTTCTAAGGAAGATATTGAGTTCGGTAATTCATTTCCTGCTCATAAATATGGATTACTTTATCAGCATATTATGTTTCTAGTGCAAGATGAATCATTTGGTATGTTGAGCGGTGGTAAAGTTCCAAATGGTACTTTTAGGATGATGTGTTTATGTATCATTCACGCTCGTTCATTGGCGCATTCCTTGTACCGTTGTAGTGACTTTTATGAAATATGTCGAGGGCCTATTATTAAGCCAGTGCTCATCAAAAAAGGTCGTTATGCAATGGTCACATTTGCGCCTTTGGATTCGGCATCCAAGGAAGATGTTGATGCCTTAATAAAAACAGAATCTAAAGAGCGTTTACGAACAACACTTTCAATGTGGCATCATTTTATCAGTTGGTTGATTGGTCGTCGTTTATCACTTAAAGCGGCGTATTTTACTTGCGACCGACCTGATGATCTTGAGTATTACAAAACGCTTTTTCAGTCTGAAGTTAAATTCAGTCAACACGCCAATGCCTTGGTCTTTCCTGCGAGTTATCTTGACCTGCCTGTGGTTCAAACTGAAGAAAGCTTGCGAGGCTTTTTGAAAACAGCGCCTTATCAATTACTGGTTATGGTTGATAATGATAACAGTTTGAAGTCTCAAGTTATGTCTATGCTAGGGAAAGACTTTTCAAGAGATGTATTGAGTGCAGATGAAGTGGCTTCAGCGCTAAATATGAGTGTGTCCACTTTACGTAGAAGACTTAATGATGAAGATACCTCTTATCAGCAAATTAAAGATGAATGCCGTAAAGAAGCTGCAATCACCTATATGAACGCCCCGCAGTTGAGTATCAGTGACATTGCATTGTTAATGGGGTTTGATGAACCCTCTGCATTTTTTCGTTCTTTTAAGAAGTGGACAGGTGTAACGCCAGGTGAATACAGGAAAAATGAAGAATATCTGAAGTTTGAAAAAGGATTTAAAGAAGTGAGTAAAGGATGATTTGTTGATAAAAAATCCTTCCTGAATGATTTTGTCATTAATTTAGGGGAAAAGTGTTATTGAGTGAATAGGGGAAGCAAGTCACTATATTAGGCATTGGTTTTTTCTTTCGCTATTAGAGTCGGAGATTTAAAGGTATGAGTGATTACCGTTATCCACTTAATGACATTACATTTAGCTTGCAACAGGTTGCAAACTTTACTCAATTAAATGAATTATTATCTGAAGAAGTATCTGATGAATTAATTGACGCCATTTTGAACGAGGCAGGTAAGCTTTGTGAACAAGTGATTGCTCCTATTAATCATTCTGGGGATCAAGAAGGATCGGTGATCGTTAATGATGAAGTGCAGGAAGCAGCGGGTTTCAAAGAAGCGTTTAACGCCTATGTTGAAGGTGGCTGGGGTGGATTATCAGGTTCAGAAGAGTATGGTGGCCAAGGTCTTCCATTCAGTCTATCCGTCGCCGTTAGTGAAGGTGTGCAATCCGCTAACTTGGCTTTTTCATTGTGTCCGTTATTGAATCAAGGGGCCATTGAAGCGATAGAAACTCACGCAAGTGATGAACTAAAGTCTTTGTATTTACCAAAAATGATTAGCGGTGAATGGGTGGGTTCGATGAACTTAACTGAACCTGCCGCAGGTTCTGACTTAGCGGCTATTCAGGCTAAGGCCATTCCAGATGGTGATCAATATCGTATATTTGGTCAAAAAATCTTCATAACATGGGGTGATCATCAAATGACGGAAAACATCGTTCATTTGGTGTTAGCCCGTCTGCCTGATGCACCTGAAGGTGTGAAGGGCATTTCTTTGTTTATTGTACCTAAGTATGTGCTAGATCAAGACGGTAACCCAAGTGCTAAAAACGATGTCATTCCGGTATCGGTTGAGAAAAAATTGGGGATTCATGCTTCACCCACTTGTGTCATGAGTTTCGGTGATAATGACGGTGCGATTGGTTACCTTGTTGGGCAGGAAAATCGTGGGCTCATGGCAATGTTCACTATGATGAATAATGCACGTCAGGGGGTAGGGCTGCAAGGATTGGCCATATCTGAACGGGCATATCAACAAGCACTAGAGTACGCCAAAGAGCGTAAACAAGGTGTGAGCGCAGATCGTCGTCGTAAAGTTGAAATTATTGAGCATCCAGATGTGTTGCGAATGCTGATGACAATGAAAAGCCAAATTGATGCCATGCGCTCTTTAGTGTATACCGCCGCGGTTGAAATTGATCTAGCAAATTTAACGCAGGGCGAACAGCAGCAAAAGCACATTGAACGCTGCGGCATTTTTACTCCTATTGTGAAAGGCTGGGTAACTGAGCAAGCTCAAGAAATTACTTCACTCGCTATTCAAGTGCATGGAGGCGTTGGTTTTATTGAAGAAACGGGTGTTGCTCAACATGCTAGAGATGCACGTATTTTACCAATTTACGAGGGAACTAATGGAATCCAAGCATTGGATCTTATTGGAAGAAAGCTGCATGCAGATCAAGGTGAAGGCATAAAACATTTATTGAATGACGTTGAAAATGAGCTTTTAGCATTGGAAAGCAATGTGCAGTCTAATCATTTGAAGGCAAATATTACTCGTGTTAGAAACGCATTAAAAGAAGTGAATGAAGCACAGGCAATCTGTCTTGATAGAATGAATCAGGACGCGGTTAGCGCGACAGGGTCTGCCTATTCTTTGATGATGTTGATGGGTTATGCTTTAGGCGGATGGTTACAAGTAAAAGCACAATCGAAAGCGCTTACTTCAGATGTATTGTCTGATGTACAAAAAGTTTCATGGAATCAATCGGTTGATTTTTATTGTCAGCATGTATTGCCTCGCACAACAGGTTATTATCAGGCTATTATGTCAGGCGATGAATCCGTAGCTTCTTTATCGACGAGCAGCTTTTCTCGATAAAACAGCGACATAAGTACAATAAAAATATACATTAAGACCTTTGCACGAAGTATTCGCAAGCGCAGTTGTCGTGCAAAGGTCTCACATTATAAAAATAATTGATCCCATAATTTAGTGGACTTTGCCTGTATTGGAGGGGATATGTTAGAGCGTGAAGTGATGGAATTTGATGTGGTTATTGTTGGTGGTGGCCCAGCCGGTCTGTCTTCTGCTTGCCGCATAATGCAATTAGCTCAAGAGCAAGAAAAAGAAATTAGTGTCTGTTTGGTAGAAAAAGGCTCGGAAGTTGGTGCACATATTTTATCCGGTGCCGTTGTTGACCCTATTGCTTTGAATGAATTGTTTCCAACATGGAAAGACATGGGGGCACCATTACAAACTGAGGTAAAGGTAGATGAGTTACACTGGCTGCACGATGATCAAGTGAGCCGTCAACTCTCTAATTGGATGATTCCACAAACAATGCACAATGAAGGCAATTATGTCATTAGTCTTGGGAATTTGTGCCGTTGGTTAGCCGAACAAGCAGAATCAATGGGTGTGGAAGTATTTCCCGGCTTTACAGCAGCTTCTGTAGCATACGATTCAAATGGCCATGTTGAAGGGATTATTACAGGGGATATGGGTGTAGCTGCCGATGGGGCAGAAAAAGACAGTTATATGCCTGGTATGCTATTAAAAGCGAAATACACCGTCTTTGCTGAAGGCTGTCGTGGACATCTCGGTAAACAGCTTATTCAACATTTCGCCCTCGATAAAGAGTCCGACCCGCAACACTATGGGCTAGGAATTAAAGAATTATGGGATGTGCCAGCAGAGCAAAGTAAACCCGGTACGGTAATACATACTGCAGGTTGGCCATTAGGAAGTGAGGCAGGTGGCGGTGGTTTTCTATATCACTTAGAAAACAATCAAGTTGTTGTCGGTTTAATTACTGATTTGAACTACAAAAACCCTTTCTTAAGCCCATACGATGAATTTCAACGCTATAAGCATCATCCATTAATCTCGTCCCATTTAAAAGGCGGTAAGCGTGTGTCTTATGGTGCAAGAGCGATTGCTAAAGGTGGGTTACGATCGCTGCCAGAAATGGTATTTGAAGGTGGTCTGTTAATTGGTTGTGATGCAGGAACCTTGAATCCCGGTAAGATCAAAGGTACTCATACTGCAATGAAAACGGGCATTCTAGCTGCTGAATCCATAGTGAAAGCTCTTGCAAAAGATGATCCTGCGAAGAAGTTGACCGATTTTACCGAAGCATTTCATGGATCATGGGTTGGAGAGGAGTTACAAAAAACACGTAACTTTGTTCCTGTCATGCATAAGCTAGGAACCTTTTTTGGTGGTGCCTATAATTGGGTAGATCAAAATCTGTGCTCGGGAGCATTGCCTTTTAACTTCACAGATGTGATTCCCGATTACGCAACGTTGGAAGCCGCAGAAAAGCATCAAAAAATTGATTACCCTAAACCAGATGGTCTGTTGAGTTTTGATAAATTGTCGTCAGTATTTTTATCAAACACCAACCATGAAGAAGATCAGCCTAGCCATCTGCAACTAAAAGATGCCAATGTGCCAATTCAGCAAAATTTACCTAAATACGATGAGCCTGCTCAACGATATTGTCCTGCTGGTGTATACGAAGTCGTTGAAAAAGACAATGAGTCTGTATTTCAAGTGAACAGTCAAAATTGCATCCACTGTAAAACATGCGATATCAAAGACCCAGCGCAAAATATTACTTGGGTAACACCGGAAGGTGCAGGTGGCCCTAATTACCCTAATATGTAATGTCTTGATAAGTTAAATTACGAGCGTTTAACAAATAGCCAGCTTATGAGAATGAGCTGGCTTTTTTTATTTAAACGCCGCCATATTATGAATTTTTATACTTAATGGCTTAGTGACTGGATAAAGTTCGCTTGAAAGGGAATAATAGAAACCATTCACTTTACAAGGGTTTTCTAATGAAAATATGGGTTGACGCGGATGCGTGTCCAAATGTGATTAAAAATATTTTATTTCGCGCCGCTGAACGAGTGAAAATTCAATGCACTTTGGTGGCGAATCAGATGATTGCCATTCCTCCTTCTCCTTGGATAGATCGCCAACAAGTTTCTCAAGGTTTCGACGAAGCCGATAATTATATTGTTGATCATGTTGAAAAAAATGATTTAGTTATTACGGCGGACATTCCCCTAGCTTCTGAGGTTATTGAAAAAGGCGCTTTGGCGATTAATCCTCGGGGTGAAATCTATACTAAAGAAAATATCAAACAACGATTAGCCATGCGTGATTTTATGGAGCAGATGCGCAGCAGTGGTGAAAATATCGGCGGGCCTGACTCGTTTAATAACCAAGACAAAGCGGCTTTTGCGAATGCGTTAGATAAACTCTTAATTAAAATGCGCCAAAGCTAATTTGGCGCGTTGAACAAAGTAATGATGTTAAAAATGCAGTGAGTCTTACTCTGTAAGTGCTTTTCTTAAGTGCTTTTATAAGTACTCTGAAAAGGTGTTTTAGCTGACAGTTTTTCAGATGATTTATAAATTAAAAGGTAAAACTCATGAAAAGAATAGTCGTTGTTGGCGGTGGTGCTGGTGGGCTTGAATTGGTTACCAAGCTTGGTCACAAGCTGGGGAAACGTGGGCAAGCGGAAGTCATTCTCGTAGATAGAAGTCGCACCCATATATGGAAGCCTTTATTGCACGAAGTGGCAACTGGGTCTTTAGATGTTAATACGGATGGTATTAACTATCGTGCTCATTCTGCAAGACATTACTACCAATACCAATTAGGGACTATGGTTGGCTTGAATGCCGCAGAAAAGGCCATTGAATTAGACTCCTTAGTGGATGAAGATGGGCATGAAATTTTGCCAGTTCGCACTCTATCCTACGACATATTGGTTATGGCCGTTGGCAGTGTAAGTAATGATTTTTCTACTCCCGGAGTAAAAGATAACTGCTATTTCTTAGATTCCCATAAGCAAGCGGAGCGCTTTCAACAGGCGTTGCTTAATCAATTTTTACGGGTTCATCAATCCAGTAACAGTGATGATTTGCTAAAATTAGCCATCGTAGGGGGAGGCGCAACAGGTGTGGAGCTGGCAGCAGAACTGAACCATGTTGCGGATTTGCTAAAAGCGTATGGCATGACCAACATGTCATCTAAAAAAATGGAAATTACGCTAATTGAAGCGGGTGATCGTATCTTACCTGCGCTACCTGAACGAATTGCTCTGTTAGCTCGAAAAGAGTTATCTCGTTTGGGGGTTAAAGTCAGTGAAAATACACGTATTGTTAAAGCCTCAGAAAGTGGTTTCTTAACCGCAGAGGAAAATGCGATTGATGCCGATTTAATGGTTTGGGCGGCGGGAGTGAAAGCGCCTGACTTCGTTAGTAATATTGAAGGGTTTGAAACCAATAGAGCAAATCAAATCCTTGTTAAGCAAAACTTACAATCAACAGAGTTTGATTCTATTTATGTCATTGGTGATTGCTGTGCTTGTGAATTGGAAACAGGCCGTTTTGTGCCACCAAGAGCACAATCTGCCCATCAGATGGCGTCATTAGTCAGTGAAAACATTGTCGCTACTTTCACGGATAAACCGTTAAAAACATTCACCTATAATGATCATGGTTCACTTGTTAATTTAAGCCGCTACAGTACAGTCGGTAGCTTAATGGGCAATCTTTCCAATAAATCCATGTTTGTAGAAGGTAGGATTGCGCGTTTTGTGTATCTTTCACTTTATAGAATGCATCAAATTGCGATCCACGGCTGGATTAAAGCGCTGTTAATTATGGCGGTTAAACGAATTAGTAAGGCTGTAAAACCTAAAATGAAGTTACACTAATAGCAAAGTGTCTAGGGAAAGCAAAGTGTCTAGGGAAGGCATTGTTGCTGATGCCAAACATCTATAAAAAGAGCGGCCACATTATGTTGTGGCCGCTCTTTTTTTGTTCAATAGGATGACAACTATTCGCTAACTATTTGCTAATGGAGGCGAGCACGATACTGAATTTCCCTAGAATAAGTTGATTACCTTTAAGTTCACCTGAAGGTAAGCTTGATGGTAACGGAAGCTGTTCTGCTGTTGCAGATTTTGCTAAGTAATCACTAAGTTGAATACTTATAGAGTCTTCACCTGTATTTACCCCAATTAGGGTTTTTACCTTATTAAGTGTTCTTGTATAAACGAGTACTTTCTCATCGTTGTAAAGGAACTCGATGTCTCCTTCAATAAACTCTGGATGCTCTTTACGCAAAAACAAGAAATCCGTATAAGCTTGCATAACAGACTGTTTGTCATTTTGTTGTATTTGGATTGCTTGAGGTAGGTGGCTGTCAGAAACGGGTAACCATGGCTTACCTTGGCTAAATCCTCCATTTTCTGAATTCGTCCATGGAAGAGGGGTACGGCAGCCATCTCTACCTTTAAACTCAGGCCAAAATGTAATGCCATAAGGATCTACCAAATCTTCAAATTCCAGTTCAGCTTCAGCAAGGCCAAGCTCTTCTCCTTGATAAAGGCAAACACTTCCTCTCAAGGTTAACAGCATTGCCATAAAGACTTTAGCTTGTTCTGTATTTGGTTGATTATTTGACCATCTTGAGGCGACTCGGTTCACGTCATGGTTGCCAATAGTCCAGCAAGGCCAACCGTCTCCTAATGCATTTTCAATGGTTTCCATGGTGGTTCTAACATGGTTCATGGAGGCATCTTGCGTTAATAAATCAAAGGAGTAACACATGTGCAATTTGTCATTCCCTTGAGTGTACTCGGCCATGGTTTTTAAGGAGAAATCGCAACCTACTTCACCTACGGTAGTGGTATTTGGGTAACGGTCCATTAAAGCGCGGATACGCTGCAAGAAAGGAATGTTTTCAGGTTGGGATTTATCGTATAAATGTAACTGAAAGGCATATGGGTTATCAGGACGAACACCAATGCCGCCTTCTAGAACTTCTTCTCTAGGTGGATTGTCTTTTAATTCGAGGTCATGATAGAAGAAATTGGCGGTATCCAAACGAAAGCCATCCACGCCTCGTTTTAACCAAAACTCTAAAACATCCATTAACGCATCAACAACGTCTGGGTTATGAAAGTTTAAATCAGGTTGGCTATCTAGAAAATTGTGGAGATAATATTGACAACGTCGGCTATCCCAATGCCATGCAGGGCCACCAAAAACGGACATCCAATTATTTGGAGCCGTTCCATCTGGTTTTGCATCCGCCCAGACATACCAGTCATGTTTTGGATTGTTATGGTTTTTACGTGACTCTTCAAACCATAAGTGTTGATCTGAAGTGTGATTTAGCACTTGGTCAATAATTACTTTCAAACCCAAAGAGTGGGCTTTATTAATTAGTTCGTCAAAATCAGATAACGCCCCAAAAATTGGGTCAACATCACAATAGTCTGATACGTCATAACCAAAATCTTTCATTGGAGAGGTAAAAAAGGGAGACAACCAGACAGCGTCTACACCTAAGGAAGCAATGTATTCTAATTTGCCAGTGATGCCTGGAAGATCTCCAATGCCATCGTTGTTTGAATCAAAAAAACTGCGTGGGTAAATTTGATAAATAACGCCACCGCGCCACCAATTTGGGTTGTCTACTATCATGAAGGGGTTACTCCTATCCTAGAAGGTTATGAAAAACGATTTTGATATGTACATAGAGACCTTTGCACGGCTATTGTGCTTGCTAATACTTTGTTAAAAACAGAGGTGTCATCGCTCATGACTGCGTGCAAAAGTTTCACATAAGTCTCACATAAAACAATTTGTAGATTGCATTTAAGAACTTAATAAAAAATAAGCTATTATAGTGCCAATGTTAGGGATTTATAGCTACAATATAGGCATTAGGTTAGCCACGATAGTTCTTGAGACATTTGCACGACTACTAAGCTTGATAATACTCTGTTAAGAACAGACTTATCATCGTTTATGATTTTGTTCAAAGGTCTTTTCTAATAAAAAAAATACTTTTCTTATCTTTAGCTATACTGCTCTTACCCATACGTATCTTTCGAAAACTTATTTAGGTTATTCATGTTCTCTGCTCGTGCAAGTTCGGTCGCTTGGCCGTTATTCGGTTATTTTTTCTTTTTTTGTAGTTTAAATGGTGCAATGGTGCCATACATTTCCATGTACTACCGTTCAATTGATCTAACTGGTTCGGAAATTGGAAGGATTATGTCCATCTTAACACTTTCGACCATTTTAGTGCCCCATTTCTGGGGATGGTTAACCACCCGTTTAGGGTTACCCAAGCTGTCTCTTCAGATTGCGACTGGTGGAACCTTTATTGCGGTCATTCCTTTCTATTTTGCGCAAGATTATGAGACTTTCTGGGTTATTACCTTTATTTTAGCGCTCTTCTACAGTGCCTTAATGCCGTTGGCCGATTCGCTTGCCTTGAGAAGCATTCGAGGCTTGGGTGTGCCTTATACTAGAATTAGAGCGGGTGGTTCACTGGGGTATATTTGCGCTGTTACTCTATGTGGTTACTTAATTTCCACATTGGGTGTTGGTGTGATCGTTCCTCTTATGATTATAGGCATCACCATTGCTTTTATCATGACGTTTTTCTTAAAAGAAAAGCCCATACCGTTAGACAAAGGTAAATCAACGGGCTCGTTTTGGTCGTTATTTCGATTAAAAGAAGTACGCTTTTTTCTTTTAATTGCCTTTCTGTCATATATGGCTCATGCGCCATTTAATGTCTTTATTGCCTTACACTTGTCGAATTCCGGCTACTCTGGAGAGCAGATTGGTCTATTGATTTCTTTTGGTGTAGTAATTGAGATCGTGCTGTTTCTATTTTTTGGCAACATTGTAAAGCAATTTTCTGCGGTTCATATCGTCGCTTTATGTTTTGTGCTGGGGATCTGCCGTTGGTTTTTAGTCGGGTGGTACGCGGAAAGTTTGGCTGTGGTATTGATAACACAGCTAGCGCATTGTATTACCTTCGCTTTATTTCATATGGTGTCAATAGAACAGGTACATAGGTTATTTCCTGAAAAATACGCGGCTCAAGGTCAAACCATGTACAGTGCCTTTGCAATTGGCTTGGGTGGCGGCAGTGGTATGATTCTCTCCGGTTATATTTGGGAGCTTGCTGGTGGTGAAGGTGTGTTTACCTTTGCGGCTATTATCAGCGCACTTGCCTTAGTCACTTTGCTGGTGAACCAACTGGACTAACTCAGAGTTATAGATTTTAGTAGGTCTATAGCAGTAGATTTATAGCGCTTCGGCTTGCATTATTTCAATAAACACACGGGCTGCGCGACTAAGAGTTCGTTGTTTATGATAAATAACACCGAGTTTTCTGGCGATATTTAACTCATCTAGATGTAAAACACACAGGTCTTCATTGATCAGTGTGGAGGGCAGTAATGACCATCCCCAGCCAATGCTTGTGAGCATGGTTAAGGTTTCGAAATTATTAGTGCTCATGCGAACATTTGGTGTCAAATTATTACTTGATAATACCGAGTCCACCATTTGCCTTGTAAAGGTATTTTGTTTTGGTAGAACGCAGGCGTGACTTGCAAGCTGAATCAAATCCACAGACTTCATTTGACTTAATACATGATCTTTACTTGCAACACAAACCAAGGGATCAGACCAAATGGGGATAGACTCAATGGTGTTATTTTCTTGATTGGATAGGGTAATGACAGCTAATTCGACGTCCCCTTTAATTACTTGCTGATAAGCGTCTTCTGATTGGGTAAAATCCGCCGTGAGTGTGACGTTCGAGTATTCAAGCTGAAAACGTTTTAATGTGGTGGGTAAGCGGCGTAAACCAACATGATGGCTGGTGGCAATGCGTAATTCACCACTAATGTCTCCTTCTTGAAGGGACATTGAGCGTTTGATGTCGTGTAATTCCAAGGCAAGATTTTTGGCTCTTGGTAATAACCGCCTGCCTGATTCTGTTAATTGAACTTTACGGCCAATGCGATCAAACAAACGTGTTTCTAAGCTGAGCTCTAAACTTGCTATGCGCTTGCTGACAGCCGGTTGTGTCACAAATAACTTTTCCGCCGCGTCTGAAAATGAGCTGGTTTCGGCGACTTTTATGAAGGTAAGCAGTTCAGATATGTCCATCATTCCAAAAAATTATCCCAAACATGAAAAATATGAATTTGAGTAATTTAAATCAAAGCATTAGGATAATCAAATAGTTACTTAGGAGAGAACAAATGTCGGCAAAAACATTATACGATAAATTGTGGGATGACCACTTAGTACAAGAAAGAGACGATGGCAGTGCGTTGATTTATATCGATTTACAATTGCTTCATGAAGTGACATCACCACAGGCATTTGAAGGTTTACGTATTGCAGGACGTAAACCTTGGAGAATCAGCGCTAACTTAGCGACTCCAGATCACAATGTTCCAACAACCAATGTTGAACGTAAAAGTGGTATTGAGGGCATTTCCGACCCTGTTTCAAAAATTCAAGTCGTTACCCTTGATGATAACTGTGATGAATTTGGTATCACTGAATTTAAAATGCAAGATGTTCGTCAAGGCATAGTGCATGTGGTTGGCCCTGAGCAAGGTGCAACTTTACCGGGTACAACGGTTGTGTGTGGAGATTCACATACTTCTACTCATGGTGCGTTTGGTGCATTGGCTCATGGTATTGGTACTTCTGAAGTTGAGCATGTGTTAGCTACTCAGTGTTTAGTACAAAAGAAAAGTAAAAACATGTTAGTACGCGTGGACGGCACTTTGTCTCCATGGGTGTCTGCAAAAGACGTAGTCTTGGCGATCATCGGTGCAATCGGCACCGCTGGTGGTACAGGCTATGCAATTGAATTTGGTGGTGAAGCGATTCAATCTTTGTCCATGGAAGGTCGTATGACTGTCTGTAATATGGCCATTGAAGCGGGTGCACGTGTTGGTTTGATTGGTGTTGACCAAACTACCATTGACTACGTTAAAGATCGTCCATATGCGCCTAAGGGTGAGCAGTGGGATCAAGCCGTAACAGCATGGAATGAATTGCATTCTGATGATGGCGCGCATTTTGATAATGTTGTTGTCTTAAAAGCGGAAGATATTAAACCTCAAGTAACTTGGGGAACATCACCTGAAATGGTGATCGCAATTGACCAACCGATTCCTCGTCCAGAAGATCAAACCGATTTAGGTTTGCAAGAAAGCTATGCTAGAGCATGGAAATACATGGGTTTAGCCGGTAAAAACACCTTAAACGACATCACTTTGGATCGCGTTTTCATTGGTTCTTGTACCAATTCACGTATAGAAGATCTACGTGTGGCTGCGGATGTGGTAAAAGGCCGTAAAGTGGCTTCTACATTGAAAGAGGCCATTGTGGTTCCTGGTTCTGGTTTAGTGAAAGCGCAAGCCGAAGAAGAAGGTTTGGATAAAATCTTCACGGAAGCGGGTTTGGAATGGCGTGAACCTGGTTGTTCAATGTGTTTGGCGATGAATGCCGACAAATTGGGGAATGGTGAACATTGCGCATCTACTTCAAATCGTAATTTCGAAGGTCGTCAAGGCTTCGGTGGCCGAACGCATTTGGTTAGCCCTGCGATGGCTGCCGCTGCTGCGGTTGCGGGTCATTTTATTGACGTTAATGAATTGGTTAAACACTAGGAGACAATATGCGTCCATTTACTTTACATACTGGATTAGTTGCGCCTTTAGATTTGGCCAATGTTGATACAGATATGATCATTCCAAAACAGTTTTTGAAATCCATTAAACGTACGGGTTTTGGTAAAAACTTATTTGATGAATTGCGTTATGAAGACGAAGGTCAGCCTGACCAAGATTGCTCGGCGCGTCCATTGAAGAAAGACTTTGTACTTAACCAAGAAAGATACAAAGGCGCTAGCGTATTAATCGCTCGCAAAAACTTTGGTTGTGGCTCTAGCCGAGAACATGCGCCTTGGGCATTAGATGATTATGGCTTCCGAGTCATTATTGCGCCTAGTTTTGCGGACATTTTCTTTAATAACTGCTTTAAAAATGGTTTGTTGCCAATCGTATTATCAGAAGCTCAAGTTGAACAATTGTTTACTGAAAGCGAAGCAGCAGAAGGTTATGCCTTGAACGTGGATTTATCTGCGCAGACAGTAACCACACCATCAGGGGATGAGTTTTCTTTTGAGGTGGATGCCTTCCGTAAAGAGTGTTTGTTAAACGGGTTAGATGATATTGGCTTAACGCTTCAACATGCTGATACAATCCGCTCTTATGAAGAAAAACGTAAGCAAACATCACCTTGGTTATTTGCAGATAAAAAGTAAGGAATTTAGAAATGACGTCTAGAAATGTATTGATTCTTCCGGGTGATGGTATCGGCCCTGAGATTGTTGAACAAGCAGTAAGAGTGTTGGATAAAGTTAATACTCAGTTTGATTTAGGTGTGCAACACGAATCTGCATTAGTGGGTGGTTCTGCTTATGATGAAACAGGCTCTCCACTACCAGAAGAAACGTTAAGCAAAGCTAAAGCGGCGGATGCGATTTTATTAGGTGCTGTTGGTGGCCCTAAGTGGGATGGGCTGGACATGTCAGTTCGCCCAGAAAAAGGCTTGTTGGGGTTACGTTCTAACTTGGATCTTTTCTCTAATTTACGTCCAGCGATTCTATATCCTCAATTAGCCGATGCATCGAGCTTAAAACCTGAAATCGTTGCGGGTCTTGATATATTGATCGTTCGTGAATTAACAGGTGGCATTTACTTCGGTCAGCCTCGTGGTATTCGCACTTTAGATAACGGTGAACGTGAAGGCTTTAATACCTATGTTTACAATGAGACAGAAATACGTCGTATCGCTCACTCTGCGTTCTTAGCGGCTCGCCAACGTGGTAAGCGAGTTTGTTCTATTGATAAATCCAATGTGCTTGAAGTAACAGTACTTTGGAAAGAAGTCATGGAAGAAGTTGCAAAAGAATACCCAGACGTTGAATTAAGCCATATGTTGGTTGATAACGCGGCGATGCAATTGGTGCGTGCGCCTAAGCAATTCGATGTAATGGTAACGGGTAATATGTTTGGTGATATCTTGTCAGATGCTGCTGCAATGCTAACTGGTTCTATTGGTATGTTGCCTTCTGCCTCCTTAAATGCGGATGGTCTTGGCATGTATGAGCCTTGTCATGGATCTGCTCCAGATATTGCTGGTCAAGGTGTTGCAAATCCACTTGCAACTATTTTATCTGTTGCTATGATGTTGCGCTATTCGTTAGATGCTAAAGACGCAGCGGACGCTATTGAAGCGGCTGTAAGTAATGTTCTGGACCAAGGTTTGCGTACAGGTGACATTGCATCCGAAGGCAGTAACATTGTGGGTACAAAAGAAATGGGCGATGCTGTTTTAGCCGCTCTATAAATAATGAAAAATGCTTTATTCGCGACTAAAGGACGTTTTCTTTAGTCGTATTCACTGGGGAAACTGCTCTTGGTATGAGTGGGCCCAAACTAAAAGGTAGAAATGATGTCAAAACAGAATGTGGGGTTAGTCGGTTGGCGCGGAATGGTTGGTTCCGTTTTAATGCAACGTATGTTGGAAGAAAAAGACTTTGATCATATTGATCCAGTATTTTTTACCACATCACAAACGGGGCAAGCTGGACCAAATATTGGTAAGGATATTCCTCTTTTACAAGATGCTACAGATATTGAAGCATTAAAGAAGATGGATATTATTATTACCTGCCAAGGTGGTGACTACACAAAATCTGTTTATCCTGATCTGCGCGCAGCGGGTTGGAAAGGCTATTGGATTGATGCCGCATCTTCTTTACGTATGGAAAAAGATGCCATTATCGTTCTAGACCCAGTGAATCAGAATGTTATTCAGCAGGGTATTAAAGATGGCGTGAAAACGTTCGCTGGTGGTAACTGCACAGTAAGCTTGATGTTGTTGGCATTAGGTGGATTGTTTGAGAAAGGTCATATTGAATGGATGACATCCATGACTTATCAAGCAGCATCAGGCGGTGGCGCACGTCACATGCGTGAATTGATCAATCAAATGGGTGTATTGAAAGAGTCAGTAGCGACGGATCTAAATAATCCTGCTAGTGCGATTTTGGAAATTGATCGTCAAGTAACGGAAACTATGCGTTCAAATTCAATGCCTGTTGATCAATTTGGTGTGCCTTTAGCGGGTAGCTTGATCCCATGGATCGATTCTCAACTAGAGAATGGCCAAAGCCGTGAAGAGTGGAAAGCTCAAGCGGAAACAAACAAGATTCTTGGTAACTTTGGTGCGCCAATTCCTGTTGATGGCTTATGTGTACGTATCGGTGCGATGCGCTCACACAGTCAAGCATTTACAATTAAGCTAAATCAAGATATTCCAGTTTCAGACATCGAAGGTATTCTAGCTGAGCATAATAGCTGGGTGAACGTTGTTCCTAACGACAAAGAAATCACTATGCAGCAACTGACTCCAGCCGCTGCTACAGGTACATTAGATATCCCTGTTGGTCGTATTCGTAAATTGAATATGGGCCCGCAATATATCAGTGCTTTCTCTGTAGGTGATCAGCTTCTATGGGGCGCGGCAGAACCATTGCGTAGAATGCTGCGTATTTTGCTAGAAGCGTAATTATAAACAGCGAAATGCAGTTCTAAAAATCCCAGATCATGTCTGGGATTTTTTTTTGCCTTTTTATTGAATATATCGTGATTTCCAGCCAACGAAAGACATTCATTCTATTTTGGAGGATATTTTAAAAATACTGGTTATATATACATACTTTGGTTGTGTAGGGTAGGTCGGAAAAGCCGCAGGCGCCTTGCGACATTATGCGGATATATTTAACACAGTGGGTTTTACACAAAGCAAAAAACCTTCGCCTTTTCTGCTTGCGTCACTGTCGTCGTCAGCGCAGAAAAGGCGAAAGGCATTGTGTTTTTTATAGAGTTTTTTGATAAAGGAAAATCTAACTTATTGAAATTGTTGGGTTGATTGTATAGATGGCTTCTAGTGCTCTTTTGACGTAATAAGTAGGCTTTTTTACCTTGGTAGGGTAGGTCGGAAAAGCCGCAGGCGCCTTCCGACATTATGCAGATATATTTAACACAGTGGGTTTTACACAAAGCAAAAAGCCTTCGCCTTTTCTGCTTGCGTCACTGTCGTCGTCAGCTCAGAAAAGACGAAAGGCTTCATGCTTTATATCTAGTTTTTCTGATAAAGGAAAACCTAATATTTTGAAATTATTGAATTAATTGTATGGGTGGCTCCTAGTGCTCTAATGATTGTATAGACAGATTCAGTTTGAAAAAGTAGACTTTCATGAGCACTTTAAATGATTAATGTCTTGTTGACATGTTTAAGTAATCACTGGGCTGAAGCAATCCTTGAATGCAAGAGGCTGCCAAATACATTTAATCATAGGAACAGTTAACATGATAAATAGGTACAAGATTTATTTTTGGTTCTTTATTATTTTAATGCTTCCTGCCACCAGTCAGTCATCTGAACCCGTTGAACTGACTTTATCATACCAAATCAACCCTTCCCCACCTTATCAAATGGGAACAGGACTAACAGTCGTTGATCCTCCTGGTATTGCGCTGGATGTGATAAATGCAGCAGCTAAAGAACTTAACCTCATCATTGTTTATAAACGTTATCCGAATGTGCGAGTGCTGCATTTACTCGAAAATAACCAAATTGATGGTGCCTTTATGTTTTCCTATAAAGCCGAGCGAGCGAAGATAGCGCGTTATCCTTTTACCCCAGAAGGTAAACTAGATAGCACAAAAAGACTTGCAAGCTTGAGCTACTGGCTTTATTCACTAGAAGAAGCAAAATTAGACTGGGATGGTACAAATTTAATAGGGGAAAACGGCTTTATTGTTGCTGAACAAGGCGTCTCAATTGTTAGTGACCTTAAAAAGATCGGGCAAAAAGTCAAACAACCAGACTCCGTCTATAAAGCGTTACTCATGCTTACCAAACGTCAGCAGGTAGTTGGTGCGGCATTACAAGATGTGAAAGCGACACCCTATCTTGATAGACCTGAATTTTCAGGCATTAGGCGCTCATCAGTGCCACTTAATACAAAAGATTATTTTTTAGTGCTCAGTAATCGTTTTGTTGAAAGGCACCCTGATATAGCTGAGGCATTGTGGCAAAAAATTGAGGAACTTAGAGACGAGGTCTCCAAAAAAAGTATGTACCGCTATACCTCATTTAAATAATCCACATCCTATAATCTCTTTACTCTAGTTCCCACGGTCTCCGTGGGAATTCATACTGTGTTATTAGCTACATCCGCGTTCATTATCTCGTGGGAACGAAAGAAATTCGCCGATTGTCGCAGAGGCAGACATCATTTGACGTAATAAGGAGACTTTTTTACCTTGTAGGGTAGGTCGGAAAAGCCGTAGGCGCCTTCCGACATTTTGAGCTGGTGGTAACACAATGGATTATGTACAAAGCAAAAAGACGAAAGGCTTTTTATTTAACTGAATATCGCTTTTTTGTAGATGCTATCGATGGAAAGAGAGGTGAAGACGGATATTTACCATCCGAAGCGTATGTTGGCGGTCAACATTTACCAGAAGAAATAATCCCAGAAACAACTGTTGCGGATGTTATTTCGTCACCTCCCCCTCAACCCCCAGCCAAAAGTAATGAGGATGTCTACTCGTGGTTGGCTAATGAGGGGCAGTATGCAACGTTCGCTGGTGTCGCTGCATGGATGAGAAGTTTTAATGTTTCTGTTGCTCAAATGGCTGAAGTATCAGGATACACACAAACTCAGATTCAGGACGCAATCGATGGAAAAAGGGATGCGCACGGATATTTACCATCCGAAGCGTATGTTGGTGGTCAACATTTACGTACTGACGGCAGTCATGCAAATGGCTTAGACAACGTTCCTTTTGATGGTTACGTCGCCCAACTACATAAAGGTGAAATGGTTCTACCAGCGGGACAATCTGATTACCTGAGAAACGGCGAAACAGGAAAGCAATTTAAAGCGCTCGCTGATGAAATAGCCGAGTTACGCAAAGATAACAAAACCTTGCTCGCTCAAATTTCAACGAATACACGCGACAACGCAAGAACGGCAAAATCCATGTCGCGTGGTACGCCTGTTTATATGATGGTAACCAATAATGAAAGCAATTAGGCCGACAGAAATTAATTCTTTCACCTCAAATGTGCCCCTTGAATCAATACCAACATGGCTTGAAGGGCAATCAATTGCTCAAGGGGCTGAACGTATTTATAAGCATTACATTTGGGAAGCGTTATTAGATCATGCATCAACCAACGTTCCATCTGATGAAAGTAATCAATGGGTTCGCCGTCGCCCGACAAATCAATTCGCGATGCTGGACGAAGAGGTAAATACAACAACTGTCTCTGAGACAGGTGAAATAAATATTGTTCTAAATGCGGGCCGTTGCGATAGCGTAGCCTTTCTTGAATTAGACGCAACAGAAATAGAAGTCAGTTATGTTGTTGATGGGGTTAGTGAGTTTTACGCTAAAGCAAATTTAGTGTCTCGTGAATCTACTGGCTCTTGGCTTGGGTTCTTTACGGAACCTTTGGCACAACAAACCTTTTATATCGTACAAGGCATGGTGGATACCGCTGTTCTAGATTTACCGCGTTATTTACAAGGGCAGATACATATCAAAGTTACTAACACAGAAGGTCCTGCTAAATGTGGAGTATGCCGTCCTGGTTTATTGTTGGAAATCGGTGATGTTGATAATGGCGCAACCACTGGAATTGAAAACTTATCAATTCGTACAGCAGATGATTTTGGTCGTATAAAACAAAAAATCAGAAATTATTCAAAATCGATGTCATTAGACGTCAATATTTATACTAATCGCCTAGATTTTGTGTATGGCTGGTTAGTGAAATTAAAAGACACTCCCTTGGTTTATATCGCTATAGAGCATCATAGTGCATACATCGTTTATGGCTATGGTGACTGGAGAATTGTAAGAGAAGGCTCTGTTATGTCTAAAATGTCACTAGAAGTAGAAGGACTTGTATAATGAGTGTAGAAACCATCCCCACTATTCAATCTATTCCTACACCACCATCGTTAGCAACACCAAAAACGTTTGACGCTGATGCTGAAGCCTACTTGTTCGCCCAGCGTGATGTCTTTAATGAAATGAATACCATCATTTCAGTTTTAAACCCTGTTGCTGCCGCTGTTATGCAGCACTCCCAATTAGTTGCAGACAACAAAAGCACAGTACAAACGCTAGCAAGTCAGGTTGTCAATAATACAAATACAGTCGTGGCAAAAGCCTCAGAAGTTGAAACGGCACGCTCTGAAGTCGCAACAAATACACAAACAGTTTCATCTGATAAAAGCACCGTCCAATCACTTAAAAACAGCACCCAAACACTAGCAAATCAAGTCAGCTCAAATAAAAATACAGTCGTGACTAAAGCTTCAGAAGTAGAAACCGCACGTTCTGAAGTCGCTGCAAATCAACAAACGGTTTCATCTGATAAAAGCACCGTTCAGTCACTTAAAAATAGCACTCAAACTTTAGCCAATCAGGTCAATGCAGATAAAAATACAGTGACAACCAAAGCCGCTGAAGTTGAAACGGCACGTTCTGAGGTCGCCACAAAAGCGGGTCAGGTTGAAGGTGATCGACAGAGAGCTGAGGCAGCGGCGGATAGTTTAGATGTAGAGAAACTGGTATCACAGGGCTCCAATATTCCTGGAAGCGCTGACCTTAACAATTACACTGCTAACGGTTTTTTCCATCAACATCAAAATTCACTGGCTGCAAGTGGACAGCATTATCCTGTAGATCTGGCTGGAATGTTGGAAGTGCGGTCTGCCGATTCTATGATCTATCAAACCTATCATGTTTACAGTGGGTTAGATAAATATCATAGAAGCTTCTATAACGGTAGTTGGTATCCGTGGAGACGTATCTGGAATGATAGCAACTTTGATCCAGACTCAAAACTTGACGCTTCTGCTTCGGCTGTTGACAGTGAAAAGCTAGGTGGGGCAGCTGCATCAGAGTATTTAAAGCGATCCGGCACGCAATCGATGACAGGGGCGCTTACAACCCCTCGCCTTATAACCAACCAAATTGAGAACGAAAACGGAAGGGTGCTAAGTTGCACGTTCGCCTCAAATGCAAACCCTGGTGTTGGTAACAACGATAGCTACTTTAATCCAGGAGAAGCGCTGGAAGTATTCAGATTTCGTCCTACTGGTTCTTCACAGAATTACTACGTTGAAGGAGTTATAAAGGCACAATCTTCTGCCGCGGTATCAACATTAAGAATTCGCGCCTCAGTTCGATCTCATGTATTACCTAGTATATCGGTGTCTGGAAGCTACGATCAGCACGCGACGAGCGATGGATACGATGTAGTCAGACCTGTATTCTGGAGAGAAGTCTCTGTTAACGGTGAGGTTCGGCTAGTACTTTTATTTAATACTGGCAGTCCTGCAGTGCATGATATTGAAGGGACTTTTACCGTGTACCAGCGTGGAGCTTATGGAGAGGCGTTGACAATAATTGCTACACATGCAACGGATGATATACCAAATGGATTTAGTCAAGTTGAGTTACGTAAAGAATTCTCTTCTAATAACGGTGTTCTAAAGTTTGGTGCCCACAACATGTGGCATGAAGGGAATGATGGAGCAGGATCAGGCCTAGATGCAGATACTGTTAGGGGGTATTTGCCATCTGATACCAATTCCCCTAGCACTTTAGCAAATAGAGACGGTGCTGGTGATTTACACGCTCGATTGTTTCGGTCAACGTATAACAATCAATCAGGTATCGCATCTGGAGCAGCTTTCGCCTATAGAACATCTGAAACAGATAACTACATTAGATTCTGTGCAGACATGTCTGTCGTGAGAGCACATCTCGATGTTTATAGTAAAGCTGATGTGGATGGTGTAATCGGGGGGAGTGGATTGGAATTGCTATGGAGCGGCTCTACTAGCACCTCTGTTGCGAACCCAGGAAGTATTGGCGATATATTGTTAGTTTGCGGGCACTTCACTCTTCCATACGCGTATTCGGATTACAGGTCATTTAGCGCTATTGTGTATACACATACAGAAGGTGGGGGGGATGAAGAATGGTCTAGTACTACAGCTTATAGTATGGGGGGAAATACAAGTCCAAACTATTCTGAAGATATTGATATTCAAGTAGATTACTGGGGAAGAAAAGCTAATGCGCTAAGTAATCGTATTAAGTGTCAGCCATCTGGTAGTGCTGCGAATTCAACGACTGTTTTCATGACTAAAATCTATAGACTGAATAAGGCGTAAGATATGTTATATAGACTACAAGTAGATATTAATGGAAATATAGTTGGCTATGAAATTGCCTTAGATTTAACCGAAACAATGCTTGAATCGGTGGACGGCTATCAAATTATAGAGTTAGATCTGGATCTCAATGCGTCTGAAAAAAAGCAACTACATCACGCTACTGTACAAAATGGAGAGCTGGACTTTTCAACGGTTGAAAGCTCTATAAATGATGAGCGAAGAAGAGTAATCCCAACATTAATCAAAAACACTAGAAGTAAATTACTAGCAGCCACTGACTTTATGTTATCTGTGGATTATCCACTTTCTGAGTTACAGAAAAAAGAGTTGGCTAATTATAGGCAAAGCTTAAGAGATTTACCGAACTCGCTAGACCTAACAAATTACATCAATTTCGAAGATATTCCGTTTCCAGAAAAGCCGATTTGGATAGAGGAAGACAGTCTAGGTCAGCTAAAAATATTGCTAGATCAACGTGAATACATACCGAATGTTCTTACTGCTCGCCAAGCGCGGTTAGCGCTTCAGCACATAGATAAACTTGCTGACGTAGAAACCTCTATATTATCGCTGCCTGAAGCTCAAAGGAATGTGGCAGAAATTGAATGGGAGTATTCAACAGAGGTTAAACGGCATCATCAGTTTATTGATATGTTAGCTCCTGCTCTAGGTCTGACAGATGAAGACGTTGATAACCTTTTTATTCTCGGCGCAAGTTTATAAAGGGAGCCAGTATGCCTAACGGTTGTGGTCCAAGTTGGATTCCATGTTGGCTAACAAACTTGCTCTTCGGTTGGTTCTTCAAGGCATCCTGTAACAAGCACGATGAAGGATACATTCAAGGAGGTGATGAGATTCGAAGGTTTGAATGCGACTGGAAATTCCTTAAAGCAATGCGCAACGATATAAATAGATTGAAATGGTACGGGCAGCCGTTGCTGCTAGTAGCGTTAGTTTATTATGTGCTTGTAAGAATGTTTGGTTGGTTGTATTTCAACTATAGAAAATAAAATGGAGGTGACGCACTGTCATTTTCAAAACATCATTACGTATAATAAAACACATTACTAAACCCATTTATCGCGCAATCTTATCCAAAAAATCGCGGCGCGTTACATGCTCTTTTCGTTGGCATAGGATAAGAATAGCGGAAACCTGTTTACTGGCTATTTGGCAACCGGCATTGAGGTGGCATGACCTTTATCTAGGCTCAGAAATGGAACTTGGGAACCTGTCACTTTGATGTTAAGGGAGAACTCGAAGCGGGAAACCGTAAGGGGAGAGTACCAATGCAAAGTACAGGGACGGAGTTTTCCGTAGTAGTGATGAAGCTGTTGTAATGACGGTGGAGCGAAGGGAAAACGTTATTCGGCTTTGTTTAAGCCAACAACTGGTCTACAGGATGATTACTTGAACAAGGCAAAACCTTTTAACATAGACAAAAAACTCATCTGGGAAGCATGGTTGGCGGTGAAAGCCAATCGCGGCTCAGCAGGAATTGATGGTGTAACTTTGTCTGACTTCGAGCGTAATCTATCCAAAAATTTATATAAGATTTGGAATCGGATGAGCTCAGGCTGCTATATGCCACCCCCTGTTAAACGGGTAGAGATCCCCAAATCGGATGGTAAAACACGTCCTCTTGGTATACCAACTATATCAGATAGAGTGGCGCAAATGACGGTAAAGATGCAACTGGAACCCGTTTGGGACCGTTTATTTTCACCTTCATCATTTGGCTATCGTCGAGGGAAATCAGCACATGAGGCAGTGACTCAGGCAAGGAACAATTGCTGGAAATACAACTGGGTTATCGATCTGGATATCAAAGGTTTCTTTGATAATATAGATCACCAGTTGATGTTAAAAGCAGTTGATCACCTTAATCCACCGAATTGGGCAAAACTCTGTATTGAACGATGGCTGAGGGCAGATGTTATATTAACCGATGGCAGTAAGCTGTCAGGTGATAAAGGTACGCCACAAGGTGGTGTGATCAGCCCTCTACTCGCTAATCTGTTTTTGCATTATGCCCAAGACAAATGGCTAGGTAGGGAATATCCAGACCTACCATTTGAGCGATACGCCGATGATGCTGTGATACATTGCCGGAGTAAGCTTGAAGCCGAAGAGTTATTGTTGAAACTTAAGCAAAGAATGCTGGATTGTGGATTGGAACTTCACCCAGTAAAGACTCGTATTGTTTGTTGCGACACTAAAACACGGAGAAATCAAAATCAACATTATGAGTTTGATCTCTTAGGTTTTACGTTTCGCAGGCGAGGCGCCAGAGGTAGAGGAGGAAGACTGTTTACAGGGTTTCTTCCAGCCATA
>CANLRQ010000034.1 GCA_947493575.1 uncultured Marinomonas sp.
TTAAACACACCCTATGACTCCTCAAAACTATTTAGTGAAGAGCACAAAAAAGCTTGCGCTTAAACAGAGTATCTACAGGCCAATAACGGTTCTGTGCTTTAATCTATTAGCTATGTCTTTTAGTGCTTGATAAAGTAGTGGGCAACGGTACCAGGTTTCTTTATCGGTTGAGACAATAGCGATTAGGTTACACGTTAAAGCAGATTTTTTGATAAACTCCACTCCCATAAGGTTTGTGTTCTTGCTATTAGATAGACGATTCATTGGTGCAAACACAATTAGGAAGGGCGATGTTGAGTCGATTTCTTCTATATAAATATTATGATGGCCAATTGTGTGATGTGAGGTGCTGTCATGGAATCGTTTTTTTTAATTTAATGTAGAGCGCTAAACCGTTAGAAATGATAATTGATGTTTAGCTGCTAACAAATAATTATCTACTAAAAGTTATGTGATTAACATTGTATCGGTAATTAAGGGAATGGGTTCTATTTATATGGGTTTACTGGCTAAAAAGTTAATCATTCATATTGGCATGCCCAAAACAGGCAGCAGTGCCATTCAGGCTTTAATGGGTTTAAATGAAGCGTATTTTTTAAAGCATAAAGTTGCTTTCCCATGGTATGAGGGTTTTACTCAGTCGTATCAAACTTCGGGTGGTAATGCTGATAAATTGATAACTTGGTTAAATAATAATGACCGTGATGCGTTTGATAGTGCAATAAAAGACATTGAAGCAGAAACTGTCATCATCTCCTCTGAAACATTGTTCTATTCTTTTAAGAAAAACCCAACGGCATTTTTTGATTTTTTTGTCGGTTATGATTTTACTGTTGTTTGTTATGTGCGTGATTTGGTGCAGTTGATAGACAGTTCTCTTAATCAAGCTGTTAAAAATCATGGTTTTTTTATGGATAACGAGCATTTAAATCATATTATTGAGGACTGTAATTATTTAGGGCTGCTTACTCGTTGTGCCTCTTATGCTCGGTCGGGCCATTTACTTGTTCGCTGGTATGATAAAAAGAAATTTGGCTCACAGGGTATTTATACGGATTTTTTAGACTCCGTAGGTATGGATGTTGATCTTACTCAACTTACTTTTCCTAATAAAGTGGTTAACCCCTCCCTTAGCCCCGGTGCATTTTTGTTTCGCTGTATGTTGAATTCTTTTAGTTCTTTGCCAAAGAGTAATGCATTTAATTATCAAGTTAATGCTTTATTGGCTCGGTATTCTGTGGAACTTTCAAATACGGGTTCTATTTTAAATACAGAACAAATAACACGCATAAAGTCAGCTTATAAAGACTCATTTAAACTATTTTGGCGTACATTTTGGGAGACACCCGCTCCTGAAATAGGAGAGGCGTTTATCAAACCTCAACAAGATGAGCGGCTTAAGCAAGAGCGCTTGGTTCCAATAATAAGCATAAAGCAAATATTAAACTTTATAAGAGCGCAAGACCTTGAGCTGTTATTGATTATATTGAGCTCTTTTGTAAAATCTGATCAGTCTTCTATATATCAAAGAAGAATCTTGCTGAAAGTTATAAAGCAGGAGCTAATACCTTTGTGGTTGAATGATCTTAATACTAAGGTGCTGACTGAATCTGAGTCTTCTTTATGTGGTTTGTTAAGGATGTTTTCTACTTTAGAACTGTCTGTAGATGGAAATACGTTTCCTTATTCAATAAAACAATGGAGTGAAGATGTAGCCAGTTACTCACAGCTAGGGGGAGGGGTGGTAATAGAGTCGATTGCTAATGATCCTTTCTTTGAACTGGTAAAGTTAGAGGTCTTTAACCATTTTCATACTTCTGTTGTTGATAAGAGTGATGAGCCAATATCCGCTGAGCCGAATGTTAAGGGTTATTGGGTTTGGCTTGAGTTAAAAGTGCCCTGTGCTGGTGTTGTTCAGTTATATTATACAACACAAAACCAGCCTGATTTTTCTTCTGATACTATGTTAAGTGTGAATGTATTAGCAGGAGAGCATAACCTCTCTTTTTTAATTGATGATCCTGAATTTACTGGTCAAATAAGGGTAGACCCCGGATCGGATGCTGGATTGTATTTAGTAAGGCAGTTGCATGTCTATTCGTTTAATTGTGAGTAACAAATGATAAAAAATATTATTAAAGAAAGTGGTATTGCTTTTGGAACGAGTGGCGCGCGTGGTTTAAATACTCAGTTTACTGACAGTGTATGTGCCGCTTTTTCTATTGCCTTTATCAATGCCATGGCAAAAGAGTATTCTTTTAATAAAGTCGCTTTGGCTATGGATCGACGACCTTCCAGTTTATTTATGGCGCAATCTTGTGCTGGCGCTTTAGCTGCGCTTGGTTATACAGTGCAATTTTATGGGGTTCTACCAACGCCCGCGTTGGCATTGCAATCTATGGCTGACGGTATTCCTTCTATCATGATTACTGGCAGTCATATTCCATTTGATCGCAATGGCATTAAATTTTATCGCCCGGATGGTGAAATCAGTAAAGCCGATGAATTGGCCATTATTTCAGATGAAACTTCTGTGCCTGAGTTCAGTTTACCTAGGTTAGTAGAGCTTACAGACGCGAAAGAAGGTTATTTAAATCGTTATACAGCCGCATTCCCTCCAACGCTTTTCAAAGGCTTTAGACTGGGAGTTTATGAACATTCAGCGGCGGGGCGTGATCTTAATAGAGTGATATTTGAATCTCTTGGGGCAACGGTTGTTTCTCTAGGTCGGTCGGACTCTTTTGTTCCTATTGATACGGAAGCCGTTTCAGATGAAGATAAAGATAGAGCGCTCGATTGGATACAAGAGCATAAACTGGATGCAATTTTCTCAACCGATGGTGATGGTGATAGACCTTTATTATCGGATGAAAACGGTGTTTGGTTAAAAGGTGATGTATTAGGTGTTTTGTGTGCTCAAGCTGTGTCTGCTCGTGCAGTTGCGTTACCGATTAATGCAAATTCGGTGGTAGATGCTGTTGGGTTTGAGAAAGTAGAGCGTACTCGTATTGGGTCACCCTATGTTATAGGAGGGATGGAAACCTTGTCTCAAGTGGTGACTGGCGTGGCTGGATTTGAAGCAAATGGTGGGTTTTTGTGTGGTGAAGGATTGCGTTTAGGTGGCGAGCCTCTTGATCCATTACCGACGCGTGATGCAATTTTACCTGCTTTGGCTGTATTGGCTAAGTCCCGCTTGGAAAATATTACCTTGTCGCATCTTGTGTCAAATCTGCTTACTCGCTATACCGCGAGTGATAGAGTACAAAATATTGATATCAAGAAAATGAAAAGCCTGCTAACCAAATGGTTGGCTGATCCTCGTTTAGCTGTTAAAGAATTGCAATTAGAATCTGAGTTAGTTGAATATAATACATTGGATGGATTGCGATTAATTCTTAAAAATGATGATATTGTTCATATTAGGCCATCAGGGAATGCACCTGAGTTGCGTTGTTATGTTGAATCTCACTCTTTGGAACAGGCTGAGTTTATAACGGGCGAAGTTTTGCAAAAATTATCTCATTGGTGTTAGTTTAAAATTTTGAATATGGAAAGAATATGTTTGATAATCTTATTCCGGTAAGTCCAGTAACACATCTTAAGTCTGGCTGGCTAGCTCCAGATACTTACCATTTTGCGTCTACGGAGTCCGTGCTTCCTGTCGTTATTTCAGAAGTAATGATGTTGAAGGATATGCCTTTAGCGTTTGTGCAAAAAACACCTGAAAGCCCTTTTAATTTGGTTGCCATTCAGTCTTTACATCCTGGTTATAATCTTTATGTAAATGAAAGTGGTAATTGGTTGGGGCGCTATTTACCTTTATTCTATCGTAGTTTTCCTTTTTGCATGATGCCAATAGAGAACAGTGATCAAACGGCTTTATGTGTTCAGCAAGGCTCTTACTTTAATGAAACCTGCCATGAGGGGAATACTCGGCTATTTGATGATGCAGGGGAAATGACAGAGTCTATGTCCCAGCAATTATCATTGGTTAAGATGTTTGATAAAGGGTTACGTCAAACACAAAGTATGATTAGCCTTTTAGTCTCTATGGATTTAATTGTTCCATGGGACTTGTATGTTCAAGCAGGAGAGGTTGGCACAGCGAAAAAAATACAAGGTTTGTTTCATATCGATGAAAACGCGCTTTATAATCTTCCTCCGGAAAGTCTGAAAAAAATTATGGACCAAGGTGCGATGGCGCTTATTTATGGACAGATGTTTTCGGAACATTGTGTTGAATTTTTGGGTGTTCAATATCGCACTCTCAATGAAAAACAGAAGCTCCAGCAAAATGTTTCCTTAGATAGTATGTTTAATGAAAATGATGATGAGATGTTTAAGTTTGATTGAGATTCGTTTTCTTAAAAGTAGTGAGCTTTATCCATGCTAATTGGGCAACAATATGCTGAGTTGAAGCATAAAAAAATTCTATTTATGCACCCTAATTTACCTGCGCAGTTTAAATATTTGATACCTGCGGTGGTTGAGTGTGGTGCGGATGTAAGAGGTCTTACATTTTCAAACCCTGCTGCCGTATTAAATATACTCAAAAGACCAGTGACTATTGAACAAGCTAAACCCTTATCCGATTCCTCTGAAAAAATAGACCCTTGGTTGATGGATATGGACAGTAAAGTTGTGCGTGCCCGTGCTGCACGTGAAGTTTTAATGTCTTGGAAGCTGCAAGGGTGGGAGCCTGATTTGGTGATTGGTCATACTGGATGGGGGGATATGCAAAGTGTGCGAACGGTTTTTCCTTCGTCAAAAGTGATAGGGTGGTTTGAATATTATTACTGCGCGCCAAATACGGACTTGGGATTTGATAGTGAATTTCCAACAACGTTAGAGCAAACTCAAAAGGCGGAATTTAAAAACTTATGGCCGTTATGGATGTTGCAGAATGTGGACGTAGGAGTCAGTGCGACCGCCTTTCAAAAACGGGTTCACCCTGAATGGGCTTGGTCAAAGTTGCATGTAATTCATGAGGGTATTAATACAGATGTGTGTGTTCCTAATGAAGAGGTAACTATTCAAATCGGTCAAAATGGCCCTCTTTTATCTCGTTCAAATAAGGTCATTACCTTTGTAAATCGCTGCTTAGAGCCTTATAGAGGCTTTCATTCTTTTATAAGAGCATTGCCTAAGGTATTAGAGCAACATCCTGATGCCCATGTATTAATTATTGGCAGTGATTCGGGAGGGTACGGAGCTCAACCTCCAAAAGGCAGCACATGGCGACAGATTTTTTTAAACGAAGTTGGCCATCTTATGAATCCTCAAAGAGTTCATTTCCTTGGATCGGTATCATATGATGTTTTCTTGGCGGCGTTACAGCTAAGTAAGGCCCATGTTTATTTAACCTATCCTTTTGTGCTTTCTTGGTCCATGTTAGAGGCAATGAGTTGTGCAGCACCTGTTATTGGTTCTCGTACGGAGCCTGTTGAGGATGTTATAAAGCATGGAGAAAATGGATTTCTGGTGGACTTCTTTGATTCAAATGCATTGTCAGAGACTCTAAATTGGGTGCTAAGTAACCCTGATTCAGTTGTGCCAATCCGCAGTCAGGCCCGTCAAACGATTCAGCAGCAATTTGATCTAACTAGAGTATGCTTACCAAAACAGCTTGAGCTACTTATCGATTCTGTTTCATAAGGTTTATTTTATAAGATCGACTTATGTTACTTAGTAATGAAGGATCTCAATTACTGCGCTTTCTATCTACAGACAGAAAAGTAGTAGGGGTGTAGAATGTCGGTAACTTTGTACTGTATTTGATAGGAGTTGTTGATGGACATTCAAACGGCCATTGCTGAGGTCATTGAACAGAGAGACCTTACAACAGAAGACATGCGTTCTGTAATGCGTATTATCATGACTGGTGAAGCGACTCAGGCGCAAATCGGTGGCTTTTTAATTGGTTTACGTATGAAAGGGGAGACGGTTGATGAAATTACTGCTGCTGCCCAAGTAATGCGTGAACTGTCAAGTAAAGTGTCTATTACACAAGATCATCTGGTTGACACCTGTGGTACAGGTGGTGATGGTGGCAAGCTATTTAATGTGTCTACAGCGACGGCTTTTGTTGCGGCAGCAGCAGGTGCTCATGTAGCAAAACATGGTAACCGTTCTATATCTTCTAAATCTGGTAGTGCTGATTTGCTTGAGCATGCTGGAATTAATCTAAATCTTACACCTGAACAAGTTGCAAGATGTGTGGATGAAGTGGGTTTAGGTTTTATGTTTGCTCCTAATCATCACTCAGCGATGAAACATGCCATTGGCCCTCGTAAAGAAATGGCAGTACGTACGATTTTTAATTTGTTAGGTCCACTAACAAACCCTGCGACAGTGACTAATCAGGTCTTAGGCGTGTTTGATAAACAGTGGGTTCGCCCAATGGCCGAAGTACTACAGCGTTTGGGTAGCCAGCATGTGATGGTTGTTCATTCACAAGATGGTCTAGATGAAATTAGCATTGCTGAGCCTACATTTGTTGCCGAGTTAAAGGATGGATCCATTACGGAATATGAAATTCTCCCTGAAGATTATGGGATACCGCGTCAGTCTATTGAGCCACTTCAAGTTGAAGACGCAGAAGCAAGCTTGGTACTTGTAAAACAAGCATTAGCTGGTAAAGGCAAAATTAACCCCGCCCGTGATATCGTTGCTTTAAATGCGGGTGCAGCAATTTATGTTTCAGGGGTGGCGTCTTCATTCTCTGAAGGTGTATCCATTGCTGAAGATGTTATGGGTGGTGGACTGGCTACGGAAAAATTCTCGGCGCTTGCGAGTTTTACTCGTTGTTTTTAATGTGTTTTCGAATTAATTAATAAGGTCTAATATGCAAGTTGAAACCCCAACGGTATTGAAAAAAATTGTTGCTCGAAAGCACGAAGAGATATCAGAAAGAATCAAGCATATTTCGCTTGAAGAAATGAAAAAACTAGCGCTTTCAGCTAATGCTAAGAACCCTGTTAGAGGGTTTGCAGATGCCTTAAAAGCGAAAGTTGCAAATGGCCAGTCTGGTGTGATTGCGGAAATTAAAAAAGCGTCACCAAGCAAAGGTGTTTTAAGGGACGTTTTTATTCCTGAAGAAATTGCACAATCTTATGAGCGCGGCGGCGCGGCTTGTCTATCTGTATTGACGGATAAAGATTTTTTCCAAGGCCATGAAGATTACCTTATAGAGGCTCGTAAAGCATGCCAGCTCCCTGTTATTCGAAAAGATTTTATTATCGATCCGTATCAAGTGTACGAAGCAAGAGCGATCGGAGCCGATTGTGTTCTTTTGATTGCTGCTTGTCTATCTGGAGATGAGTTGTTTAATCTAGATAAATTATCAAGAGAACTGGGTTTAGATGTATTGGTAGAAGTGCATAATCGTGCAGAGCTTGAATTGGCTTTAAATTATTCGAGTAGTGAACTTCTAGGAATCAATAACCGCGATTTACACACGTTTGATCTAAGTTTAAATAATACATTTGATTTACTTGATAGTATCCCTAATGATCGTTTCATTGTAACGGAAAGTGGTATTCATACTGTGGATGATGTCGCCGCTATGAGGGCCAAAGAAATCAATGCGTTCCTTGTCGGTGAAGCGTTTATGAAGGCGGATAAGCCTGGTGAAAAACTAGCTGAACTATTCAAAAACTAATACGTTACTGTTTTTAAATTTGAGAGTAGAGAATTTACTATGAAAGCAAGTATTGCTTGGCAAGATGATGTGCATTTTATTGCACAAACGGGTTCTGGTTTTCAAGTAGAAATTGATGGCAATCAAGAAAAAGGCGCTCGACCAATGGAGCTGATCTTGGCTGGCTTAGGTGGTTGTACTTCTTATGATGTCGTTAAAATCTTACAAAAGTCTCGTCAAGATGTGGTTTCTTGTGTGGCTGAAATTGATTCTGAAAGATCTGATGGTATACCTGCCGTATTTACCAAGATCCATATTAAGTTTATTGTTAAAGGTCGAAAGTTAAAGGAGAAGATGGTAGAGCGTGCCGTAAAGCTTTCTGCCGAAGAGTACTGTTCAGCTTCTTTAATGCTTGAGCGTGGGGGGGTTGAGATTACTCACAGCTTTAGTGTAATAGAAGTAGAGTAAGTATTTACTTTGCCCTGAAACATATGTGAGTTTCAGGGCAAGCTGTTAAGCCGTTAATTTCGATTCATTTGCTAGTTTTGCAGAGTGGCAATCTTCGCTCTGTCTAATGTCTGTTCATATATGCTTTTTGTTTCGCAAGGAGCCCCGTCCCAATAACGGTAGTCGATTTGGCCCTCATTTACTTTAATCTGACTTAAGCTGACCGTCTTAGCGTCATTTCTATGCATACAAACCGAGTTCATTGATTTCTGGGGTAGATGGGATTTGTGGAATTGTAGTAATAAACTCTCATCAACTTTATTTCCATTGTCTCCTAAAAGTTTGGCATAACTTTGCTGGCGATGATTTGATACTGTCGGGAAATCAACGCCTGAAGAGGTGAACGGAGAGGTGACTTGGATTGTTGTCAGTGTTGTCTTTCCATCCCAACAAAAACCTAAAGGATGCTTATCTAGTGGATTAAAAATAAGTAAGGTAAACGGAGAATAGTGTGTGCAGTCTATCTTATTTAGATGTTGTTCGATCTTTTTAAAAGAAATAAGCTCAAGTAAGGTTTTTACTAGTATTCCTCTGCTGATAAGTGGTCCTTGTGGGAGGGCGCCTTGATAGAAGTTGAGTAAACATACACATATGCCCTCTGTTGTTGCTCCCATCCAAGTGCCATTTCCCTGTGGATCTACGGGCATTATATAAGACTGTTTATGTTGAGAGCTATTTTGAGCGCTATTTTTAGAAGATATGAAAATTTGAGGTGGTAACGCATTTTGGCGGCTGCGTTGCTCATCCCGATTGAAAAAAATTTGATAGCCTGCTAAATCGTATAACCAACTTACTGTACACATAGTTAGGAGTTAACCGCTTCTTGAGACTCTTGTTGGCGCACATAGGTTGCTGTGGCTGGTGCTAGCCCAAAATGTTTTGGTGTTTCTATATTTTGTAATTTCACAGCTACGCCAATTAGCGCCATATGATGAATGCAGTGGCTCGCAACAAAAATTAGCTCTCTATGAAGGCTAGACACTAAATGGTCAGATCTTTCTTCCTCAAGACACACTTCTGAAACAATGGTAATTGGAGTTTCTAAAGTCGAATCTTCTAAAGCATAAAGCCATGTCTGTATCTCTTTAAGCTCTTGCTTAGCTGTTTCGATACAGGTTTCTACCAGTGCTCCTCGGCGTCTAATGTTGTAGTTAATGTGCTTTTGGTCGAAGCCATTAACAATCACCAAATAGTTATCGATAATGTGCCGAATATGTTGGCCAATGCTACTATTTATATAAGGAGTACAAATATAGCAATAAGATTTAGCATCAATAGCTTCAAGTAAGGAAAGCGCTTGATGAATTGTTTCTATGTTACCTTTTATAACAGGTATCATTTATCCTCCTGAAAGTCAGGTCGTTGTTTGTTTTCTTTTGAAATATGGAAATCTAGATAATTCTGCGCTGCATCATTACTCATGTACTTGCCTAAGACTCTCGCAGATAGCTGAGTTAAGTCAACAGTAATAAGACCATCAACCGTTTGGTTAAAATCTGGATCAACATTAAAGCTGATAAAACGGCCTTGCAAAGATAAATATTGGCGTATTAATACAGGCACACCTGGACCGTTTTCAAGGCGTGAGACAAGATTGGAAAGCAGTTGTATGTCTGCTAGGCCAGAGAGTAAACTGACTGACCAAAAGGGTTTGTTTGCAATTGGTATAGGATGGGTTGCTTCCACGAGTTTAGAGCGGTTTGCATCGTAAAAATGTGCTGTCAGACTGCTAACAATCAATTGATGAGTCAGCTCTTTGTATTCGCCACTAATGCTTACAGGGCCAAACAAAGTCGTGTATTGAGGATTACGTGAAACAAAAGCGGCAATTCCTTTCCAAAGAAGCATAAGAGGAGACAGATTTTTTTGATACAACTTATCAATAACAGATCGTCCCATCTCTATTGCATTTGGTTGAGTATCTAAAAAAGCCTGATCAAATTTGAAAAGGGTACGGCTATATAAGCCTTGAATACCAGATTTTTGAACAAGTGCATCCACTAATCCAAGTCTGTACGCTCCTGCAATTGCTAGTTGTTCTTTGTCCCAAATAAATAGATGTAGGTACTCTTCATCAAATTGATCAAGGTCAATCTCTCTTCCTGTTCCTTCTCCTACTTCTCTAAAATTACGTTCTCTAATGATGCCAATTTGTCTTAAAGTAGAGGGTATTTCATTTGCATGGGCAATAAATACCTTGAATTGTTTCTGCTCTACTAATAAAGAGGATGAAGGTAGGCTAGTAATTTCTTGTTCCAAAATGTCAGAATTTATATCATCTAATATTGGTTCAAGTGAGCGCCCAGGTTCACTGTCGGATGTGCTACTTTGTTCTAAGTGATTTTGCTCTAATAAATAAGTGTTTAAGCGCAAGTAGTTAGTAATGTCTTGATCGTTGTCCATTTTAGCTATTTCATGAGGCTCAATTAGTGAGCCACAGCGAACACCAATGGACTTATTCTTCTTATTTAATAGCTCACGGCCAAGTAAAACTGTTCTGAGGCGTGGGTGAATTTTTCCTGCTTTATAAAATAAGGGAGAATTTTGGCCTTCTATAAACATAGGTAAGCAGGTTGCTTTACTCGACCTTGCTAACCTTCCAACAAGTCTGCCCCATTCTTTATCTTGAAGGTAATGACTATTTTCATCGAAAGTAGAGACTTCACCAGCGGGAAAAATTAGTAATGCACCTTCGTTTGTAAGATGTTGCCCTGCTTCTTTAATGGCTTTCATATTAGTTTTTCGAGCTTCTTTTGTCTCGAAAACATCAACACCAATAAATAAACTGTCTAATTCTGGTATGCGTTTAAGAAAAAGGTTTGCCATTACTTTAATATCTGGACGGTATTGCATGAGCATTTTTGCCAGAATCACACCTTCAACGCCTCCTAAAGGGTGATTTGCAACAATCAGCAATGGTCCTGTACTTGGAATGCTATCTAAAGGTTTGCCTGATGAATGAAAGCGAATTCCCAGAGCATCAAGAGTATGTGTTAAAAATGTATTCGTATCTGAATTTTTGGGGCGTGTTAAGTAGTGCTGATGCAACCTTCTTAGCCCCGTAATGCTTTCTAGTATCGGAGCAAACCACTTCATAGACTTTGTTCTAGGAAGTAAAAAAGGGCTGAACTCTGATGTTGTTTTCATATATTAATCCATTGATGGGTAATCTATTACCCAGTTCTTTTCTTCTCGCCAAGCGCGATACAATGATAGTAGAGACGGTGTTTTGTAACCCGCTTTTCGATTTAGATGCCCAATTTCGAATAAAGTTCGATATTGAAATAATAATGCTTTAATTGCATCTGGGAATTTTGTTTTGCTGTCCCATATATGAGTAGCTTCGCTGCTTGCGCCGTTAATTTCAAGAATTTGGAAGTTCTTCCCATCCATGAGTTCGTCAATATGTTTAAACTTGACGTCGAGTCGACCAAAGTAAAACTCAGGCATGCCATCAAAAAAAGTGTCCAGTGATTGAGTAAGCGCTTCTGTGATGTAACGATTGCCATCACGAAATATGCTGCCACCACTATGGCTACCTGCAAAAGCAATTCGAACGGCTTCTCCTTCAGGTATTACTTTATTATGATTTTCTTTATGTCTTGGTAGATAAATATGAGACAGAAGGCTCGCTCTTGGGTCCGCAAGAATAAGTTCTTTAAGCGTTTTAACGCCATCCCCAATTACCCAAGGTGTATATTTTAGGGTTATTGATGTTATTTTTCCTTTTTTCTCACCAGGGTAGCGGATATAGAAAATGCCAGCTTCTGCCTGATACTTAGATTTTTCCTGTAATAAAAAACGTGCGTTTGTTGGAAAAAGTTCTATGTAATCTATTAGCTCTTGCTCGTGCTCAATTAATCTCACCCCGACACCTCGACAACCAAGGTCTGGTTTGGCGACAGCAGGTAAGGTTAGACCTTCATCAAAATATTGCTTTAAAAGGGTCTTGGAGCTTTCAATAGCCGTTAAGTTTTCTTTCGTTGTGAAGGTCACATACTCGCATAAGAAAGAACGAACTTCTTTTTTAGGTTGATCTAATATGTCCGCTTTTGATTCTCCAACCATTCCGCTTAATGGTATTTTAGGGTTAGATATCAATGGCAAACCGATACTACGGTATTTGATACTAAGACCTAAACATTGCACCATCACAGGAGCATACATTGCCCACGCTGGCCAAAATTCAAAAAATGAAACTGGTTTCTCAGTTACTTCAAGAGGTGGCATACCTTCATTTATGCCCTGCGGTAATGGGACTTTTCGAATATTCAAACGGATCGTTCCTCAAGGAGGTAAGTGTTAATGATCTTATTAATGAGCATAATGACAACAATTAGCAGTGGTGCTAGAACCCATCTCCATAATGCGTCCTCTAACCATAAAGCATCGCCTAAAGCAAAAACAGACGCATATATTAGAATTGACCACAAAAGTGTTGCTAAGCCAACTGATAGAAAGAATGTAATAGGTTGAATGCGTAGAGCGCCACATACAAGATAACCTGTCCCTCTAAGACCAGGTAAAAAACGAATGAGGAAAACATTTAAAAAAGCATTTTTTTGAAGTTTGTTTTGAATGTTAAGAACTTTAGGATGGGAGAGTCGTTGTTGAACCCAATTGAACTTATGGCTGTAGCGGCCAATGTAGAATAGGATGATGTCTCCTGATGCAATACCAATAAATACGGCAAGAACTCCAAGGTGAATTGGTAGAGTGCCTTCAACAGATAAAAGTGCTGCACCAACAATGGCGGCATCTTCTAATAAATAAGATAGGAGTATAATCCCCAGCATTATAATATAGGGATTTTGAGACCAAGTGAGTAAAGTATCCAACATAAATATATTAACTAAGCCATTTTTTCTACTATACAATTTCAGACCTAGTAAAGGCTAGCTAGTTCAATTGTATTAAAGGTATTTCTAAAAAGATGGTGCCCCCACCAGGACTCGAACCTGGAATAGCCGCTTAGGAGGCGGCAGGTATATCCTGTTTACCTATGAGGACATGATGTATTTAAGTCAATAGTTTGTTGAATAAGGTTTTGCACCGTAATTCATATGAAAACAGGACGTTTTTATACATTATTTTATTAAGTTGAGCAAATTAAAATTGTTTTAAATCAAGGTGAGAGTAGTAGGTAAGAGGTGTTTGATTAAGCTTTACCAAGAGTGTGTTTGCTATTTATTGGTTTAGTGCTGCCTTTCGCTGTGTAGACGCGACTTTTTTTGTCCGATCCCTTTAGAATTTCCAAAAATGATTTATTTCGTTCTTGAGCGATATGTAATATTTGCTCATTGGAATGGTTTTTTTCTTTGCATACTTCTAGAAGGTTTTCACAGTCTAGTACTAGATTTGTCAGGTTGGTATTTACTGGGGGGGTATTCAACCAAGCCTTAAACTGGCCTTCTTCAGCCTTTTTTTGATTAATAACACCGAACTTCAATAATAATGAATGGCGTTTAATGTTTAACTTGTCTAGCTCATCTAAAATAGTTTGTTTTTGTTTGGAAATTTCTATTATTTTTTCAGAATTTAGTTGAGCAAGTGCCTCTCGTTCGACATCCAACAATGTCGATAGTGAACTTAGAAGCTCTTTATTACGTAAAAAAATAGGTTCAACAGGGACCATAAGAAAGTGTATTTCTCTTATTTAATGCATTATTTTCTTAAGAAAAAAGCGCATCAATGCTTTGCATATTGCTTGCTAGTTTCTGAGTATCAATTTTGTACTCACCAGCAGCAAGTGCTTGCTTGATTTCTTCAACCTTATCCATATCTACATCAGGAAGATTTGAAATTTTTTCTTCTTGATTTTTTAACACTTGTGCAGCTCCACTTAACTGAACAGTGTCTTCTGCTAGTGTGTCTTTACTAGAAACTGAGCTTGACTTAGCTCCTTCTGGTTGTTCAGAAGACTTTTGCAAACGATCATTTTTTGTGACGTTTGTCTGATTTAATATACCATTAAGATTAATTGCCATGATCCTCTCCCGCCCTGAATATTGCCATCTAATCCCCTTATCGACTGTCTATGAATAAACTTTAGACATTTTTATAAAAAAAACAGGTAAATGACGATTTCTTTTTTCTCGTTTCAATAGTTTACAAGAATCTCGTTGCTGGATACAACTTTTCCGTACACAATTCGACCAGAGCTGATGTTTTTAGCTCGAATTTGTTGTCCCATAACGCCATTATCAAGGGACTCACCATTCATTTTAATGCTAATGACATTACTTTGTGCTTTTATAACGATTCTTGAGCCTTTTTTTATTATTATAGGTAACTCAGTAATTTTATCCGTTATGACTGTGTTGATGTTAATGTTGCGGGAGGCAACCAATCCATAGGGTGGATTATCTTGACTATATATGTCTCCACGTAATTTGGTGATATCTACTTTGATCAAATCAACATTGTCTTTTGTAATGGTCTGCTTTCTGGAAATTGGGCTAATTGCTGTGTATGCATTTAAGAATATCTTTTGATTAACTGGCAGGAAGAATTTCCATGCTGGTGCAAGGCACTGAACTGTGTAAGTTGTTCGTTTTTGTGCATTGAGGCGAGAATTAAGAATTGATAACTTGTCTTCAGGGCAAGCAGGTAAATAGCTAAAATTTGCTCGATTCCCTAATTCAATGTTGATTTCTGCTTTTGGGTAAAGCGTTGCTAAACGTGGTTTTTCATTTTGTTCAATGAAATTAATAATATAAGCTTGAAGATCGGTTGCATGGCAAATAGAGGACAAAGTGCATAGTATTATTGCTCGGAAAAATAGATTTTTATTTATAATAGATAAATATCTCACGATTTTGACTCTAAGTTTGCATAAGGTATTAGTAAAATAACAAATATCACTCTATGATTGGATGATATTTACATATTCTTTTGAGGTTCGCCTTGGCGACATAGTAAGGTTCATAGGAGATTTAGTTATGGCCGGAGTTCTCGATACAGTTAACCAGCGTACTCAACTTGTTGGTGAGAACCGTCTGGAGTTGTTGTTATTTCGTTTAAATGGAAAGCAAATATACGGAATTAACGTTTTCAAAGTAAAAGAAGTATTGCAGTGTCCAAAGTTAACGACTATGCCTCATAGTAGCCCTGTTGTTCGTGGTGTAGCTCATATTCGTGGGGGCACGATTCCGATACTTGATTTAGGGTTGGCAACAGGTGATCGACCAATTGAAAATATTAGTGAGTGTTTTGTGATTATCACGGAATACAATCGTAGAATTCAAGGATTCTTAGTAAAAGGTGTTGAACGAATCGTTAATATGAATTGGAGTGATATTCAACCGCCTCCAAAAGGATTGTCACACGATAATTATTTGACTGCTGTTTGTCAGGTTGATAAGCAAATGGTGGAAATCATTGATGTTGAACAAATTCTTTCTGAAGTCGCTCCTACTAAGCAAGACATTTCAGTAGGTATAGTGACAGATTCGGTTCAAGAAAATGCTAAACAACACCATATTCTTATTGTGGATGACTCTAGTGTTGCGCGTAAACAAATAAAACGTTGTATGGAAGATGTTGGTTTCGCGACAACGGTTTTATGTGATGGGCGTGAAGCTTTAGAATACCTTTTGAGTATTGCTGATGAAGGTGGGGATGTTACAACTCTATTCTCTATGGTTATTTCAGATATTGAAATGCCAGAAATGGATGGTTACACATTAACTACTCAAATTCGTAATGATAGCCGTTTAAGTGATCTATTTATTCTTTTGCATACTTCTTTAAGTGGTGTATTTAACGAAGCGATGGTTAAAAAAGTTGGGGCGGATGGGTTTTTGGCAAAATTCCAACCTGATGAATTAGCTCGTTTAGCGATTGAAACTGTTCAGGCTAAAGAAGCTGATTAGTTAAAGTGTTATAGCATATTGAGTTAGTATGCTTTTTTGGAGCAATAATATTGAGTAGTGCAAAGGTAATAACGCCCCAAGGATACGCAAAATTTAAGCAATACTTGGAAAAAGTATGTGGCATTATGCTGAGTGATAATAAACAATACTTGGTTGCCAGTCGTCTTGGTAAATTGCTTGAAAGGGAGAAAATTGACAAGCTAGAAGATTTGGTTTCGTTATTAGAAAGGAGGGGAGGGGCATTAAAAGAGGAAGTTATTAATGCGATGACAACCAATGAAACTCTATGGTTTCGTGACTCTCATCCCTTTAATATATTAAAAGAAAAAATTCTTCCTGAATTATCCGGTCGCTCTTTGCGTATCTGGTCGGCGGCTTCTTCAACTGGGCAGGAGCCGTATTCGATAAGTATGGTGATTGACGAGTATAAGTCTTCTCGACCGGGTAAGTTGAGATCGGGCGAGAAAATTATTGCTACGGATATTTGCACTAATATTTTAGAACATGCTAAACAAGCTGAGTACGATAGCCTAGCGATTGTTAGAGGGCTTAGCGATGATCTGCAAAGACGCTATTTTGAAAAAATAGACTCAGGATCGTGGAAAATTAAGTCATCAATTCGTAATAGAGTGGATTTTCGTTATTTGAATTTGATTGATTCGTATTCTAGTTTAGGTAAATTCGACGTGATTTTTTGCCGGAATGTTCTAATTTATTTTTCAGCTGAATTGAAATTGGATATTTTAACAAGAATGCATAAGTCTCTTAATCCTGGTGGTTATTTGTTTCTAGGTGGGTCTGAGGCGTTGAGTGGTTTATCCTCATTGTTTGAAATTGTGCAATGCCACCCTGGTATTGTTTATCGTGCTAAATAAAGTAATTTGAGACCTTTGTACAAAGTATTAGCAAGCGTAATAGTCGTGGAAAGGTCTCAATTTAAATAAAGAAAATTATGTGGTGAGGCTTCTGTATATTGATATAAGTCGCCTCTGCTTTTCTCTCTTTCTTCTCTTTCTTCTCTTTCTTCTGATAGCTCTTCATAGCCTTTGCTTTTTTCTGCCTTTCCTTTTATTGGTTGCTTCTGTTGCCGCTTTTTGCCGTTTTTTATTTAATATTTTATAAGATATTGAAATTAAAGGGTTTTATTTTTTGGCATCTATTTTGCTTTGTAAATATCATTATTAGTATTTTTACGGTGAGGTGGAGTAATGGCTATTACATTTGAGGGTGCTCTTGCGGGACATGATAAAGCGTTACTATTTAGAAGCGCTCGTTCTGCGGTGTTAGCTAATAATATAGCAAACTCAGATACGCCAAATTACAAAGCTCGTGACATTAGCTTTGAATCAATGATGAAGGAATCAACCCGCAGCCGGTTGTCTATGAATGCAACTAATGATAAGCATTTATCGCAGGCTTCAGGGCTTGCTTCTGTTGATTCTGATGCGCTTCTGTACCGTACTCCAAGTCAGCCATCATTGGATGGAAATACTGTAGATATGCAAAGAGAACAAGCTGAATTTGCTCAAAATTCCTTGCAGTTTGACACAAGTTTTTTGTTTTTAGATCGAAAAATTAGCGGTATGAAAAAAGCTCTAGGAGGGCAGTAAGCATGTCTTTAAATAATATTTTTGCTATTGCTGGCTCTGCGATGAGCGCCCAAACAGTTCGTTTAAATACAGTGGCCAGTAATATTGCTAATGTTGACAGTGTTTCTAGTTCTGTCGATCAGACATATCGTGCTCGCAAACCTGTTTTTGCAGAAATGTTTGATGAATCTATGAAGTCTCATGGTTGGAATAACGTTAACGATGATGGTTTGGGGGCAGGTATTGGTGTACAGATTAAGGGTATTGTTGAGTCAGATGCGCCTTTACAGCCAAGGTATGAACCTGACCACCCTATGGCTAACGAAACGGGTTTTGTATTCTATCCAAATGTAAATCCGGTTGAAGAAATGGCTGATATGATGTCTGCTTCACGATCTTTTCAGACGAATGTTGAAATTATGAATTCAGCAAAAAGTATGATGCAAAAAGTTTTAACGCTTGGGCAATCTTAAGGGGTAATGTATGACTGAAATAAATAATGGTTTCAGTAGCCTGATTGCTCAGTACGGTACTGATAAGGCAAAGAAGGGCGCGGGCGTTGATGAGCAAACTGCTGCTGAAAAAGCCAGCATTGGGGATCAGGATGTTTTTATGACGCTGTATATTGAGCAGCTAAAGAATCAAGACCCGACTGCGCCACAGGATACAAATGATATGGTTGCGCAAATGTCGCAATTTAATCAGGTTGAACAGCTCACAACAATATCTACCAAGTTGGAGGCTATGGCAGCCTCTTTGACTTCAAGTCAGGCTTTGGGGGCGTCGACATTAGTTGGTAAATCCGTTTTTGTTAATCAAAGTGCTGCAAGTCTTGTTGAAGGTTCTGATATTTCTTTAAGAGTGGATATACCGGACGATGTTAGTGAGGCCAGTTTAAAAATTGCGGATGCAGATGGAAATGTAGTTAATGAATTTGAATTAACGTCAAAAGAGTTTACGTGGGATGGTAAAGATAAAGATGGCAATTTGTTGCCACCTGGCAATTACACCTTCTCAGCAAGTGGTAAAACCTTTGAAGGTGATGCTTTGGATTTGAGTACCTTGCTTCCTGCAAGAATTCAAGGCGTCACAATAAATGGTGCTAATGGCACAGAGCTTAATGTAGCAGGGCATGGAAAAATGAGCCTGTCTAATGAATTGGAAATAGTAGGTTAATCGGAGAACGTTATGGGATTTAATACAGCACTTTCAGGTATCAAAGCTTCTGCGGATTTTTTGAGTGTTACAGGTAATAATATAGCGAACTCCGATACAACTGGCTTTAAGCGTTCACGAGTGGAATTTGGTGATCTTTATAATAGCAGCGTAGTTGGTGCGGGTAGTAGTAATTCAATTGGCTCAGGTGTGAGTGTCAATAATGTGGCTCAGCAATTTGCTCCCGGTAACATTTCGGATACAGGTAGTAATTTGGACTTAGCTGTTGATGGTAGTGGCTTCTTTGTTCTTGATATTAGAGGGACTCAAACCTTTACTCGTGCCGGAGATTTTAAGCTGGACGAGGAGGGTTTCCTTGTAACGAATGATGGGGCAAGTGTTCAAGGTTATAATGCTGTAGATGGTATTATCGGTGGTAACCTTGAAGATCTCATCGTACCTACAGAGCGTATTGCTCCGCAAGCTACAGCGGCTATCGAAATTAACGCTAGATTGGATTCTGGCAACGAAGATGTACCTGCCTTTATAGATGATGCATTTGATCCGACTGATCCTGACACCTATAATTATACGCAAACGCAAACGGTTGCTGATGCACAAGTTCCGCCTCAAAATCATATTGTTTCTTATTACTATGCAAAATCAGACTTGCCTAATACTTATCAGGTGTACGCTACCGTAGATGGATCAGCTGTGGATGATGGGGGAAATGCGTGGTTAACCGATCAGTATATTACTTTTAATGGTGCGGATGGTTATCGAGATGCTCTTGGGGCGGTACAGCCAGGCGGATCTCAGGTTCTTTATGCTGGTACAAACCAACCTCAAGTTGCTGATATAGCTGCTTTAACTCAAACGGACTTTGCTCTTGCGGGTAATCTGAATGGTGTTGCTATAGCTGATACCTTAACTGTTGCTAATGTAATTGAACCGTCTAATGTTGCTAGGAATGCTTTTGATCCAGGTGATCCATTAAGTTATAACTTTGGTAATACAAAAAATATATACGATACTTTGGGTGAGACTCATACACTTGGTTATTACTTTATTCAGCAAGGTGAAGCCAATACTTACGAGCTAAAAGTAACAGTTGATGGAAAGAAAACTTTTGATGATCCTGTTACAGGGTTGCCTACGCCCTTTGTTCCAGAGGATACGATTATAACTTTTGATTTGTCGGGTAATATGTCGGGAATTTTTGAAGGGTTTCCACCTTTTGCGGTGTCTTCCCCTGCTCAGCTTTCAATTACTGGTTTTGATCCTACCGACCTTACGGCTGAAATTCCGATAGATCTTACTAAATCGACTCAGTTTGCGGGTAATAATGATGATGATTTTGAACAAGATGGTTTTGCTGCAGGTGAGTTGCAAGGTGTGTTTTTTGATGAGGATGGTTTTTTGAAGGCAACCTATACCAATCAGCAAACGGCAACTTTGGGGCAGATTGCCTTAGCAACCTTTGATAATACGGATGGTTTGAGCCCTGCTGGTAATACGGCTTGGACGGCAAGCTCTAACTCTGGGGTGGCAAATATTGGCCGAGCGAATACAGGTACATTGGGTGGTATTCGTGGCGGTGCTCTTGAGGAGTCTAATGTGGACCTAACTTCTGAGCTGGTTGGTTTGATTGAAGCGCAACGAAACTATCAAGCGAACTCGAAAACACTAGAGACAGAGAATACGGTGACTCAGACGATTATTAACTTACGATAGTAATAATCTGGTATCGTTTTTTAGTTTTTGATTTAATTGGTTTTTTACAATTAACGACCTTATCTATTAAAGAGTCTGTGTTGGCATGCTTATTGTATTGCTTATACAGATTCTTTTTTTGTGAGGGTATGTTTAATGGATAGAGCACTCTACCTTGCCATGAGCGGTGGCAAACAGACAATGCACGCTCAAACACTGCATGCGAATAACCTAGCAAATGTTAGTACGACTGGCTTTCGTTCCGATTTTGAGCAAGCTCGTTCTATGCAGGTAAATGGTGAGCACTTCCCTTCCCGCGTTTATGCAATGACTGAAAACCCAGCTACTCGCTTTGAGTCTGGTGGGTTGATTCAAACGGGTCGTAATTTAGATGTTGCAGTTCAAGACAACGGTTTTATTACGGTTCAGGATGAGTTAGGGCGTGAGGCTTATACTCGCGCTGGTGACTTCCAAATAACTTCGGTTGGTCAACTTGTTACTTCGACGGGGTTACCTGTCATGGGTAATGATGGGCCGGTTTTTCTTCCTCCTTTAGATCAGATTACTTTTGGTGATGATGGTACAATTTCAATAGTCCCTCAAGGTGGGGCTGCATCTGAAATAGCTGTTATTAATCAGCTCAAACTGGTTACTCCTGATACAAAATTACTAGAAAAAGGTAATAGTGGTCTTATCTATGGTAAGGACGGTCAGGTCTTTGATAGGAGTCCAGAAGCAAAAGTTATTTCTGGGTTTCTTGAGGGAAGTAATGTAAATGCCGTCGAAGAGATGACCCACATCATGAGTTTATCTCGTCGCTTTGAGCTTAATATTAAAGTGATGGATACCGTAAGAAATAATGAAAATGCTTCGGCACGCATATTGCAACGTAATGGCTAATTAAAAAGCACGTGATCGAAAGTGTTTAAAGCAGATTGATAAGAGGGTACTGGTATGCATTCAGCTCTTTGGGTGAGTAAAACAGGTTTAAGCGCAATGGATAAGCAATTGTCCGTTGTATCGAACAATTTAGCGAATATCTCTACTGTGGGTTTTAAGAAAGATCGAGCTGTGTTTGAAGATCTTCTATATCACACTGTTAGGCAGCCTGGTGGGTTAAGTTCTCAAAATAATGAGCTGCCATCTGGGCTGCAATTAGGCTCTGGTGTTCGAGTGGCTTCTACTCAAAAAGATTTCTCAGAAGGGGATTATAACGTAACAGACCGACAGCTGGATGTGGCAATACAGGGAGATGGCTTCTTTCAAGTGTTGCAACCTGATGGAACGATTGGTTATACAAGAGATGGTAGCTTTCAGTTAAATAGTAATGGCCAAATTGTGACTCCGAATGGGTTGCTATTGGAGCCTGCCGTGACAATTGACCCTGATGTGGTTGAAATTACTATTGGTGATGATGGTGTTGTATCTGTATTAAGAGCAGGGCAAACAGACACAGAGGAAGTTGGAGCAATAAACGTTGCTGGTTTTATCAATCCATCGGGTTTGGCCGCTATTGGTCAAAACTTATTTTCAGAGACAAATGCCAGTGGTGCACCTATTGTTGGTGTGCCAGGGGAAGACTCTTTAGGGGAGTTGCGACAAGGTATGTTGGAAGCGTCCAATGTAAACTCTGTTGAAGAGTTGGTAAATATGATTACTACTCAAAGGGCGTATGAAATGAACTCGAAAGTCATTTCCACTGCGGACTCTATGTTGGGCTTTGTTACTCAACAGCTATAATGTTGAGTTAGGTGATTTTATGAAACTGCTTACTTTGATTGCTTTGATGTCCTTGCTAGTGGGTTGTGCTATTGTTGAGCCTACCCCAACGTCGGACGACCCTTTTTATGCTCCTGTAATACAGGAACGTATTCAGGCGAATAATAGAGCGGACGGTAGTATTTATCAGTCTGGAATGGGGGACATATTTTTCGGAGATAAAAAGGCAAGGCAAATTGGAGATATTTTGACTGTTAATTTGAGTGAAAGTACTCAGTCAACCAAGTCAAATGATACCAGTTTATCTAAATCATCTTCCTCTACTATAACAAATCCAACTTTGTTGGGTGTTCCAATAGGCTTGGATACCAATTTGCCTAGTACTTCAACCGACTTTTCAGGCAGTGCTGATGCCAATCAAAGTAACAGTTTGACCGGTAGTATCACAGTTACTGTGTATGATGTGTACCCTAATGGTTTACTGGCAGTGCGTGGAGAGAAGTGGATTACTCTTAATCGTGGTCAAGAATACATAAGGGTTTCAGGGTTGGTTCGAGAATCTGACATTAATGCAGATAATACAATTAGTTCAACCCGTTTGGCAGATGCAAGGATTGCTTATTCAGGTACGGGTGAACTTGCAGAGGGAAGTAAGCAGGGCTGGTTGAGTAGGTTTGTTAATTCAAGCTGGATGCCATTTTAAACCATTTATTTAGGCTGATGTTATGAGACTTTTTACTTTACTTGTGTTGTTGGTTTTAACGAGCTTTTCTTATGCGGAAAGGTTGAAGGATATTACTTCGGTAGAAGGTGTTCGTGATAACAAATTATTTGGCTATGGTTTAGTTATTGGATTGAATGGCACTGGGGATAACACTGCTTTTACAGAGCAAAGTTTTGCCAGCATGTTGTCGCAATTTGGTATTACTTTGCCGGAAGGGGTGCAAACTAACTCAGATAATGTGGCCGCTGTTTCTCTAACAGCAACATTGCCAGCATTTGCTAAGCCCGGGCAGAGTATTGATGTAACTGCTTCTTCTATTGGTAATTCAAGTAGCTTGCGTGGTGGAACACTGTTGCTTTCTACTTTGAAAGGGGCTGATGGTGAGGTGTACGCTATTGCTCAGGGTAATTTGGTTGTAGGTGGTTTGGGTGTACAGGGAGCTGATGGTTCTAGATTGTCAGTAAATATCCCAACGGTTGGGCGTATTCCAAATGGTGCGTCGGTAGAGAGGGTTGTGCCAAGCAGCTTTAATCGTGGAGATACATTAACATTTAATTTAAATCGACCAGACTTTACGACGGCAAAACATGTTGCTGATCGAATTAATAACTTATTGGGTCCGAGTATTGCACAAACGTTAGATGCTACATCTATCCGAGTTTCGGCTCCAAGGGATCCAAGCCAGAGAGTGGCCTTTTTATCTATTTTAGAAAATTTAGAAGTTGAACTCGGTAAGGAAAGAGCGAAAATAGTAATCAACTCTCGAACAGGGACTATTATTATTGGTCAAAATGTTACTGTAACTCCTGCAGCAGTAACACATGGTAGTTTGACGGTTACAATTAAAGAGAACCCTGAAATCGGGCAGCCAAATGCCTTGGCGGGCGGTGAAACCATTCTCGCTCCGAGGACTGAAATTACAGTAGATGAAGACAGTGGGCATATGTTCCTATTTGATCCGGGTGCTTCTTTAAATGATATTGTAAGAGCAGTAAACCAAGTGGGAGCAGCGCCGGGTGATGTGATGGCAATACTTGAAGGCTTGAAGCAAGCGGGTGCCTTGAACGCGGACTTAGTTGTAATATAATAAGTATTTTTAGCCTTCGCGGATTCAAAGCTTTCGTTACGTTTGTTTAGCTTGAGTTGATTGATGGTATTTAGGTGGATAAATTATGAATAAAATTACTTCAAATGAGTTTTACGGTGATTTATCTTCCTTGGCCGCGTTAAAGACTCAAGCTCAGAAGGACCCTGATGCAGCATTAAAAAAAGTGGCTCAAGAATTTGAGTCAATTTTTATTGGAATGCTTTTAAAAAATATGAGAAGTTCCAATGAATTAATTGGTGGAACAGACTTATTTTCCAGTAGTCAGACCCGTCAATATGAAGAAATGCTGGATTCTCAAATGGCACAGTCAATGGCTAAGTCTGGTGGTGTTGGGTTGGCTGATGCCTTAATTCGACAATTTGAAGGTAGGGGCAGTTCGGATGTTCCTAAGTTCGGTGCTGCTGGTGACAGTGAATTATTAAAAAGCATTGCTACCCAAGACTTAGCTAAGGTTCAGTTATTAGCGCAAGAAGCAAGTCGCCGTTTACTGGAAAACTCTCAGAGTTCAGACTCCTCGACTGGAAATAAACAACGCATAGAAAGTCAGGCGGCATTAGCTAAATCTGAGCCAGTTGGCTCTGTGCCAGTGAAAAATGTCATTTTTGATTCTCCTGAATCGTTTGTTGAGCAGCTATGGCCATTGGCAAAGCAGGCTGGGGAAAAGCTTGGTGTTGACCCTAAAGCGATTCTTGCTCAAACCGCTTTAGAGACGGGATGGGGGAAGTATCCGATTGCTAAGTCTGATGGAACAGCAAGCTTTAATATGTTTGGGATAAAGGCTGACTCTCGTTGGAAGGGGGAGCGGGCGGTTGTAACGACGCTTGAGTATGATAATGGCGTTGCGAAAAAGCAAAAGGCGCCTTTTAGAGCGTATGAATCGTTTTCGGAAAGTTTTAATGATTACGCTAACTTTCTTCAAACCAGTGAGCGGTACAAAGATGCCTTGTTGGCAGGAGACAATGCGGCAATGTTTGCCGCTTATTTGCAAAAAGGTGGTTATGCTACCGACCCTAATTACAGTCAAAAAATAGACAGCATCCTTTCAAGTAAGTGGTTTAAAACACTTCTCTAAAACGCCTATTTCTTTTTAGGAATTGGTAAAGTTCTTGCATGATCAGTCGATAAACTCAATACCTTTGCTAGTTTTAGCATAGAAAATACGAAGTGAAATCGAGGTAAGTCATTATGGGTGCAAGCTTATATTCAATTGGATTATCTGGTATACAAGCCAGTAATGCTCTAATTACAACAACAGGGCAAAATACTTCCAACGTTAATACTGCAGGCTTTAATCGACAAACTACGATTCTGACTTCTACTTTAAACGGTGGGGTTGCTGTCCGGGATACTGAGCGTGTAGTCGATCAGTTCTTAAATCAACAGGTTCGAACGGATACGTCAGCAAATCAATATTATGAGAAATACCATCAACTATCATCTACTGCAAATGAGTTAGTAGGTGACCAATCTGTTTCTTTAAATACTTATCTTGATAAGATGTTTTCTTCATTGCAATCTGCAAACTCTGACCCTACTAACCTAGCAATAAGAGATATTGCTTTTTCAGATATTACAAATGCAGTGAGCCAATTTAACGAGTTATCTAGTTTCGTTGAAACTCAAAATGAGTTGGCAAATAATCAGCTTGGATCTGTAATTGATGAAATTAATGAAATAGCAGGTCAAATTGCGAATTTAAATGAAAAAATATTGGTTCAAGAAACTGTTGGCGGTCGAGTCGCGAACGAATTAAGAGATCAGCAGGAAGAGTTGGCTAGAGGTATCAGTGAGATGATTGAAGTGAAATTATCTTATGATTCAAATGGCTTAATGGAGCTGCAGTTTAAAAATGGTCAGCCTTTGGTTTTGCAAGGTGATACTAAGGAGTTGGTCTTATCACCCAATGAGTTGAATCCATCAGAGTATGAATTAAGACTGGACTTCGGGAAATATGATATTGGTTTGACCAATGATTCATTAGGAGGGCAGTTAGGCGCTTTAATGGACTATCGGAATGATATGCTAACAGAAATGGATCGACGTTTAGGGCAGCAAGCTATTGTATTAGCAGATACTATGAACTCTCAAAATGCTTTAGGTCTAGATTATAATGGCGATTACGGGAAAGATTTATTTTCTCTTGAGGACATACAGATCAATCAGAGCTCTGCTAATTCCAGTTTATCCCATGATTTAAAAATTCGCCCAGAAGCGGGTAAGTCAGCTGAAATAACGACAGATACCTACAGTTTAACAATGACATCCGCAACGACTTTTGATGTTCAAGGGTATGATGCAAATGGCGACTCTAATGGCGTGCTTGTTAGTGTTGATTTGGCAACTGCGGTGCCTTCTGCAGATGGTTATGTGTCTATCCCCGGTCTTGGTATTGAAGCTCGATTACAAGCAGATCCAAGCATTAATTTTGCAAATGGCGATTTATACCAGTTTACCCCAACAACTGGCGCAGCGGCTGGACTGTCAACAGCTACAGGAACAGGAGAGCATTTAGCGTTAAATGGGCCTATTGTTGTTTCAAGCTCTCTTTCAAATATTTCAAATGCGAGTATCAGCCTCTCAGATGTTACTGATGTTGATCCTGCTACTTCTGGTTTTGTGGCTGGTGGTGGTCTTGACCCAGCGGCACCTCATTCAATTCGTTTTACTTTAGCTGATGAATATGAAGTTCTTGATAGTGGTGGTGCTGTTTTGGCAACGGTTGGTGGTGTTACAAACTACAATAATTTGCTTGAACAAGCAGGGCTAAACACAGCAGGCTATGATGTATCTATTTCCTCTATTCCTGTACCAGGAGACTCTTTTGAGATGAGCTTTAATTCAGCGGGGACAGGGGATAACTTTAATGGGTTAAAGCTAGCTGATTTGCAAAATCAGAATTTGATTGAAGGAGGGAGGTCCTATACTCAAAGTTATACCGCAATGGTGACAAATATTGGTAGTCAAACACACTCCCTAAAGTTGAATATGGATTCTAGTGATACAGTTTTACAGCAAAGCTTAAATAGAAGAGATGAGATATCTGGTGTAAGTATGGATGAAGAGGCGGTTAAACTGGTTAGATTCCAGCAATCGTATTCTGCGTCGGCTCAAGTGATTACTGCAGCTAGAGATACATTTCAAACATTATTGAGTGCAGTGAGGTAGATGGCATGAGGATTACAAATAACTTTATCTATCGTCAATCAATTGAAGGGTTAGAAAAAGCAAATGAGCGGTATTTAGATGTAAACCGAAAAATTACCGAACAGTCTGAAATTGTAAAGCCCAGTGATGACCCTGTAGGGGTTGGTCAGTTGTTGCAGTATGAAGCAAATAATTTACTGTTAGATCAATATTCAAATAATGCTACGTTAGCAAAAAATAATTTAGAATATCAAGAAGCGTCTCTAGATAGCTTGAAAGGCATTCTGGATAGAATAGATACATTGAGGATTCAGGCTGAAAACTCTGCTAACGATCAAGTTGATTTAGATTCAATTGCTGAGGAACTGGAGTCTTTAGTATTGTCATCGGCTGATTTAATGAATTCAAAAGGAGCGGATGGTAAATACGTTTTCGCTGGTTTTGATTCGGATACTCCTCCTTTTCAAAGGCAAACAGACGGCTCCTATATATTCCAAGGAGACGAAGGGGTAGTGCGTTCACAATTATCAGAAACGGTAATTATCGATGTGTCTCATTCAGGAAAAGAAATTTTTGAGGCCGCTAGAGTGAGAAATGATTTTACGGGGGCTGTGACCGCTGGCCCAGCTACTCTAGGTCAAGTTAGGGTGGGTGATCAGGGAGCGTTTGATGTATTTGTTGCTAATAATTATGATGCGATTACTCCGATAAATAATCAATATACTCTTACTACTGTTGCAGGGGCTCCGGATACTTTTAATGTTGTAGATTCTGGTGCCAATGTGGTTGCTTCTGGGGATTATACGTCTGGTCAGCCAATGAAATTTTTAGGTATGGAAGTTGCGTTAAATGGTGTTGCAGGTAGTTCAGTGAGCTTATCTCTTAATCCTCCTTCACGTGATAATATTCTCAATCAGATGAATAGTTTTATCGGCACTTTAAGAGATGAATCTCTGACAATAAAAGAAAAAGAGTTTGCTTTTAGAGATGCAGCAGTCAGTATCGATAATACTTTAGAAACAATGGGTATTGCTAGATCTGCTATTGGTGCTCGACTAAATACAATCACTCAAGTAGAAAATTACAGTGCTACTGCAAAGATAACCAACCAAACAGCTCAAAATTCTATTTCAGGACTAAACTTACCTGCAGCATCGGCTGAGTTGGCATTGGCTCAACAGGCAATAGATGCTTCACAACTTTTATTTACAAGAGTCACTAATCTTTCATTATTTAATGTGCTATAGGTATGTGAATGTCATCATTTAATGTTGATTTATGTTTCGGTGTTGATATTTCTTTTGATTACTTCGATGTAGATCTGCTTTTAGATGCATTACAAATCAATTCTGAGATTAAGAATAGTAAAAGAATTTTGCTGCTTGTTAAGGAGCATGGAAAAAAGCATAGAATCATTCAAATTGCTAAGCGACAAATGGCGTTGGACATTGTCAAAGTTGCTTTAGATAAAGGTGTTATGCCGTATGATTCTTACTTTCATGAAAAGACTACTTTGTCATCATCTGCTGATCGTCAATACGATGCGGAAGAGCGGTTGTTGCAAATTTGTTTGTCAATCTCTATAGGGAAATCAATTAAGGGGCTTCGCAAGTTAGAAGGTAGCCATAATACAAAAGAATTGAGAGCTATGTCAGGTAAAGGGCGAAGCTTATTTCGGTACTTCCGTTCAATTTTAAATGATCATACTCGCAGTTTTATTTTAGCTTTTAAAGAAGGTGTGAGTGCTAGTGAGCTCGATTCAATTAACGATTTATCCTCTAGTTCGGAGGTTGATGTTAGTAGTAAGGAGAGAGTAGAGCCTCAAAAAAATAAATACCCTCTCTTGACTAAGCAAGTTAAGTTGTCAGAATTTGTGGATGAAATTGTAAGGGCAAATATATTATTTAATGAAGGGCAGACTTTACTTAAGGATCAAGTAAGTCATATGAAAGTAGGGGCTCCTTTTGATGTTCCTGTGTTGCAGAAGTATTGCCATCAACTTATTAAATCCTATGATAGAAACCCTTTTGCATTGCTCTCATTACGTCATGTTAAGGATAGCGACTCTTATTTATTGCAGCACCTTTTGAGTTCTGCTGTATTAGGAATTCATTTTGCTCGAGTGATTGGTTTATCTGAATCATATGTTGCAGCTATTGCACTGGGTGGGTTGCTGTTTGATATTGGCCGTTTTCGCTTGCCTGAAGCGTTATCGTCTAAGGTTGAGAAGTTAACTCAAACGGAATCTGATTTATTTCGTAAGCATATTGATTTTGCTCTTAGTGTTGTGAAAAACTCCGATGGTTTGGTGAAATTGATTTATCAAATGGTAAGTGATCATCATGAAAAGATTGATGGAACTGGCTACCCTGCTGGAAAGCAAGATGAGGAAATTTCTATTTATGGAAAAATGGCTGCAATAATTGATGCTTATGATGCAATGACATCAGAGCAGCAGCATAAAGCATCTATGGGACCTGTTAAAGCTTGCGCTCGTTTGGTAAAAGAGTCGGGTTTGGCTTTTGATAAAAAACTCGTCGAAACATTTGTTAAAAGTATGGGGGAGTATCCTGTTGGATCTTGTGTCTCTCTATCCAATGGTCGTATCGGTTTTGTGATTACTTTAAACAAACATAATCAACCTTCATTGGTTAGACAGGTTTTTAGTGTTACTCAAAATGCTTTTATTCCTGTAACGGATATCTCTGTTGATAGTTCGAGCTCTAAGCGGAGTGATGTAACTATTCTTTCCGAAATGAACCCACAGGATCATGGTATTCAGTTCATTAATCATCTGATTTGATTTTTCTTTCCTAATAATATCTTCGTTTTAAAAATAGTCACTTATTACGGCTTAGCTGTAGATGCTTTTCTTATTTGGGTGAGGCGTTTTTAGACGGTGTAACAAACCGTATTATGACTCGAAAGGAAATAGGTTGGAGGAAGGCGCCTTTGTCTAATGGGGTATTTACAAAGGCGCCAGAAAAGGATGATTAAAGCGGAGGCATTAAAAATCCAATATGTATTTTATATTCTAATACATATCTATTTATTAGCATTAATTGTGCCAAATTTATAATTAAACTGGTTGAGAATCAATTTAATCATTGATTTTTGCTGTTCAAGGGGCGGTGTACTAGAATTATTAAAGGTGTTAAGTTTATAACGAGCTGTTTTGGATGTTATTGGAAGCCTAATATAGTTAGCCGTTGTGGTAAATTCTTAGAAAGAGGTATTTTTTTGCCGCCGAAGCGTCTGTTTTTGGCTTTATGAAGTAGGAGGTGGCAACTTTAATTAAAGTTTAGCTTCCCTTGGGCGATAAGGTTTTAGATAGATATATAATTCCGCTTAATAAAGTTGTTGTTGGGTAGGGGTATTCCACACTGACTTTAAATAGTGGTAAAACGGAGGCTATTTTTATCATACTAAAAGTATGTATATCATTAGTGTACTTAACACTAGATTAATCTAGTGTTGTATTTTTAATTGTATAAAGTGCCATTTGGGTCTTTTGGAGGGGGTATGAAAAGCATTGATGGAGTGAATCGTTTTAATGAAATTGGAGCTTTGACAGCACCTTTAAATTTAAAAAAGAGTGTTGAAGGTACGCCTCAAAAAGAGGTAGATAAAATTGGGTTAAGTACGGATAAAAGAGTTAAAGAGGAAGTACGTGTTGATAAAAGAGTTGAAGAGGAAGTAAGTGCTGAGGAAAGGGATAAAGAGAGTACTAAAGAAAACCAAGAGAAAGTGATTGATGAGCTCAAGCAAAATTTATCTCGATTAAATCAATACATACCAGTTACTTCGACAAACTTGGTATTTGAGTTTGATGAGCAAGATTCGTCACCTTTTATTAAAGTGTTTGATAAAGAAAGTAATGAGATTATAAGAGAAATACCATCAAAAGAGTTTCGAGAGATAGCTAAAGCCTTAGGTGAGTTTGCTGAAAAGTTAGAAAAGAAAGGTGTTTTATTAGATGAGACAGTATGACTTTTACAAAATCGGATAAGCACTTATATTGTGTTTGATGTTTTATCGTGTTGAGTATGAGTGTTTATGGGGTCTTAATATTGGTTCCATTGTTTTATGTTTATGTATGCTCTTCTAGGGCAACAGATATAGGTTTAGTTATGTATAACCCCAAAGTTAAGAATTATCAAAAAGAAGCGTTGAAGATGAGAATAGCGGGAGCAGACCGTTACGAAGTGATTCAAATGTTGATGGAAGGAGCGATAGAGAAGATGGTTATGGCAAAGGTAACCATTGAAAGTGAAAATCTTGAAGCAAAAAGTGATTTTCTATCTAAGGCTTCATCTATTCTAATTGCTTTAAGAGAGTGCTTGGATTTTGATGTTGCTGGTGATGTGGCTGAAAATCTATATGCTTTGTATTCTTACATGGTTGATCGCTTAATCGAGGCAAACCTGAAAAATGATACTGCTATTGTTGATGAGGTTATAGCTCTTATAAGAGAAATAAAATCTGCATGGGATGAAATTCCTCATGAGGTGCGTGAAAAAACATTGATTGAAAATGGTATGGATGCAAATGTTAACTGATCAGCTTGCTAAAATTCACTGTTTATTACAGGATCTAGAAAAAGCAATTGATGAGATTGATGTTGATAAAGCAAAGGGAATAATTTCCTCTTTTCAAACTGAAATAGAAAGGGTATTTGAAACCCCTTCTGAGTTGAAAAAAAATCAGTATCAGTCTATACAAGACTGTTTAGATGGCTTTGATGGTCTGATATCTAAAGTGAATAAAAGCAAGAAAAATACAGGGAATGAGCTAGGAGGAATTTTGAATGTTAAGAAAAAGCTAAAGGCTTATAAAAATGCTAAATAATTGCTTTGTTGCTGAGACTGTAACTAATTTTGTGTAACTACCCATCACAACATACTCTATAAAGAGTTTAAGGATAGGTAGATGCAAATG
>CANLRQ010000035.1 GCA_947493575.1 uncultured Marinomonas sp.
ACTGCCTCAAGGTCGCTGCGGCCTCCCGATAATGGTTAAATAATATACCTCAATAACCATTAAAATCATCATACAAGATACTCTCTAGGGAAGATACGAATAGCAGTCTTTAGTTTGATACTAAAGAGCGAAAAGCCATAGGCAGCTCAGGGTAGACAAACTCATAGCCGCTTGCTTGTAATCTTTTTGGAATCACCCTTTGTCCATCAATTAATAAGGTAGACATTTCTCCCATCAATGATTGCATCACGAAAGAAGGCATTCTAAATACACAAGGGCGCTTTAAAGATACTGCAAACTCTCGACAGAATTCATTATTCGTAACGGGGAAAGGCGCTGTAAAGTTATAGATACCCTGACAACTACTTTGCTTTATAAGGTGCAGTATGCCTTTTACCATATCTTCTAAATGTATCCAGGACATATATTGAGAACCTTTACCAATAGGACCTCCCAGCCCCATCTTAAATGGCAAACGCATCTTCGCTAATGCACCGTCTTCTTTACTAATTACAATACCCGTTCTTAAAATACAAACCCGCGTTTGTGGAGACTCAGCTTGTTTAGCAAGTGATTCCCATTTAGCACATAATTGATGGCTAAACTCATCATGGATCGCAATAAAGTCTTCATCAATAACATGGTCACCTTGCTTACCATAAAATCCAATCGCAGAACCACTAATGAATATATTGGGTGGCGTTTTACCCGCTTGTATCAGCTGAACCAATCTTTCCGTCACTAACCAGCGGCTTTTTTCAATTTCTCGCTTTTGATGATCCGACCAACGCTTTGCAACAATAGGCTCACCTGCAAGGTTAATAACGACATCAAATTCGTCTAGATTATTTAAAGAGTCTAAGGAGGTAAGATAATGATGGGCATCACCCAGTTTATTCTTGGCGTTAGCAATGTTTCGGGTCAATACAGTAATGTCATTCCCAGCAAACGCAGTCATTAGGTGGGAGCCAATGAGCCCGGAAGCACCTGTTATCAGTATTTTCATCTTGCCTTACTCCAACAGTTTCTCTTCTGTATTTATCTGGAAAAGAGAGAGTTCTAATAGAAATATTAATCGGCTATTGATTACATACGCAGAAGAAAAAGAAATGGATCACTAAGGAAGGTAAGCCAGAGCGTAACCATCTACACTCTGACCCAATAAGAAGATTATTTAGTATCCGCTCGACCAGCGAACTTACGCTCTTCCACATTTACTTTGATTTTATCGCCTGTAGAAATGTGCTCAGGTACTTGAATAACCACACCTGTGGATAATTTAGCAGGTTTGTTACGTGAAGTAGCAGACGCACCTTTAATAGAAGGGTCCGTTTCAATAACTTCTAATTCAACATTGGTTGGCAAATCCAGTGCAACAGGGGCGTCGTCCACCAACACAACTTGAATGCCTGCCGTTGCTTCATTAATAAACAATACCTCATCTTCAATGGAATCCTTATTTAAGCTATAAGGTGTGTAATCTTCATTATCCATAAAGACATATTCATCACCATCTACGTAAGAAAACATAGCGGGTCGACGAATCAAGTCCGCTAAATTCAACATTTCAGAATCTTTAAAGGTTTCATCCAATTTACTACCAGAAACCACATCATACATACGCATACGATAAAGGCTTCCACCCGCTCTCCCCTGAGGAACAGAACGCTCAATGTCTTTTACTATGTAGGTTTTGCCATTATATTCAACGGCTGAATTTTTTTTAATGTCGCTTGCCTTAGGCATCTTATCGCTTCCTGAATGTAGGGTTGTTTTGAATCTATCAAAGCTGTTAAATAAAAAAACTTGTCTCTATGTTGTTAGAGTTCAGAACCATAACGACTCACATAAAAACCTCATATTAATTTATGAGTGTGTTGCAAGTATGAGAGCAAAAGACCTAGACATTCTAGGCCAAAGATAGAAAACAGACAATAATCAACATTAAGGAGACGTTATCTGATTTTCTTTATTCTCATCAAAGAAGCAACAGAAATAAAAAACCGCAAAAATGGCGCGATACTCAATTTCAACTGATGAAAATAAGCACTAAGCGTGGCGGTTATGTTGACCGAATTTTCGTTTATGAATTGTAATTGATCAATCTTTTCAAAACTTCAAGTAGATTTAACTTAACGGTATATGCTGTTTTTACTGATATTTATTAACGAAGTGACTATTGAGAAGCTCAAAACCAGTAAAATATCTTTTAATCAGAAGTGCCGTTTCTAACGCATATATAAAAAAACTGAACGGGGTCAGATTTCAATAAACAATTGAAGCCTTACATTTCAGCTTTTATCAGTTGAGCACTTTTTGTATCGTAACGATAATCCGTTAGTGAACCATCTTTTAGTTTCTCTACAACCTCATCAATGACTGACAAAGGAACTAAAAACCATTCTCTTGGGACAATAGGCTTACCAAAACGATCAGTAATTGTAACGCTTAATTTGGCATCTTCAAAAAAACGATGAAGTAACGCTTCTAACTTTGTTCGATTAATATTAAAAAGTTGGTATTGAGCGACAATTTCTACTTCGGCCATCAAAAAAGTAGGATCATCTTTGGCGCTGGATATGCGTCGTTCCACGCTATCACTGGTAACGCCTATCTTATGAATTACTTGATGATTATCTTTGATGTAAGGGAATTCAGAACGACTCTGAAGCACGTAAATAATACCGCTTTCAAAGTCGTCATCTTCCTGAGTATTTGAAAAAAGTGGGCCAGCGCCATGATCAATAATTCTACGGCTACCTTCATCACGTTCTAATGCTTTTTGCAAAGACCGCAACAATAAATCGCTTTCTGTTTTATTGTCGTAGATAACTCTTAACCTATAATCATTGTTGTCGTAACCAAACTTTTTCTCTTTACTAAAGCTTGCGATATACGCCTTTTGACCAAATAAAATAAACCAATCACCTTGCTTTACTTCAGGTAGCTTTTGAACATTTTTAGGTATCAATAAAGAATCACGTAAGCCTGATTTAAGTTCTTTTTGAATCAGCTCAAACATTGGGGCAAAGGTTTCAAAGTCTTCACAAAATGTTCGTGTTGCAATCTCTTCAGCGGCTCTTACTTCAGCTCTCGTTTTGACGTGTTTTAAGAAATTAACATCACCTTCTTGTGGTGGAGTGACGCCAAGAGCCTCAAGTAATTCATCATCCGTGTCGTAGGTTGCTTGAGATTCGGTTACTTGATTATCTGCAACAAGTAGCCCTTGATAATCCATATCTTGAATAAGCGTAACCGCTTCTTTGTTAGCTCTAATACTATCCAGTCTTGTTGCATAGATTCTTTCGAAAATATCTCTATCTTCACCGTGTAAAGGAGGGCGGCCATTCTCTTCAAAAAAACGTTGAATTTCTTCAAAGCCAGCAATAACTCGTTCTTCTTTTGCGGTTCTCTTAGGTGCTTTTTTAACTTCAATTTCAACACCAAGTTCAGCTAAGAGTAGGTCATCTTCATCGGTAAATTTTGATTTAGCCATTGTTAGCCTCTGCTTTCATACGTGCCAAATACGCAATGCCTTCGGCCATTCTTTGTTCCCAAGGATCAGCGGCGGTAAGTGAGGGCAAACGACCTCGCTCTTTCTTGAATTTTAATGCTCTAAGGGCTAAATCTCTAGCTTCTTCAGGTGTTAAGTTAACTCGCTTACCTGTGATGATCGCTTTTACTGCTAACAAGCTTTCTTCATTCATGGCTTTCGCTAAAATATTATAAGCTTCTTTAAATGGGTTAATACTGTCAATTAAGTCCATGTCTAAATCGCGTACATCGGCAAAGCGCCTAACACCGTCAATAAACGCCGTACTGCCTACCTTTTCATTTTCTTGATAGGCATTGAGCACTTCTTTTGCTTGTTGAGTTATATTGAGTGCGGCTATTGCGTGTTGACGAATCGCTTCTTGGTCATCCTCATCAAGCTCTGGGTATTTTTCTTTAACAATCTTTCCCATTCGAGCCTGAGTTAACTCTTCTGGGACGATTTCATCATCAAAAACGCCTCTTTCTAGAACAGTTTTATCTTGAATAAAACTCGTAATTACCTCGTTAATATCTTCTTCACAGATACGCTTGGCATTGTCGCTTTTTGGTTCGACCAACCCATTAATCTCAATACTGAACTGACCTGTCTCTTGATTAAACCCCACGTTATTTCCTGCTGGATCATAACCCGCTTCACCGTAGTCATAGCCAGACTTTGCTTCACTCTGAGGGTTCTTAGCCGTGAAATTAAAACGTGGCGCTAACACTTGTTCCATTAATAAACTGGCGGCAATGGCTTTTAGTGTATCGTTTACTGCATCGGTCACCGCTTCCTGAGAGGCATCAGGTTCTGCAATTAAGTTAGTGAAGCGCGCGTGTGTTTTACCTAATGCGTCGCGAGTGGTTCGTCCAATAATCTGAATGATTTCAGTCAAGCTTGCTCGATAACCAACGGTTAAAGCGTGTTCACACCAAATCCAGTCAAACCCTTCTTTTGCCATACCTAATGCAATAATAATATCCACAAAGTCTCTGTCATGTTTCGCTTCTGGCCGCTTCAATGCGGCTGAAACAAGATCACGTTTTGAGGCGTCATCAACAAGGTCAGCAATTTTAATGATTTTGCCTGATGATGTTTTAACTAATTGAAACCCCGTATCAGGATCAATGCCTTGCCATTCGCCAATTTGGCTAATGATGCCTTCTACTTCAGCGACTTTGCCACGTCGAGTACTTTCCCGAGAGTTAACATTTGGAATATGGATTATGGTTTTTTCGTTCAAATCTAATACGCTGAGTAAATCGTTCACATACGATTCGGAGTAAAAGTAGTAACCAATGTTCAGCGTTTTAAGATATTCATAACCATTTAACTGTTCGTAGTAGGTGTAAGTGACGGTGTCAAAATTGGCTTCATCGTCTGGTGAAAGTACGGCAACAGCATCCCCTCGGAAGTAAGAGCCTGTCATCGCAAGAATATGCGCTTTGTCACGAGCGATGAGCTGACCGAGCTGATTGCCAAGTTTGTTATCTGGGTCGGCGCTCACATGGTGGAATTCATCAATAGCGATTAAGCATTCATCAAAAGCCTCTACGCCAAAGCGCTTAATAGCAAAGCGAAAGGTAGCATGAGTGCAAACCAAAATTTGGTCTTGGTCGTCTAGAAACGTCTGCACAGAATTAACCTTACCACCGTCTTCGCCCGGCGCATTGCATAAATTCCATTTAGGAACTACTTGCCAATCCCAATAAAAACCATATTTAGATAAAGCTTCATCATTAAAACTAGCGCCAATGGATTTTTCTGGTACCGCGACGATGACTTTTTTAATACCTTGATTGTGTAGCTTGTCCAAAGCGATAAACATCAAAGCACGACTTTTGCCTGAAGCGGGTGGTGATTTAATTAATAAATATTGTTCACCACGTTTTTCATAAACACGCTCTTGCATGACGCGCATGCCTAACTCATTAGACTTCTTAGAATTTCCATTTTGTGCGTAATTCACCGTTATAGAAGGAATGTCTTTCTTATCTGTCATGGTTAAGCGTCCTTTTTCTTAGTTTTACTTTTAGCCTGTTTGCTTGTCATTTTAGTGTACAGATCAAATAACTTTTCAAGGCGTTCAGTATCGTTTTTAAATCGTCTACCAATATAGATGCGTTCTAATACCTCGTCGTTACGATCATGGGCACGTCGTAAGTTTTCAGGCATCTTCTCTGGATCGTATAAATCTGCAATCGTTGCGGGGAAATGAGATTCACGAGCGAGTAAAATATCTTCAGCACAGCGAGTCAAATCGGTTTTATTTTTCTCTGTTAATTTTGGGGTTGGAAAGGTGTTCCATCCCATGGTATTTGAATACCTATAGTCGTTTTTTAATTTTCCACAAACAGAAGCTACCCAACACATATGTATTTTTGATGAAATGAGAGCAAGTTCCCATATATCTGCATCTATCAATGAAAATGCAAGATTTGTGATTACTGAATCTTTTTCTAATAAACCTGCTTGCAAATACTCACGTCGCTCAGAAGATACACCCGGTAAAATAATAGTATGTTTTCTGGCTTCATTCATCTCTCTAAATTGATGAGGGCGACTAGCTAAAAGTTGCGTGGCTTTATCTTTACTTAATAAACGAATCTTTTTTACATCTTCGATTCGTTGACGAATTTTATTGTTTTTATATGCATTTTCTAAATGCTCATCTTTAATCCATAGACAGTATCTTTTATTACCACGGATAAATTCAGAAGAGCCATATATTTTTTTTATAATTTTTTTTCTTTGAAATTCTGTTAAATCTAAATCGTTTAATTCTTGTTTATTTAATAGAAGGTTTCCTCCATCAATGGGCATATTTCCGAAAGACATTGCCGATAATCCTGAAATACTTTTCCTTAAGGGTTCAACAAATACATTCTCCCCAGATGTTAAGTATGGCGATATGTTTTCCGTGATTCGTGTAATAGTTCTTTCATTTTTTAACTTCTCAAAAAGTTTTGCTTGATTAATTTTTTTTGAGGTGAGCCCTACAATAGATACGATTACACCTGCATTATAACTTGCCAAATTCGACCAAATAAAAGATGTATATGCAAATGAGATACTTAAACCAAGATTTAATAACTCTTTCCAAATAATAGGGACGATTCGTCCTTGGCATAATGAGTTTGTAGTTACAAATGCAAAATCCGCGGAAGCAGTTTTATTATATAATGCAGCCTTTATAAACCATCCACCAACATAATCTATTTGCTTAGATGAGATGTTTAAAGGAGAAAAAACCTTTTCTAAATCTTTTTTTTGATTAATATTTTGAGTTTGACTGCCTTTATAGGGAGGATTGCCACAGATGTAGGTTTCACCACCCTCATTTTTAAAATCAACGTGAGATTGCTTTTCACTTATGGAAAATAAATCCTCTCCAATCATGTCTACTTTAATGCCTGTAGCAGGGCAAACAGATAACCAATCTATCTCAAGCGCGTTACCACAGGTTATCCAGTTTTCTGAATCGAGTGGAAGAAACGTCATCAAAGCGAGTTTTTGACCACGATAGAGAACATCACATTGATATTCGGCAATGATTAAAGCAAGGCGAGCAATTTCAGCAGGAAAATCATTAATTTCAATGCCACGAAAATTTGTTATATGAATATTTGTTGGGCTATCATCTTCACCTCGTCGTTTATTGATTTCGGCTTCAATCTCTCGCATTTGTTTATAGGCAATCACAAGGAAGTTACCCGAACCGCAAGCTGGATCAAAGACGCGAATAGTTGAAATTCGTTTGCGTAGATTTAAAAGTTTTCTTGGGTTGTCGCCAGCTTCGTACAATTGTGCTCTTAGGTCATCTAAAAAGAGAGGGTTAAGCACCTTAAGAATATTCGGCACGCTGGTGTAGTGCATTCCCAAAGACCCACGCTCTTCATCATCAGCAACCGCTTGGATCATAGAGCCAAATATATCTGGGTTGATTTGCTTCCAATCTAGGTTACCAACATGCAAGAGGTAAGAGCGGGCAATCTTGCTAAATTTTGGTACATCGACATTACCAGAAAATAACCCGCCATTCACATAAGGAAAACCATTTTCCCAAGAGCGAATGCTTTCTTTCTCTCTGTGGTTTAGTTTGGTGTTCATGGCGCGGAAAATTTCACTAATCACTTCATGAGTGTCAGATGAATCGGATGCACTCATTTGGGAAATTGTAGCGGTGAATAGATCATCACCGTTGAAAATTTGAGTGTCTTCCGAGAAGAAACAAAAGATCAAGCGCGCCATGAAATGGTTCAAATCATGACTACGTTCTTCCATTCCCCATTCAGGGTTGTTTTTCAGCAGTTCAATGTAGAGTTTATTTAGACGACCCGTAGCTTTTATATCAAAGGCGCTTTCGCGAATTTGTTTAACAGTTGAAATGCCAGCTAAAGTTAGAAAAAAACCAAAATGATCGGAAAGCTTTGAGTAAGCGCAGGCAATGGTCTCGCCAGAGTTAATGTCTTCCGCTTCCAGGTTTATGCCATCTGTCGCCAGAATGAATTTTGCTTTTGCCTTTGTGGTCGCTTTACTGTTTTTTAGTCTATCCAGTGATGCGGTTACTGTGTTTTCAGCGCACACTAGAATGTGAATATGACTACGCTGCAACACGGCATTTTCTATATCAGAGGCGTTTGTATTGCCGCTTTTTAGGCGTTTTATGGTAGTTTCTTTATTGCCAAAAGCGGCTAGAAATTCATAAGGGAAGTTCGCGGAATCAAATGGCTGCTCGGCTAATTCACTGATCGCTACTTCTATTTCAACTGGATTCACTATTCCTACCCTGATCACTTTAATATCTAATCTGTGAGGGTAAAGCAAAATAGGGGCTCACTCAATGAAAGAGGTAGCCAATTATGACACTTCATCCATTTATTCTATTTGACCTTTTATTTGAAAATTCAAATATTCACAATTTAGCTAGGTAATTAGAACCGACAAGACAATCATGAACTACGTTATCCATTTCTTTAATACGTTTACAACAACTGGAGAAAAGGATTCTAATTTACCGTTATGTGGTTGGGATATATAGGTGATTACCGAGGCAATAAGGTCATTATCATCAAGGCCTTCTGCTGGATCGACCCCATTTTTAAAAAGAATTGCGTTTACTAATTGCTTTCTTCTTTCAATTAGAGCGCGATTGTTCTTTTCAAGATCCCCTAGGTTTAAAACTTTAATGGTCTCTTTCGCACGAGGTGTTTTTCCGACAGCACGACCACTGAGCGTAAATTCTATTTCCGTTTCACATTCCTTCATAAATGGCGTTAATAGCAGTGGCTGTGAACCATGAGAGTCATCACATTGTCGTAACCTAGTACAGCTCGCGACAATATTCGTAAAATCCAAACTTCTATTCGGGGCAATTCTTCGCGCTTCAACATGTTCATTCATGCTGTCATGAAGCAAACCTGAGATGGATTGGCAGCAATAAGCACAAAGATAATACTGATCTTTCAAACATTCTGCGTTTATATCTTGGCGCTCAACCTTAGTAAGTTCTTTATAGGTTGCGTGTGGGTAGCTTGCTTTAAACTGCTTAAGGCTTTTAGGCTCAAATCCAATAACCTTAGTTATTTTTCTCATTTGACAATTCCTTTTTACGAAGCAAAAAACGCGCTTTTGCTAACTCCATATTTGTTTCTGGTAGTTGCTCTTCTAGTACGGTGAGTAATTCCTTAGCTTGATGAATGTCTGTATCGTGCACTGCATCTAAGAGATCATTCAATTTATTATTTATATCGGCATTTCGAATGTCTGTATCCATAATATCTAACAAAACAGTATTCGCATCCTCCCCATATAAGGATCTCAGCGGCTTAACGTCGTTCTCTCCAATTAAGTACGTTAAAACGTTTTTACTATCACTAATAACTAAAGGGGAATGAGTCGTTAATACAAATTGACACGCTGGAAACGTCGTTGTTAGTTGATTAATCAAGCTTCGTTGCCATTTTGGATGAAGATGCATGTCCACTTCATCAATGAGTACAATGCCATCACCCCTCAATGGGTTATCCAATGCCGGATTCATTACAGCCAAACGTCTTGCAATGTCACCTATTAGAGCAATTAATGATTTTTCACCTTGTGACAATTGAGCAACATTCAGCGTTTGACCATTTTTATCTATCGCCATATGTAGTCTTGGCTTCCTTCTTACTCGTAAATTCGAAAACTCAGGCATAAATTTATAGATAGCAGAACGAACAGCAGTAAGTTGTATGTCTCTCGATGATGCGTTTATTTCTTTCAGTTTTTGTAACTTATCGCTGTCTTCTCCTAAAATATCACGAATTTTCCCTAATAATTCATCCGACACTGTGGATTCATTTTCAGTATCTTCACGCTCTCTAAACCATTCAAAAAACCTTCTAAAATCAACCCCTTGAGTTAACGAGTTGTCGTATCCATCAAGTTGTAAAAAACTGTGTTTATGTTTGATTTTTAAAGGAATATCTATGACAACGCGTTCAACAGAATAAAATGCAATTAATGGCAAAGACGCTTTTTCGTCCATCGATAGTTTAAAACGATAATGATTGGCTAGAGATGTGGCTCCCCAATACTCACTTTTAAACGACCCTTTACGGCCTTTACGGACTTTCGCCACACACCATGGAAAGTAATTAGCATCATCAGATTCATATTCGGCATCAGGGCTTGATGTGTTTCCAATAAATTGAAACACATCAAGATCAACGGCAGCAGACGCTTTATCATTTTTAATACTCAATTCAGGTATTGGGCTTCCAGCGCCTTTTTCACTTTGAATTCGAGACACAAGCCAGCTAAGAGACGTAGCTAGAGACTTCAATATTGAAGTTTTACCAGATCCATTATTCCCTACAAATACAGTGACATTACTTTGTAAGTTTCCAAGCGGTGCGAGTAAAATGTCTAATCGATCAAAACGTCCAATATTATGTAATGTTATCTTTTTTACTTCCATTCGCGTGCCTCTGTCTCTTTATGTCTGCTGTATTTTGGACTTTACTTTAACCCTAGTCTGCACTTTCAACAATGTCTGTCTTTAGGCTTTTTAGATTAGGTTTTAAATCTGTGATGCATTCCTACCAACTTAACTCGACAACTTAATGTGCACAGCAAGCAAAGGTTGATCACCAATAAGCTCAGCCGTGTGACCATGAAGTTGATCATCAAATGTTTCATTCGGCTGCAAACGATCTTTTGCGATAAACATGTCTCCAGCAGAGAAGTCTTGGTAGTAACCATCTCTCAAGGTAATACGTAAAGTGCCAGTCCGGGTAACAATGAGTGTCGGATCCCCTGCGACATGCCAGTCACTAAAGTACCCAGGTTGGCTCATTCTGTGTCTAAAATTTGCGGCGTCCATTCTTGGGGTAATAAAAAGACCATTATAATCTTCTAAAGAATAGGACTCAGTCACAAATTTCGAAGGACCCGTTTTTTGAGTTACTGGGTCTAGCGGAGAAATAAGTACAGGAATTTCGATTAGATATTGATCATTCATGTTCAAAAAATAGCTCCAAAAACATCACATTTATATTGTTTGTTAACACATTAGGGAAGGTAACTTTTCTAATATACATCGAACCGCGTCAAAAGGATCCGAATACACCTCTAAAGCTGACTGCATTTGATTCTCTTCAAGCCAAGTAGTAGCGCCGCTGAGGACAACCGGAATGCCCAAGTCTTTCAGCTGATTTTTCAAATGTTGCTTATCTCCGAAGCCTCCCTCTAAGTGGCTTAAAAAGTAATCTGGTTGGACCCCTTCTATGAGCGAAAACACGTCCTCTAAAGATGAGAGCGAATCGATTACTACAGCATGTAAACCTTCATCAGAACACCAAGCAGCTTGCAACCAAACCCAAATGCTTGGCTCTTCTTCTAAACTTACTAACAATATTTTTCTTGATGATTGCTTTTGCTTCCCTGAAAGTAAACGCATACTAACATGCTGTTTTAACACACTAACGAAATAACTGTGGTATGCAGACGCAGACGAATTATTTTTTAATCGAGATAACACTGGAGAAAGCCAGTAATGTATCACTGTTTCCATAGGGTATTGGGATAAGTTCTGCTGTATCAGGGCACTTACCTTATCTTCTTGAAATTGCTCAATGGCCAATAATAATGACTCTTGCTGATTCAGCCATTCATTCGATACATCAACCTCATTAATGGTCTCTTTTTGATCCAATAAAGCTCTTACCTTGCTGACAGCAACACCTTTATTAATCCAATTAACAATCGATATCACTTTTTGAACATCCTGTTCTGAGTATAAGCGATGGCCTTTTGCGGTTCGAATTGGCTTTAATAATCCGTAACGTCGTTCCCATGCTCTTAAGGTTACTGAGTTCACCCCTGTTTTTAACGAGAGTTCTCGAATAGGAAAAAGCATGTCGTTGGATTCTGTTACAGAAGAAGAGAAAGGTTCAGTCGTTTTCATAAGCCTGTCAGTCATTATTGATTGATAATAAAAATTTGTACAAAAAAATTTTTGTACAAAAAATTTGCTTTTATTGTACAAGCTCCTATATTGTATAGATATACATTGTACAAAATCAATTATGTATAACTAAATAGGCGAACACCATGACAGAACATCTGCACTCTTATCCAAACACAGACATTGCCATTATTGGAGCAGGTATTGCTGGAACCTATTGTGCATCTTTGCTTTCTAAAGCGGGAAAAAAAGTTTACGTGGTTGAGAAAAGCAGAGGCACAGGTGGGCGTAGTAGCAGTAAAGGTTTATCTAGCACTGAAAGCTGCGATCTTGGCGCGCCGTTCTTTCATATTTCTAATCCATCGTTACAATCAAGCATCGAACAATGGCAAGAAAGTAATGTTCTTGCACCTTGGAAAGAGGCAAATAAAGACTCAGCACTAGCCTATGTAGGCATTCCAAAAATGAGCGCCTTAACCCGCTTTCTGATACAAGATTCTACCCTTATAAATAACTGTCGGGTTCACCATATAGAAAGATCAAACAATCAATGGCTCTTAAGAGACGAGTCTTACAATGCCATTATCAGCTGCAATACCTTAATAATTACAACACCAGCAAGCCAAGCTAGCTCATTACTGGCTACTCAATATTTATTAAATGATCTCCTCCAAGACGCACATAAAGCCAGCGCCCTCTGCAAGCCTCAATGGAGCCTCTTGATCACCTCTGAACAAGACCAAATAACACATTCAGCAGGTCTCAATAAAGTGTTAATAGAGCCAGATGACAATAATGTCGTTGAAAGAATTATTTTAGACAGCATGAAACCTAATCGCTCTAGCAACTCTCACAACTGGGTTATCCAAGCCCGCAGTGACTGGAGTGAAACACATCTAGATACCAGTAAAGAAGTTGTTATGCATGCTTTATCAAAGGCTTTTTTTGAAATTACAGGATTAAAAGGCACTCCCCTTGTGTGTCATCGCTGGCTTTTAGGTAAGCACACTCCTATTACTGGAGCACCATCTCGTTGGAATAATATCCATGTGGGCTTAGCGGCAGACTGGCTTTGCCAAGGCAATGTTGAGGGAGCCCTATTAAGTGCACAACATTTATGCAACACCATTCTCACTGAAGATAAATCTCAATAATGTGAAAAGGATAAGGTGACCGATATGAACTCTAATAAAACAGTTACTCAGCAATCACTTCATTTTGTCAATGATAACAAAGACGCAGTACCCGCTATAAAGGTTGGTATTAGCTCATGTTTATTAGGGCAGAATGTCCGTTTTAATGGAGGTCACAGTCGTTCAAGTTATTGTGATAATACACTCCAAAACCACTTTAGTTTTGAGACTTTTTGCCCAGAAATGGCGGCTGGATTTGGCACACCTAGACCGACTTTGAGACTAGAAGGAGACCCAGACTTTCCAAGATTGGCCTATTCAAAGCAACCAGGTTCTAATGTTATTGAAGAGTTTTTAGCGCCTAGTCAACGTCACGTTGAGACATTGGATCATCTTGACGGCTATATTCTAATGAAAAAATCGCCTAGCTGCGGGCTAAGTCGAATTAAGGTCTACCAAGAAAATGGCAACCCACACACAACACAAAGATCTGGCCTATTTACCGAACTATTACTGAAAAAATACCCACATTTACCTGTTGAAGAAGATGCACGTTTAAATGACCCAGCATTAAGAGAAAACTTCATTTTAAGGGTATATGCTCATCATGAGTTTCGTCATTCTGTTGACGCAAAATTAAGTATGCATGCGCTGCTTGAATTTCATAGTCGATATAAATATGTCGTCATGTCCCAATCTCAACCAGTCTATAAGACATTGGGTAAGTTACTGTCTGAAAACAGTTCTATGTCAATATCAGAAAGACGAGATTGTTACTTCGCTACTTTTATGGAAGCACTGAGTAAACCGGCAAAACGCCGTGATCATTGCAATACATTAATGCACCTAATGGGATATTTAAAACGTCATGTTACAGGCAGAGTGCGAAGAGACATTTTAGAAGTAATCGAGCAATACCGCCGTGGAGAGGTCAACTTAACCACACCAATGACATTGCTTCAGCATTACTTAAAGCACTATGGTAGCGAGTACGCCAAACAACAAAGGTACATAACACCCTACTACCCTTCTGAATTAGGTATCAGGAATCAAATTTAGATGAAGACTCAATTGGTTTGGCTCAGGAACGATTTGCGTATTCAGGACAACCCAGCGATTTTTTATGCATCGCAGAAAGGCCCTGTCAGTATTCTCGTTTCTAGCACGCCAAAACAATGGCAAATACACCAAGAATCACCCGCTAAATTAGGTTTAAGAGCGGACTTAATTCAACTGATTACCCAACAAGCAGCGGAATTAGGTATTCAAGTTACTGTTATTGAAGCGGCTCTTTTTGTTGATTTACCATCGCTAATTTTAGACATTTGCCGCTCCATAGATTCCGTTGATCTTTGGTTTAATACAGATACGCCATTAGATGAAAGACAAAGAGATGAATTAGTCACTTCATTGCTATCACAAAATGCAATTAATGTTCATACTTGTCCAACAGATTTAATCGTCGCTGACCCAGTACTAAACCAACAAGGTGCACCTTTTAAAGTATTTACACCATTCTATAAACGTTGGTTAAAAATAGTAGAGACTCAAGATAGATCTCCTCTTCCTTTACCCAAAAAACAAAACGAATCGATTTCGATAGAAGAACATTCTTTTACCTGGAAAGCATCTTACAGAAAAGACTTATGGCCAGTTAACAAAGAAAACATCAAACAAAGACTCTGGTCATTTTGTCACCAAAAAGAAGCCTTCTACGAAGCTCAAAGAGACACCCCCTCTGTGCCAGGAACCAGCGTACTGTCACCCTACCTTAGCCTAGGAGCCATTGGACCAAGAGAGTTACTCTTTGCTATCGAATATTGTCATGGGCAAGCAGGAACAGACTGGAGAGAGAGCATCTGGTTGAAAGAGCTGGCTTGGCGCGATTTTTATCGTCAACTCATGCTCCACTTTGATGAATTAAGTATGGGAAAGCCATTCAAGCCTGAAACCGATCGTATTGTATGGCAAACACCAGAAAACCATTTCCAATCATGGTGTGATGGAAATACGGGATTCCCTATTGTCGATGCCGCCATGAGGCAATTAAAGCAAACTGGGTGGATGCATAACCGCCTCAGAATGATTACAGCCAGTTTTCTAACAAAGCTCCTCTTCATTGATTGGCGCCTTGGTGAAGAATATTTTATGCAGAATCTAATTGATGGCGAGTTTGCAGCTAACAATGGCGGCTGGCAGTGGAGCGCATCAACAGGCTGTGATTCTGTACCTTACTTCCGAGTGTTGAATCCAACTAGACAATCAGAAAGGTTTGATCCTAACGGTGATTTTATCCGACGTTTTGTTCCAGAATTATCCTCTTTAAATCATAAATCCATTCATAACCCATCTGCCCCAGAGAGGCTCAATTTACAATACCCGATGCCTATTATTGAATACAAAATAGCGAGAGAGAAAGCGATTAGAGTTTTTTCTGATTTGAGGAATCAAAAAGTCACTTAGTATTCGTAGTAATGATTTAAGAAATTTACCGTATTCTCAACATGAAATTTCCACAGTGATACAGGATGCCAAAAACTACTGAGAGAAAATAATATCTTGAGACCTTTACACAAAGTCATGCTAAGTTGGTGAAAGCTTGATTCCTTTTCTGATAGCTAGCCGCCATCGCAGTCAGCCCGAAAAACGTTTCATTTTTGGCGAGCCACATAAAACGTGTTCCGACAATCCATAATGTTGTTTGTAAGTAGCAACAGGTTGTATCTAGGGAAGAAGCGAACAAGCCCTCTTGCTTCAGCATGTGGATAAAAGCCTGCTATCAAGGTATAAAAGAAACCTTTGCACGAAGCCATGAGCGATGATAAGACGAGGCAAATCAGACGAAAAATCGGCGTTTATGAACTATAAATGCGCATTTTGAGTCTGTTTTTAGCAAAGTATTAGCCGGCTAACTAGTCGTGCAAAGGTCTCAACTTATATAAATCGTCTCTCTTATTTCTAAGCTAAAGAATCCATTGGGATAAAATCCATATCATCGAATGTTTGATTTTCACCTAACATGCCCCATACAAAGCTATAGTTTTCCGTTCCACATCCAGAATGAATAGACCAACTAGGAGATAGCACCAGCTGCTTATCACGAACAATGATATGGCGAGTTTCGTTCGGCTCTCCCATAAAATGAAAAACTAGCTGAGAAGGTTTCACGTTGAAGTATAAATAAGCTTCCATGCGCCTTTCGTGTGTATGAGCAGGCATTGTGTTCCATACACTGCCTGGTTGAAGGTGAGTTACCCCCATTGACAATTGACAAGTAGGTAATACATCCGGGTGTAAATATTGGTTTATAGTTCTTACGTTTGCGTTGTTAACTGATCCCAAATCAACCTTACGGGCATCTCCCTGAGGAATAAAAAGAGAGGGGTAGGTCTTATGCGCAGGAGCGCTAAGACAATAAAGTGCAGAAGCCTGCTCACTACCTAATAGTGAAAATTCAACCCCCTGCTCACCCATCCCTAGATATAATGCATCCAGATACTCCAAAACATAGGTACCAGTAGATGTGCGAACTTCAGCCTTCCCCCCTAAATTGACAATTCCCATTTCTCTTCTTTGTAAGAAAAAGTCTGTTCCAAAAGCCTTTTTATCGACATGCTCATCCAGCTTAATTGTTTCCTTCTCTGGGCAAACACCGATAGCTACAACACGGTCAATATGGCTATAAACCATTTTAACAGTACCCGCTTCAAATAATCCCTCAGTTAAAAACTCATTCCTAAGCCTCTCCGTATCGTAAGACTTCGCATCGACTGGATTACTATTGTAATTAATTAACATTGCTCCACTCCTGACCATCAATTCATATTCGATCAAATTCAACCATATAAGAATAAAGAAAAAAAACAACAACTACCAATAAAAAATGAAATAGAATATTTTTTAAAATGAACCGATGTTTTATTTAAAACCAGAATGACAATTGCAACCTTTTCACGAAGTCATGAGCGATGATAAGACGAGACAAAAACAGAATTTATAGGTTATAAATGCGCATTTTGAATCTATTTTTAGCAAAGTATTAGCAAGTGTAGTAACCGTGCAAAGGTCTCATAATAGATGCATCTCCTGTTGAAGTAGCGCATTCAAGCTCGGGCAATGGAAAAGATGGTCAACCTAAGAAAGATTCAGAAGCAGGAGGAGATGTTACCAAAACGCAAAAAATCCACTTATGGCTATTTTGTGCATTCATGTGTAGGTGAAGATAGATTACCAAATACTGCAACGGCAGGGTAAAACCCTCTAAATTTTGTGAAGCCGTGAGCTTTACTACCCTCTAATAAGAGGCTAAATGCTAAGGTATCAATGAATTTAGCCAAGCTTATTAACCACGTGAACATGAACCGAAAACATGAGTTCCTATACTGAAGTCTCGATTAATTCAACAATTATGATTGCTTACAACCCTAGCCATAGTATATAAAACAAAATTCATTACACCTATAATGTTTTTCCTGTACGAAGCGGCTTACAACCATTTTCCACACGTGAAATAGCCACATTAAAAACATACTATTCCTGAGAGTCATTATGTCTGATCAACACATCCAAGACGTTCTTATTAACCTGCGCCGTATTATCCGAGCCACGGATTTACAATCAAAATGGATCACTAAAAGTTGCGGTCTTACGATCCCCCAAATCGTCGTTTTACGCTCAATTGATGCTCTAGGTGATGTTACTGTAAAAAAGCTCTCGGACCACGTTTCTTTATCCCAAGCGACAGTAACAACGATTTTAAATCGATTAGAATATAAAAAACTGGTTACTAGAGTGCGTTCTAGCGCCGATAAACGCATTGTTCATGCTCGACTAACAGATGAAAGCCTCCAAGTCCTTAAAGAAACTCCTCCTCTAATGCACGAGAAATTCACCAAAGAGTTCTCCCAGTTACAAACATGGGAACAAACACAAATGCTGTCATCCCTACAAAGAATCGCCAGCATGATGGATGCAGACACCTTAGACGCTTCGCCTTTATTGGATGTAAATGCTCCCACAGCACAATAAAAAAACACTTTTCCACACAATTTATACTGACTATTAACCTTACAATACAATAAGAATTTTAAAAAAAATTGATATAAACACTCAGACTATATAGACTTCAGATACTTTGAGAACTAATCATTTTAAATATCACTTTTAAAGAAAGGACATTTTATGCGTAAAGCTCTTATCGTTACCGGTGTTTTATCCCTTGCTCCAGCCATTAGTTTTGCAGCGGATTGCGGCGATGTATCTATTGCAGACATGAACTGGAGCTCCGCTTCACTCATGGCTAATGTTGATAAATTTATCTTAGAAAATGGCTATGGCTGTACGGTTGACCTCATCCCTGGGGACACAATGCCGACAGGGACCTCCATGCTAGAAAAAAATGAACCAGATATTGCACCTGAGATGTGGGCCAATGCGTCTATTGAAGCATTACAAAAAGGTATTGATGATAAACGTTTACGCTTTTCTGTAGATTCTTTATCTGATGGTGGAGAAGAAGGCTTCTGGGTTCCAACATATTTAGTTGATAAAATGCCTGAATTAGCAACGATTGAAGGAGTTCTAAAGCACCCTGAACTGTTTCAACACCCAGAAGATGATACTCTTGGTGGTTTTCACAGCTGCCCTGCTGGCTGGAATTGCCAAATTACAGCTCAAAATTTATTTAAAGCCTTGAAAATGGAAGAAGCAGGGTTTGATATTATCGATCCAGGTTCAGCGGCAGGGTTATCTGGCTCCATCGCTCGTGCTTATGAAAGAGAAAAAGGTTGGTTAGGGTATTACTGGGCTCCTACCGCTATTTTAGGTAAATACGACATGGTGAAAGTAGATTTTGGCTCAGGCATCGATGAACAACACTACCTTGACTGTATCACTCAAGAAGATTGCTTAGACCCAAAACCGACTATGTACCCACCTTCTTTTGTAACAACAGTAACGACCGAAAGCTTCGCGACACGTGAACCTGCTGCGTATGAATACTTTACAAAACGCGCATTCAAAAATAAAGAAATGAACCTGCTACTTGCATGGATGGAAAACAACCAAGCTGATGGTGACATTGCCGCTGAATACTTCATTGAGAACAATGAAGCTCTTTGGTCTCAATGGGTTCCTGCTGACGTTGCAATGAAAATTAAAAACTCACTATAAACACTAAATGAGACCTTTGCGCGAAGTCATGAGCGATGTTAAGACGAGGTAAAACAGACGAATAAGCGGAGTTTATGAGTTATAAATGCGCATTTTGAATCTGTTTTTAACAAAGTATTAGCAAGCTCAATAGTCGTGCAAAGCTCTCTAAGTAATGCTACAGATAAGTTACTTATGGATAGAGTAACTTATTTGTTTTATCAAAAGGTTAATACGGCCTTTCATAATAGAACCGTACTTAAAGCTAAATTTAAAAGGCTTACACACTATGTCTGAATCTTCATGGCTCACTGAGTTTCCTCAACTCGAACGCCGCGACTTAATTGATATCCGTAAGGGTCTTGATGGCGCTTATCGCTCTTTCTCCCGTGAATATGGAGAAACCATAGAAAACTTTTTCGATCCATTACTGGCATTCTTAATTTGGTTCGAGAAGCTCTTAATTAACAGCCCATGGTGGATTGTTGTTGCTGTCATTGTGGCAATCGTTTATGCCGCTAGTCGCTCAGGGAAACTTACTCTTGGCGTGCTTGCTTCGCTTTTAGCCATTGGTTATTTTGGCATGTGGGAAGACACGATGCGGACACTAAGCATCATTACCGTCTGCACTCTACTATCTATAGGTATTGGTATCCCTATTGGAATTTTAATTTCTCGATCAAATAGGGCGCAAAGTATTGTTAATCCTATACTAGATATAATGCAAACCATGCCAGCATTTGTTTACCTAATTCCCGTCGTTATGTTACTTGGTATTGGTAAAATTCCAGGCGTCATTGCAGTTATCATTTACGCTATTCCGCCAGTAATACGCCTAACTAACCTTGGCATACGACTAGTAAGCAAAGAAACTCTGGAAGCTGCCACAGCCTATGGCGCTACACCTTCTCAACGGTTGTTTGGTGTTCAGCTTCCATTAGCGCTACCTACAATTATGGCGGGTATCAACCAAACCATCATGATGGCACTTTCTATGGTAGTTGTTGCTTCCATGATTGGTGTGAAAGGCTTAGGTCAACCTGTTTTAAAATCCATCACGAATCAATATTTCACTCTAGGATTACTCAATGGTTTAGCCATTGTTGCTCTTGCTATTATTTTTGACCGAGTTTCACAAACTTATGCTAAACGTACCCAAAAACATCTAGAAGGTCATAATAATGGATAATACTCATGAAACGCCTTTCATCGAAATTGAGGGCCTTTATCAGATTTTTGGTAAAACACCTAAAAAGATCATGCCCTTGGTTCATGAAGGAAGAAATAAAGACGACATTCTTGCTGAAACTGGACATACCCTTGGTTTAAAAGACATTAATCTGACGATTAACCGAGGAGAAATTTTCGTTATTATGGGCTTATCTGGCTCAGGAAAATCTACATTAATTCGCCACTTTAATAGACTCATTGACCCTACTCAAGGTCAGATAAAAGTGGAAGGAGAAGACATAATGCAATTCTCCATAAAAGAATTAACCGAATTTAGACGTCATAAGATGTCCATGGTGTTTCAAAATTTCGGCTTAATGCCACACCGCAATGTCCTCGATAATGTCTCTTATGGTTTGTCTATTCAAGGCATTGATAAAGGGGAAAGATATCAATCGGCTACTCAATGGCTAGACACGGTTGGTCTAGGTGGCTATGAAGAGCAATATCCTTCTCAGCTCTCAGGTGGACAACAACAAAGGGTTGGTTTAGCTCGTGCTTTATGTACCAATGCAGAAATTCTGCTAATGGATGAAGCATTCTCAGCGTTAGACCCTCTCATTCGAAGCGAGATGCAAGATCAGTTAATTCAGCTGCAAAACGAATTACAAAAAACCATTATCTTCATCACTCATGATTTAGATGAAGCATTGAGAATTGGTGACCGTATAGCTATTCTTAAAGATGGTGAGCTTGTTCAAATTGGAGCCCCTGTTGATATTTTACTTAACCCTGCCGACGATTACGTTAGAGCCTTTGTTAAGGATGTAAATAAAGCTCGTGCAGTGCCTGTTAAAACCATCATGAAACATACAGTACCCCTTATTACTGACAGTAATTTAAAGAATGCGCTGGAGCAGCTTTCTTCACCAAGCGGTAATCATCATTATGGTTTTTATCAAACGAATGAAGGCTTTCAAGGAGTACTTACCGCTAGCCGATTAACTAGTGCTCTTACAACACGAGCGGATGGAGATGTACTTCCAGAAGACATCGTTAACACATCAACAATCACGGCTAATATGTCTCTTGAAACGGCTTTACCCCATGCACTCGTTTCATCTTATGCATTGCCAGTTGTCGATGAAGAAGGTTTCTATATTGGAGAGCTTAGCCAAGACTTATTGGCAAAAACAATTAATGGTTCTATCTCATAATAATTAAAACCCTTCATGGAATTCATGAGTATTAAAAGCCATTTTTTAGGCTTTTAATACTCATGTCGATTCTATTTATCCGACCATATAGCAAATTCATTATTACTCGGATCAGAAAAATGGAACCTTCTACCACCGGGGAAAGCAAAAATATCCTGCACAATTACACCACCGTTATCTACTACTAATGCTTTAATCGCTTCCAAATCATTACTATAAAGTACAACAAGCGCACTGCCATTCTCTGTACTAACCGATTTTTCAGACGCAAAAAAACCACCATCTAAACCAGCATTTTCAAAAGCACTGTATTCAGGCCCATAATCAACAAACCCCCATCCAAATGTTTTTTGAAAAAACAACTTACTTGCAGCTAAATTAGAAGCGGGTAACTCAACGTAATTGATTTTATTATTTTGCATGTAGTACTCCTATTTCATAATAGTATTTTAATTCAAAGTAGGTTGTCTAAATATTGTAGTTTAAGCATTCGATACTCGCCTCGAATAGCAGGCTTTTATCCACCTAATGAGGCAAGAGGACTTGTTCGCACCTTCCCTAATATTTGGGCATAAAAAAACGGCCAACTCATTAAGAATTGACCGTTTTCAAATGCAAAGTTCTTATAAATAGTAATAAGAAGCCAGATTAATTAATAAAATAATTAATTACATATGCTGGTAGATCTGCCGCAGGAATCGTAATTTGTTCCATAGTGTCACGATCACGAACAGTTACAGGAGCACCTTCCTTCTCAATTGAATCAAAGTCAACTGTCACACAGATAGGTGTTCCAACTTCATCATGGCGACGATAGCCTTTACCTACATTACCCGTGTTTTCATACAAAATACGACCTAAGCCCAATTTTTGTAGCTTATTTTTCAACTCTTTAGCCAAAGCAACGATTTCAGGCTTATTCTTCTTAAGAGGCATAATCGCCACTTTTATAGGAGCAAGATGAGGTTTAAACTTCAACACGATACGTGACGTTCCGTTTTCAAGTTTTTCTTCCGTATAAGCTTCCGTCATTACCGCAAGAACACCACGATCTAATCCAGCAGAAGGCTCAATGCAGAAAGGTACTTCCCATTTGTTTTCTGCAAGATCACGTACTGCTAGCTTCGCAGTGGAATGTTCATTCTTCTTAACCTTAGCAGATAGACCAAATTCTTCCTGAGCCTTAGTATGAGAACCTAGGTCGTAATCTGTTCGATTCGCAACACCTTCTAATTCTTCAAAGCCATGAGGGAATTTGTATAAAATATCGACCGTTGATTTTGAATAATGAGCTAAGTCATCACCAGTCACATATTCAAACTCAATATTTTCTTCTGCTAACCCTTGATCTAACCACCATTGTTTACGCAGTTTGACCCAAGTGTCATGCCATTTTTCATCTTCACCAGGCTTGCAGAAAAATTCCAATTCCATCTGTTCAAATTCGCGCACACGGAAAATAAAGTTACGTGGCGTAATCTCATTGCGAAAAGACTTACCCATTTGAGCAATACCGAAAGGCAATGAACGTGAAGTAGAATCAACCACATTTTTAAAGTTCGTAAAAATACCTTGAGCAGTTTCTGGACGAAGATATGTATAAGACTCGTCATTTACCATAGGGCCAACATTAGTCTTGAACATCAAATTAAAATCACGTGGCTCAGTCACATTACTAGAACCACAGTTATCACATACTTTGATGTCTTTCATATGGTCTGCACGCATACGAGATTTACATTCGTGACAATCCACCATAGGGTCTGTAAAAGTATCTTCGTGTCCAGAATATTTGTATACCAACTTGTTTTGGACAATAGCAGCGTCAAGACCTTCTACATCATCACGCTCATACACCATGGCACGCCACCATGCTGCTTTTACATTATTCTTGAGCTCAACACCCAATGGACCGTAATCGTAAGCCCCTTGCATGCCACCATAAATTTCACTGCCTTGAAAAATAAATCCACGACGTTTACAAAGAGAGACGAGTTCATCCATTGTTTTAGCTGGCATGTATAGACACCTTAAAAGCAATTATTCAGTTAATACGTAATAGACAGGGGTTCTGCCTTCAAAATAGGCAAACATTGTACTCTGAGCCTGAACTTCACTCAATGGTAGAAATGATTAAGACTAAAAAGATCAATAAAAGAAAGATCATCTAGGGAAGGTATGCATAAGCCTACTGAGGCAAGAGGAGTTATTCGCACCTTACCTAGGAACACATATGGAATTGAGCTTTTCCCATTCCTTTGGCTTTATACATGGCCTTATCAGCTAAAATAAGTAGCTCATCTAGTGTTTCTCCATGTTGAGGGTATAAAACACCACCTATAGAGAGGGACACAACTAAATCCTTTTGCAGGGACTCATGGCTATTCTGTGCAAGCTTATTGCCAAACAGCCTTAAAGCATCTTCCGTTACATTTGGCATTATAATGATGAATTCATCACCTCCAAAGCGAATCAATTCCTGATCATTTGCTAATTGAAGGGATAATTTTGTAGCAATCGTTTTTAGAACCTCATCCCCATAAGAATGGCCGAGAATATCATTAACTTGTTTAAACCCATCCAAGTCAATAAACAGCAGACCAAAAGAACCCGAAGAATTTCCTTTTTTGTTTGTTAAAAGAGTAAAGTAATTTGTTAATTTATTCCTATTCCCAAATCCAGTTAACAAATCTGTTTTACTAAGGCGCAAGTTTTTTCGACTGGTTTCAACAAAATAAAAAACAAAACATACAGTCAAAAATAAAATTATTATTATAGTGACAATAATAATTTTTTGTTGTGCATCTCTTTCTTCTACTTCGTCAATTAAACCTTCAGCACGATAGAATAATGTCTTAATTGAAATTTCCACATTGGTTCTTTTTAAACGTTCGCTATATTCTTGTTGGAGGCCAGTATATTTATTTAACACTTCAAGATAACGCACGAGTTTTTTAAGATCACTCTCCAATTCAAAGCTGCAACTAGCGCATTGTGGGAAAGAGAGGTTTCCAAAGCTAATGCCTTTTCTTGTCGCTATTTCAAGCAACTCATTTGACCAAAACTTTTCTAAGTCACGTTGATATTGATAAATTTCAGCTCTCAACTCAGGTTTTTCGTCTGCTAATTTCAGCAGATCTTCACCTACTTCCTCAAAGTTCAACGCTAAAAAGTTAATCGATGATTTAATAATGGCTAAAGTTGAAGACAAATCACCAATTAATACTTCCTTATTTAAAAACCTTTCTTTTAACTCATAAATAATAGAAAGTGTTTCATCGTCACTTTCTTCGTACGTTTCTTTAATACTGCTTTCCAACTCAATTAAGATCCTATTAAAATCATTCACTTTAAGGCTAATTGGATCAAAATTATCATGATAAAACGATTGATTGTATAAGATTTTATAGTTTAAATTTTCATTGATTGCTTCCAAGTTTGAAATAGCAGCAATCAAATCAGAGTGATCACTCGACTCATCAATAAAAATATCTCTCACGATGAATAACAATGAAAATAGAAAAAAGAAAAACAATAAAATCTTTTTTATCATACAGTTAGTCCATTAACTCAGGTAAAGGGGTTCCAGATAAACTTTCAAGAAAGCTAACTAAATCAATCACATCTTCATCTTCTAATAACAGACCTAATTGATAAAGCCCCATGGTTCTTACTGCTCCATCTAATGTTGCAATAGAGCCATCATGAAAATATGGCGCTGTTTTTGCAACATTCCTCAATGATGGAACTTTAAAATGGAATTTATGACGTTCTAGCCCTGTAACATTATAATAGCCATAATCAATTTCTTTTAATTCACTCTTCTGTTCAAAGAAGTCGTTTATCACTCCAATTGGTGCGATTAAATTACCACCGATATTCTTTCCTTGATGACATGAAATGCAACCAAATTGCTGGAATTTTTCAAATCCTCTTATCGCTCTTTCATTCAGCTTTCCTCGACCTTTTAGATAGTCATCAAAAGGTGATGGTGTCACAAGTGCTTTTTCATATTCAACAATAGCATCAATGACATTTTTTCTGTTAACTTCACCATAAATCGAGTCAAACTTTTTTTGGTATACGCTATCTTGCTCTATTCGTATTAATACTGTTTTCCAAGCCTGATTAGGGCTTGATGACTCAACTTTTATTGTTCTATTTAAATGTTCATCAAGAGAATTATATAAACCGTCCCAATGCCATCTAAAATTTAGCCCCGTGTTAAAAACAGTTGGGACATTAATTGGCCTTTGTTGACTTGGATGGCCTAACGATGAAGGAAATGTACCACTTTGAGAAAACTGATGGCAGCCTGAACAGCTTTTTCCATTGTCGAATAAAATCGTGTCATCGAACAGGGCTTTCCCAAGCATTATTTTTTCGTAGTTTTTCAAAATATTTGGGTAGGAAATAGGCTTAATCGCAAACTCATTCCTAGCCTGAGCATCAAACGAGATGCTCACTATGAAAAAGACAGTTAATACAATATAGTTATTTTTATTCATTAAATATAGGGTCATCGGCTGGCAATACTTTTTGGATCCACAATGCTAACTTATGCTTCATACTCTGTAAATCTTCTTTATCTGGTGGTACAGGAACGATAAGTTTATCTAGAACCAATAAACGATATAAGACTTCTACTTTCTGATTTGCAGACATTGTCGGGGTAAAAGAAGAATAGCCCCTCTTAGTCGCGTAATTTTCCCCTACTTGAATTGCTTTCTTTACAAATATAGCTTCATTTTTGATCTTTTTCATCCTATCCACTCCTCATTCTGTATTTTAGGCTTTTTTGCGCAACGAATCATCGCAGAAATACTCAGCTCTAATCTATGAAAATCAAATAAAAAACAGTAAATTATCTTTTACCATAACGCGCCATTTATCGCTTGCGAGACCCTTATGTCAGCATCAAAAAAAAACAAGACTCAAACGATTTCTGAAGAACTCGTTACTTACCTAAGCAACTCTATAATCCAAGGAGAATTAAAACAAGGCAGTAAAGTCTCTGAAACGGAGTTAGCACAAAGATACGGAGTATCTAGAGGCCCACTCAGAGAAGCGATTGTTACTCTTGAAGGGTTAGGGTTGGTAACAAGAGCAGCAAATATTGGTGCACGTGTGGTCGAGCTTAATACAGAAGATATGATTCATACATTTTCCGTCAGAGAATCTTTAGAGGGAATGGCGGCAAGGCTGGCAGTAGAAAATATATCCGACCAAGAGCTAAGTGACTTATACAATTTATTAGATAAACATGAAGACTATCTCACCCAAAATAATGGGGAGCATTACATACAACAAGATGGTAACTACGATTTTCATAATAGAATCATTAAAGCCAGTCGTAACCCCAAATTAATCACCTTACTCATTGATGAGCTGTATTCTTTGGTTCGCATGTATAGGCAACAAACTGCTGACTCAAGACCCGATCCAGTACAAGCATTAAAAGAACATAGAAGTATTTTAGATGCCATTGCTAACAAAGAAGCAGATTTAGCAGAATTGCTTATGAGACGACACATAAGCCGATCACGCATTGTTTTAGAAAAAGCCCTAATGAACCAGCATCGTTAACAAAGTTTTCACATCGAACGTATAAATTAGCAAGTGTAATAGTCGTGCAAAGGTCTCGAGAATTAAAAATCTTCTTTAGAGCAATCTCCTAATCAGGGTATTATCAACCTTGATTAGGAGACTTTATGCAATCAGTACAACAACATCGCTACTTTTATCTATTAATAGGCTCAACTGAAAAGCGCTTAACCGCGTTTAAAACACTCAGTTCTCATTTACGCTCGCCTATTATTACCAGTACTCATTCCCTCCCCTTCTATGACAATAAGCTGAATGAAGCAGATCCGCTAACCTATTATCCCTTTAAAAAATTGCCATTAATGCTTGGCCAAACCAATGAAGCCATTTTATTTGATGTAGAAAATGGTTTATGCACCAACGGACTTGCTATTGCTTCTGGAACAGTAAAGGGTGGAGGTCTGTTTGCCATAGGTATGTCTGATTTCTCCGAGTGGCTAAACTCTCCAGATCAAGAACTCGCAAAATATTTACCTTGGCCACTTACTATAGAGTCTGCAACATCACATTTTAAACATTACTTTTTGCAGCAATTAATGACATTCCATCGATCTACAGAAAGTAACAGTCTTGACGTTGTAGCTGATACAGAGCATGAACCTATCGTCTCTGTCATACATCTCACCAGCAATACCCTACTACCTCCTCTGCCTCAAATTCCACGTAGCCCTGATGCAAACATTCACCTTACAGATCAACAGCAGCACACATTAGACGCTACAAAAGAGCACCTTATTAAACACAAAAGAGCCGTTACTGTAATAACTGCTCACAGAGGCCGTGGTAAATCGACCCTGTTAGGCATAATGGCAGCGGAATTAATCTCTCAAGAATGGAAAGTTGCTGTTACGGCTCCGAGAAAAGATGCAATTAAAACGCTCAACCTACATTGTGATCAATATAATCATAGGGAGGAATCTTTACCTTTTTACCCAATGGATCAACTGATTTTATCGCCTTTAGAACTTGATTGTTTAATTGTTGATGAAGCCGCTGCCTTTCCTATTCCAGTGCTTGAAAACTTATTAAATACCTATTCACGAGTTGTCTTTTCTTCCACCGATCATGGTTACGAAATAGGAGGGAGAGGGTTTGGCATTCGTTTTTTAAATTCCATAAAGCACGCAAATACGCCCTTACTTGAATGCACTTTAGACATCCCGATTCGTTGGAAGAGTAACGATCCGCTTGAAAAATGGATTGATGAGCTGTTATTCCTTTATCAAAAGAATCACTCAGCCTCAGAAATAACGTACCCCAAAAGTCAAAGCATTTCAGTCAAAGGCTCCAAATGGTTAGATAACAGCGAATTATTAAATTCAGGATTTCGACTATTAGTAAGCGCACACTATCAAACTTCACCTAACGATTTAAGGTGGATAATGGATGACCCAAGTGTAACAACTTGGTTTCATTTTGACTCATCCAAATTGTTTTCTATCGCCGTTGTAACGCAAGAAGGGCCTATTCATGAAACATTAATTCAACCAATTCTAGAAGGAGTGAGAAGACCTAGAGGTCATTTACTGCCTCAATCATTAGTTGCACATGAGGGTTGGCTTTCTGCTGCCCAGTTCAGTTATTGGAGAATCAGCCGCATTGCAACGGATCTAATACATCAAAGGCAAGGGGCAGCCACCCAGCTTTTATCAGACATTGAAACGTCCGCTAAAGCTCAAAATATTGACTTCCTCTGTAGCAGCTTTTCAGCTCAATCAGAGTTGATTGTTTTTTGGCAAAAAAATGGGTTTCATACAGTGCGTCTAGGTACTTCAAAGGATCAAGCCAGCGGTAGCTATTCTGTGATGATGGTAAAAGGACTGACACAAAAAGCGCATCAACAAACGATTGAATGGCACGAAAACTTTCACACTAATTTTTACGTAACGAGCCTATTAAACAAACAACCTCTTTCTTCCCAGCTCGTTATGGCAATGTCAAAAATGACTCTAGGGCACAATCAGGGTACAGACTACCCGCGGATAACAAAAGACAAGCAAGATATTTTGCTCTTTGTAGAAAAGCATCGACCTTTCTCCAGTATTCAGCCGCAATTAACCCGCTTTATTTTTCATTTGATGAAGATGGGGAAGCTCAGTTTATCAAAAACTCAGCACCAGCTTTTATGCGATGTTGCACTAGGGAAAGAATCGGAAAACACTCATTCATTCTCTTCAAAAAAACACTTCCTTCAATCTCTTAAAGAGAGCTTAAAGGAAGTAATTAATAATGAGACCTTTACAGAAAGTCATGAGCGATGATAAGACGAGGGGAAAACAGGCCAAAAAGCGGAGTTTATAAGTTATAAACGAGCATTTTGAGTGTATTTTTAACAACGTGTTAGCAAGCGTAGCAGTCGTGTAAAGGCCTCAACATCAACAACTAATATGCTGCTGTTACAGACAGCTCAACCAAGATATCAGGGCGAGCCATACGCGCTTCAACACATGCTCTTGCAGGCTTTTCAACATCTGCAATCCACGCATCCCACACTTCGTTCATAGCAGCGAAGTCTTTCATATCACGAATATAGATAGTAACAGAAAGCAATTGATTTACGGAGCTACCGGCTTGAGAGAGCAAAGTTTCTACTTTTTCTAAACAACGCTTTGTCTGTTCTTGAATGTCCCAACTTGGGTCACTCGCGGCAGTTTGACCACAGAGATAAACCGTACCATTATGTTTCACAATGCGACTCATTCTTTCTGTTGACTCAATTCTTTCAATAGTCATATTACTCCTATTTAAATTTCTTTCTAAATTATTTAATCAAGCCTTGGATGGCCTTCTAAAGCATTATTCTAAAGCACAAAAGTTTCCTATTATTCTCCCCTCCCGTTATCTAGCTTTAACGCTTTCCACATTCGTTGGTACAACCATCACGGGAATCGTTGAATGGTTTAAAACATTTTTGACCACACTGCCAAGAAAAGTATGTTTAAAACCTTTTTCATGAGTTCCCATCACGATTAAGTCCACATCAAGGGCTTTAGACCTTGTTAAAATTTCTTCCATTGGATAAGACTCAACAACATTAATTGACTTTATTTGCTTACGTATTTCTTTATCTTCGTCATTAACCGATTCCCAAAACCTATCTTGCTTAAATTTAAGCTTCTGTTCTGCATGACTCTTTCGAGCAAGCAACATTTCAGCCCGTTGATTAGAATCCATAACATAAGTATTCAAAGTCATTTTTGCATCATTAGATAACTTCTCAACAACATGTAAAATATGTATATCCGCACCTGTTTTTTTGGCTAAAAAGGCCGCCTGTTGAAAGGCTTCTTCTGAGCCTTTAGAAAGGTCAGTACTGTAAAGAATTCGGTTAAACGACATCATAAATATTTATCCACATACGTTCTGTGTCGTGATTCACTTCTAAATAAGTAGATCACGACACCAACAATTAAATTAATGGTTAATAGCCTAATAGCCGTGGCAGAGTGAGCGAAATACTTGGCGTATAAGCAATAACAATAACAGCAATAGTCGAGACGCAAGCGAAAGGTAACGCCTTCGCTGTCACTTCTTCTAAAGGTGTTTTTGATATACCTGATGCCACGAATAAATTTTCACCAAGCGGTGGGGTTGAGAAACCAATCGACAAACTACACACCATGACAATACCAAAATGCACAGGATCAATACCCAAAGAGTAAGTCACTGGCAACAAAACAGGCGTTAATATCATGATGGCTGCAAGCGTCTCCATAAACATACCAACAAACAATAGGAAAGCGATGACCAATAACCAAATGACATAAAGGTTATCTGTCACACTCAGCATAGAGTCAGCGATAATGGCAGGGATTTGGTGCTCTACAAGGATTCGTCCAAATGCCGTTGCCGTAAAGAGGATCAATAGTACTCGTCCAGACAACCAGGTTGTTGTTTCTAATGAGTGT
>CANLRQ010000036.1 GCA_947493575.1 uncultured Marinomonas sp.
AGTATCAATTTTCGTATTATGCCCAAGATTTATAATACGTTGCATTTCTTGCTTCTTTTTACCAATACGTTTAGCTAACTCTGATTGAGAAACATTTTCTTCAACCATCGCGTTTAGTAAGAGCACTTTACTCCACACACTTAAAGGAATACTTACTGATTCACCGGTTATTTTAGAAGGTAATGGTACCAAACGCTCGTCTTCAAAATAGAATTCAAAAGCGGTCACCAAAGCCCCTTCAGCTTCAAATAGAGTCTCTTTATAGGTGTCAATGACTCCCTAGAATGAACGCTAACTGTGCAATAGCTCACTTGTTTCTGAATCAAAGTTCATTACTGCCTGTAAAGTCTGATGATCCACAACTTTAGGGTATCCTAATAAAGGAAAGATAGCGGCTGTATTACTAATGAATGAAATGAATAATGCTGAAATAAGCAGCACTAAATTAGTGATTTTCTTTCCAAAGGAGAGCTTACTTTTGAAATGCTTAGGGCTTTCAAGCAGGATGATAAATACTAAAATGGCGCCAATTAGAGGAATATACCAGTTGAGACCCTTTATAATTGCTGAAATTCCAAGATAGCTAAGGGAGCTACTCATCAAAACAACAAGTAAATGAGCACCTGCATAAAATCGATGGTCTCTGAGTTGAGTTTTTGTACTGACGCTGTAGTTTTGGATGTAATTAACAACTACCAATGATATTAACGTTAAAGTTGTAACAGACGTAGACAGTCGAAATAATGAGTGGTCAATTAATGGATTGTTAAGAATATCTTCCAGTAACCAGGTTGCGACGATAGAGTAAGCCAATAAAAGCACTAAAAAAACTTTGAGGCTATGAATCCACGGTTTAGGCTGTATCGTTGTGTGAAGAGTCGTCATCATCAATCTCGTATGTATTTAAATGGAATATAAATACTAAAAAATGCAGAACCTGAGATAAATGATTAGTGCTGTTTTGCCCTCATTAGAGTCATTGAAAATGAATAATTAAATTATTAGATATTCAAGATAAAGTGGACTAGTTGATTTCGTCTATTTTTATAATTCTCACAAAAAATAATTGTAAACCTCTCACGCAATTATCTAGAAATTCACTTGTTATATGCTATTGGAGCATTACTTATCCCTGCATAGACGTACTTATTCATATCTTCTAGCTTTCTATTCAACTTTTTGGATTATCGACTAATACACCTTTGGTAAGTCTGCCCATTTGGTTGTATAAGCTGGTGAAAGGTGTTCACGTTTCATTGTCCATTTAGGAGATACACCTTCTGCAGCAAAGAAGATTTTTCCATGGTTACTTCTGTTGATGCGGTCAACTATCTTCATTAAAGATTTGCTATTGACCTTTTTATTATCTGCTTGAAATAAATCCTGTTGAAACGCGTTATGCTCATAAAAGTCTGACAACATCACACCTCCTTTGGCGTAGCGAAAGCCTGCACGATAAATATGATGAAACAACGCATCTGCGACGTCTAATAAATCTCTTGTGTCAGCGGTTGGATACGGTAGCTCAGCAGAGAGGGATTTGGCGTATCGCGGTTCGTTTGGCATGAAAGGGCTGGTTCGAATAAATACATTCACCACGCGGCAAAGGCGTTTTTCTCCTCGTAGTTTTTCTGCTGCGCGTGTCATGTACTTCGCAATGGCTTCACGTAGTTGCTGCTTGTCTGTGACTTTATGGCCAAACGAACGGCTGCAAATAATCTGTTGCTTTGTTGGCCTTATGCATTCTAAATCCAAACACGATATGCCATTCAATTCACGAACCGTGCGTTCTAGCACCACAGAAAACTCGCTTCGAATGGCCTTGGGGTTTGCATTCGCCAGATCTAACGCGGTATTGATTCCCTTCTCCTTTAATTTTGAAGTCATCCGGCGGCCAACACCCCACACATCACTCACATCTAATAAAGCAAGAAGACGCTTTTGACGATCCGGGTTCATTAAGTTCACAACAGACCCAGTAGCAGGATATTTTTTCGCAGCATGATTCGCCAACTTAGCAAGCGTTTTCGTTGGCGCAATGCCAACACCGACCGTTATGCCCGTCCACTTATCGACCTTACGCTTTATCTGTTTACCAAAAGTTTGCAAATCCATTAGAGGATCTAACCCGCTTAAATCCATAAACGCTTCATCTATGGAATACACTTCTAGTCTAGGGGCGTCCTCCTCTAAAATGGCCATCACTCGATTCGATAGATCTGCATAAAGCGCGTAATTTGATGAGAAGCAGACAATTCCATGCTTTATTATTTCTTCTTGCACTTGAAACATAGGCACGCCCATTTTAACCCCTAGCGCCTTTACTTCTTTCGAACGCGCAACAATGCAACCGTCGTTATTCGACAACACCACGACAGGGGTATGTTTTAAATCGGGTCTAAATAGTTTTTCACAACTTGCATAGAAATTATTGCAATCAACTAATGCAAAGGCTGGCTTCATCAAGCACGCTCATACCGACGCACTACACCCGTTACCACACCAAAAATCTCCAACTCTGATTCTTCGGTTATAGGAATCGCTTTATAAGCCCTATTCTTCGGACGTAGTACAACATTGGGGTTTAATTCCAACATCTTCACCGTCATTTCCCCATGAATACAGGCAATGACTATATCCCCATGACGCGCTGTCAGTGATTTGTCTACAATCAATACATCGCCAGAATAAATCCCGACTTCAATCATAGAATCCCCTTGGGCGCGTACATAAAAAGATGCATTAGGGTGAGCCACACAAAACTCATTTAAATCTAATGATTTTTCGACAAAGTCTTGTGCAGGGGAAGGAAAACCCGCCGATACTGAATCCAGATACAAAGGGACTCGAACACTGTTAGCCGCGATAAAAGACACCGACTCAGACACACCAAGATAAGTTACACGCATGATCAACACCAAATACTGTATATATATACAGTATAATTTCAAACACCACAAATAACCAAGAAAAATTTAACAATAAGACACGGAAATGAGGTGACATGAACCAACTTACAGCCAGGAATTCGAGGATGCTATATGAAGGATAAGTTCTAGAAAGGGTTAATTAAAACAAGACTAATGAGTGACAATAAAACAAGCGATTATGTGATATTTAAAGAAGGAAAAAATAGAAGTAGATACAAAAAGCAGATTTTTTTGCATTTATAAAATAAAGATGCAGGAAGGAAAAAAGAATGGTGGGTGTGGAGAGGTTCGAACTCCCGACATTCGCCTTGTAAGGGCGACGCTCTCCCAACTGAGCTACACACCCATTTGTTTACTTTCGCATTCAAGCAGTTTGCTAGATTATCTACTTCACTCAAATAAGTTTAGTAAGATAAGTGGCGGAACGGACGGGACTCGAACCCGCGACCCCCTGCGTGACAGGCAGGTATTCTAACCAACTGAACTACCGCTCCATTTATCAATTTTTCGTCTGACGACGCAGCTTTTACATCGCTGTAGATGGTGGGTGTGGAGAGGTTCGAACTCCCGACATTCGCCTTGTAAGGGCGATAAATCAAAAGAACTTTAACTTACTTCAACTAACCACGATGACGATTCTAACCAACTCTCTTTAAAAATCAATAGCTTAGTAAAAAATTTATTGAATAAAAATAAAAGTTTAATGCTTTCGCAAAGCTTCATTAAACCAATTTTTGAAAAAAAATGGTCACAAAATTACTTTGCGAGAACAACAAGATTTTTACGAACTAGATGATCTTCGCTCGACAACGGGCGCAGATGATACAGCAATGATTCCCTATGTCTATAGTTATTTATATTTTTTCTTATAATTGGCTACTTTCCTCTATATGAGCAGCATACAACAACATATCCCCGCCTCCTAAAAACTGCATGTATAATTGATTTATACAGATTTTTATAAGGGAAAAGCTGATTTTTGGCACATATATACCAACCTAATACTTTGACCATAAAACTATGTCCTCTACAACAACAGGGTTTAGAAAATTAGAGAACTCTGATAAAGCCGACTTTCGACTGCTATCAACATCCCAGACAGATCTAAGCTATACTGCAAATCAATAATATTTTAAGGTAGTACATTATGAACTCGATCAAGTTTTCAAACATATTTGAAGTGGTGGCTGCAAACGAGAGCCTAAAGGCTCAAGCAGAAATAGTTGGTGTGATCCGTGATATGGCGGCTAAAAATGGTTGGTCAAATATCAAGGTCTGTGCCGAGGGAAACAGAATTATGATTAAGCAAGCGAAAAGCCAAGTAAATGACAATCGACTAAGTGAAGCAGAACTACTCGAAGGGCTAGACTCTTACACTGCTCACGCAGATGAACTATTCCTCAATGTGGATTACGAACTCGCTGAAGCTTTAATCGACTAACACAATGAATTAGAGCTACCTTTTATTGTTCGATCTCGTAAAGGCACTTAAGAGGCACACTGAAAGCGGAGCAAACCGCTCTAGGCAAAAGCAGCCCCCAACTTTATGACAGACCGAAAAGGTATCGTTGAAGACATTGGGCGGTTTGATACAAATTGATTGAGCGGATGTCTAGTCAATATTTAAGAACTAAATATCAACCCTTTAAGTCAGACAACAACACTGCTCACTTAAACAACAATTCCGTGGCTAATTTGGCCCAAAAGATCGCTTACCCGATTTATTCCCTCGTTGGTAAACATAATCGATTCTGGAGACTTACCATCTAGCGCTAATGCAGGTGCTTTAATCCATGATTTCCATTTGTCTTCATCACCAAACAGCCCTAAACCCGTTTGATGAACCTTTTCATTCAACTCTCTCATTTCAGATGCTTCAACTAACTCTAAGATTTCGGCATAGGTGTCAGCTGGAACACAGTAAAATACCGAATCGCCGTTCTTCAATACGGCAACCGAGGCATCTTTAGACTCACTCATAACGAGATCAAGATTTTTCTCGATATCATTAATATCAATACTTTTTTCAGTATGATTTTTTTGTTTAGTGCTCATACTTCTCTCCCAACATATTTGTTAAGTATAACTAACATGAAAAGCGTAATTAAGGATAAGTTATTTTTATATGAGAACCTTACTCCGAAAATGATTTCTTACCTTGAGAAAATCGTCAAGTGAAGGGTTTTCCAACATAAATTCTCTAGCTGATTTGCCATTAAATGTCGGATGATTTATTGACCTTTTGAAAAAATCATACTTAAATCCAGGTGGTGAACTTAGGTGAATCATCTTGTATATACTTACCAGCATCGCCAGTGTATCAATAGTTTCTTGGTCTACTTGAAGACTGTCATTAGTCTGTGCGATCTCTTTCCATTGCTTCCAAGTTGAAACCGTAATACCACCTAGAAGAACGCACATCTGTTCATCTGATAAGTCCCAACGCTCCTGTGGACATTGCTCATCTAGCCACAATACAACCGCTGCTATTATCTTGTCTGCTGGCAAATTACTGGCATTTTCTTTGATACCTTCATCGTTCATGAAGCACCTCTCAGTCACTGTCGTTTGAATTTTTAATTAATCGATGATTTCTATTTTCTACACCTTGAATCAAAAAACCTTTGGTAACTCTCCCCACTTCGTCGTATAAGCTGGCGATAGATGTTCTCGTTTCATGGACCATTGCGGAGATACACCTTGCGAGGCGAAAAAGATATTGCCGAGGCCGCTTTGGTTGATGTGATCCACTACAGCCATTAAGGCTTTTGAATTAACCTTATTATTTTCGACTCGGAATAAGTCTTGCTGAAATACTCCATGTTCGTAGAAATCAGCCAACATGACACCGGCTTTCATATATCGATAACCAGCACGCCAAATACCTCTAAATATCACGTTGGTGACTTCCAATAAATCTCGAGTGTCGTCCGTTGGGTTTGGCAGTTCGACTGATAAAGTTTTTGAATAGAAAGGTTCGTTTTTAACATGTGGACTGGTACGTATAAACACACTCACGACTCTGCAAAGGCGTTTCTCCCCTCGTAATTTCTCGGCCGCGCGGGTTGTGTATTTAGCAATTGCTTCTCTTAGTTCTTGTTTTTCTGTCACCTTATGCCCAAACGATCGACTACAAATAATCTGCTGCTTTGTTGGTCGTACGCACTCCAGGTCTAAACAAGACACACCATTTAACTCACGAATCGTTCGCTCCAACACCACAGAAAACTCGCTCCGCATCGCCTTTGCATCCGCGTTAGCAAGATCCAACGCCGTATGGATCCCCCTCGCCTTTAGCTTTGCCATAGTTCGACGACCAACTCCCCACACATCGCCCACTTCCACCAAAGACAACAAGCGCTTTTGTCTATCAGGTTCCATCAAATCCACCACCGAACCGGTTGCCGGATACTTCTTCGCCGCATGGTTGGCCAACTTAGCCAAAGTCTTAGTTGGTGCAATACCAATACCGACCGTAATACCTGTCCATTGATCGACCTTCGCTTTCACCTTTTTACCAAACGCCAGCAGATCCGTTACATGATCAACGCCGGTTAAATCCATAAACGCTTCATCAATGGAATACACCTCAACCCGTGGCGCCTCTTCTTCTAGTATCGTCATCACCCGATTCGACAAATCCGCATACAAAACATAATTCGACGAAAAACACACAATACCGTGCTGCCTTATCTCATCTTTAACTTGAAACATCGGCACGCCCATTTTCAGTCCCAGCACCTTTGCCTCCTTTGAACGCGCCACCACGCAACCGTCGTTATTCGACAACACAACAACAGGCGTATGTTTTAAATCTGGTCTGAACAGTTTCTCGCAACTCGCATAGAAGTTATTGCAATCCACCAAAGCAAAAACTGTTTGCATCAGCCACGCTCATACTTACGAATCACACTGGTTACTACACCAAAAACCTCGAACTCTGACTCTTCTGTTATCACAATGGCTTTATAAGCCTGATTTCTAGGACGAAGAAGTACATTCGGCTGTAACTCCAAGGTCTTTACTGTCATTTCTCCATGAATACAGGCAATTACGATATCACCATGACGAGCGGTTAATGACTTATCTACCAGCAGAACATCACCCGATAAGATACCAGCTTCAATCATGGAGTCACCTTGTGCACGAACATAGAACGTGGATGCAGGGTGAGAGACACAAAAGTCATTAAGGTCCAGCGTTCGCTCAACAAAATCTTGCGCCGGAGAAGGAAACCCAGCTGACACAGAATCAACATAAAGCGGAATTCGCAGACTATTTGCTGCGATAAACTCCGACGATTCAGATACACCTAAATATGTTACACGCATAATTCACCAAAATACTGTATATATATACAGTATACGTTTAGAGAGTACGAATAGCCAAGTTAATTCTCGCAAAAAGATAAATCCCAAACTCTAAGAGAAAAATTAGGGAAACAGCTCTAGGCAAACTGCCAGGATATCCCAGAGTTAGGGGCAGGCAGTCCATCAGGGCTATTGATTATGCTGATATTAGCCGGTTGAATAACTTGAATATTTGTTAAGCTCAATTGATAGGTTTACGAAATAACCTTTGTAATGGAAACTATTACAATCGACAATCCAAATACTCATAAAGCGAAAGAGCCTAGATAGAAATGAATGAACACCAGGAACTCATAAAAGCTCTGCATATAGCCCAAGAATTCGGTATTACTAGTATAAATCAGATAATTTTCTTTCTAGTAATAGCCAAGGAAAAAGAAGCGGCTCTTTCCGTTCTCGACCTAGCCTCTACTGACGATGCAACCTCAGCTGAATATAAATTTGCTTTAGGACAATTTCGAAAGCTTTCTTCAGGTAGTAAATATCGCTCTAATGATGGCCTAGGATTAGTAGAGTATGCAGACACAGGCCGCAACCGACGAATAAAACTGACAACAAAAGGCAAACAACTACTAAAGCTACTGGAAGATATAACATCATAAATATTCATACCTCTGCTTTCATTTAATACCCAAAACCCTCTTTACCGAACTCACTCAACTCCCCCCATTGAAAACGACCTTGCCAATTCGCCTCGTAATGTTCTTCTGGAAAATCATCCGGTGAATACCCTTGTTTAAAATTTTCCGCACACTGCTGAGCGTAGCGACGATTTTTTTCGCAACCTGGTGCTGCAGGTATGTACATAACATTCCCCCAATTTTGTTGATCCTTGACAGGGGCAACACCATGAATCAAGTCACAATGCCACCACACTGAATCTCCCGCTGTCAGATCCGGAATTAACGCTTTAGCGCGCAGCAGTAAACTGTGCCATTTTTCATCAATAGGGAGAACTCGATGTGACGAAACACCACATAATTCATCTTCTGCTACGTCATCCAGCAAAGGGCGTATCAGTAAATACGCCATCGCGGCAGGCAATGGAATGGTAAACAAAACTCCTTGATCATGTTTTATGTCACACAATGCTGTCCAACCTTGAAAGGTGCGGAACGCAGAACACTTAGTTGTCCCCCCTTCGTACTCGTTAACATCAGGACGATACGCTGCATCCCAAGGGTCATACAATTCGTATTGACCAGCCAGAATGTGACGAAATACCCGCTGATAAGCGGGCAATAACCAACGTTCCAATGCTCCAGAATCGGTATGAGGCCCAAGACCATTTGACGTTGTCCCCGGTGAACGGCGACGTACACGGTCAGGGTAAATATAGCTCACCGCTGGATCGAACCATCGCCGCCCTTCGGATTCAACTTTCCAAAAGCCATTCAAAAAGCATTGCACTTCATGCATGCGAGGACTTTGTCGAGCCTCCATTTGCGAAGGTGACCAATAAATGGGAAAAATCTCTGGTCTCGACGCACTCAATGTTCCAAAAAAATCATCGCCTGGGCCACGATATTGGTTGTCGAAATCATTTATCTCTACGTACTCCACCAAAGCCTCGTCCCACTGCTTAGCTTGTTCAGGTGAAAAATGCCCTCGAATAACAGCGCATCCCCGTTTTTTGATCAACGCTGTTATTGACTCTGGCACCGTTTGCCGATGAATTTGTTCGTAGGTTATTTCTGGCCAAACACTCTTTCCTTGAGCCTGACTGCGTTCGATGTCTTCAATCTCATTTTCTAAGTCCGCCATAATTTTCGCCATCAACGCAGGCACATCTCCGATTGACTCTCGCCATTTGACTTTCATTTCTCGTATGGACTGCTGCACATCACTTGGTAATACGCTATGCGAGGAATATGGGAGCTTTTTTATTGTTGTCATGACAAACCTCAGAATAAATAAGTAAAGTTTCCTAACTTGTTAAATCAGATTAACCTTGAGTAACCTTCAAGTAAAGTAAAATCTTTTTATCAACATCAAGGACAACCTCATTGCCAAAGACAATTGCACATAAACCTAGCAGTTTAGCGATAAATACCGACCGCGCCTTTATTGACTGTCTTCGCCATCAAGGCGTACTGTCCAGAGCCGCAATTGCTAGTCAAACAGGAATATCTAAGCCCACCATTTCAGAGTCAGCACAACGGCTTCTGGCACGCCAAGTGATTGTCGAATGCCACAAAAAGGACACCAAGTCATCCAAAAGACCATCGGTGTTGTACGAAATAAACAAACAACGTGGTGCATCACTCGCCATTGTGCTCGACGATGTTTCCATACAATTGACACTGTCCGACTTGCAAGGAAATGAATGTCAGTCACGCCACTTAACCTACTCTGAAGGACGAACTTCAGCCGAATATACAAGGGATTTACTGTCCGCCATCAAAGGAGTAATAACAAATACAACACCGCCTTTATTATCTATTGGCCTATCTGTTGCCGACCCTATTCATCCAAAAGATGGCAGTGTCGTGAAAATGCCCAACTCTCCGTTTCCAGTTGCCCAAGACATCAATTTTATCCAGCAACTTGAAAATGCATTTCATTGTTCGGTTGTAATCGACAACGATGTAAATTGGGCAACTCTGTCTGAACGAGAGATGACCCAATTGGACAACTTCATCTACGTATTTCTTGGACGAGGCATTGGCTGCGGACTGTTTTTTGAGCGCACTCTAATTCGAGGAGACAACGGCATGGCAGGAGAAATTGGCTATGTAACGCTAAAAAGCGGTAAGCATTTATTGGAAAGCCGCTATCAGGGGATGACAATCAATAACGCCCTATTAAAATCGGGAAATTTAGACAGGCAACTGGTTGAAGAAATAAATGAGGCAATTCGTTTAACGTGCCAAATAACACACCCCGAAACGTTGATATTAGGTGGGCCAATTGCCGCTGATCCTACAAGTTATTTTGCCATTGTCGCACAACTTAACAAGGCTCTACCAAACATAAACATTCAATTAAGTCAGGCTCCGGATAACGCGTCGTTAGCGGGAGCAGCAATAGGCGCACATCAACTGGCTTTGCTTTCGCTTGGATTAATTGATGGAGGCAATAACATTGCCCAACTGGGTTTTTATCGACTCTATGAACACGACACTGTGACCAAACTAGACTGATTTTAATTTGTTGCAAAAGCCGTTTTTCTTGAATAAATAGGGAGCCAACGGCTTTCAGCTTATGAAGGTCAACGAGCTAGTAGACTACCCCATCCTGCGACATACTAAACTATTGTATTTAGCTTAGGGAAGGTGCGAATAAGTCAGCTATTCAACAGTTGTGGATATAAAATTTCTTGTATTTTCAATTAGATAAATCAAGTGATCTCTTATTGAAATGACTTGTTCGCATTATCCCAAGCTTTTAGGTATTCGGATTGGCTGCTTATTTATTCTCAGATGCGGCATGGTCAACCCCGAAGATTAAAAGTGAATTTTCTCATGAGAAGAACGTGTTTACATCTTATATAACTATTCATGCTCTATCTGAATAAATTCAACCAAACTTGAAATATCACACTCGAAATAAATACAAAGCTTATCCAAATTATCGGTAACTGTATTATAGCCTTTCTGATTTGCCATTTTAGAGAGAGTGACCCTACTCACTCCAGTCTCTTCAGCAACTTCTCCAATTGTAATTCTTCTATCTTCGTCAAACGACTTTTTAGAAATTAAGTCTTTAATTTTAAACCTAAGCAAACCCACCACCACTCAAACGTTAAATATATTTAACAAAAAGACATTGACAGACATCAACCTACATTTTAGTATGTGTATATTGTTAAACATATTTAACAATATAGTTGAATCACTAAATAAAAGGACAATGATATGAACACATACCTTAGCACAGAACAGTTATCAGAGAGAATACATTACACAGCTCGCACTATTCGAAATGAGCTATTGGACTCATGCCTATTAGAAGGGCGCCACTATATTCGCCCGTTCAATAGAAGAAAAATTCTATTCATTTGGGAAGCAATTGAAGAAGACATGCTGGTTCAAGATGACAACTTAGCTATGGCTTATACAGAGGAGGCATAATTATGGCTAGTATCAATATTCGTAAAGAAACCAACACCCTTTATCTCGACTTTCGTTACATGGGGAAACGTTGTCGAGAACAAACTACCCTGAAACCCACCCTCGCAAACCGTAAGAAGCTCGAACGCACATTAGTTCAGATTGAGTCTGAGATTATAGCTGGAACCTTTCGTTACAGCGCTCATTTCCCAGATAGTAAATCCGCTAACAATTTTGATGATTTAGAATTAAAAACCCACCAGCCTGAAGACTGGAAACACCAGCAAAACCAGGTAGAGGTTACAATTTTTGAAGAGTTCATTGAAGGATGGATTGATCGAAATAAGGTTGCTTGGCGTCGCTCTCACATAGTTAATATTGAAAGTATTGTTACTAAGCACTATTTGCCTTTCTTTGGAAAAATGAAAGTCGACGACATCACTCGAAACGACATTCTTAAATTTCGAACCTCACTCGCCAAAGTTCCGGGTCGAAATGGAAAAGAAAGCCTAGCCAACACACGCATTAATAAGATTATTAATCCTCTAAAGCGCATATTTGAGGACGCCGCCGATGAATATAACTTTACCACGCCATACATTCGTATCAAACCACTTAAAAGCCCAAAAACAGATGCAAATCCCTTTACCATCGAAGAAGTAAATTTGATCCTCGATACCATGCGTATAGATTACCGTGATTACTTCCTAATCCGATTTTTTACAGGTATGCGCACTGGGGAAATTGATGGGCTGAAATGGAAGTATGTAGATTTTGATCATAAGGTAATCAAAATTCGAGAGACAATAGTTGCAGGTGAGGAAGACATAACCAAAACAGAGTCCTCTGTTCGTGATATTCATATGAGTACGCCAGTTTATAACGCTTTGATGCGTCAGAAAAAGCACTCAGAACATTTTGGAAAATTCGTATTTTGCAACCGCCATGGTGATGCAATTAAACATAACAATGTGACTCAGCGTATCTGGTATCCCCTTCTCAAACGCCTAAGATTGGAAAAACGACGCCCTTATCAAACCCGGCACACAGCGGCAACTTTGTGGCTGGCTGCTGGCGAATCACCTGAATGGATTGCTCGCCAAATGGGCCATGCCAATACTTCGATGCTTTTTCGAGTATATTCTCGCTACGTCCCTAACCTAACAAGAATGGATGGCTCAGCAATCGAAAAACTATTACAAAATAAGTTAGAGGTGAAATATGCATAGCTTAGATGCTCAGCCAAATTTGTCAGAGGCGACAACCTGCAAACGCTTTAAAGGCTGCTATCTATTAGAATCCGTGAAAGTAAAGATCACAGACACAGGATGGCCAGTACGCATTGCAACGATTAAAGATGTTCAAAACCAAAACTCTCTCGAACTTCGATTACTCGGAAGTAACTTTTTAGCTATTAACCACTTCGTGGGTGACTATGTGCAACTCGAAGCAGCCATAAAGCGCTATCGGAATGGTCAGTTCTTTTACTTGGCATGGTACGAGCCTGTTACTGGGCTTTTAATAAAACCAGTTATTCAAGGAAAGAATGCTGTACAACAGATAAGCCGAGAAGCCTGTTTACTAACTTTAAAACACCGGATTTTGTTTTTTCAATCAAAATCTGAACAGTCATTGTGTATTAGCATACTGACAAGCTTCAACCATCAACTGTCGATCTATGAACTACAGAACCTATGCAGCCAGCTTGCTCAATTAAACGACAATCAACTAGTCGTTGAACTGATACACCAAGTTGAAAAACAAAGTGATGACATAAGTACGACTGGGAAGCTATTAAATCAATTGAGCAATAAATTGCCATATCAAATTTGGGAGAAAAAGCTACTTGGCCTTTAACATCAACAGCCACTACATGAGTATCATGTAGTGGCTTTATTGAAAAAGCTTACTAATTTTTAGACGTTTCTACTCTCTAGCAAACTCAAGGAAGTCCAGTTCGATGAACTACGAAGCTCAGCGCAATTTAGAGAGTAGTGGACTTCGGAGTTGAATTCGCGGTTGACCTCTCGCCACCTACTTAACCATGAGTGGTGCACTTATTATCTTAATTTTCGCTCATTATCATTAGCCCTTAATCACTTTAATTACTCGCCAACTCGCAGTTCCTTTTTTGGGATCATTATCCCATATTTTTATAGCTTTTATAAACTCGCCATCATTTAGGCCATTTAATAAATATGGGGCAATAAAGGCATCACTCACAAAACCAAACCCTTTAGGGTTAAGCTTTAAGTCATCTTCAATTTCTACAACTTTTTCGCTAGTTTGGTAATCAATCTTATGCACTTCTAAGACATCAGACTCTCCTTGGTCTGAAGCGACTTTAACTTCAACCCAACTACCAATATCTGGTAACCCTTTACCATAAAAAAGACCTTTTCTAGCGCTTAGCTTATTACCTAAATCTACATAAATGCTAAAGCCTTTACCTGAGCGATGATGCGAATCAATAATGCCAGTAACCATTTCTAGCTTTTCAGTCGCGTATTGAAGTGATTTATTAGCAAGGAATTTTATTTCAGCTTTAAAATCGAGATCACTTATGCACGAAGCATCAAACCATGTTTGTTGAACAAGCTCTTCATGTTCAGGTTTTAAGGCCCAGCCTTTCTCATTGTATATTTCAATAAGTTTACTCAAAGACGCAGATGCCAACTTAAACTCATTACTACTAGAAAATAGCTTAGCTAGTCCAATCCATTTCTGGTTGTAACACGCTGTCTATGTAAAAGCCTTGGTTACCATCATTTGTTGAGCTTGGAGTGTCTATACTATTCAGTAACTCTTCTGTTTTTTGGTAGTTGTAAGTGCCTGGAATTGCTTTGTTCAGCCGTTCTGCGAATTCCACTAAATTTGGTTCTGCCAACATGTACATATTGATTAGAAAAATAGCGTAAAGAGCAGAATTTTCACCAATATTAAATAACATGGGGCAAAATGGGCCAATTTCAGATACAAAAAAGTAGTAAGTAAAATCTGGTAAGACTAGGGGGATTTGAACTGCTGACCGCTACCATATCATGGTTATGACGAATATTCCTGTAAATGGTGAACTATTACTTTATCTATTATTTTCAAAGCCTTAGTGACGCCTTATCCTTTGAATCAAAGTAATATAAGGCAATAAAGCTCTATAACAGAAGATTTTGGCTAATTTTGATACCGTCTTGGCCCATGCCCCCTACTCTTCGAATTAAAGCATCTCAAATTAGCCCATGCTTTAAAGGCAAAAATACCCTCAAATACATGGTTTCAATTGCTTTGAATCAAAGCATGCTTTTGGACATTTTTGTTACTTTGATTCGAAGCAAACGTGAGTTTTCGTGGGAATAAAAACCTCTCAGCATTACCAGAGGCCTGCAAAAAGATGGCAAGTCAATCCCATGATAAAAAGCAGAGATAAAAAAAGCCGCTTTAGTTGCGGCCTTTTTGTTTCGAAAGATTGAGAAGTCTTTCGGTAACCCTATCAGGATAACTTGGATTCATCTACTTTAACTAAATACCTGAATTGAAGTCAACTAATCACGGTCGATAACAAATGCATAAAACCTTTTATGTGGTAATTCATCCATAGAAAATCAAAATATTCTCTTGATAAACACGCTTAACAATTTTTCCTAAATTAACACTGCAATAATTTCTCTCTACAAGTTTTTAATGTTCAGTTACTATAAACATCAGTTCTCCATACTCTCGGTAGGTCTTTCCACCTTGCCGTACACGCTGATGATAAATGCTCTCGTTTCATAGACCATTGCGGCGTTGTACCTTGAGCGGCGAAGAATACGCTGCCAAGGCCGCTGAGGTTGATGCGGTCTACCACTCCCATTAAGTGTTTAGAGTTGACCTCTACCATCTCAAGGTTATGATGAATATTCCCCTACATGGTGTGCAACGACTTTATATAACATATTCAATGCCTTAGTAAATACCTCCCCTTTGAATCAAAGCAACTTTAAGCAAGAAAGCTCTATTTACTAGGATTTTGGCCCATTTTGATCCCATCTTGGCCCATGACCTCTACCCTTCGAATCAAAGCATTTCAAATAGTTCATGCCTTAAAGGCAAAAACACCCATAAATACATGGTTTTGATTGCTTTGAATCAAAGCATGATTTTGGACATTTTTGTTACTTTGATTCGTAGTAAACGTGAGTTTTCGTGAGAATACAATCTTCCCATCACCACAAAAGGTCTACAAAAAATAACCTATAATGTATTATTTTGTAGACCAATTTACAGAATAATTTTCTGGAAACTAGCCTATTCACTCTCAATTTCCCCTTAGCCACTTCCATTTAATTACTCTTCACAACGACTAGAATGTGATTGCCTACAACATTCACATCAAATTATGATTAGATTAATCATGTTATTCAAATCATAGGGTGTGTTATGTGGATATGGCAGCAAGAAAATTTGCCTAACTTTATATGGGATAAAAACGTTGTAGAACCAATGTTAAGAGAAGCCCGTCTTAACCAAGGAATACTATTGGGTAAGATGGCCAGTCAATCCCATGATAAAAAGCAAAACAAGCTCAATACACTTTTGGCTAACATCGTGAACTCAAGCGCAATTGAGGCGCTCAAACTCTAGCAGTAAAAATTCCTCCCTAAGTTCTTACTGGATCAGGCTCAAAAGAATAAAGGAAAAAGCCGAGCTACTAGCTCGGCTTTTTCCTTTCAGCTTGATAACCTGTTGGATTTGATGGATCTATCGTTTATCAATACTGTTGATAGACAGTCATCGTACCTTGTTGGCTAAACTGAACCACATTAAAACCTTTGTATTGCTGACCTTTTGCAGCCATGCCAGGAGAATACCTTGGCATTCCAGGCACAGCCAACCCTGATACATTTTCAGGTTTCTCAAGTATTAAACGTGCCACATCTTGTTCTGGCACATGCCCTTCAATTAAGTAACCGTCGATTACAGCGGTGTGACACGATTGTAGTTGCATGGGCATACCCGTATCTTTCTTTAAAGAGGACCAGTCTTCTGTGTGATGATAATTAACGGTATATCCCTCTGCCTTCATTAGCTCACCCCATTTAACACAACAACCACATGTCGGAGACTTGTAGAGATCTATTATAGGTTGTGCAAACACGCTTGCACTGACTAACGTTAAGATTGAAGCTGCAATGCTTTTATTTATTACCTTCATATATTCACCTCTTTCAAAATTAGCTATTTACTATTAATTTGGCTATCTGATAATTTTACCGCCCGCAGCCTTAAAGCATTTAGTATGACACTCACCGAGGACAACGACATAGCTGCAGCGGCAAAAATAGGCGATAAGAGAATACCTGTAAACGGATAAAGTACTCCTGCAGCAATCGGTACTCCTGCCATGTTATAAATGAATGCAAAGAACAGGTTCTGCCGAATATTATGCATGGTTGCTCGGGATAATCGTCGCGCTTCCACTATGCCCATCAGATCGCCACGCAACAAAGTAATGCCCGCACTTTCTATGGCCACGTCGGTTCCTGTGCCCATCGCAATACCTACATCAGCAGTTACCAAGGCTAACGCATCATTTACACCATCTCCAGCCATAACAACAACACGCCCCTCATTCTTAAGTTGTTGAATAACCTTACCTTTATCTTCCGGCAACACTTCTGCTTTCACTTCATCAATGTGGAGCTTGCGGGCTACGGCTTCAGCGGAAGTAAGGTTATCTCCAGTCAGCATCACCACCCGAATTCCTTCCTTCTGCAGAGCGATTATTGCCGCTTTGGAGGTATCCTTGACAGGGTCTGCAATTGCCAGCAAACCACAAACCTTCCCGTCAACCGCGGCAAAGATTACTGTGGCACCGTCTTCTCGAAGTTGGTTAGCTTCTTCCTCAAAAGTTGAAGTATTAACATTTTCTGACTGCATTAACAGTCGATTACCAAGCAGAACCCTTTTTCCATCGACTTCACCGGTAACGCCTTTGCCGTTCGGTGAGTCGAAATCTATGGCGTCTGGCAGAGTTAGATTCATGGTCTTAGCTTTATCTAAAATGGCATGAGCTAACGGATGCTCGCTGCCTTTTTCAAGACTACCGGAATAACGCATCAAATCCTCATCGCTGAAACCGTTTGCCAAGGCCAGTTTTGTCACCTGAGGCTTACCTTCGGTCAAGGTCCCGGTTTTATCCACTACCACTGTGTCTACTTTTTCCATCCGCTCCAATGCTTCAGCATCTCGGATCAAGACACCGATCTGAGCCCCACGACCAACACCGACCATGATCGACATAGGAGTCGCCAGACCCAAGGCACAGGGACAAGCAATAATCAGCACACTCACAGCTGCGATCAGACCAAAGGCCATGGGTGGCGTTGGACCGACGATAGACCAGACTCCGAATGCAATGATAGAGACCAACAGAACCACCGGAACGAACCAACTAGCCACTTTGTCAGCCATTCCCTGAATAGGCGCACGACTTCGCTGTGCACTGGCAACCATCTGGACGATCTGGGACAACATTGTGTCACGACCTACTTTGTCAGCCCGTAAAATAAAACTGCCTTGCTGATTAATGCTACCACCAACTACTTGATCTCCAGTCTTTTTACTAACTGCCAGGGGTTCACCAGTGACCATGGATTCATCAACATTGGAACGGCCTTCAAGCACTTCGCCATCTAGAGGCACCTTATCGCCAGGTCTAACTCGCAATCGATCGCCAACCTTAACTTGATCGAGCGCCACATCAGACTCACTGCCGTCATCGTCCAGTTTTCTTGCCGTAGCCGGAGCTAGATCCAATAGAGCTTTGATAGCGCCAGAGGTTTTTTCTCGAGCTCGAAGTTCAAGTACCTGACCCAACAACACCAGCACAACAATGACAGCGGCCGCCTCGAAATACACTGCGACTGAGCCATCGTCAGCGTGAAAAGCGTCAGGAAATATCTGCGGAGTCAAGGTTGCGACAAAACTGTACAACAGAGAAACACCCGTACCGATGGCAATAAGTGTGAACATATTAAGATTACTATTAAGTACAGATTTCCAACCGCGTACAAAGAATGGTCCACCACACCAAACGACCACTGGAGTAGCTAAAGCCAACTGAATCCAATTGGATATTTGTGGCGACACAATATGGTCAACCTTAAAGAGATGGCCTCCCATTTCGATCAAAAAAACCGGAAGTGCCAGAGCCAGACCAATCCAGAATCGACGAGTCATGTCGGCGAGCTCTACTGAAGGGCCGTCGTCGAGGCTTACTTCCTCAGGTTCCAGCGACATGCCACAAATCGGGCAGTCACCGGGGCCTTGTTGACGGACTTCTGGATGCATAGGACAGGTAAACATGGTTCCGGCCGCAACCGGCTCTGTTTGCTCATTTTCTTCGTTGAGATACTTCTCTGGATTATTATCGAACTTCAACTGACAACCAGAAGAACAGAAATACCAAGTCTTATCGACATGCTGACTACTATATTTTGCAGTTCGAGTATCTACCGACATTTTGCACACAGGGTCATGCACCCCATGGCTTTTATGTTCATGATGATTCGTGTGTTCACTCATATTGTGCTCCTTTTTTACTCGCGGGCCAGTCAGAAAAAGCAATGAAATACAACAAAATCAGATTGACCATTGGGACCAGTATCAGCAGTCCCAGCCAGCCAGAATATCCAGCTCGCTTGCATATTCTATAGACAGGTATAACGACTAAGGTCGCAATCACTAACATCCATAACCAGTGTCCTGCCCACATTGTGCTACCAAACATACTTTCGTTCATCATGGTATTGTCCTTTCTTTTATATTGTTGAAATTAATGGTGATGCGAGTGAAGCTTTTATTTTTCGCCTCACCGCTCATCCTTTATTTCTTGTAAAAAAGCTTAAATCCAAGCTGTCACGCCATTAGACTGCCTAATGAAATAAATGTTTTATCAATAAAAAGGCGTTAATATCGGCTCTTGTCTGACTCTTCCTCTACCATTTCACCAACTAAAACAACGAAAATTAATAGAACTCCAATCAATGCATTGGAAGCCCAACAAAGGTGGTAAACATGGCAGTGACCGCCAAGATCGCAGCCGCGACAATTTTTTCGGTTAAAATGGATTTTTGAATAACATTCGCATTGCCACGCTCTAAAATGAGCGGCACAAGATACAATTTATGATACGCTGCCATCGCAAGAATAACGGCAACCAGAGCAAGCTTGACCATCAACCAAAAGCCATAGTCTGATGACAGTAAACCTTGCCATCCTGTCAATTCATAGCTCATCCAGACGCCACAAAGTAATAAAATCGACACGGTAATAACCGCCAGCTTACCAAAGTTCTCTAATACTATATTGGACTCTTCAACTGTTGCGTGGCGCACCGTTAGCCACAATGGAAACAACAATCCCAACCACCATGCAGCGATTAAGATGTGAATGAAAAATATCACTTGATAATACCAAGCTTGGCTCATCGAGTGCCCAGAAAGAGAAAACGAATACACTAAGCTAGCAATACCAAAAGAAGCGACCAGCAATGATAAAGGGGAATACGGCCAAACATTCTCGCTACTTCCCTGCCCCAATAAAATCAGAGCCAGCGCCACAATAACGTAGCCGGACAAATTAACCATCACAATGCTGCCAGCAGCGGAATCCCAATAGATAGAAACCATCTCTGGATCAAACATAGACCAAAGACCTTCCTCCATTGCAGCGCCAACCAGAATAAAGAAATACGCCACCGTAGCCGCACTTCCCACCAGCACGCCGACTTTTATATACCCTTTTATACAGAGCAATAAAACAGGCTGATGGCGCAGCAAATTGAACGCAAACAAACCACCAACAACACTGGATACACCAAAGTACAACATCCAACGTGTCAATAATTGCGCGACCTCCCAACTCGTTAACGCCATACCGCCTCCCGTTATTTTTTGCTCTATTACTCAAATGAACTGCCGCGAACCATTAATGCTGCATAAAGCTATACGACCCTTTCATCATGTGCCCATCTTCCCCCATGGCTTTCCACTGAACAGAATACGTATCTGGCGTCAGTTTCGGCAGCATGGCTTTAAAATGCTCCGTTGCTGCGGCTTTACGGTCATATTTAATCGCCACGGGCTTATTATCCGACCCAATCACTTTCAAACTCACTACTTGCATGGGCTGTTGAAAATGCATTTCTACGCGCTCAGCTTGTGCCATTAGCATGGAACCATCTTCTGGGTATGTCATTTTCATCATGCCGTGTGCATATACGTTTACAGCAGCTGTCATTGCGAATACAGAAAGCGCTAATTTGATTTTGTTCATACTATGATCCTTTAAAGTTTAATTGCTTTGAGCTTAATATTTGTTTGCACTGGCACAAAGAGGAGCCCACCTGTACCAGCATTTTGTGCGGCTCTGAAAAACCGCGTTTTACATCGATTGAAACAAACACTCATTTCAATGAAGATTTTTTCCATATAAAGTACACCGCAGGCAAAACTAATAACGTCAGTACGACCGCGCTCACCATACCGCCAACCATAGGTGCAGCGATTCGACTCATCACCTCCGATCCCGTTCCAGTACCATATAAAATTGGCAGCAAGCCGATAATGATAGATACCGCCGTCATCATCACCGGACGAACTCGCATGCCAGCGCCGTGAAGCACCGCATGGTAAAGCGTGTCCGCGCGAGGTAAGACGCCTTTTTCAGCGCATTTACTTTGTGTCTCAGTCCAAGCTTGATTCAAATACATCAGCATAATGACGCCGATTTCCACGGCCACGCCAGCCAGCGCAATGAAGCCAACCCCCACCGCAACCGAGAAATTGAAGCCAGACAAATACATCAGCCAGATACTGCCCACCATAGCAAATGGCAAGGTGCCCATAATGATCGCCACCTCGAAGAAATTACGGAAGTTGATATACAAGAGGACAACAATGATGGCCAATGTAAGCGGCACGACATAGGTCAGCTTTTCTTTTGCCCGTTGCATATACTCATATTGACCAGACCAATTTAATGAATAACCTGCTGGTAATTGCACTTGGTCTGCTACGATTTTTTGTGCGTTTTCGACATAACGGCCAATATCTACACCCTCAATGTCCACAAAGGTCCAACCGTTTAAACGCGCGTTTTCACTTTTTAATCCTGGCGGACCTTCTTCCACATAAACATCAGCAATATCCCCTAAAGCAATTCGTAAACCATTCGGAGTCACGATTGGCAAAAGGGCTAATTGCTCGGGTGAATCACGATATTCCTGTGGATAGCGAACATTAATGGGATAGCGCTCAAGCCCCTCAATAGTATTAGTGACATTCATGCCACCCACCGCCGAAGAGATAAGCTCTTGAACATCTTGAATGTTCAACCCATAACGCGATGCCTTCGCGCGATTAATGTCTATATTGACGTAACGACCACCGGCCACACGCTCAGAATAAACCGATGCCGTGCCCTCAACTGGTTTCAAGATTTTCTCTAGCTGCAAACCAATATCTTGAATCACTTTCAGATCAGGACCTGCAACCTTTATACCCACAGGGGTTTTGATGCCCGTTGCCAGCATGTCGATTCGTGTTTTGATCGGCATTACCCAAGCGTTAGTAATGCCAGGGATCTTGACCAGCTGATCAAGCTCTTGCTTGATCTTGTCGCTGGTCATGCCGTCTCGCCATTCAGAGTGAGGCTTGAGTTGAATAAAGGTTTCGATCATCGTCAAAGGTGCTGGGTCTGTCGCGGTTTCTGCACGGCCAACCTTCCCAAAGACAGTTTTCACTTCTGGCAAGGTCGCAATCAGTTTATTGGTTTGCTGTAATACCTGACGTGCTTGTCCGATGGAGATCCCCGGATACGCTGTTGGCATATACATCAAATCACCTTCGTCTAAGTTAGGAATAAACTCACTTCCCAACTTATTTAACGGCCACATACCAATGGCGAATATAGCAATCGCTACCAAAATGGTCGTTTTCGGAAAATTCAACACAGCTTTTAACGCCGGCATATACACCGCAATCAAAGCCCGATTAACAGGGTTTTTATGCTCAGGCAAAACCTTACCTCGCACAAAGTACCCCATCAAAACAGGGACGAGGGTGATGGCTAATGCCGCCGATGCAGCCATTGCATAGGTTTTGGTATAGGCCAACGGGCCAAACATTCGCCCTTCTTGGGATTCCAAGGTAAACACAGGCACAAAACTGACGGTGATAATCAACAGGCTAAAAAATAATGCGGGGCCAACTTCGGTAGCCGCGGCGGTCACAATCTGCCAGCGGTTTTCCTTGGTCATTTCGACTTTCTCCATATGCTTATGGAGGTTTTCTATCATAACGATTGCGCCATCGATCATGGCACCGATGGCAATCGCAATACCGCCAAGCGACATGATATTGGCATTAATCCCCTGCAAATGCATGACGATGAAAGCAGTCAAAATACCGACTGGCAGACTGATAATGGCCACCAAAGAGGAACGCACATGAAAAAGAAACACCATACAAACCAATGCAACCACAAAGAACTCTTCCAGCAGTTTGGTCCATAAATTCTCCACGGCACGATCAATCAAACCAGAACGGTCATAAACCGTCACCACCTCAACGCCTTTTGGCAAACTGGATTTCAAAGTTTCCAATTTCGCTTTTACGCCTTCGATGGTTTTCTGTGCGTTTTCACCAAAACGCATCACCACCACGCCGCCGACAGTTTCGCCTTCACCATTGAGATCTGCTAACCCTCGACGCATTTGTGGGCCAATACCAACGTCTGCAACATCTTTGATCGTCAACGGTGTGCCACTTTCACTGACGCCAAGCGGAATCATTTCAATATCTTCGACGCTCTGTATATAACCAGACGCTCGAACCATGTATTCAGCTTCAGCCATTTCAATGACCGACGCGCCGACCTCCTGATTACCGCGTTTGATAGCATTTTGAATGTGGTTCAATGGCATGTTTAACGCGCGTAACTTATCTGGATTCACACTTACCTGATACTGCTTCACCATACCGCCAATGGGTGCCACTTCCGATACGCCAGGCACGGTTTGTAATTCATACTTCAAGAACCAGTCTTGCAATGATCGCAATTGACTCAAGTCGTTTTGACCAGTTCTATCGACCAAAGCGTACAAATACACCCAGCCAACACCCGTTGCATCTGGCCCCAATTGCGCCCTTGCGTTACCAGGCAAGGATGGCGCAACCTGACTTAAATATTCCAGCACTCGGCTTCGCGCCCAGTACATATCGGTATCTTCATCAAAAATTACGTACACATACGAATCCCCAAAGAACGAATAACCACGCACTGTTTGAGCACCGGGCACAGACAACATCGCCGTGGTCAACGGGTACGTAACCTGATCTTCCACAACTTGTGGCGCTTGTCCTGGATAACTGGTTTTAATAATGACCTGCACATCAGACAAGTCAGGAATGGCATCAACGGGTGTATTCTTTAACGAATACAAGCCAGCGCCCACTAAAATAAAAGTAGCCAATAACACCATGAATCGGTTGTTTATGGACCAACGAATGATCGCTTCAATCATGATATTCCCCTACTCCGTGTCAGCGTCAAAATAGTCAGTGACCATGAATTTCACACTGCTTTCCCGCGTAATCTCAAGCTGAATATCTCTACCAATTGGCAATTCATCCAGCGTCAACCAATCAGCTAACTCAAAGTCCATCGTCATCTTTGGCCATTTCCAATCAGTAATAGCATCATGATTCACATTCACCATCCGCATTGTCGCATCAATACGATTAATGCGTGCAGCTACCCAAACATTGTTGGTAGGTTCTGCTGCTGACATTGCATTACTAGACATTGATGTCTTAGTCGTTTCAGTGCTGCTGGCAGGCATTGACACCTGCTTACTGCCTATATTCAAGCGTTTGAAATCCGAGCTTTTGCTGGATTCAGAATCCAACAAAAACTGCGCCGATGTAACGACCTCATCACCCAGCACCAAGCCATCTAAAATTTCCACGTAGTCATCGCCGAACGCACCGGTTTCGACTGCAATCGATTTATAACGCCCTTCTCCCAATGCCAGTACCACGCGGTTTTGCTCACCGCCGCGAATTAGAGCTTCTTTTGGAATCAATCGTTTTTTACCTGGCTCCGTGGTTTCAATACGAACATGGGCAAACATATCTGGCTTCAAAAGTTGCTCAGTGTTATCTAAACGAATGCGAACACGCAAAGTGCGGTTTTTCTCATTTAGAGTCGGATAAATAAAATCCACATTACTGGCAAAGTTTTCCCCCGGTAGAGAGTCCATAACAGCCTCAACCGGTTGCCCCACCGCGACAAGATGCGCTTGTCGTTCAAACACTTCAGCATCCAACCACACCTCACTCAAATCCGCGATCGACATCAAAGTTGTGCCTGGCTTAATGTAGAAACCATCTTGAATTCCAAGGTTGTCAATAACGCCGCTTTGTGGCGCAAAAAATCGCACTGTTTGAGACACTTTGCGCTTTGTCTTTAACGCTTGGATAAAACTGCTCGACACTTGCAGAGCTTTTAGCCTTTCTTCACCCGCGTTGATCATGCGCTGGTCTTTGCGCGCTAACGCAAAGACAAATTCTTCCTGCGCATTCACTAAGGTTGGTGAATACAAATCGAACAAAGGCTGACCTTTTTCAACTGAATCACCATTGAATTTAATAAAGCTCTTTTCGATCCAACCTTCGACACGAGGGTGAATATGAACAATCTTGTCTTCGTTGTAAGCCAAATAGCCCACCGTACGAATGTCTGGTTTCAGCACGCCTTCAAACACTTTTCCTGTTCGCACGCCAAGGTTATTGACGACTTCAGGCGAGATGCTTACAGTACCAGCGCCCTGATTATTGGAACCTTGGTCATCACCATAAAAAGGGATTAAATCCATTCCCATAGGAGATTGTCCCGGCTTGTCACGACGGTAATTTGGGTCCATTGGCGCCACCCAATATAAAGGTGCTTTTTCATCTTTCGTGACTGATGCACCAGCATTCATTTCCCCGTTCATAGCATTAAATGCTTGAAGACCAAAGTGATAACCCGTAGCCGAAAGAACGCCACCTAGTACAAATACACCGATATACCCGATTACTTTCATTTGAGTTTCACCTCTTCACTTTGTGCCATTACATAATTCAATTCGGCTAAGCGCTTGAAGCGCTCGATACGAATATTTAATAATTCAATATGTGCATTTAATGTAGCGATGCGCGCCTGAACTACATCCGAGAAAACACCATCATTGCTGGTATAAGCATTCAACATGGCTTGCGCACTTTCTCTGTAACTAGGAAGTAACTTGGTTTGATAAAGACGAATTCGTTGATCTAGCAAGTTAATATCAGATGTCAGAACACGATATTTCGCCATGAGTTCATTCAGCACAAGCTGCTTTTCAGAAAGAAAAGACTCGACTTGTAAGGTCGCGGCTTTCACCTGAGCATCCTGTCGACTAGACGAAAAGATTGGCACGCTGACACTCACCGCAATCGACGCCAGATCGGCTCGATCTTTGCCGCTTAGATCATCGCCGCGATAACCGTAACCCAAGGTAACGCCCCATTCTGGTTTGTACTTTTGCTCGGCAATCGATTTATCTATCTGCGCGGTATTGGATTGAACATCGACAATTCGAACCAACGGATGCAGGCTCAGGCGAGCCGCCAATGCCAATGAATTCGATGAAAGCGACGAAAGGATATTAGACGGGGTTACCTTAATGGGTTCACCCGTTGTTTTCAGGGTGATATCTTGATCAGCTGTGTTCTGATCAACCATGGTAGGAAGAATATATTGGGACAATTTTTTCAGTGCATTTTCTTTCGCTTGGCGAAGCTGCGTAAGGCGATGATCTAACTTAATCAACTCCAGTTCAGAGCGAACTAAATCTTGCTGTTTAGCTCGCCCGTACGCCGAGCTATAACTACTTTCCACTACCTCATGAAGTTGTTCGAACAAGGTTCTATTTTGCTTCACGAGTTTGAAACTTTCTTCGTAGCTGTAGGCTGTTAGCCAAAGATTTGACACTTCCATTGCCAGCATTGCACGACGATTATCTCGCATCAAGGGCATTTGATCGCCTTGAACGGCGTACTTTTCCCCTGTTAAACGTAAGGTATCGCCCGCCGGAAACATCTGAGATACCGACACGCTAAATTGCGTCATCGCTTCTTGGTTAAAATCAAAGCTGTCAGTTGGCATATTCAATAAACCAACATTGATTTTTGGATCAGGCAATGCCGTCACGCCTTGGCTTAAGGCACGAATGGCATTCTCTTTTTGTTGATTGGAAGTCAACCAATCATCTTGATTGATGGCTTTTTCCACCGCTTGTTGCAGGCTTAACACTTCTGCGCTCGCAACAAATGGCAGTAACGACAATAGGAAAACGGAGGCAATACGATTCGTTTTACCGATTAAAAATTGACGGCAATAGACACTCTGTAATACATAACAGAATGCCAAAAAGTTGTTTTTGGCCATTGGCTAAGGTACTCATTTTTTAAATTCATAAAATCTCAACGCAAATGAAAGCGATGAGTGAAACTGCGAATTTAAGAAATGACTATAGGAGGGAAATAAGGTGTATTTGGGTGGGTAGAAACGTAGAATTCAGACAACAGAGTCGTGTGAACAGAAGAAATATTGTCGGAATCAGAATGATAGCTGACCAGTAAGCCTGAAAAGCTACTGCAATGATTGTCCATACAATTTTGGTGATTGTGCTCTGATGTCAGACTAGAACATTCGTCCATCGAAGCGGACATACAAGAGACCCCCTTATCAGGAGACATATCATGATCCGATAATTCTGACGTGTCATGCATTTCCATAGACATCATATTCGAGGAAGGTGACATCATACTGTTCGTTGCCATTGCCATCGAAAATAACGATAGCAAAAACAGCAACAAACACACGAAACCGTGTTTTCTCGCTGAAATACTAACTTTATTTAAAAATAATGCAGGCATGTACAATGTACTCAACTTTGAATACACCAGACTATATGCAAGTAAATAGCGCAATGCAACTTGAAATAATTAATTTAAGCTAGAAAAAATTATAATCCTAGTTAATTTTTTTGATACAGATCTGCTTTAACTATTCAAGTTTTGTATACCCAGCCAGCCTACTTCGCCTTCATTTGACTATTTCTGTTGTGAAGTACCCAAGAAGTCAGAAACTATAGATATAACATTCTGGACTTCCCAGATGTTACTAGACCTATTAACGTTAGAACCTAGTTAAATAGTGGTGTTCCAAATTACTTATACCTCCATGCAGCACTGGCACTGGTATTGATTCAAATGAAAAAAGCCAAGAGGAAGCATAACAATTAATACACGTTGGGTAAGTCCTCCCACTTCGTCGTATACGCAGGCGATAGATGGTCTCGCTTCATGGACCATTGTGGTGATACGCCTTGTGAGGCGAAGAAGATGTTGCCGAGGCCGCTTTGGTTGATGTTATCCACTACGGTCATTAAGGCTTTTGAATTGACCTTATTATTGTCGACTCGGAATAAGTCTTGTTGAAACACACCGTGTTCGTAGAAATCAGCCAGCATGACACCGGCTTTCATGTATCGATAGCCAGCACGCCAAATACGTCTAAATATCACTTTGGTAACTTCCAATAAATCTCGCGTATCATCCGTTGGGTTGGGCAGTTCGACTGATAAAGTTTTCGAATAGAAAGGTTCGTTTTTAATATGTGGGCTAGTACGGATAAACACACTCACGACTCTACAAAGGCGTTTTTCCCCTCGTAACTTCTCTGCCGCGCGGGTTGTGTATTTAGCAATCACTTCTCTTAATTCTTGTTTCTCTGTCACCTTATGCCCAAACGATCGACTACAAATAATCTGCTGCTTTGTTGGTCTTATGCACTCCAGGTCTAAACAAGACACACCATTTAACTCACGAATCGTTCGCTCCAACACCACAGAAAACTCGCTCCGCATCGCCTTTGCATCCGCGTTAGCAAGATCCAACGCCGTATGGATCCCCCTCGCCTTTAGCTTTGCTGTAGTTCGACGACCGACACCCCACACATCACCCACTTCCGCCAAAGCCAGCAAGCGCTTTTGTCTATCAGGGTCCATCAAATCCACCACCGAACCGGTTGCCGGATACTTCTTCGCCGCATGGTTGGCCAACTTAGCCAAAGTCTTAGGGAATGTGCGATTAAGTCAGATTATTAGCACTAAGTCGCAGCTGGCCTGATTCGCTCTTTAATTCACTAAAAACCTCGGTTTTTAGTGTGTCTATTCCCTAGTTGGAGGCTTAAAAGCTCCAACTGCCGTCATCAAGACGGATTAACCCCGTGCAGACCTGATCATCTGATCCACTCGCAATATGTTTCCCAGTGCAAACAGCACCGCGAGCTTATTATCATTTTTTGATAGACCATTATAGACCACTTTGCGGAAGCCAAACTGGCACTTCAGTATCCGAAACGGATGCTCTACTTTTGCTCTGATGCTCGCTTTTATGTACTCAGTGTTAATGGACTTTTTATTAATACGGGGATGCTTCTTCCATTCCCGAACCTTGCTTGGCATCTCCGCAATCAACCAGTCCAACGTCTTATTCTTGGTTTCCTCACGTTTTTCTACGCCACGGTAGCCTGAGTCAGCAGAGACAAACGGTAGAGTAGACCAGAGGAACTTCCCCTCTAGCCGCTCACAGAACCGTACGTGAAACTCTCGCTTCATACGGCTCTTGTTATTCAACCAATTTAACATTCCTTCA
>CANLRQ010000037.1 GCA_947493575.1 uncultured Marinomonas sp.
TTCACGATTCTGAAAGACAGGTTTCTTGAATACACGGAAGCCGCTATCAAAGGGCAATATCTCGTTCCCACGCTCTGCGTGGGAATGCATACGGAGTGTAGCTAATGGGTAGAAGCCGCTACAAAATCACCGAGCCACAGCATCCGTATTTTGTCACCTTAACCGTGTTGCATTGGATCCCTGTTTTTACACGCCCAGATACAGTGAATATTTTACTCGATTCACTGCGCTTTTTAAGCAAAGACGGCCTCAAAATTTATGCTTGGGTAGTGCTTGAAAACCACTGCCATTTCGTTTTGCAAAGCAATCAACTCGATAAAGATATTGCGCGTTTTAAATCATTTACGGCAAGGAAATTGATTGAATATCTACAAGTAAAGAAGGTAAAAACCATTTTACAGCAACTGGCATTTTATAAAAAAGCCCACAAAAACGATCGTGCGTATCAATTTTGGCAGGAAGGTGTACATCCTGAATTGATTCAAGGCGATGTGATGATGCGGCAAAAAATTGAATATATTCATCAAAACCCCGTTAAGCGCGGTTATGTAGATGAGGCGTCTCATTGGCGTTATTCCAGCGCTAGAGATTATTCTGGTACCGCTGGGTTGTTGGAGGTTTGTCAATTATGGTAGACAGTATGCATTCCCACGCAGAGCGTGGGAATGAGAATATGGAGCGTGGGAACGAGAATATGGAGCGTGGGAACGAGAATAAGTAAAGCTTGAAGAGCTTGTTAATCATTTAAGCAGTGAATATGGCTTCAAGAAAAAGGAGGTAAAAAATGACCAATAAGAATTTGAGGCTACAAGATCAAACCTCTGAATTTTTGCTCTACACCGCACCTAATGGCGACGTTAAAGTAGAGGTGCTACTCAGTGGAGAAACCATTTGGTTAACTCAAGATCGCATGGCGCAATTATTTGGCGTACAACGCCCTGCTATTACCAAACATCTTAAAAAGATTTTTGAAAGTGGTGAATTGCAAGAAGAAGTGGTTAGTTCCATTTTGGAACTAACCACTGAACACGGCGCCATTGCTGGGAAAACACAAACCAACAAGGTTAAATACTACAACCTAGATGCAGTTATTTCCGTTGGTTATCGGGTTAACTCCGCTCAAGCGACACAGTTTAGAATTTGGGCAACGCAACTCATTAAAGAGTACATCATCAAAGGTTTTGCCATGGATGATGAACGACTTAAAAACGGTCGGTTTTTTGGCAAAGATTACTTTAAAGAGCTACTGGAACGCGTTCGCTCGATACGCACCAGCGAGCGACGTATTTATCAGCAGATCACCGATATTTTTGCTGAATGCAGTATTGATTACGACCCTAAATCTGAAACCACACGTTTGTTTTACGCCCATGTACAAGACAAGTTTCATTTTGCGATTACCGGCCATACAGCTTCTGAAATCATTGCCCTTAAAGCTGACGCTAATAAGCCATTAATGGGCATGAGTACTTATAAAAATGCACCTGAAGGTAGAGTACTTAAATCAGACACCACCATCGCGAAAAACTATCTGGCAGAGAATGAAATTAAAAAACTAGAGCGCGCTGTTTCGGCATTTTTTGATTACATTGAAGGCATTATTGAACGGCGCAATACCTTTACCATGGAAGCGTTTGCTGAAAGTGTGAATAAGTTTCTCGCGTTTAATGAATACCAAATTTTAGAAGGTTATGGCAATGTGACCCGCAAGGCGGCTGAGCAAAAAGCCCATGCAGAGTACGAGCAATTCAATAAAAAACAAAAAATAGAATCAGATTTTGATCGTGAGGTTAAAAAATTGCTAGGGCAAAATAGCAAGAATAAGGATGTAGAGTAATGGCTTATCAACCCCCTTTTATCATCACTAGTGAAATTGTCAATTTGGTCGCCGACATCAGCGAAGCCATTGGCCGTTTGACTGTTGAGTTTGAACAGGAAAAACTGTTGCGCCTGCGTAAAGTCAACCGCATGCGCACAATTCAGGGCTCGCTGGCGATTGAGGGAAACACTCTGTCAGAAGCGCAAATCACGGCGATTCTTGAGGGTAAACGGGTGATTGCGCCGCCCAAAGAAGTGCAGGAAGCGCGCAATGCAATTGCGGCCTATGAGCTAATCGGCACTTGGCAGCCCGGCAATAGTGAGGATTTATTGGCTGCCCATAGGCTGTTGATGATTGGTTTGATTGATGATGCAGGCCGATACCGTAGTCAAGGTGTGGGTGTAATGTCGGGCGAGCAGGTGGTGCATTTGGCACCACAGGCTGACCGAGTACCCGTATTAATGGGTGAATTGTTGGCTTGGCTGCGCACGACCGATATACATCCACTGATGGCCAGTTGTATTTTTCATTACGAATTTGAGTTTATTCACCCGTTTGCCGATGGTAATGGCCGCATGGGGCGACTATGGCAAACGCTGATTCTATCTAAATGGCAGCCCATCTTTATTAATATTCCGGTGGAAAGTCTGGTTTATCAGCATCAGCAGGCGTATTACCTGGCTATTCGCAATAGCACCGCCCAAACGGATTGCTCGCCGTTTATCGAATTTATGTTAAAGATGATATTGGGTGCCATTGAGGGAAGTGCGTCTCAGCAGTCCGTAAATGCGGGTATAAATGCGGGTATAAGTGCGGGTTTAAAGCGGTCGCCATTGGACAACGTCATCCTCGAATTGATCAAAGCAGACCGCTATATCACCAATGCCATGCTGGCCGAACAGACAGGAAAGGCACTCAGTACCATTGAACGCCGAATTAAAAAACTGAAACAACATTCACTATTAAAACGGGTTGGTGCCAAGAAAACCGGCCATTGGGAGGTTCACCTGTGACGGACTATAAAACAATCGCAGAGTCTAATAATTTCATTGTTTTAGACAAATACACCAAAGAATGGCAGGTAGCCGAAGGCTACCAAAGTGAAAGCGATTTAGAGCGTGAGTTAGTCGAAGATTTAGTGAATCAAGGCTATGAGTTTGTACCCGCCTTAACCAATACAAAAGCCATGCTGGCTAATGTAAGAATACAGCTTCAAAAGCTTAATAAAGTAGAGTTTAGCGAAGAGGAGTGGCTGCGTTTTGTTGAAACCTATTTAGATAAGCCAAGTGAAAACATCGTTGATAAAACTCGTAAACTTCACGATGATTACGTGCATGACTTTATTTTTGACGATGGTCATATTGAAAATATTTACTTGCTTGATAAGAAACAAATTGCTCGAAATAAAGTACAGGTAATCAAGCAATTTGAGCAAGCAGGCAGCCATGCAAATCGCTATGACGTAACTATTTTGGTGAACGGTTTGCCTTTGGTACAAGTTGAGCTGAAAAAGCGCGGTGTTGCCATTCGTGAAGCGTTTAATCAAATACACAGATACAGTAAAGAAAGCTTTAATGCTGATAATTCGCTGTTTAAATACCTTCAGCTATTTGTGATCTCTAACGGTACCGATACTCGTTACTTTGCCAATACTACCCAGCGTAATAAAAACAGTTATGACTTTACGATGAATTGGGCGAAGTCTGATAATAACTTGATTAAAGATCTTAAAGACTTTACCGCAACCTTCTTTCAGAAAAACACCTTGCTAAATGTGCTACTTAATTACTCTGTATTTGATGTTAGCAATACCTCGCTGGTCATGCGTCCATACCAAATCGCTGCTACTGAACGAATTTTATGGAAGATTAAAAGCTCTTTTCAGAGCAAAACATGGAGTAAGCCAGAAAGTGGTGGCTTTTTTGTTTTTATAACTTGCTGTTTATAAAGGTTTTTCATCTATATTACCTTTTTCTTGTCCATGTTGTGTCCACTTGATGCAAGCGGGTTAAACTTTGTCGCATCTATTAAGTGGTCTGGAGACAAGTGTGCGTATCGCATTGTCATGCTTATATCAGAGTGTCCTAGTATCTTTTGCAGCGACAAAATATTTCCTCCGTTGATTATAAAGTGACTTGCGAACGTGTGTCGAAGTACGTGTGTTTTCTGGCCTTTTGGCAGTTCAATACCAGACAGCTCCAGACCTTCGTAAAATGCTTTCATCTGGGGGGGGAATAGCTTGTTTTGTCCTACATTGCTAGCGTGAATTTTGAGGCGGCGGTACAAGTCGTCAACGATTGGAACACTTCGGTTTTTACCGTTCTTGGTATCTGAATACGTCACTTTGTTGTTTTGTACTCTGCTTGCTGTTAGATCGTTAGCTTCTCCCCACCTCGCTCCGGTGCTTAAGCAAATTTCAGCGACTAAACGGCACTCATAAGTTAAACAGCTTAACAATGTGTCGATTTGCTCATGTGAAAGAAACGTCATTTCTGTTTGTCTATGCTTTACTTTGCTTACTGATTTAATCGGATTGTCGTAGTCTGTTATACCTATTCGTTGAAGTCCGTTATAGACCGCCCCTAGAAATAAGGAAGATTCATTTACTGTTGCAGGCTTTCGACCTTCTAAGATTCTATTTGCTACGTATTCGCTCCATTGTTTTTGCGTTAGTTGGGCTGCTATTGGATTACCAAGTGCTAAAACGATTTGATCCAGTTTTAACCGTCTGGCGTGGTGTTTCTTCAATTTAACACCAAAGTGTTTTGACCACAGTTCTACCAGTTCAGACAACGTGCGGCTGTCTTTCGGCTTGTCGTTCCATGGCCGTCCATTTGCGATAAACTGCGCTTCAACAAATTTTTGATAACGTTCCGCTTCGGATTTTGTTTTACATGTTTTGCGATAGCGTTTGCCTTCTTTGCCGCCAACTCTGAAATCTACTTTCCAGCCGTCCTTTGTTTGTTTTGCGTTCATGTGTTTTTAATTCTCCAAGGTAAAAGAATAATAAACTCTCCTGAGTGGTAAGGGAGGAGGAAGGCCAGGTGTAAAAGCCTCATGCACAAATGCGGCCATACACGGCCACGCGACCAACAATGTTGATTTGCTCTTGGTCATTCTTTTGGATCGTCATTTCTCTGTATTTTGAGTTGTCAGAAATAACGAGTAAGTCACCGTTAAAAGTGAGTTGTAGACGCTTAACGAATAGATCACCACCAAAGTTAAAAACATAAATTCCACCATCTGGTGATACTTCGCTACATGTTCGATCAATAAAGAGCGGGTCCCCACTATTAAATGTGGGTTCCATGGAATCGCCACGAGCGTAAATGATCATCAAATTAGATGTGTTAACACCATTTGCCGCGAGTGATGTTTTCTTGATTGCTATGAATTGGCTGGGGGTGTCGTCTTCAACCAGTGCGCCATGTCCTGCGCTCGCTTCAATTTTGTATTCTGGTACGTTTATGTATTCGCTTCCTCCTTCTCTGGCTTCTCCTTGACCTGTTAAGAGCCAATTAACACTTATGCCTTTTTTAACTGAGGTTTCACAAACTTCTTTGTATGGGATGGTATTTCTTGTTTTCCATTTGGAAATGTTAGCTGCAAAAATATTTAATTCCTCTGCTAACTCTTTGTTGTTTCTACAGTTGTATACATTTCTAAGACGACTAATGACGCTATCGGTATCCATTTTACACTCCATTATTGCATTTAGGTATTTACAAGATACCAATAGGTATCTACAATCCATCAAATACCAAGTGACACTTTATGACACTAAAGACACTTATTTAATGGCGAAAGGAGTTTATACCAATGGCTAGAACATCAAAAGACACTAAATCACATAATGCGGCAATTATTGGCGGTATGCCGTTGATGGTTAACGCGCCGTGGATGACGCAAGAGCGATATGCAGAACATACGGGGCTAAGTAAGGAAGCTATTCGACTGCGATTAGATAAGGGGGTTATTGCTCGTTATCAGCCTGTTGAAGGTGGAACCATATTCGTAAATGTGTTGGCAGAAATGAAAAAAGCGCTAGAAGCAGCGCCTTATTGAATGGACATTTTTTTGTTTTTTGTCGGGGTGGGTTGTCGGTAGTTGTTTTATTGGGCTGTTTCTGGGGCGAATTATTGAGCGGGGTTAAAAGATGGGGCACGTGGAATATAAGACTATAGCGCGTTGTGGTGGTTGTTATTGGGGTGGGTATACAGACCAATGCGAAGGTAATTGCGGTTTTTATATTTGTCCTGTGTGTCGTCAGGTTTCAATATTTGAATATGAGAGAGTGGTTACAAGGCGAGAGGTCGAAAAGTGCGCTGTAGATGAAGATTCTATTCATTTGATTGAAAACTCAAAAGCACAATTTAAAAAACGATGGTGGCAAAAGTGACCGGCATTAAAGATCAAAGAGCACAGTTGTTGAGTTTTATGATCTGCCAGCCACCGCGTCCTATTTTTAATAAAATTTTCAACTCGTATCTGGAGTATAAAAAAGTGTTTAACGAAGAGAATGAAAGCCGTTTTTTTAAGATGCTCGAAGCAGCCCCAGAGTTGGCCCAATACTGGGATAAAGAAGAACGCATGATCAAAATGAAATCAATACAAACCGTGCTACACAGACGACCAAAAGAAGAATGTGTGTTGCTGCGTTTTTTTGGGTCTGTTTGGTTTGGTAATTCGGACATGTTTGATTTTGATTTTATGCATGCTGTTAAAAACATGAACGAACGCGAATCAACGATTGTACGCCGCTTCCTTGCTTCACCCTTTTGGCCATAGAGGGCGTTATGATTTTATCAACTCCAACGACTGAGTGCATAAAGTGGCGTAATGAATTATTAAACGGTGTAAGCCCTCAGTACGTGGGCTTTTATCGCTCGCGTCTTGACGAGTTAGACCATAAGAAAGGTTATAAAGCGGCTAATACGTGGCTACGTGAATCTGAGAAGCGAATCAAAATAGATAGCATCGTTTCACAGCTTGGTTCTATGTCTGCATGTGTCAAAAGAGAGGCCGAAAGGCTATCAAAGAAAAACATTAATACCGCGCTGGCTTGGGTGGTTAGCGTGTCTGACCGTCTCTTTTACTGTGATGAATGGATCATGGAATTAACGGGTGACAAATTAAGTGATTGGGCAAACGAAAAGAGTCGACGCTTTGAAATGTCAGTCAAGGGTAAACAAGTTCGATTTAGTCATGAATTTTTTGATTATATTAAGAATCAAGCCACACTTGCTGGTTCCCTGTTTAATAGTTGGGATGATGACGAAAAACTAGCGGCCTTAATATTGCGTATGTACACGCCTGAGTGGTGGAAGCGACAAGCCAAGCGCCAATATAGACACGTTGAAAATATCCGTAGGGAGTGCGGCCAAGTTTGCTACAAAGAGAGCGCGTATGTTTCGCGGTGGGGTGTGCAAAGGCACCGCAAGCAAAAGCAAGCAAACCGCGCTTTTTTAGAAAGCATGGAAGCCGAAAACCAACACGGGCAAAAGTTTCTACTTTCCCAACTTGCTGAAAAAAGCATATCAAACCCGCTTCACTGCAAAGCAGAATTAATGGTGAGAATAAAGGGCTGTCAAAGTCTTGCTGTAGAGCACGGCCATGATGCCTACTTTATTACCTTAACTTGCCCGTCAAAGTATCACGCTATTCATAAAGAAACAGGCCATAGAAACGGCAAGTTTCAAGCATTCGGCAGACCAACCCCACGCGATGCACAACAGCATTTAAAAGAAGTTTTTAACGCTTTTGGCAAGGCGTGTAGTAATAAAGGGCTTCACTACTACGGAATCAGAACCGTAGAACCTCACCATGACGGCACACCACACTGGCACTTGATTTTGTTTGTTGATCCTAAGCAAGCAACGGCGATATTAGGCGAGTTTAGAAAGCAAGCGTTTAAAGTGGATGGTGAAGAAGCAGGAGCAAGTAAGCACCGTTTTGAAGCTAGAAAAATTGATCCAGCCACGGGCGGCGCGGCGGCTTACGTGGCTAAGTATATAGCAAAGAACATAGACGGCGTGGACGCTTACGGAAAAATCCTCGGTGTTGATGAAGAAAGCGACCTAGACACAATCAGTTCAGCCGAACGAGTGCAAGCATGGAAAAGTCGCCACGGTATTAGGCAGTTTCAATTTGTCGGCTCTGTCTCTGTCACTGTGTGGCGTGAAATTCGCCGTTTAAAAGACTCAATACCTGAAACCTTTATAGACATTTATAACGCCGCCAAAAACAGCGATTGGAAGCAATTTACTGTGCTCATGGGTGGCATGTGGGCGGGTCGTAATCAAACAGTAAAACCATTCTATGAATCATTAGAGCTTAATCAATATGGTGAGCCGAAACAAAACATTAAAGGCTTGGTTTCGGCCACTGCTGAATACGTCAGCACCCGTCTTTATGAGTGGGCTGTTCAACGTGTCGGCTCTGTCTCTGGGCTTGAACTTCAAGAAGCGGCGAAGCCGTTTCCTAGTTCTCGTGTCAATAACTCCCCGCCTCCTGATTTGCGGGGGAAAATCAACGTAGTTTATATGTAAGAAGGGCTAAAAATGGATCGTTTAAACAAAGTAGAACAAGCATTAGATCAAATCGGAAAAGGCATCAAGGAAATGGAAACGCTTGGTTCGTTTTCTATTACTCGAAAAGTAGAAATCGCGGAGCGAGGCACCCGTTTAGCGTTTGCGGCTATGCGTGAAATGCTCGCGGAGTTGAAAGAAATCAAGGCAGTATTGCCACAGGGGGATAAATGAGAAATAGCAGTAAATTAGAGGTAATTGGGGAACTTGCTTGTGACTGTGGCCGTGTGGCCTACGTGGAGCAAACCAAGCGCAAAGGCGATTTTGTACAGGTTCGTTGTAGTGCCTGTGGTGTCGATCAACGTGTGGGTAAGACATTACAAGCCCGTTGGAAAGACACAATGCAACCTATAGGACACTATCAAGATAGTAAGACGGTAGCACCGTTCGGTGCCGCTGACGTGGCGATAGTATCGAATAGTGTTCCCGATACTAATACAGACACTATCCCCGAGCCAGTGAAAGCCGCACCAAAGGCCGAGCCTGTACGCCGTGAAGTCATTAAAACCAACAAAAAAAGCGCCACTTTTAGCCCGTTGTTTGGCTTGGGTGTATTCGTAGTGTCGATTGGTAGCGCGGCCATACTATCGGAACTATCAAAAGGAATGAGAGGTTAAGCATGAAAGACCAAAGCGAAACACAAACCGAAGAGTTAGAGATGGATTTTATCCCGTCTGCACACGATGACGGAGAGCAAGATCAAGAAGATGGGCTAAGCCTTGATGATTTGCTTGATGAGGCAGAACAGGAGGCAACGCAAGAAGCCGCTCCAAGCGAAGAAGAAAGCGCCGCCAACCACGAACGGGCGGAACGCCTCGCGGGGCGATTTAATAATATGTTGTGGTGGGGGCTTTCTAAAACATATCCCGCTGCTGAAATTGAAGCTGAAAAAATAGAGGCGGGTAAAGAATCCTTAATACCTTTGGCTGAAAAGTATGGTGATTCAATGCCCTCTTGGTTAGATGATGTGATGGAAAAACCAGAGGTAAAAGCAGGGCTGTATGTCGGGTCTGCAATTATGGCCGCGCGTGCTTCTCATATCGCCGAAATATCAAAAAAAGAAGACGAAAAAGGGGGCGACGTTGGCCAAGCTAGCTGATACACGGCTTCCCAATCGTCATCGTTTTATCACGGCCATTACTGGCGGCGGTAAAACGCAAGCGATTAAGAACCTAGTTAAAAACTCAAAGCGTGCGGTTTTTTGGGACCCGGACAACGACCACAAATGTAAGCATTACAACGATAAGCAAGCATTTCTTATTGCTCTTAAATTAGTTATGTCTAAAGGTGGTCGGATCGGTTGGAATGGTGACGATGATGAAGCGCATTTTGAATGGTTCATGATGTGTGTTTGGGCGGCTCTTGACTGTACTAAATTGTTAGATGTGGTTGTCGAAGAAGCGGCCGATGTTGGGCTTAAGCAAACAATGCCAAAGTGGACGGGTAAAGTTTGGCGGCGTGCCCGTAAGTATGGCGGCATTCTCACCGTTGGCACTCAACGAGTACAGGAAGTACCAAAAGCCTTTATTACCCAAGCTGGTGAAACTTATATAGGCATTCAAAAAGCCAACGATCAGCACTATATCAAACGTCAAACAGGGCTTGCCCCTGAGAAAATGGGAGCACTTGATCCCCTTCATTTTTACAAAGTGAACCGAAATACCTTTGAAAAAGTCGTCTTTAAATTCGTTGGATAGCCCTTTTTAGGGCTTTTTTTCACTAATTTCATACTATTAATAGTATAGCCATACTATCCCCCTATTGACGCTCATAGTATCCCCGCCCTTATCTTTGCCGTCCTTTAATAACGCTTTAATAACGGACAAATCAAAAATGAATCGAACAATTGATAAAGTGAAACGCTCTGTAGACTGGAAAACAGTGGTCTCGGTAGGGGTAGGCTTGGCAGCGTTTGGTGTTGCCATTTATGCAGTGAAAAAGACAGGCAAGACAGGTAAAAAACTTGCTAATGTCGTATCAGGGGGTTAATTCATGCGTTTTTTATACGAAGAACTAAATCCATTCAGCGGTGAGTTAAGCAAGGGTAAGCGCCTTTCTTTGACATTGCCGCCTGTGACCGTTTACCGCTCATTTTTTATTTTCACAAACATTCCGACTCAATATATTGAAGCGGTGGAACTGGCGAATGGTTCAGATGTGCCCATTTCTTTGAGTGCTGAAGAACTAATTATGATTGAGCGCCACAATAAACGCGCGGTGATTGATTCGGTTATTCCATTTCATATTGCGGATATCAGCGCTAATACTTTGATGGGTCAAGACTCTCTAGAACGGCCTAGCGGTACTAATGATGCTCATGAATTGCGCGTTCGTTTGTCGTCATCGTTACCATCAAGCGCGGGGTATTATCTTTATGCTCAGGGTTGTTTTACGTCTCCATTGACTATGCAACGAACCGCTACGGGTGCGCCTGCTGTAAATGCAAACGGTGTTCCTGTTCTTGCTCCACGAGTACGTACAAGTGAGCGACGTTTTGAGCGTCACACAATCAACAACGTAAGCAAAGGTGTGATTGTTTACGACAAGTTGCCGCGTGGCCCGAAGTTACGAGCGTTGTTCATTAAAGGTGACGTTTCAAAATTGGAAATAGAAGCCCGCAAGGGCGGAACTGTCGTAAGGCGCATGGAAATAAGCAAAGAGCTTTTAGAGTATGTTCAAGTCGCAGAACAAGATAAAGCGCCTCAAGATGGTTACTTTATTTTTAACGTTGTTGCGAGTGGATTTTTATCTGACGCGATGCGCACGGATTACGACTCGTTGCAATTCAAGTTGCACCATGAATCCGACGGTAAAACCATTGATATTCTGTCAGACATTGAAATGCGCGTAGGTCGATAATGAGCTGGGACTTCGGAATACTCGACACGATCAAAGATTCTGCAACCGAGCTAATCGGTGAATACGCAGAAAGAGAGTTAGAGCGTTACCGCCCTGAGCCTGATAACACTGCGAATTTACCGCCTCAAAATCCCGTTGCGCCTGTCATGAAATACGATGATGTGGCAGCGGCTCGGATGGCTCAAATTCAAGCCGAAAAAGCCGCCGCAGCCACTCCAGATCCTGATTTTTTCACTAAAAATAAAACAATGGTGATGATCGGCGGTGGTGTGTTTTTAGCATTTGGACTATTAATTGTCGCAAAAGGGGGTCGCTAATGTTTGGGCCAATAAATACAGGCGGTGGTGCAACTGATTTAAGCGCTAAATCATCGTTGACAAACGGTGATAACAAAGTGGGCGGAACGGTTTTCGGTAATTATAACCCTGCCGCGACAGTTACCGCTGCAACTGGCTTTATGCCATGGCTGATCGGTGGGGCTGTCGTTTTAGGCGCTCTTTTTATTATAAAAGGGGGAAAATAATGATTATAGAGCGTCAAGAATGGACCGCTGAAACAGCGGCAAATTTAAAAGGTTTATGCGGTGATGATGAGGCCTATTGGCGCTCAGAAGTTGAGCGTGGAAATGCTCAGCTTTATCAAGTTACTGGAGAAGAAACGAATGTCTGGCTTGTTATTAGATTTGAAAAATCAATTGATGAAACGGAAATTGTCGTTTGTTTTTCAGCGGGTCATGGCATGAAATCAGCCCTTGATTTACTAAAAAAATTAGCACTTGATCGAGGCATAAAAAAGGCGCGTTTTCATGCGACAAATCCAGCGGTTCAAAGACTTTATTGTCGATATGGTTTTGATTCTATAGAAGTTGAACGTGTCTATAAAATGAACTTGGAGCATTAAAAAATGGGTAAGGGATCAAGTTCAAGTACAACAATAAATGACACTAAAAATTATAATCTTCAAGGGGTCGAAGGTCAGAACGTTGTTGCTGGTAATAACAACAATATTACAAACAACACGACAACGACAGATCACGGCGCACTAACAGCCGCCGCTGAATTTGCAAATGGTGCGCTTCATTCATCTGTTGATGTTTCAAAAGAAGCGATTGCTAGCAATGAATACGTTAGTTTAGAAGCAATGGAGCACGCGGCAGAAGCCAACGAAGCCGCGCTAAACACGGTAACAGCAGCGGCAACGTCTGCGATAAATTCAGCGAATCAATCAGCAACTTTGATTGGTGATGCTTGGCGTGATTCGTCCGGTTTAGTTGCTGAAATTTCAAAAGACGCAATGTTTGAAGTGGGCGACGCGTGGCGTGATTCATCAGCAATGGTTGAAGCTGCAAGCAACAACGCGATTAATTCAGTTGAAAGGGCGTGGGAGGGTGCGAACGGAGCAACAAAAGACGCGCTTTATGCAGTCGATGACGCGTGGAATACTTCATTTCAGCAAGCGACAAAAGCATCTGACAGTGCGTTTTTTGCTGCTCAAGTTGCATTAGACAGCGCGGAAACGGCTTGGGCTGATTCTACTGAAGTATCAAATAAAATAGCGCTTGATGCGGCTCAAATGATCGCAGATGAAAGCGCCGCTAATTTTGATCGGATCAACAAAGTAAATAATACGGCGTCGGATCGGATCGAAAGAATGGCGTCGGCTGTAGCGACAGATGGACAGAATCTAATATCAAACACAAATCTAAAAAATTTGTGGGTGATCGGCGGTATTAGTGCTCTATCAGTTGTTGCTGTTGCAGTCATGGCGAGGTCTAAATAATGAAGCATGAACAGACGCTAACGCCGTTGAGTCGTTTTGATATTCAAGCCACGGGTCAGTACATCGGATACGTAAGCGGCCCCGGTGAGCTGGAGTTAAATATCGATGGTGAACATCATTATTTAAACGTTAATGAAGTGCTCGAAGTGCGCGAGACTTTTTCTAGTTTCTCTATTAGAAATATGACAGACAAAACTGGAGAAGTGACGATAAAAACAGGCATGGGTAAATTGTACATGTCTGGAGACGGTCAAACGGTTGATGTTTTGCGAGTGCGTGAAACTGTGAAAACAGATGTTCAAAACGCATCTGAAATCAACGGGCCAATCGTGTCCGCGCTGGGTTCTGTTCTGAATATTCGACAAATCACGGAAACGATTAAAACGAACATTCAAAACAGCTCAGCGATTCACGGGCCAATCGTAGCGGCTCTTGGTTCTGTTCTGAATATTCGACAAATCACGGAAACGATTAAAACGAACGTTCAAAACAGCTCAGCGATTCACGGGCCAATCGTAGCGGCTCTTGGTTCTGTTCTGAATATTCGACAAATCACGGAAACGATTAAAACGAACATTCAAAACAGCTCAGCGATTCACGGGCCAATCGTAGCGGCTCTTGGTTCTGTTCTGAATATTCGACAAATCACGGAAACGATTAAAACGAATGTACAGAATACAGTGAGTACACAAGAAGCGGCGGCAACATCTCTTTTAACATCTGAACAAAACTTTAATGCGGGTGAATCGTTCACTATCGCAGCAAATGCAAATCGTAGAGATATTACGATTTTGGCATCAGAAGACAACGTAAATGTAGTGACAGTCGCGGGGGTTCCGCTTCGCGCGGGGCAATATGTAACTTTTAATAATTATATCGGTTCAATTGAAACTCAAGCTATTGAATTAAATGACAAAATAAACATTACAGAGGTAATAAAATAATGAAAATTGGTAATCAATCAACGTTGAATGATTTAAAAAGTTTAGAGCAAAAAATTGATGAAAATTCAGCAGAATTAAATGTTGTGAGTTTGAAAATACCGTCTCTTGGTAGTACGTCGAGAATCGAGGAAGGGGATATTAGCTCTGATAGAGCTATAGGTTTTTTCAATGCAACAGGCGTTGTTGAGCCGCTCATCGGCTGGAAATTTGGCGTTACTTTATACTCTTCTACGAATTATACAAAATCGTTGTTTGTAAATTCCGATGATGATGTTTTCTTCTCTTCTCGTCGAGGTAATAGCGTTGAAACAATTAAAATTCTCACTGAGAAAAACACAATCGTTGATGCAAACGGTTTCATCAAACAAGCCTAATTTTAAATAAATTTTTCAAATATCAGGATATTAAAATGCCAAAAATTCAAACTACAGCCGCTTTAAATTTACTAGCAGACGGCACAAGCAAAAACAGCACACAGCCAAAAATCACAACTCAGAAAACAGCAACAGGTTTATACCTCGTTTCTGGAGTTATCGGCTTAGCTTCAGAGGGTTGGGCCGTGACGATTAAAGAAAATTGGAACGGTGAAAAGACCATTTCTCTTGATTTTGAATCAAGTGAAAACGGCTTAATCGTTAAAACATTTGAACGCGGTACGACAACACCGAAAGACATTGAGGGCGCTCTAACACTGCGTTTTGACGTTGAAATTGACGTTCCAGAATTTGAAGAAATTCCAGCATAATGAAAGGGGGAAACTGGGCAGCGTTGGCAGCACTTGCCGCCGTTGCTCTGTACTTTATGACTAGACCAAAATGGACACCTCCAGACACGGCCACACCTTATCTTTCAGACATAATTGAAGCAGAATACAAAAACGGTATGCCGTCTTATCTATTGGCTCGCTTGCTTTACCAAGAAAGTCGTTATCGTGCAGACATCATAAGCGGTGATACAAAATCAAGCGCGGGTGCCGTGGGTATTGCTCAGATCGTCCCAAGATGGCACCCGAACGTTGACCCATTAAATGCGTCTGCCAGCATTGCCTATGCTGGACAATATTTAACGTCTCTTAAGAACCGTTTTGGTGACTGGAAAACAGCTCTGGCAGCTTATAACTGGGGTCAAGGCAACGTAAACAACGCAATGAAAGAACACGGCTATAAATGGCTAGAACATGCTCCCACAGAGACACAAAATTATGTGTCTCAAATCTGGGGAGACATTGCTTAATGTCGTTTTTTTCGGATAAACAATTTTTAGTTGTAGCCGCCGTTGGTGCCGTGGCGGCTTGGGTTGTTTACAAAAAAGCGGGTGAATTTGTAGAAACTGTTGGCGAAGTCGGGGAAAGCGCCGTGTACTTGGGCGGTTATTACGGAAACAAAGCAATTGATGAAATTGATAATTTTTTTACGCTTGATGAATTTGATAAGAAATACAGAAACCAAGCACACTTAATGAACGATGAACAATACGCACGATGGAAAAAAGCAGTCCAGAGCGGACAAATACCAAACAGTTTTGATTAAGGAATTGATATGAATAAATGGTTTACAGGAATAGCGGGGGTGTTGGTCACGGTTGTGGCAATTAACCTAGGTTTACCCGCTCCTATCGCTGTTGAGCTTGGCAACGAAGCCAGCGAACAACTGGAGCAAATGTAATGGAATTAGAATTGATTAGTCAGCTTACGAGCACTGGTGCTGATACTGCGACCATGTTGATAGGTTACGTACTGTTTCGGCATGAAATTCGTATTCAAACATTAGAAGGAAAGACTGAAAAAGGGGCGAATTAATCGCCCCTTTTTTTATAATCTCTTAGCAAATCCCCATCTTGCAACTCTGTCGTTATACGTAAAGATAGTCACGTCTTCAGTGTTGTCTGTTGTTGCTGTACCTGAAAACATAATGCCGTCAAAAGTGCCGTTATTAGTGTTGGTTGCACAATTGGTTGCTGTCGCTGTCAGTAAGAATTCTGAATAAGTAAAGCCGTCATCCTTTGCACTAATAGACATAGTGCAATTATCAATATTTTCTATAAATGTTGATTGCCCGTCTTTAAATGTTAATGTTGTTGGGTTACTTTCTTGATACTCAAACCATGTACCATCGTAGCTTGAAAGATTACGGTCTTTCTTAAACTCGCTGTTATCAACTTTAGAATCATCAAAAGTGTCGCTAATTGTTGTACTAGATACTGTAAAAGTCGCGCTTATTTTATTGTCGGATGATAATGATAGAGTGGTTATTACTCTTTCTTCTGAGTACGTCTGATCATTCATATTAAACTCGCGTAAACTGCCCGTTCCAGTGCTTCCAGACCACACAACATCCCCAAAAAAAACACTGTTTACATTATTGTTTCCAAAAAGAACAAATCCAGATTCACTAATTAATAAAGTGCTTGATTCATTGGCATTTGAGAAACCACCGACAACGCTTAGTGGTGCCTTCGATTCTGACTCGCTTGGGGTTGTGCTTATGGTTGGGCTGTTTGTACTAACGTTCGTTGTGTTTGTTTCTGTGCTTGAGCCGCCGCCACCTCCACCGCAGGCTATAAGAGTTGATGATATTAGAAGTGGTAAAAGTAATTTTTTCATCCATAATTTCCTTTTTTTAAAGTCGTGGCGATAATAAATCAAGTGTCCATATTGTGTCCACTCAGGTGGCATTAAACGCCACTATTTGACATCATAAGAAAGCAAAAATACCAGTAAATACGGGCCATAGCGCGTATTTACTGGGTTTATCTAGCCAGAAAGTGGTGGCTTTATTTGGCACACCACAGGATCAGGGAAAACGTTAACCAGCTTTAAAGCTGCAAGACTAGCAACCGATTTAGATTTTATTGATAAAGTATTTTTTGTGGTGGATAGGAAAGATTTAGACTATCAAACCATGAAGGAATACCAACGCTTTTCGCCTGACAGTGTCAATGGCTCTGACAGCACCGCAGGGTTAAAGCGAAATTTGGATAAAGACGATAATAAAATCGTGGTAACCACTATTCAAAAGCTAAACAACTTGATGAAAGGCGAAGCTGATTTACCTATCTTCAATAAGCAGGTGGTGTTTATTTTTGATGAGTGTCATCGTAGTCAGTTTGGTGAGGCGCAAAAGAACCTCAAGAAGAAGTTTAAGAAATTTTATCAATTTGGTTTTACTGGCACACCGATTTTCCCACAAAATGCACTGGGTGCTGAAACAACGGCCAGTGTGTTTGGTCTAGAGTTACACTCGTATGTGATCACCGATGCTATTCGTGATGAAAAAGTGCTGAAGTTTAAGGTGGATTACAACGATGTTCGTCCTAAATTTAAAGAAATTGAAACGGAGCAAGACGAGAAGAAACTGAGTGCATTAGAGAGTAAGGAAGCCTTAATGCACCCTGAGCGTATTAAAGAAATTTCACAATATATATTGAGTAACTTTCGCCAGAAAACCCACCGAAAACAAGCGGGTGGTTCTTTTGGGAATCGGGGCTTTAATGCCATGTTTGCGGTAAGCAGTGTTGATGCCGCTAAGTTATATTATGAATCGCTGAATCAACTTCAAAAAGACGAAAGTAGACCATTACGTGTAGCAACAATATTCTCATTTACAGCGAATGAAGAGCAAGACGCGCTAGGTGATATTGAAGATGAAAGCCTTGACCTTTCCGCCATAGACAGCGCAATGAGCAGCAGTGCTAAAGAGTTTTTAAGTGCAGCTATTGAAGACTATAACGGCTACTTTAAAACTAACTTCAGCGTAGACAGTAACGGCTTTCAAAACTACTACCGTGACTTAGCCAAGCGCGTTAAATCGAAAGAGGTGGATTTATTAATTGTGGTCGGCATGTTCTTGACGGGCTTTGATGCGCCTACACTTAATACGCTATTTGTAGATAAAAGTTTGCGTTACCACGGTTTAATGCAAGCTTATTCGCGTACTAACCGCATATATGATGCCACTAAAACCTTCGGTAATATCGTTACATTTCGTCACTTAGAAAAAGCGACCGTAGATGCGATTACTTTATTTGGTGATCAAAACACGAAAAACGTGGTGCTAGAAAAAAGCTATGCCGAATACATGGAAGGCTTTACTGATGTTGTTACAGGTAAGGCAAAGCGTGGTTTTATGGAGGTAGTAAGTGAGCTAGAACAGCGTTTTCCAAACCCTGATGATATTATTAAAGAACAAGATAAAAAAGAGTTTGCTAAGTTGTTCAGCGAATATTTACGGGTTGAAAATGTGCTTCAAAACTACGATGAGTTCGCGAGTTTAAAAGCCTTACAAGAAGTTGATTTAAGCGATGTTGAAGCAGTTGAAGCCTTTAAAGAGCAACATTACTTAGATGATGAAAAATTAGCTGAACTGCAAACGATTCGATTACCCGCTGATCGAAAGGTGCAAGACTACCGTTCAACTTACAATGACATCCGCGATTGGCAACGGCGAGAAAAAGCCGCTGAAGCCAATGATAAATCGACGATTGATTGGGACGATGTGGTGTTTGAAGTGGACTTGCTTAAATCGCAAGAAATCAATTTAGACTATATTCTTGAGCTCATTTTTGAGCACAACAAAAAGAACAAAAATAAGTCTGATTTGATTGATGAAGTACGCCGCTTAATTAGGGCGAGCTTAGGCAACCGCGCTAAAGAAGGTTTGATTGTTGATTTTATTAACAAAACAAATTTGGATGATATTAGTGAAAAAGCCAATATTATTGATACTTTCTTTAAATTCGCACAAGCAGAACAGCAACGTGAAGTGGATGAATTAATCAAATCTGAGGGTTTGAATGTAGCGGAAACTAAACGCTATATATCCACCTCGTTAAAGCGTGAATACGCCAGTGAAAATGGTACGGCATTAAACTCGACTTTGCCAAAAATGAGCCCTCTTAATCCTCAGTTTAAAACTAAGAAACAAACGGTTTTTCAGAAAATAGCGGCGTTTATTGAGAAATTCAAAGGAGTAGGTGGGAAGTTGTTGTAAGTTAAAAAGATTTCTCCGACAGAGCGTTAGAAAAAAGGCAGTTGTTCGAAATTTTCGAATAACTGCCAACTATGGCAAAAACACTAAGCATTATAAATTCAAGTCGACCATTGTGGTTGATTACAAGAAAATTTTGAATTCAAGCCCTCTTTATTTGCTTTGTCTTATCATCGCCTTTGACTCAGTGCAAAGGTCTCCTTCTGAATTACCTTCCTTAATCGCATGAAGCCTAATGATTAAGACATTTGATAATGCGTCATAAGAGTTGGAATAACGGCTTCAGAAGAGTAGTGCTGTTGAATCGTGTCTAATGCGGCTTGTCTGATGTCTGTTTTACGTACTTGATGCAAACTTTCCCATGTGAGCAGTGCCTTGGTCATGGCGTTTAAGTTGCCTGCTGGAATAAGCCAACCGTTTTCTTCGTGGTGTATGAGCTCGGGTAGGTCTCCTATGTTGAACGTAATAACAGGAATACCGTGGGACATGGCTTCGAGAGCCGCCAATGGTAGCCCTTCATTTTTTGAGGTAATGCAGAGTACATCGATAGATGCCCAATGCTCAGCCATTGATACTTCCCCTAAAAAAGTAACATTGGGGTAGTTGGCGGCTAACTTTTGCTTTTTATCGCCATCACCATAGACGGTAAAATTTAATGCCGAATTCGGTGAGCAGTCGTTAATGATATCTGCCAATTTGCAAAATGTTTCAGGGTCTTTTTCGTCGCTGATGCGGCCTACAAAAGCAACATTAATAGATGACCTTGGATTAGCAATTGAGTGAATTTGCTGTGACGAATGCAGTATCTTTGAATTCTTATTGGAGAGGGGGACGAAGTTTTTAACCTTTAGGCCTTTTTTCCCTAAGCGTTTGAATATTTCTTCACTGACTGAAATGGGGGCAAACCAGCGAGAAGAAAACTCATCGATTTTGACATACTGCTTTAATAGGCCATTTCCTAAATCGCCATTATGATGGGTTGGAAACGCTTTCCAGAAGCCAAGAGCGTGGCCCATCTTGCTAATGATGTTGGCTTTATAACCGTGACTGTGGAGGATGGATTCTTTTTTTACTAGGTGTTTAAGCTCTGCAAACTGACCATTGGCGTAGTGGCAAGGAATTCCCAATTTAGTTAAAGCCACTTCGAGCGGATGTACCTGCCCTTTGTACTTTCTCCATATTATGACTTGAACCGATACCGCTTGCTGATGTAAAGCACTGGCTAAATGTTGCACATGAGTTTCGATGCCACCACTTTTACTTGAGTCTAAAAATAAGGTAATGGGTTGCATAATGCTCTCCTTGTTCTGAGTGTCAAAATGAGCCTGTTAGCGGCTTTAATATAATCTAGTAGAGTAACCACTTTGCTCATGAGTCTTGTTTTTATTATGGGTATTTATCAATCAGCAAAGCATGTGCCATTTTCAAATTGCAAATTGCGAAGTAACCAATAAAAAGCCTTATAAATATGCAAAAACTAATTCTAATGTATTGTTATTAAATGACTTTTTCTTTATGGCACAAAGCTTGATCTAGGTCTCTGTAACGAACGCAATAGAATCGCTATCGGAGGCAAATATGACAACTTTTCTAGTAACAGGCGGATGTGGGTTCATTGGTTCACACTTATGTGAAGCCTTGATTGAAGATAATCATAATGTAATTGTATTAGATAATTTAACGACAGGAAAAAGAGAGAATCTTGCTCATGGAGCGGAGCTTTATGTTGGAGATATTCGAGATGAGGAATTAGTGAATGACCTTGTTGATAGGGTAGATGGCTGCTTTCATTTGGCGGCGATTGCCTCCGTTGAGCGCTCTAACAAGGAATGGTTGGAAACCCATACAGTGAATCAATCTGGTATGGTTACTATCTTAGATGCATGTATACGATTAAATAAAAAAATCCCTATCGTGTATGCGTCGTCAGCGGCTGTGTATGGCGACAACGCCAGTACTCCTTTAACAGAAGAGAGCCTTACTAGACCATTAACCGCATACGGTGTGGATAAACTGTCCTGCGAATTACAGGCCAGAGTTGCGGGTATTATTCATAAAGTACCGACCATGGGGTTTCGCTTTTTTAATGTGTTTGGAGAAAGACAAGACCCAAGCTCTCCTTATAGTGGCGTTATTTCAATTTTTGCAGAGCGATTAACCAATCACCAAGAGCTAGTTTTATTTGGAGATGGTAGCCAGATTCGCGATTTTGTCTATGTTAAAGATGTGGTTAAGTATCTCAGACTAGGGATGATTAATGTGCAGTTGTCTGCACCTGTATTTAATATTTGTACGGGAAAACCGTGCAGTATTAAAGATCTGGCTGAAACCTTATTTTCAGTAATGGGTTATCGTGTGGATATGCATTATCAAACAAAAAGACGAGGAGATATTCATACCTCTTTAGGAAGCCCGAATAAATTATTTCAATTCTTCGGAACTAAGTTAGACTATGATTTAGGGATAGGATTAATGAGATTGATGGAATACTCATCTCATCACCCTACAAAAACGAGTAACAACTCAGTTACAGGGCAAGGTGCCCATTTATGACATCAGATTTGGGTAACATGATTTTGTAGCTAAACGTTTAATTACAAGTTAAACGTTTAGCGCGATAATGACCTGAATTTAGGTTTTTAAAGGTGAAGATGGTTTATGGATAAATTAGCTCAAAACAAAGCATGGCGTCTTTGGTTACTGGGGGCTATCAGTATCATCTTCCTTGGCGCATCCATTCTGTTATACACCTTAATCAATAACCAACAAAATATCTTGTCTTCTTCGGCTGAAGAGAATGCCTTAAGAGCGGTTCATCAAGTTGAAAAAGAAATACTGCGCTTGCAAATAGAGTTAATGAATACCGATGAAAATGCGGAACACAATGAGAAAGTGCTGTTTCGCTACGAAATTTTATTTAGCCGAGTCAATGTAATGCGACAAGGTTTACTCTGGGATCTTTACCAACGTATTGATGGAGTAAGTGATCAAATTGCGAAACTTGAAGAGCAAGTTAAATCATTAGACGATGTTTTTTATGGCGATGAAACCATTGCTTTTCCTGTGAAAGACATTAACCAAACCCTAAAGTTGATGCAGCAAATAAATCAAGATTTAGAGCTTAGAGTGTCGAGCTTTGATGCAAAAGTGAACCATGAAGCGCGGGAAAGTTTGGTTAAACTGTACAACTATTTTTCTTATCTTTTGGGGTTTTTAGTTCTCTCTGTGGGGGCTTTGGTGGTGGAGCTCATTTTACAAAATAAACGTTCTGATGAAGAACATAACGCCACATTAAAAGTAGCATCTGAGCTTGAAGTTACCTTGGCCAAAGCTGAATCAGCTACTCGTGCTAAGTCAGACTTCCTTGCCACCATGAGCCATGAAATACGAACACCTATGAATGGCATTATTGGTTTAGGGCACTTATTACAGAATACCAAACTTAGTGATGTCCAGTTTGATTATTTAAAGAAAATGCAAAGTTCGGCTGATAATTTATTGATGATTATTAACGATATTTTGGATTTCTCTAAAGTAGAATCAGGGAAGTTAGAGCTGGATGAAATTGATTACAATTTAGATGGTGTTTTAGAACAAATATATGTTTTGAATGCGATTAAAGCAGAAAATAAATCTATCTGTTTTACCGTTCAAAGAGACTTTTCATTACCGAATGTACTGCATGGTGATTCATTAAGAATTAATCAAATCCTGATGAATCTCGTTAGCAATGCGGTGAAGTTTACAGAAGAAGGTTCTGTTTCTCTTGTTGTGCAATCAGCGACTCGATCCAATAAGCCTGTGCTGGAGTTTGTTGTTAAAGATACCGGGATTGGCATTTCGCATGACAAAGTAGAATCTTTGTTTGATGCCTTTATACAAGAAGATTCCAGTACCATGAGACAGTTTGGTGGAACAGGATTAGGGTTAGCCATAGCGAGGCGCTTTGCCCATTTACTAGGTGGAGACATAGACGCAAGCAGTCAGGTAGGAGAAGGAAGTGAGTTTACTTTATTTCTGCCGTTAGTTGCTGCTAAAGAAAGCTCTTCTCTAGTAAGAGACCGCACTCCACAACAGACCGCTCAAAGCATGCATATTGGCCTTCTAGGAATGCGTTCTGGTTTGAACACTTGCTTGGCAGATCATGGTTTTCACTATTCGTTCTTTACGAAAGACTCTCCTGAATTGAATGATTCAAAACTTGATATTGATAAGCTTATTATTACTCCAAATGAAGGTGCTGATGTCGATTGGGTTGCAGATTGGATTGAACAAAAACCAGCTTTAAAAGACAAACCTTGCTTAGTGCTTGCGAATGCTCCAAGTCATTTGAGTTTGCATGATAATGTGATTCACTTTTTGGGCGGTTTTATCACTCCTATGAGTGTGGTTGAACATTTATCTAATCGACTCATTGGGGATAGATGGTTAAAAAATGGCGACAGTAACAGCCTTAATTCAATGGGTCAGTTTACCGATAAGACGGTACTGGTGGTTGAAGATCATCCCATTAACGCGCAAATTATCAATCAGCTCTTGATCTCTCAATCAGCTACTGTAGTTAGTGCTGAGAACGGAGAAGAGGCTATTGATTGTTTAAAAAATCATCTTGTGGATGCGGTTCTCATGGATGTACAAATGCCCATCTTAGATGGCTACAGTGCAACTCGACAAATACGTAAAAATCCAGATTGGCAAGATTTGCCTATTATCGCAATGACAGCCAATGCCATGCGTGGGGACAGAGATAAATGCCTTGAAGCCGGTATGAATGATTATTTATCCAAACCCATCTCTCCTGAAAAATTGTATTCAACCTTGGCAAATTGGTTGAATGTGTCTTTGGATAACATGACATTAAGGGAAAATGATATGAATGAATCTGAGGTGTCCACATTAGGTGATTGGCCAGCTAAACTTCCCGGAATTGATATTGAAACGGTACTCAAGCAGACTTCCTTTAGTCGAGAGATCTTTTCTCAGTTGTTACAAGGGTTTGAATCTGACTTAAAGGATGTTTTGCAAAAACTGGATGCGATTTTTGAACCTGAATTAAACGATTCAACTGAACTTAAAGCAAATGAATTGAGTTCTGAGCAAGTACCGACTGAAGAAGTACTGACCCAAATTCGTTTTTTAGGTCATAGATTAAAAGGAAGTGCCAGTTCAATTGGTGCTCAAGAGGTATCTAAGGCGGCACAATTGCTAGAAGCACTTGATGCGAAGAGTTCAGTCAGCCAAATACATGGGCGAATTGACCTGCTTAAAGAGCGTTGTGATACTTTACGTCACTCGATTTATGAATTATTAAATCCACCATACTAATAACCTGTTGCGATTTGCAATTGCTATCATTGCAAAATCAAAATGCCAATTCTAGATTGTGTATTTCACTCTAATTTCCTCTATTCCAATTCTTTTTACTCACTTGAAAGTTATAATAAATCAATTGGTTACCTTCTTTTTGATGATCTTGGCACAAGTCTCGCTATAGCTTCTATATAACGTTGAATTTTGGAGGCTATTATGTGCGGAATTTTCGGAGTAGTGAACGACAAAGCGGCAACAGAAACGCTATTAAAAGGTCTCTCTGCATTAGAATACAGAGGGTATGACTCAGCTGGAATAGCAACATTAACGGAAGGGGAATTAGACTGTAGAAGAGCACCGGGTAAGTTGATCAACTTAGAGCAAGTTATTGAAGCGTTACCATTAGAAGGGCAAACAGGTATTGCTCATACTCGTTGGGCGACTCATGGCCAACCTAATGAAGCCAATGCTCACCCTCATTTATCTTTAAACGTGGCAGTTGTCCATAATGGCATTATTGAAAATGCAGATGAATTACGTGAAGTGCTGAGTGCATCTGGTGTGTGCTTTTTAAGTGATACCGATACAGAGGTATTGCCTCACCTAATTGCCAATTATTTATCAGCGGAAGTCTGCCCTGCCTTAGCTATTCAAACAGCCTTACGAGAAGTGAAAGGCTCTTTTGCACTGGGAATTTTAATCAAAGGCATGGAAGATCAAATTATTGCAACTCGTCGGGGTAGCCCTTTAGTAGTTGGCTTTAATAGTGAGTCGGCATTTATTGCCTCTGATATGGTTGCTGCTTCAGGTATGGCCGATGAAATTTTATACCTTGAAGAAGACGACATTGCCATTGTGAAAGCCCATGACGTGGTTATTTACGATGCTCAAGGTGAGCTTGTTGAAAGGAAAAAAGTGACGGTGGATCACGACCAATTTGTGGCGACAAAAGAAGGTTATGATCACTACATGCTGAAAGAAATCCATGAGCAGCCTAATGCACTCCAACGCACTTGGAATGGTTTTTCCAGTACATCATTAAATCAAATAGAAGAAATTGATTTTGCCAACATCGACCGTTTGCAAATCGTTGCTTGTGGCACCAGTTTTTATGCTGGTCTAGTGGCTAAATATTGGTTTGAGCGTATGGCTGATCTAATTGTTGAAGTGGATTTGGCTTCAGAGTTTCGCTACAGAGAGCCACCTATGCCTAAAAAGGGGGGGTGTTTGTTTATTTCTCAAAGTGGAGAAACCGCAGACACGTTAGCGGCTTTGCGTTTTGCTCAATCAAAACATCAGTATTGTCTGTCCGTGGTAAATGTTCCCAATAGCTCCATTGCTCGTGAGTCGGATTATGTTTACCGCACCTTGTGTGGCCCTGAAATTGGTGTTGCTTCAACAAAAGCTTTTACTTCGCAATTGGCCGTTCTATTTGGCTTGGTAAAAAAAGCCGCCGCCGAAAGACAGGCTGGAAAAGGGATTTTGTCAGAACTGGGTAAGCATTCCGAAGGCGATGTTATTAGCCGTGTTCGAAGCGCATTAATGAATGATGAAAAAAGACACGCTATCGAAAGAGCCGCTCGTATATTTGAAAATGCAACCAGTGCTATTTTCTTAGGGCGTGGTCAATGTTATCCAATTGCACTTGAAGGGGCACTTAAATTAAAAGAAATTTCCTATATACATGCCGAAGGTTATGCCGCAGGGGAGCTAAAACACGGCCCAATTGCATTGATTGACGAAGGCATGCCAGTTGTTGTCGTTGCACCGTATGATCGATTGTTTGAAAAGGTTGTGTCTAATCTACAAGAGGTAAGAGCACGTGGCGCAAAAGTACTGTTGATTAGTGATAAATTAGGCTGCGAGATGTGTAAAGACTACGCCGATCAATTCATCGAAATGCCAACACTGCATGAAGTGCTAGCCCCCTTTATTTACAGCATAGCCGTTCAATTACTGGCTTACTACACCGCCGTACAACGTGGTAAAGACGTTGACCAACCTAGGAACTTAGCCAAATCAGTAACGGTGGAGTGAGGGCGTGGTTCAAATTATAATCAAATGTCGATGTGCATTAAAGTCTGAAACTGGACAATAAAGATTGAAACTAGGGCAACAAAGTTCGAAATTTCATGAGAATTTTAAGGTGGTAAAACTCACAACTGCAAAACTTCTCTAACACATTTTTGCCCCAAAACGTGTTACGGCGTTAAATACGAAATCAGATAATCGGCTCATTTAGACATACAAGAAGTAATGCTTGAGCCACTTGCAAAAGTCCCCAAACGAGCACTTTTCCTAGTCTGAGAACTTGAAAAAAAATGATGGTGGGTGGCCATTTCTGGCATGATAATAATCACCAAACCATTATCGCACCCACCTCATGCATACTACCTCAACAT
>CANLRQ010000038.1 GCA_947493575.1 uncultured Marinomonas sp.
GAAGACAAGTCTGAGAAAGAAGACAAGTCTGAGAAAGAAGACAAGTCTGAGAAAGAAGACAAGTCTGAGAAAGAAGACAAGTCTGAGAAAGAAGATAAGTCTGAAGAAGATACTGATTCTCCAGAAGGCTTATTGATGCTTGAAGGTGATGGTTTGTTTGCTGAGTCTGGAGAGGATACTGGAGGAGAGCTCTTCATATTAGGAGAGCAAGATGAGGATAATATTCAGCACTTTAATAATGAAGAAGAAGTGCTAGATGTGACTGAATTATTAATGGGTGCTGAAGATGATCCATCCGATTCAGATGATCCTGATGCGATTAAAGAGTTCTTAGAAGCGCATGTCACTGCGAATGAAGGTGAAGTGAAAGTTGATGGTAATCCTGTAGCTCAATATGATTCTGAGCAGGGCGGGGTGACCGACTCTGTTACAGTAATCTTTAATGATCAGGCACATGATATTAACCCAGATGGCTAATATCCGCCTTTAGTGTTAAAAAAGGCCCGCATTTGCGGGTCTTTTTTTCGAGAAATGAATAAATAATGCCTGCTTATGTAGGTAATTAGTCGTTCTTTTAGTAAACTTGTGAACGGTAAAAAGTACAGATTAAACATTGCTTATATGCAATTGAGGTTATAAACATTATGGTGAGTAGACCGTCTCTTGAAACCGCTCAAGCCTCAGAACCTGATCGTTTTGTTGAGCCTTTAGAGTTAGGTAAAAGGGTCAAAGAAATTCGCTTGATTAAAGGCTGGACTCTTGAAGAAGTCAGTAACAGAACGGGAATAGCGCGTTCAACATTATCAAAAATTGAAAATGACCAAGTTTCTCCAAGTTTTACCATTGTGCAAAAGTTGATACATGGGTTAGAAATGGATCTACCTCAACTTTTTGTCGAAACCAGTGAGCACTCGATTGCAGGCAGAAGAGATGTTACTAAAAAAGGTAAAGGCGTTTCTCACCCTACTGCAACTTATGAACATGAATTGTTGAATTCAACAATTAGTAGGAAAAAGATGGTGCCATTTAAAACCATTGTTCGAGCTCGATCATTTAACGAGTTTAAAGAGTGGGTGAGGCATGACGGTGAAGAGTTTTTGTTGGTTCTTTCAGGAGAAGTTCAGTTTTTCTCTGAGTATTATGAGCCAATTGAATTACATGAAGGTGATAGTGTTTATTATGATGCTGCTATGGGGCATGCGGTTGTCTCTAGCTCTCTAAAAGACGCTGAAATATTGTGGGTAGTTGCACGATAAATTCCAAATTATTAAAAGGTAGTAAAAGTGTTATGAATACGTGGGATATTGCAAGTTGGAGAAATAAAGAAGCGTTACAGCAGCCAAATTATCCGGATATGGATAAATTACGTAGCGTCGAAAAAATGTTGGAAAATGTACCTCCTCTTGTATTTGCGGGAGAAGCTCGTCAATTAAAAATGGCTTTAGCTTCTGTGTCAAAAGGTGAGTCTTTTTTGTTGCAAGGCGGTGATTGCGCTGAAAGTTTTGCAGAGTTCCATGCAAATAACATTCGCGACACGTTTAAAGTTATGCTTCAGATGGCCGCTGTTTTAACTTATGCAGGTAAATGTCCGGTTGTGAAAGTAGGGCGTATGGCAGGTCAATTTGCTAAGCCTCGCTCAGCGGATACAGAAACAATTAATGGGATTGAGTTGCCAAGTTATCGTGGCGATATTATTAACGGTATTGAATTTACTAAAGAAGCACGTGTTCCTGACCCTGAAAGGTTGTTACAGGTATACAATCAAAGCTCTTCTACTATGAACTTGTTACGTGCATTTTCTCAAGGTGGGTTTGCTGACTTACACCAAGTGCACAAATGGAATTTGGATTTTATTGCGAATAGTCCTGCTGGCGAGCGCTACGAAGACATTGCAGCAAAAATCGATGATGCCTTGCAGTTTATGGATGCTTGCGGTGTTGGCTCAGGCGTGAACCAACTGAAAGAGACAGAATTTTATACGTCTCACGAAGCATTGCTACTACCTTATGAGCAAAGCCTTACACGTCAGGACAGTCTAACGGGTGATTGGTATGATTGCTCCGCTCACATGTTATGGATTGGTGATCGTACTCGTCAACTAGATGGCGCGCATGTAGAGTTTTTGAGAGGCGTTAAAAACCCTATTGGTGTGAAAGCGGGCCCAACAATGAACCCAGATGATTTGATTCGTCTTGCTGATACACTAAATCCTGAAAATGAGCCAGGTCGCTTAAATATTATTGTGCGCATGGGTGCAGATAAAGTCGCTGAAGGCATGCCAAAATTGATTCAGGCAATTCAAAGAGAAGGCAAAAATGTTGTTTGGAGCAGTGATCCAATGCATGGTAATACCACTAAAGCATCTACTGGATATAAAACAAGAAGTGTGAATAGCGTTCTTCGAGAAGTGGAACAATTCTTCCAAGTCCATAAATCTGAAGGGACTTATGCCGGTGGTGTGCACTTTGAAATGACGGGGCAAAATGTAACTGAATGTGTAGGTGGAGCATTTGAAGTCACAGAGGCGGACTTAGGAAACCGTTACCATACTCATTGTGATCCTCGCTTGAATGCAGATCAATCGTTGGAATTGGCTTTCATGATTTCTGATTCATTGAAGAGAGCTAGAGCATAAGCTAATAATATAGAAAAGCCTCTCTTTAAGTTCTAATAAAGAGAGGCTTTCTTACTATTTATGTAAATAGGGTTACATTTGGGATTGAATATAGTTTTCTAGCCCAATGATTTTTATTAAGCGAAGTTGTTGCTCTAACCAATGAGCATGATCGACTTCTGTATCTTCAAGCAATTTTTCTAGAATTTCTCTAGATTGATAATCCTGCTCTTCTTCACAAATCCTAATGACTTTTTAAAGTTGGTTACCTACTTCGTACTCAATTCTTAAGTCACTTTCAATCATTTCAATAACATTAGAACCGATGCTTAAACCAACACGGGTTACCATGTCAGGTATGCCTTCCAGAAAAAGCATTCTTTCAATTAAAAGCGATGCATGACCTTTTTCATCTTCGGTTTCATGATCAATACGTTCAAAAAGTTTTGTTAGCCCCCAATCATCATACATTCTGGAATGTATGATGATTGTTTGAAATAAAGTGGTTTCAAATTCAAGTATTGAGTAGGTACACTGGTAGATATTATCGTTTAAAAAGAGAGGAATTAGAGTGGAAAGCGTTCACAATCTTTATGGTCTTAATGTTCATCCGATGAGGGATGAATTATACGCTGAATTACATTCTCGACCTTTTCAAGTTCTGATGAGTCCCGCTAGAGTGAGTTATTTGGCAGTAATGTCTAACACGGCTGAAAAAGCTCAAGACTTCGATCATTTTTGTCATCTTTTCTCTCTTAAAAACCTTACACCGCCTCAAGAAGACGGTGTTTGTTTTGATATTGATTGTGGGCCATTGAGAATCCGCCGTGAGAAGCATAATGAATTCATCTCTTACACATTTATTTTGTCTGAAGTCGATTTGAATGCGGATCCATTTAAAGACAATGCGTTTAAATATTTACCAAGTGATTGGTTATCTTCGTTACCCGGCACTGTTATTGCGGCCTTTCATGTGGCGGTTGAAGATGCTCGTAATCAAGTTGAACCAGATTTAAGTGTGGCAAAAAGCCGTTTTGAAAACATGAGGTTAATTGGTAGTCGGCCACAACATGGAGATGCTCAAGTATGGACCAGCTTTCAAGTACACAGTGATGGTTGTGGCCGATTCTTGATTTATAATAAAAACATGAGTGATAGCCAGCTTGGACGTATGGTGAAGCGAATTGTTGAGATTGAAACTTATCGATTGATGGCGCTTTTATCCTTAACGTTGGCTCGAAAATACAGTGCACAGCTTGCTAAAATGGATGAGCAGTTAGCCGATACCACAGCCAGATTATCCGAGTCTAAAGAAAAACTTGATGAGCAAGCCATATTGTGTGAATTGATTGATATGGCGGCTTGGGTTGAGGCAGCAAGAGCTAGAACCACTTTTAGATTTAGTGCAACAATGGCCTATCAAGAACTTGTACTCGCAAGGCTATCTGAATTAAAAGAGGATGAAGTATCAGGGCACTTAACTATGACAGAATTTATGACTCGCCGTTTAGAGCCTGCCGTTAGAACCTGTAAAACAACGGGAGAGCATCTAGAGAACTTATCTCGTCGAATTGACCGTGTCTCGGATATGATGAGAACACGTGTAGAACTGTCAATTGAATCGCAAAATCAAGATGTACTATCTTCTATGAATCGCCGTTCCGAGATTCAACTTGCTATGCAGCATACCGTTGAAGGTCTATCTGTTGCTGCTATCAGTTACTACAGTGTTGGTTTAATTAAATTCTTAGTTGAGGCTGTATATGACAAAGGCATACAATTTGATAAAAGTTTGGTTGTAGGTGCTACAGTGCCTTTAGTTATAGGTGGTGTTTGGTTTGTTACACGAAAAATACACAAGCGTTTTTTAAAATTGGCTGAAGCCAAAGTTAATATGAAAGAGTAATCTTCTTGACAGGTAGGCTCTCATGATAAGGTTGCTTTTTATTTATGCCTCAATTGGTGTAAATATTCGAGGGGAATCTTTTCTAGGTAAATGTATTAGTGTTAAGTTTGCGTGCTGAGCGAGTGAAACTGCAAGGGTGCTAGGAGACGCTAAGTGAATTAGCCTAGACAGCCCAGCCCTTACTGCTTTTTGAATCAGTTCAGTGCTGCATCTACTGGACATTACCACACTGTGGTTATGCAAGTTGATTTTGTTCGATAGGGCGTACCCAATGATTTTATCTAAGGCATTATGACGGCCAATATCTTCCATACAAATCATAACTTTTCCCTGATCTGAGAGTAGCAACGCCGCATGAATTGCTCCCGTTTCTTTTCCTAGTTCTTGATAAGAGAAGAGTACTTCTCTTAAACCAATAAGTACTTGAGTGCTTATAGGAGTACTGTCAGACAGTTTTCCTATTTCAGGTAATGCGTAATCGATGGATTCAACACCGCATAAGCCACAGCCAGTGGAGCCTAATCGTGCTTTTTTAGTTTGTTTGAATTGAGCTAATGCTCTAGGGCTTAGCTCCACATCAATGCTTAGACTAGACAAGTTTAAATAAGCTGTGTTGCCTTCAATTCTTTGAATTTTCAGATCTCTTATTTCATTCACATTATTAATAATGCCTTCACTTAATATAAAGCCAATGACAAAAGCATCTAAATGGATTGGAGTTACCATCATAACTGCGTGAGTTACGCCATTAATAGTGATGGCTAATGGAACTTCTTCAACAAGCATTGTTGAATCGGGTAAATTAATATTACCTGACTCGAAGTAGTGAACTTTCTGTGAACCATCAAATGAAAAAGACATAGGGCAGCCAAAATTAAATCTAAAACAACATACTACTTAGGCAAATTACATGAGTCTAGGAGTTCCTAGTGTGAAAGTTAAGGAAGGTGCAAGCAGTCATGTTCACAGCTTTTTACTTCCTACAATGAAACACTTAAGGTCTTCCAAGCTAGCATAGAGTTATCAGAAAGTTGTTGCGTATCCATTAAAAATTGATCGTATTTGCTTGGAAATACACCATCGGTTTCATTATTTATGGCAGGCACTCCACGTTTCTTATAAATTGCGCTATGAAGTGAAACATCTTCAGATAGGGAATCTTGGAAGCCGACTTGGGTTGTATAGGACTCATCGTTTTTTGAAATAATAACATGTATCTGGGTTGCACGACTGACATACCATCCTGGGAAGCAGGTTTCAAAATAGACTAATCCGTTCTCATCTGATATCTGAATACCTCGAAACCAGTCGATTTTTTGGGCATTTTTGTCTCCAGAGCTGCAAAAGTTTGTACGCCACATATCATCGCCACTGTATAAACCATTTGGATCGCAATGCCAAATGTCAACCGATGCTCCTTCGATCGGGTTACACTGTTCATCAACAATTTTAAACCATAAGCGAACGGGTAGACCATCTTGGCCTTCGGATATGTCACTTCTTATTGACGTACCCGAATAACAAGGGCCTTTAGTTTATTAGACACCTTTGCAGGGCTACTACGCTTGCTAATACTATTTTTATTTGTTCTGTTTGGCGCATTGTTGAATCAAGCAGGAGCAGGTAATTACTTTATTCAGGTTGCTTTCTCTCTATTGGGGCACATGCGAGGAGGGCCAGCTAAAGCCGCTGTATTGTCATCAGCAATGACTGGACTGATTTCAGGATCTTCCATTGCTAATGTGGTAACCACGGGTTACATTTACTATTCCTTTAATGAAGAAAGTAGGCTTTAGTGCCGAGAAAGCGGGTGCAGTGGAAGTTTCCTCATCTGTAAACGGTGTCATTATGCCACCAGTAATGAGTGCGGTCGCTTTTCTAATGGTGGAATACGTTGGCATTTCTTATATTGAAGTTTGATGGCAAGTATTGTTGAGTTAGGGTCTCAAAATGGTTTAATTATACCATTGGTTGCGGTTCACATGTTCGTGTTTTATTTTGGGATAATGGCCGATGTGACCCCTTCCGTAGGGTTAGCATCGTTTGCGGCCGCTGCCGTTTCAGGTGGAGATCCCATTAAAGCGGGCTTTACTGCTTTCTTTTATTCTATGAGAACCGCATTACTGCCATTTTTGTTTATTTTTAATACGGACCAGCTGTTAATTGATGTGACCTTTTTCCAAGGGGTGGTTGTTTTCTTCGTATCGTTAGCCGACATGTTGATCTTTGCAGCTGCAACGCAAGGTTACTTTATTGCGCGTAGTCGTTTGTATGAAAGTGAACTATTGATTCTAGTCGCTTTCACATTATTCCGCCCTGGATATTGGCTAGATCAAATCATCGAACCATTTGAAACGCATCAAGCGAGTCAAATGCTTTCCTATATTGATAAAAGTAGTGATTTAGAACTATTAAGAATTTCTGTTGAGGGGGAAAACATAGATAGTCGTTGGATCGAAAAAACAGTCATTATGCCAATTGATAAACAAGGTGATGCGCAATCACGCTTGGCAACGGGTGCAGGGTTGGAAGTTCGCGAAGAAGACAATAAAGTGTACATAGACAATCTTATGTTTGGTCAATTTGCTGAACAGCAAGGGTTGGACTTTGATTGGGAAATAACGCAATTTCAGGTGGAAGCCGATAGGCCCCATAAAGAATGGTTCTTTATTCCTGCGTTCTTATTGGCGTTATTAGTTGCTCTTGTGCAGAAAAAACGCTTGAGAAAAGAAGAGGCTGTCACTGCGTAACATTTAAGTTTGAACTAGATAACGCCCTTAACTTAATTGCTAAGGGCGTTTTTATGAGATGAAGGAGGTAATTAGTTTTTATTTAAGCAAGTGTCACACTGATATCAGTAAATACCAATGTTTCAACACCAACAATTTCTGCTGCGAAATTGTCTCCTACTAATGAGTAGCCTCCATTTGATTGAGTATAGGTTACACTCGAAGATGCTTCATCGATATAAATAGAGTCAAGACCATCTCCTCCGTCTACCGTATCGTATCCACCATCATACAGTTGAATAATATCATTGCCTGCCCCAGTGTTAATAACATTGTTAACGGCATTGTCGCGCACCGTATCATTACCTGAGCCAGTGGAAGCATTTTCAATCCAAACCCCAAAAGCGATGGTAAGGTTATTTTCTCCTGTGTAGAGAGAGTCAGCATTTGTATTATAAGCATTGGTAACAAAGTCAGTAAAATCCGGTGCGTTTTGATCGCTAAGTGATGTTAAGACGTCAGCAATTTGTTGTTCAATAGTTCTCACATCAATAGAAGATAAAGTACCAGGTCTAAGATCTAGAACACTATTGCCCGTTGTGTCAGCGACATTGACAGTGTCGGTACCACCTGCATCCCAAATCATTAAATGGGTTTTTTGATCATAGGATATAGAGTAGGTATCGTTTCCAGTTGCGTAGTTAGCGTTGACACCATACATTGCTTGTAACGCTGCAACATCAAACACACTGAATACAGGTTTCTGGGCATCTTGGTTATAGTTTATTTCAATAGAGAACTTAGATGCGTCGTATTCTACCTTCGGAATCAATGATCTCACACTGGTATAAGACATAATGGAATAGTCTGAGTTTTCGTAGCTGCTATCAAGAGGGTTTGGCGTCTCAAATGTGTGTTTTAGTCCTAAAGCATGGCCTAGTTCATGAGTAAGAGTGTTTAATGCCGCTCCGCCTTTACGATAGTCTGTTTCTGATTGATACTCCTTGTTTAAAAATATTTCCCCGCCTATTGGTAAGGTTGAAGGGTAATAGGCAAAACCGTCAGTATCACCACTTAGCTGGACTGCGTTAAAGTTTATGTCTCCTTGAGTGGATGAAACTTCAGTAAAATCCAACATGGTGAAGTTTTCAATATCTGCAAATACGGTTCTTGCTGATGATTGGGCTGCATTACTTAAAGGTTGCCATCCAGATTGATAATTACCATCAAGCTCTTCATTGTAATAAGAAGGAAATGAAGTATTAAAACTGTATGTAATGGCTAAGCTTGGCCATGCATCACCAGAGACGAGAGAGCTAACATGTGTGCTGGTAGTTGATTGTATTGATGAAGCATCAACATCAAGGTCTTGTTGGCTAAAATTAGCTGCGTTTGTTGATGAATCCAAAGGCCTGCTGTCGAGATTTACATTGTCAAAAAAATTAATCACATCTTGAGCACTGACACTACCGTAAATATCAGCCAACATTTGATTAGTAATATTGAATTGAGAGCAAGTTTCAAGGATAAAAGAAGGGTTGTTAATATTAGTAAGGATAAACTCGCGAGCACTGTCTATTGAAACACCAAGGCTGTTTAAATGTTCTTCGGTTGTCATGTTCAATTACCTATGAAGTAAAAGTTGAAATCCTTGGGTTGTATCAAAAACTCCCTGTAGAGTGAATTTTAAAGTAATTATAATTACTTGAACTAATTAGATATTAGAATAATTTATTAATATACGCGATTATTATTTTTATCTCAAAGTATTCTAATTTGAATTAGTAGAAGTTCTATGAGGTTGAGGACCTAGCCTAAAAGATTATCTAATTAAATTTGAAAGTTTTTCTTTTATTAGGCTGTTCAAGCCGAGTTGATTAAATTAATCGATATCACTCGCGCGGAAGAAGGTTGCATTAACTATGACCTTCATCAAGACAAATCCAGCGCATTTCATGTTTTATGAAAACTGGGAAACTCGTGATCTATGGCAGACACATATGGCTAACACTCATTTAGCTGAATACATGACTGCAACAGAAGGCTCAGTGGCTTCGTTTACATTAAATGAAATGACGAAAACAGCATAATCACATTCGTTTTTGTTGTTAATAATGGGTTAAAGAAGGTGAGAATAAGTTCTTTTTCCTCAGTATGTGGATTCTTCATACATAAGATATTTAAGCTTCATATACCTTAACGCAGTCTCTACCTGCTTCTTTTGCTTTGTACAGTGCTTCATCTGCGTATTGTAGGGTGTCTTCAATTTTATTTGAATTTGATTGATGCTCTGCTACGCCAATACTTATGGTTAAATTCAAAGTAATTGAATCCTCAATTAATGGAGAGCTTGAAAGAGAGCTTAGCACTTCTTGGGCAATATCAATTGCTTTGACTAAATTGGTGTCCGGCAATGCAATACAAAACTCTTCGCCTCCAAGACGGCCCAATACCTGTTCTTTTTCTAATTTACTGTTAATAATGTTTGTCGTGTGAACTAATGCTTTGTCACCCACTTTATGACCATAAGTATCATTTACTTGTTTAAAATGATCGATGTCTATCATTACTAAAGAAATGGGGGTTTGATTTTTTTTGTGGTGATCAGACTGCTGTTCTATTAGTTTTAAAAATGCCCCCCTATTTAAAATTCCAGTAAGGCTGTCGGTTTCACTTAGGTATTTGAGCCGACTTTGAAGTTCTTTATTTAACAGAAAACTAAAGCCAAAGGTGATTAAAATGGAAAACATGAATACGTCAAAGAAAGAGAGTGCTTGTAGTGTGTTGGTATTCATGAAATCAAGAATGGGTGTTTCGACATAAGTAACATATGCACGGGCTAATAAATACGTGGAATGGACAATGAACACCCAAGAAAGCAAAAACTCTAGAAATTGGAACTCATTTCTCTTGTCTTTGTTGAGAACCCAAATAGAATAAAACCCTATTCCAGATATAACTAACGAGATAATCACAATGCGGGCTGTTATATTAGGCGTAATATACGTAAAAAATGAAAACGAAGTAAATATAAAGACAGTAATGGCTACGAATGGCCAAATTAATATTTTATGATTAACAAAAGTGCTTATTCCTATTAATAAATAGATATAGCCTAATGTAATTAATGTGTTACTCACAGGAATAGAGAGTATGCTGGGTATCAGATCTCTTAGGCCAAGAAGTAAGAAGCCAATGGCAATAAAGGTGTTTCCCAAAGCCCAAAAACGCGTGCTATTGCTATCGGGATAAACCCTTGCCAATAATAGCATTACACCTGCCATCATAAGGCAGACAAGCATAGTCACGTAAGACAGAGTCCGAATATCAAATTCAATCATATTAAACCTGCGTAATTCACTTATTCATTCAGTATATAAAACATTTTTTATCTCAGTTTTAATAGATACATAATGTAATAAATGTATTGAAAGTCGTTGAATTTATGTCCGTATTTGATTTCCTGAGTGTAAATATAAGTTAGTTTATTATATTTTAATAACTGTTATACCTAAGCAGATGTCTTTAATCAATTTACTTTATATTGTATAAGGAAGGTGCGAACAAGCCCTCTTGTCCCCGCAGATGGATAAAAACCTGCTATTCGAGCCTTCCCTAAGTAAAGATTAATGTTTGTTTTTGATAAGTTTCATCACTTCATCGTATCTTAAGGTATGACACATTCCAAACTCTTCTAGGTTACGAGCTTTAACTTTTGTGAATAAGGGTTGTGTTAAACCTAGTAAAAATCGACATTGCATTTTTGGAGTAATCCAAGGCACGGCATCGGGGGCTTTTATTTCTATTTGCTTCGAGAGAGATGTTAACCCATTGATAATCATATCTTCTGATGGAAAATGCGGTGTTGTTGAATACGACAACTTTACGGGGTTGCCTAAACAGGCAGAGCAATGATTGCAGTTTTTAGGCGCATTTTGATCATCAAAATAGCGTGCTAAGTGGCTGTTGAGGCATGTCTCTAGTTCAAAAAATTGAATGAGTGATGCTATGCGTTTGATTTCACTTTGTTCTTTTTCATAAAAATAGCGTTCAAGGTGAATGACTAACTCTTCATTTTGTAGTTTTTCAAGATTGACTTCATAAACATCTGTAATGCCTTTTGTAGTTAATTCAATCATGCCTTTTTCAAACAAGTATTCTAATGCCGTCATGACTCTAGATCTGTCGGCCCCATAAGAGTGGTACAAGGCATCAAAATCGACTTCTCCCCATACTTTTTTAAAATGTGTATTTTGAAATACTGCGGATAAGAAGAATCGGCGTTCTCCAGAGAATTGCTCAAGAATGGCATTAATATCATGAATGAAATGATATTTAATGTCTGAATAGTAACTGTACTTCGGTTGAATTACCCCCAAGAGTTCAAGTTGAACCAGCAGAGTTTTAAAAGGGAGTTGGCGAATATTACAGTGATTCCCCACCTTAAGCAGTTGCATAGACCATTCATTTTGCTGTTGATCTTGTTTAATAGTTTGAATGAGCGAATCAATATTATGACGCTCAGGAGTATCAGAATAAATGAAATTTTCAATGGTGTGTAAACCATCTAAATTGGCTAATAAAATGCAATTCGAAGGTTTTCTATCACGACCCGCTCGACCAATTTCTTGACTATAGCTTTCAATCGATTTGGGCAAATCATAGTGTATGACGAAGCGAATATCAGGTTTATCAATTCCCATCCCAAATGCAATAGTAGCAACAATAATATCAACACTATCATTCATGAAGTCGGTTTGGATTTGCTGACGAATTTCATTTTCTATGCCTGCATGATAAGCCTGAGCATTAAAACCCATCTCTTGGAGTTTTTTTGTGAGCAATTCAGTTGTATGTTGTTGAGTAACATAAACGATTCCACTTCCTTGCTGTGCTTTTAATGTATCGATTAGCCTTTGCTCTTTTTCTTCTTCAGCGACGCTTTTAATTTCAATGTTTAAGTTAGGTCGGTAAAAACCCGTTTGAACAATGTCTTCATTATGAATATTGAATTTCTCGGACATATCACTTTTTACTTTAGCGGTAGACGTAGCCGTTAGCAGAAGTACTAAAGGGATGTTTAATTCACTTCGATAATGTGGGAGTTTTAAGTAATCAGGACGGAAGTTATGGCCCCATTCTGATAGGCAATGAGCCTCATCCACAACAAGCATTGATATGGGAACTTGTTTTATAAAATTGCGAAAACGTTCGTTTTTAAATCGCTCTACTGAAACCATAACAATTTTAACATCGCCCTGTTTAATGCGAAAAAGCCGAGATTGATATTCTTCAGGGCTGATACTGGAGTCTAAGCTGGTGGCGGAAATATGACGGCTTTCTAAAAAGGCTAATTGATCCTTCATTAAAGCGAGAAGAGGAGAAACTACTAAGGTGATATGAGGTAAATGCAAAGCAGTAAATTGGTAACATAACGATTTACCTGACCCCGTTGGGAAAATTGCTAAAGACGACTTTCCATCCAAGAGCTTATTAACTGTTTCAAATTGACCTTCACGAAAATGATCAAAACCAAATAAGCGTTTTAGAGATTCAGTAGCGTCCATATTAAGCGTGCCTTTTTGTTTCTATAGGGAAATACGTTTTTTTTAAGTGTGTTCAGAATTCTTGATAATACGCTAATGAAGGTGTTGAATTCCATTATATTTGCTAAAACTGTCCTATGCGGTATGCCCAGAGATAAGACCTCTTTGCTAAATTTAAGTGTGGATGTATAACTCGGCTAAAGTACACTTTTTCATAATAAATGTGACACAAAAAATTGAAAGTATGTGCAAATCGGGTGCTATCTTCGGAATGAAAAGGAGTTGTGTTGGCCGTTTAGAGGTTTATTCGGAGCTGTGGTATTGGTGTGTTAATGAAGCGTTTTGGGGTGACCTCGTTATGAACTTTTGATTGGATTCGGTTTTCACATTATAGAAATACTGCCAGATCATGAATCTACAGAGACTCATGTGCATTATCATGAAGATGAATGTGTATACATATTAGAAGGAGAAGCTGACGCTATTATTGGTAATGAGACTCATAAAGTAAAAGCGGGTGATTTTATCGGTTACCGTGCTGGTGGTGAGCCCCATAACTTGCGTAATACTGGTACTGAAGTTCTTAAGTGTATTGTGGTAGGCCAACGCTTGGATCATGATGTTGCTGATTATACTAACTTAGATAAGCGCATATATCGTTAAGAAGGAATGCGTTGGGACTTGGTGGATATGGAGCACCTTGAAAGCTCAAAAGCTGGGAAAAAAGTTTAATTTAGCAGTTAGCATCAAAATTAATCTTAAGAAGATAGTAATTTTTTATTGAGGTGATGAAAATGATTGATTTACTATTTTTTAAGACAAGGGTTAATCTAATGTTGTCTTAAACAAAAAAGAGTAATAAGTCATGATAAACCTTATATTAGCGATTAAAGCACAGTTCTCTCATTCTTCTGAAAAAGCTCAAGAGGCACAAAAGACAAGCTGTAACTACGGTAATGATTACTACGGCGATAGAGCCTGTAAGTAACTCAATTTAGAGGTAGCTCTTATTAAATTTTTTATTCAAACAGTAAAAATCTATTAAATAACGTATAAAGGAATAACCCTATTTCTTTATACGTTTTTCTTTATGCATTATAAAAATTGGGCTCTGTTCTTATTGCGAATTAGCCGCTTTGTAAGCTTGAGTTCCCCACAGAGGTACTGTGGATAGGCTATGCTTAAAGCTTCCTTCTGTTTCTTTCGTTGTGTATGACACGTACATTAAGGTTTGAGAGCCTTCATCAAAAATTCTTCGTATCTTCATATTTTTAAAGAAAACACTTTTAGATTTACTGAAAATCACTTCTCCAGATTTAGAACGATCAATTTGTAACATCATGTCTGGTGTGATTTCGCCCGTTTGCCGGCACGCTATGGACGAGTCGCTAGGGTCTGAAAAGTCTAAATCCGCTTCTATACTGGCAACATGGCACGTCACGCCAGTAACTACGGGATCGACTAAAGTGTTTAGTTTGATGTCTTTCGTGGTCAATAAACCTAAGCTTACATCACCTACTTCACTTTTATCACAAGCTACCAACAAGGCGCTGCAAACAAATAATATCGAGAGTTTTGTCATGTTTTTTCCGTAATTTGAGTCGCGTGTATTTGGGTTAGATGTTATTTCTATATTGTATTGGGTGAATGTTGTTAAACTAGCATAAGTACAGTTGTGGGTGCAGTATCTTATTTATCAATGAGCTGCTCGTTAAAAATGGACGGACTTCAGTTAAAAGGGCCGTTCTTAATGTAAGGGGTTAGATCTATGAACTTTATGCGGGTGTTTTTTTCATCTTTGATGCTTGTGGTGGCTTTTGCTTGTTCACTGGCAACGGCGAGTGTGAGTGTTATTTATAAGTCCTCAGATGGCGCTGAAGCTGTATCCATGATTAAAAACTCTGGTGTGGTAGAGGAGGTGGTGGAGTTACTTAATTCAGAGTTTAATTTTGCTAATCAGCTAACGATTGTTTTTGGTGAAGAAGATGGGCCTCTTTATGATCCAAATATCAATGAAATTCACATTCCTTATTTCTTCATCACTGAAGTTGAAGAACGCTTTTTATTTTCAGGGTACGAAGAAACAGGCATATCTATTGAGGATGCGACCATGGATGCTCTCATGCATACGCTTTTCCATGAAGCTGCTCACAGTTTTATTTATATGTTTGACCTTCCTGTTATAGGGAAAGAGGAAGATGCCGCTGATAGCCTTGCTACAGTCTTGTTGGTTGAGTTTTATGAAGACGGTGCCGAAATCGCAATTACTGCGGCGGACTTATTCCAGCTTGAAAGTGAAGATACAGAAGCGTTTTCAGATGAAAGCTTTTGGGATGAACACAGTCTTGATATTCAGCGTTTTTATGCAACCTTATGTCAGGTCTATGGTAGCAATCCCGATGAATATGGCTATCTTAAAGAATCCGTAGGTTTTTCAGATGAAAGGGCGGAGCTGTGTGAAGAAGAGTACTATAATTTGGTTAGAAGCTGGATGATGCTTTTAGAACCGTATATGGCTGAATAGCATGATTTGGTGTTTATCTAACGTTTATTGGCTGCAAATATATTAAATGAGATCTTTGCATGACTATTGCGCTTACTAATACTTTGAGACCTTTGCATGACTATTGCGCTTGCTAATGCTTTGTAAAAAACAAACTCAAAATGCTCATTTATAACTTATAAACTCCGCTTTTTCGTTTGTTTTTGTCTAGTCTGTTTTTGCTTCGTTTTATCATCACTCATGACTTCGTGCAAAGGTCTCTAAATAAGTACAAAAGGATTATGGCTTGTTTTTGTCTAATAGTTTTGTGAGTTGCTCAATTTGCTTTTCTAAATTTCGAACTTGCCCCTGAGTTGCAGGTAATGAATCGCTTCCTGCCTCTTCTTCTCGCGCGTTTTGATGTTCTTGAGACATGATTTCTAAAATGGTACCCACCATCATGTTTAGAAAGACAAAAGCAGTTAAGAAAATAAAGGTTAAATAGTATATCCAGCTGATTTTATAGACGACCATGGTTTCATACATAATGTCTGTCCAATCCTCAAAGGTAGCGACCCGAAAGAGCGTTAACATTGAAATTGAAACATCGCCCCAAAGCACTGGGTTAATCTGTGCGAAAAGCATGCTTCCAATAGCAGCGTAAATATAAAAAATCACGAACATTAATAGGGCGATATAGCCCATTTGAGGGATGGCTTTTAGCAGAGAGTTTACCAACAACCTGAGCTCAGGAATCATAGAAACTAATCTCAGTACTCTAAAAATCCTCAATAGACGTGCAATAAACATGGTTGAGCCAGCAGCAGGGTATAAACTGCCTAAAACGATTATGGTGTCAAAAATATTCCATCCTTTTGAAAAGAAGTGTTTGATCCCTTTACTTGCAAAATAACGAATGACTAATTCGATTAAGAAAAATGCAGTAATACAAATGTCTAACCAATTAAGTACTAGTTCGGCTGTAGGGTGTAACGAGTAGGTATGTGCCCCAACGGTTAAGGCGGAAATAACAATGGTTGCAATAACAAAAGATTGGAAAACTTTACTATTATCAATGCGCTGGAATAGCTGTTGCAACTGCGACAACATAATGTTTAAACCTTTATGTAGATGAAAATGGAAGATGAATTATAAGTATTTTTATAAAGAAAAATAGTGCTATTGATGTGAATTTATATCGATAAAAAATGGATATGAATAAGGTGTTTGGTGTCTTGGTGCAAGGGGGTGAAAGTCAAAGCAAAATGACGAAGATTTAAGGGGATAAACCAACCCCACTTTCAAGTGTTTAATATTATGAAAGCGGGGCTGTCTGTATTGAGTGCTTTAATGGCCAAGGTTAGATGAATTTGAGGCCATAAATCATATTAACCTTTTCTACGACGAAAGGCAGAAGTTGTCGTTTTTGCAGTTATATCGATCTTAGCCATGATTTGAGCCATTTCATCGGCTTGTTCTTGCTGAGCGGACTTTAGTTTCTCTTCGCGTTCTAACTTTGATTGCTTTTCAGCTTCTCGCAATAGCTTTTGAATGGCTGCCTTGCTTTTTGGGCGAGCGGCAGTAGAGTCAGCTTTTTTTCGAACAGCCTTTTGTGTGGGCACATCTAATCGATCTTCGCCAATTAATTCACCAAAAAATGACTTAGATGTTGGTTTAGGCTTTTCTTCTGGTAGTTCTATCGTTTTTTTTACCGCAGCTTTACGTGTTGTTTTCTTGACTGGGGTAGTTGTTGAAACGCCGTTTGCATCAAACATAGCCTTCTTGCCTAAGCTTGCTAATGCTGGCTTTGTAGTAGACTGTCCTATTTTGTAACCACGTAAGCTAACACCATTGTAAATAGCAACGTAATCTTGCTCTAGTTCATAAAGTTCTTCTTTGTCGGACGTTTCGTATAGCTCTTCAACAGAAAATTCATCTGCTCCAAACTCACGAATGTCATCGTACAATGGGAAGTCTAAGCCTTCACTCGCAGCTTCAACGTATTGTTCAAAACGTTGAAAACCGCTGTTAAAAGATGTACCTATGTAGTGCTTACCTGTTTTGTTATTAGTGATTTTAAAAACGACCAAAACCGCTGCCTCTTTGAATTTTCTTTTGAATAGCATAAGGCATCACGCAAAAAATGAATTTTTGCGTAAGTGCCTTAGATAAATTTATTAGTGTTTGATAACTAAGTTTAGTCCATCTCGAATATTTAGATGAACATTTTCAACACGATTGTCTTCTAATATGTATTGATTTAAAGAATTGACGGCTTTGTCACTGTTCTCATTAGGGTTCAGTACACGCCCTTGCCATAAGGAGTTATCAATAACAATTAAGCCACCTGATCGAACTAGAGGTACTACGGCTTCATAATAATTCAGATAATTACGCTTATCTGCGTCAATGAAAACAAAGTCCAAACCGTTAGGTATGGTTTTTAGTGTCTCTAAAGCTTGACCAAAAATAGGAGTGATTTTATGACCATATGGACTACGGTCAAAAAATGATTGAGCAAAATCAATTGCTTTCGGGTTGGTTTCGCAGCAAATAAGTGTGCCATCTTCTGGCATACCTTCAGCAATAGAAAGTGCTGAATAGCCTGTAAACATGCCAATTTCAAGAGCCCGTTGTGGCTTTGACATTTTTGCAAGTAACTTCAAAGTTCTACCGATTGTTTTGCCTGACAGTTTGTCGGGGTAACCCATTTCAGAATACGTCTTATCAATAAGCTCTAATAAGAGGTCAGGTTCTGATTGAGTTGTCTCAATACAGTAGTTATCAAGTGCGTTATGATCCATAAAACCTTGTAAAGTTAAGTTGCTGTGAAACGGTCGGTAATTTTACCTTGCTCAGTAGGAAAGTCCATGGGTAATTGGATAAAAAAGAGTATCTCATCATAAAAAAAATAATTTTCATTAAAAGGGTTGTTTCGCAAGGAAAATTTTCAAAAAAATTAGCATCATCTGCAAGTAAATGTTAGTTTAGCCCCTTACTTTTACATGTGCTCTTTGGTATGGAGCACCACTGACTCCGAATAGGGGAGAGAAATGCCTGAAATTACTTTGCCAGACGGCAGCAAACGTTCATTTTCACACTCTGTTACTGTAATGCAAGTCGCAGAAGACATCGGACCTGGGTTAGCAAAAGCAACGGTCGCTGGACGCGTAAATGGTGTTCTAGTTGATGCATGTGAGTTAATTGAAGAGGATTCCGAACTAAGTCTTATCACGGGGCGTGATGAAGAAGGTTTAGAAATCATTCGACACTCATTTGCTCATTTGGTTGGTCATGCTGTTAAACAGTTGTTTCCTACTGCAAAAATGGCGATTGGTCCTACGATTGATAATGGATTCTATTACGACATCGCATACGAACGTCCATTCACTAATGACGATATGTTAGTGATTGAAAAACGTATGCTTGAGCTTGTTAAAAAAGATTACGATGTTGTTAAGGTTGTTACTCCAATCGAAACAGCTCGAGCTCAGTTTGTCGAACGTGGGGAAGATTATAAAGTGGCGTTAATTGATGATATGGATGAATCTGTGAAACAGGTTGGTCTTTACCATCATGAAGAATACGTTGATATGTGCCGTGGTCCTCATGTGCCCAACACCAAAGTCTTGCGTCATTTCAAATTGATGAAACTGGCGGGCGCTTATTGGAGAGGGGATTCTAACAATGAAATGTTGCAGCGTATTTACGGAACGGCATGGAATGATAAGAAAGAATTAAAGGCATATCTTACTCGTCTTGAAGAGGCGGAAAAACGAGATCATCGTAAACTCGGTAAGAAATTGGATTTATTCCATGTGCAGGAAGAAGCTCCTGGTATGGTTTTCTGGCATTCAAAAGGGTGGACGCTTTATCAAGAGATTGAGCAATACCTAAGACAGAAACAGAAAGAGAATGGATACCAAGAAATTAAAACTCCACAGATTGTAGATCGAGTTCTTTGGGAAAAATCTGGTCACTGGGGTAAGTTTAATAGCGGAATGTTTACTACCCATTCAGAAAATCGTGATTACGCTATTAAACCTATGAACTGTCCTTGTCATGTTCAGGTATTTAATCAAGGTCTTAAGAGTTACCGTGATTTACCTTTAAGGCTGGCTGAGTTTGGTTCGTGTCACCGTAATGAGCCTTCTGGGTCTTTGCATGGTATTATGCGCGTGCGTAACTTTGTACAAGATGACGGGCATATTTTTGTAATGGAAGATCAGTTACAAGAAGAAGTGTCTGAGTTTATCCGTTTGTTACATGAAGTGTATTCCGACTTTGGTTTCACAGATATTATTTACCGTCTATCTACTCGACCTGAACAACGAGTTGGTTCTGATGAGGTTTGGGATAAATCTGAGAAAGCACTTGCTGAAGCATTAAACTTAGCTAACTTAGATTGGGAAGAACTGCCTGGTGAAGGTGCTTTCTACGGCCCTAAAATAGAATTTTCTTTGAAAGATGCTATTGGGCGTGTATGGCAGTGCGGAACTATTCAAGCAGACTTTTCTATGCCTGGTCGATTGAGTGCACAGTTTGTTTCAGAAGACGGGTCTAGGCAAACCCCTGTCATGTTGCACCGTGCAATTGTAGGTTCTTTAGAGCGCTTTATCGGAATTCTGATTGAAGAGTGTGAAGGCAGTTTCCCTACTTGGTTGGCTCCAGAGCAAGTTGTTGTAATGAATATTACTGATCGTCAAGCAGAATTCTGCGATGATTTAGTAAAAAGATTCAATTCTAATGGCTTTAGAGCAAAACTAGACTTGAGAAACGAAAAGATCGGGTTTAAAATTCGTGAGCATACAATACAACGTGTGCCTTACCTTATCGTGGTAGGGGATAAAGAAGTAGAGCAGCAACAAGTTGCTGTAAGAACCCGTACCGGCGAAGACCTCGGCGTCATGAGTGTTACTGATTTTGAGGAATTGCTTCGAAAAGAAGTCGCTCGCCGTAGTCGTAAACAAGAATTGGAGATTTCACTATAAAAGGTAATATAAATCGCGGCCGTCAATCTAGCAAACAACGCCCGCTAATCAACGAGAATATTCAAGCCGCCGAAGTGCGTTTAATTGCAGAAAACGGTGATCAAGTCGGTGTTGTTTCTATTGATGAAGCAATCAAAGCGGCAGAAGCAGCCAAGCTCGATTTGGTGCAAATTGCAGACTCTGATCCTATTGTTTGTAAAATAATGGATTACGGTAAGCATGTATTTGAGCAGAAGAAAGCAAAAGCAGCTCAAAAGAAAAATGCTAAACAAATTCAGGTAAAAGAAATGAAATTCCGTCCAGGGACGGAGGAAGGGGATTATCAGGTAAAACTCCGCAACCTGATACGTTTCCTAGAAGGTGGGGATAAGGCTAAGGTATCTTTACGATATCGTGGTCGTGAAATGGCACATCAGGAGCTTGGTATGCAACTTATGAATCGAGTCGCTTTAGACTTAGAGGAATATGGTGCAGTAGAGCAAGCTGCGAAAATGGAAGGTCGTCAATTGACTATGGTGCTAGGCCCCAAAAAGAAGAAGTGATTTTGGTTATCTAATAAGATAGCAGGAAGTCGCACTAACATTAACGAATGCGAAGTGGTTTTTTATAATGAACAAAATTAAGTCACACAGTGGCGCAGCTAAACGTTTTAAGCGTACTGCAAATGGTTTTAAGCATAAACAGTCTCATACTAGTCATATTTTGACTAAGAAATCGACTAAACGTAAACGTCATCTTCGTGCTCTGCACCAAGTTGCTCAAAGTGACAAAGCACTTATTGTGCGTATGTTGCCTTACGTTTAAACATCAAGTCATTTTTTTAGTTAATTAATTAGTAAAAGGTTTATATTATGCCTCGCGTAAAACGTGGTGTTCAGGCTCGTCGCCGACACAAAAAGATTTTAAAGCAAGCTAAAGGTTATTACGGCGCTCGTAGCCGAGTGTTTCGTGTAGCGAAGCAAGCGGTTATTAAAGCTGGTCAGTATGCATACCGTGACCGTCGTCAACGTAAACGTCAATTCCGCGCTTTGTGGATTGCACGTATTAACGCTGCTGCACGCATCAATGGTTTGTCTTACAGCCGTTTCATTGCAGGTTTGAAAATTGCTGCAATTGAAGTGGATCGTAAAGTATTGGCTGACCTAGCTGTGTACGAGAAAGAAGTTTTTGCTGCAATCGTTGAGAAAGCGAAAGCAAGCTTGGCTTAATTTCTGACGTAGCAAAAAGGTTTCTTTATGTTCACTTTGGATATAAGGCAATCTAAAGCAGTCTTTAATAGGGGAAGAGCCATGCTCTTCCCCTATTTTATTTTGGGGAGTGAAAAATGGATAACCTGAATCAAATTCTTTTAGATGCACTAGATGCAGTTTCTTCCTCTGAGAGTGAATCCTCTTTGGATGAAATTCGAGTAAAATACCTTGGTAAAAAAGGTGAACTAACGGCTGTTTTGAAGCAGTTAGGCAATGTAGCAGCAGAAGATCGGCCAAAAATTGGTCAGCTTGTGAACGAAGCGAAAGAAAAAGTTCAGTTAGCTATTACTAGTAAAAGAAATGTTTTAGCGGCAGCGGCTCTTAATGCGAAGCTAGCGAACGAAGCCATTGACGTTACATTGTCAGGGCGTGGTCAAGAACTGGGTGGATTGCACCCTGTGACTAGAACCCAAGAAAGAATTGAAGGTTTTTTTAAGGGTATAGGTTTTGATGTGGTTGGCGGTCCTGAAATAGAGGACGATTACCACAATTTTGAGGCGTTAAATATTCCAGCGCATCACCCTGCAAGAGCAATGCAAGATACTTTCTATTTTAATGCTAACACTGTTTTGCGCACGCACACTTCCCCTGTTCAGGTTCGTACAATGGAGACATCTCAACCTCCTATTCGTATCGTTTGCCCCGGTCGTGTGTATCGTTGTGATTCGGACCAGACACACACGCCTATGTTCCATCAGGTTGAGGGTTTGTTAATTGATGAAAATATTTCTTTTGCAGATCTAAAGGGTACATTACAGCAGTTCTTGAATGTGTTTTTCGAAGATGATGTAAAAACTCGATTCCGTCCTAGCTATTTTCCATTTACAGAACCTTCAATAGAAGTTGATATCTGGCGCATTAATAGTAAAGGCGAAGGCTCTTGGTTAGAAGTTTTGGGATGTGGCATGGTTCACCCAAAAGTATTGGAAATGTCTGGTATTGATTCTGAAAAATACACAGGTTTTGCATTTGGTATGGGTGTTGAGCGATTTGCGATGTTACGTTATCGAGTAGATGACCTACGTATGTTTTTTGAGAATGATTTACGTTTCCTTAAGCAATTTAATTAATATTTAACGACTCAGGGTGTCTTGTATGAAATTTAGTGAGAATTGGCTAAGAGAGTGGGTCAATCCTGCTATTAGCAGTGAAGAGCTAATGGCTCAAGTTACAATGGCAGGGCTGGAGGTAGATGAATTTTCTGGTGTTGCTAACGAGTTTTCTGGTGTTGTTATAGGCGAAATTACAGAAGCAGTGAAGCATCCAAATGCTGATAAACTGAGAGTTTGTCAGGTTACGGATGGTGTGGATGCCTTTCAAGTTGTATGCGGTGCTCCAAATGCCCGTTCAGGCATTAAGGTTGCTTTTGCAAAAGTTGGCGCGGTCTTGGGCGAAGATTTTAAGATCAAGAAAGCCAAACTAAGACAAGTTGAATCAATGGGAATGCTTTGCTCTGCTTCTGAGTTGGGTTTAAGTGATGAAAACGACGGCATAATTGAATTACCATTAGATGCGCCTCTAGGGGCTGATATACGTCAATACTTTGATTTAAACGACTTGATTATCGATGTGGATTTGACTCCGAATCGTAGTGACTGCTTAAGTATTGCAGGATTAGCGCGAGAAGTGGGTGTTTTAAATAAGCAGGACGTTACGGCAGTAATAATCGAAAAGAATGCTGTTAATACGCAAGACTCTTTTCCTGTAAGTGTTGTGAATGAGTCGGGTTGTCCACGTTATTTAGGGCGTGTAATAAAAGGTGTTGATGTTTCTGCTGTAACACCTCTTTGGATGGTAGAAAAACTGCGTCGATGTGGTGTACGCTCAATCGACCCAATTGTTGATGTAACAAATTATGTCATGCTTGAGTTGGGTCAGCCAATGCACGCATTTGACTTGAATGAGTTATCAGGCTCAATTGTTGTTCGTTCAGCTAATGAGAATGAAAAAATCGTTTTATTAGATGGTCAAGAAGTCACTCTTAGAAGTGACACATTGATTATTGCTGATGAAAGCCGTCCACTAGCCATTGCTGGTGTTATGGGTGGTGAAAATTCCGGCGTATCAGATAAAACGACGGATATTTTCTTGGAAAGTGCTTTTTTTGCGCCTCTGTCATTAGCTGGTAAGGCTAGGTCCTATGGCTTGCATACAGACAGTTCCCATCGTTTTGAAAGGGGAGTTGATTCTCAGCTTCAATTTGATGCTATGGAACGTGCAACTGCATTAATAGTTGAGATTGTTGGTGGTTCAGTTGGGCCTATAATAGAAGTAACATCCGAATCTGATTTGCCTTCTCATAATGATGTGGTATTGCGTCGACAAAAATTAGATCAATATTTAGCAGTGAGCATTGATTCTGATTTGGTAACAGACATTTTGCAGCGTTTAGGATTAAATGTTGTAGACCAATCTGATAGTCAATGGGTTGTTCAAGTCCCTAGTTATCGTTTTGACATTTCAATTGAAGCAGATTTGATTGAAGAAGTTGCGCGTGTTTATGGTTATGATAATTTGCCATCTTCTATGCCTGCCGCGTCAATTGATTTTAGTCCAGTTGCTGAAGCAAAAACCCCTTTGCAAACGATGAGGTCTTCTTTAGTTGCATTTGGTTATCAAGAAGCGGTGACTTACAGTTTTATTGACCCTGTGATTTCTTCTCAGTTTTATCCTGAAATTGAAGCGATAAAATTGGAAAACCCAATTTCTGTTGATATGGGGGTCATGCGTCCTGGTATTATTCCAGGTTTGGTTAAAGCATATTTGCATAATCAAAATAGACAGCAATCACGAGTTCGATTATTTGAAACGGGAAGACGTTTTATTGGAACTGTTGAAGCTTTATCTGAAATGGATCAGCAAGAACGTTTATCCGGCTTGATTGCAGGGTCTAGATACCCAGAATCTTGGAACCAAAATGGTGATAAAGTAGATTTTTATGATATTAAATCCCATTTAGATGCCCTGTTTTCTTTAAATCAAGGGGTGGATCTTGAATACCGTAAAGCCAATGAAGTGTATTTACATCCTGGGCGCTCTGCAGAGGTGTTGATTGCGGGTGAGGTTGTTGGTGTTATTGGTGAGTTGCATCCCCAGTTATCCAAAACACTTGGCTGTAATCAAGCGGTTTATGTCTTTGATGTGTCTTTGGATGCGGTATTGGATGGTAAGCTACCTAGATATAAAGCTATCTCTAAATTTCCTGAGGTAAGGCGTGATTTGGCTTTGCTAGTGAATAGGGATATAGAGGCATCTTCGCTGAAGGATGTTATCCTGTCTGTGGCTGGTGAGAGCTTCAAAGAAGTGAAAGTGTTTGATGTTTATCAAGGTCAAGGTATTGATGATACGAAAAAAAGTATCGCAATAGGCTTGACGTGGCAGCATCCTTCGCACACTCTTAGTGATGAAGAAATAAACAACTCATTGGATGTTATCGTAAAAGAACTGGATTCTAAGCTTAGTGCGGTAGTTAGGGGGTAAATTATGGGTGCGTTGACAAAAGCGGATATTGCGGAAAATTTAGTTGATCAACTTGGTGTCAGTAAAAAAGACGCGAAAGATCTGGTCGAAGGTTTTTTTGATGTAATTCGAGAAACTCTGGTTGCTCGGGAGCAAGTTAAGTTGTCAGGTTTTGGTAACTTTGAAGTGCGTGAAAAGAGTCAGCGCCCTGGCAGAAACCCTAAAACTGGCGAAGAAATACCGATTACAGCTCGAACTGTGGTTACCTTTAGACCGGGTCAGAAGCTTAAAGGTAAAGTTGATGACTATATGAAAGATAAATAATGAAAACTAAAGGCTATTGTCCTAATGACAGTCTTTATTGATCATTTTATACGCCTCCATTATGGGGGCGTATTTGTTTTTACCCCATAATATAGTCAAATGTAGCCTTGTGTTCTTGTCGTGACTGCGATGTTTACATTGGAGAATCTATATTTGTCACTTTACAAGTAACTTATTGATGAATATACAAACTCTTGATTGCTATGAGAATAAAATTAATTTAAAAAAAGTTAAAAAACTCTTCCCTTTTGAAATTGTTATAGTAATATACGCACCCGCTGGCAACGACAACGTTCGTACCAGTATAAGTTATCAGGCGGGGCGTAGCGCAGTCTGGTAGCGCACTAGCATGGGGTGTTAGTGGTCGCAGGTTCAAATCCTGCCGTCCCGACCAAAAAATGATTTAGCCGCTATAGCTCAGTTGGTAGAGCATCTGACTTGTAATCAGAGGGTCCCGAGTTCGACTCTTGGTGGCGGCACCATTTTTGGTTAGATCACTAAAAATTATTTTTTATAGTTACTTCTATAAAGCCGATATAGCTCAGTTGGTAGAGCATCTGACTTGTAATCAGAGGGTCCCGAGTTCGACTCTTGGTGTCGGCACCAATATGGTGAATTTAGAATAACGTATTGCCGCTATAGCTCAGTTGGTAGAGCATCTGACTTGTAATCAGAGGGTCCCGAGTTCGACTCTTGGTGGCGGCACCAAAAAAAGTAATTAGACATTATGTGTTGCCGCTATAGCTCAGTTGGTAGAGCATCTGACTTGTAATCAGAGGGTCCCGAGTTCGACTCTTGGTGGCGGCACCAATAATGTAATTAACATTAATGTTGCCGATATAGCTCAGTTGGTAGAGCATCTGACTTGTAATCAGAGGGTCCCGAGTTCGACTCTTGGTGTCGGCACCAGATGTTAATTGAAAATTCAGTAATGCCGCTATAGCTCAGTTGGTAGAGCATCTGACTTGTAATCAGAGGGTCCCGAGTTCGACTCTTGGTGGCGGCACCATCTACAGAGATGTAAAAGCTGCGTCGTCAGACGGAAAATTGATAAATGGAGCGGTAGTTCAGTTGGTTAGAATACCTGCCTGTCACGCAGGGGGTCGCGGGTTCGAGTCCC
>CANLRQ010000039.1 GCA_947493575.1 uncultured Marinomonas sp.
GGAAGCCAGTAAAAAATGGACAATGCCGATTCAAAACTGGCGCCAAGCAATGAGTCGTTTTATTATTGAGTTCGAGGGACGCCTCGAAAAGCACCTTAACTAAATGGCAGTTACACAGAATCTGTTACAGGGTCTTGTTGCTGCCACGTTTCAGTTACCCTTTCTATGATGTAAATTTTAACTAACTTCACATTATTCTCCCCTATCTATGAAGGTCAAATTCTCTATACAGTCTTTAGCTTCATGAGAAATAGTATCTTATATGTCATTAGTAGTGAATTACTCTTGGCTTTACTATCATTTTTAGTTTTATAAAAAGTGTGGTTTCGGTTTTTCCTTTTCTTAATTAAGTACACTATTTAACGTCTTCTAATTTATTTTCTTTTATATAGGGCTACCGGAATACACTGCTTCTTGACTCTACCTATTACTAAATAGTTTTGAAGTTAGTTCTATATCACTTCCTCTTTCGAATCATATTAGATAGCTGTTGTATCTGAATAATTTAAATAATGAGATGGCAGGCTCATTGCTGAGCATTTTTAGATTTAACCCTTTGTTTATAAAGTGATTTTAGTTTTTTAAAAAAAAACTAAAACAAGCCTAAAGGATTTTATAAGGGTACCGATAACTTAAATAACCAAGCTAAACGTTGAAAACAACAACGACTGCTTAACCTAATTCAAGTTTGATAGTAAGTAATAGATTTGCTTCTGGAGAGACATCATGGCTTTATATGTAAATACAAATGTTAGTGCAATCAATGCACAAAGACAATTAAGTAATTCTGGTGATTCATTAGATACGTCATTCCAGCGTTTATCATCAGGTATGCGTATTAACAGTGCAAGAGATGATGCAGCCGGTCTACAAATATCTGACCGTTTAACATCTCAAGTTAATGGTCTAAACCAAGGTAATCGTAATGCAAATGACGGTATTTCTCTTGCACAAACTGCTGAAGGGGCATTGGATGAAGTGACATCAATGTTTCAACGTATTCGAACGCTGGCTCAGCAAGCTGCAAATGGATCTAATACTGATGAAGATAGATTGGCTATACAAGAAGAGATTCGCTCACTTTCTGCTGAAGTAAACCGTGTTGCAGAAGACACAACATTTGGTGGCCAGAATTTATTAGACGGTACTTATGATGCTAATTTTCAAGTAGGTGCTGATGCAGTACAAACAATTAGCTTTAGTATGCAAAACATCGGCTCTACAGCAGCAGCGAATAGTATAGAGGCAAATGGTGGTTTTACCCTGTCAGGACTTGCAGGCGTTGCTAGTGCAGTAACAGGCACTGGACTTACAGCGCTAGCTGCTGGGGTGTCTGATATATCAGGGGCTGCAATACTTGCTACGGATGATTTTGCAGGGAAATTTGTGGCTGACAGCATTAGTGTATCTTCCCAAGGAAATGCGCAATTTGTGTTAGCTGGTATGGATGCCTTGATAGCGACTGTAGATAAGAAGCGTGCTGAACTAGGTGCGGTTCAAAATAGATTTCAATCAACTATTCGTAACCAAAGCAATATTGCTGAGAATGTATCAGCAGCACGTTCACGTATTAAAGATACAGATTTTGCTTTAGAAACGGCGAACTTGACTAAAAATCAGATATTACAACAGGCTAGCCAGACTATCTTAGGCCAGGCAAACCAGAGACCACAAGCCGCGTTAAGTCTATTAGGCTAAATCTGAAATTTAGGCAGAACAAAAAGTTAAGAAAAATAAGTAGTAATTTTGACTAATGGGGTATTACCGAAGTTACTACAAGTGATTTAAGTGGAGGCTTTAAACTCAATCGATTCTAACTCTTTAGTTTACATTATATGTATTAATATAAATGAAGTAATCAACCAATAAGGCCCGTTAAGGGCCTTTTTTAGGTTATGGTAAGTCTATTTTAATTTATTCTGAAAAATGTCGGTTTATCAAGCGAGGGGTTTAAGGTCAATATCTTGTCATGAATCTAATGGTGTGCCAATTCAAATGTAACGTGAAAACGATATCTACTGAGGTTAAAAGTGGTGTTAGTACAACGGACTAATAAAAATAAAAATAAAATTAAAGCTCTCTCCATAATGGTCGATAAGTATTTTAGAGGACTAAAAGGTTAGGGCTCTAAAATAAGGATTTTAGCTGGGTAGGGGTATCCCGCTAGAGTCTATTAAACGTTAAAGCGGAGGCTATCATGGCTTTATATGTAAATAGTAATGTGAGTTCATTGAACGCACAAAGACAGTTAAGCAACTCTGGTAATTCGTTAGATACATCTTTTCAACGTCTGTCGTCTGGTATGCGTATTAATAGTGCAAAAGATGATGCTGCGGGGATGCAGATATCGAATCGTCTAACATCACAGGTGAATGCATTAAATCAAGGTAATCGAAATGCAAATGACGGTATCTCTTTGGCTCAAACTGCCGAAGGGGCACTTGATGAAGTAACTTCGATGTTCCAGCGTGTTCGTACTTTGGCTCAACAAGCGTCAAATGGTTCAAATACAGATGAAGATAGATTGGCGATCCAAGAAGAGATTCGTTCATTATCGTCAGAAGTAAACCGTGTTGCAGAAGACACAACATTTGGTGGTCAGAACTTATTAGACGGTACTTACGATGCGAACTTCCAAGTAGGTGCCGATGCAGTACAAACCATTGAGTTTAGTATGCAAAATATCGGCTCTACTGCAGCGACGAATAGTTTAGAGGCAAATGGTGGCTTTACACTATCAGGGCTCGCTAGTGTTGCTAGTGCGGTAACCGGTACTGGACTTACAGCACTGGCTGCAGGCGTATCGGATATTTCTGGAGTTGCGATAGCTGGTACAGACGACTTTACTACGAAATTTAGAGCTGACACAATCAGTGTTTCTTCTCAAGGGAACGCACAATTTGTGCTGGCGGGTATGGATGCTTTGATCGCCACGGTAGATAAGAAACGTGCCGAGCTCGGTGCTGTGCAAAACAGATTTCAATCTACTATACGTAACCAATCTAATATCTCTGAAAACTTATCTGCAGCTCGTTCTCGTATCCGAGATACTGATTTCGCACAAGAAACAGCTAGCTTAACTAAGAACCAAATATTGCAACAGGCAAGCCAAACTATTTTAAGTCAGGCAAACCAGCGTCCACAGGCCGCATTGTCCTTGTTAGGCTAGTTAGCTTGGATTATAAGCCACATTAAATTGAGTAAAAAATTTAATAGTGGCTTATAATGTTTAGATATGCTCTAGAATGGTAATATATTTAACTTCAGATAAGTGATCGATATTTAAAAAGTAAGCGATATTGATCATATATTAAATAGAACAGTTTTTAAAAATTAAGAAAAAATCATAAGAGCTTATTATGTTAACATCACTTAATATGACATTTGAGTAGGATGCATTTAATGAAGTTTAACATAAGGTTTTAGTTCTTTTAGGTGGGTTTACTGATTAATTAGCTTATTGTAATGATTATGTAGTATAAGCTATTTTGTTAATTTAGGATGGTATTATGGCTCTTATTACATCAGCAGGTATTGGTTCAGGTCTTGATTTGGAAAGTATTATTAGCGCGTCGGTTGATGCTGTGAATGTACCAAAGATGAATTCGTTTGCAACTAAGGATGAAGCGCTTCAGGTTGAGTTATCTGCAATTGGAGAAGTCAAATCTGCTCTATCTAAATTGCAAGATACGATTGAAAAACTGGCTGACCCTGATAACTTTAATAAGCGAGTAGCCAATATAACACAACCGACGAGTGAAGATGGTGATTTAATTTCAGTAACACCAACATCAGATATTACCCCAGGTGATTTCAATATTGAAGTTGTTGATATTGCTCAAGGCAGCCGTGCAGTATCCGGTGACAGTTTATTTTCCTCGAATGACGATGTAGTTAGTGCATCAGGTGGAACTCTATCATTTTCTGCGGGTGTCGATAATAGCTTTGATTTAACATTAGATGCAGGCGCAACACTTTCTGATTTACGTGATGCAATAAATGATTCTGATGATAATTTTGGTGTTACAGCAAATATAATAAACACAGGTACAGAATCCAAGTTAGTTTTAACTTCTACGGTAACAGGAACTGGAAATGATCTTGTTATTACTAATGATAATGCTGAACTTGATAGTGTATCAACAGTCGCAAATGCGGGTGGTGCTGGTGGTCTTTCTATTGCTGCCGAGGATGCTGCAAAAGATGCGGTAATAAAAGTCGATGGCATAACGATCACTAACGATACCAATACATTTAAAGATGCAGTACAAGATATGACAATTGTTGCTAAACGTCAGAGTGTTGATGGCGAAACGGCCAAGTTGACAGTAGAGCATGATAGAGAAAGCGCAACGGTTTTAATTGATGAATTAATTGCTAATTATAATAATGTTATCGGACAATTAGGGTTTCAGTCTAGAATAGGAAACCCTCTGAATGGTGACTCCACCATTCGTTCATTAAGCTCACAGTTAGTAAAATCTTTATCCACAGATTTAACCGGTGCTGGTCCATTTGAAAGCGTTTTTGATATTGGACTTGGTATCGATAAAGAGGGTTATTTAGAAAAATCTACTTTAGTTCGCAGTCTAAATGATGCAATGGATAATAATTTTGATGACATTGGTAAGGTGTTCTCTGGTGAAGATGGAATAGCTACAAAAATTGAAACGTTATTAAGTAATTATGTTGATTCTGACGGTATTATGAAACAACGGGAAGACTCTTTAAATGGGCAGATATCTGACCTTGAAGACGATGTAGAAAACCATCAATATAGAATGACGTCTTTAGAGGCTGGTTTACGTGAGCAATATGCAGGGTTAGATGTATTACTTGCTCAAATGCAATCAACACAAAGTTCTCTAAGTGCTCAATTGGCAAGTTTACCTGGTTTTACTAAATCCTCGAACTAGTATATCTCTAACTATTTGTAAACTATCTATAAATATGATGTTTAAAATATTAGGCTTGAAAATTACTCATTGTTAACAATATCATTTTGGCCTCTGTATTGCTGATTAAATATAGAAATAGGCTGTGACATAATTGTAAATACTATTGCATAATGAAAATATTATGTGGTGAAAGTACAAAACTAAATCAAAAAACATAGATATTCTATGCGTTAAAAAATATAATTTTTAACGAAGACTTTAGATTGTGGTGACGTAGTAATACGTGTTTTTTATATAATTACCTCTTATTAAATACCTCCAAAAAAATCAAGGTTTAAAACATAATTAGAATATTATTTTTACAGCTTTAATGAAAGTTAGACCTTTATAAGATTATTAAGTAGGAAATAATGACAAACAATAAATCTGTTGAATCTCAGATTGAGTCTTTAGCTAATAAGATTGACATTGCTGTGGAAAAAAAGCAGAGAGAGGAGATATTTGCATTAAACGCTAACCTCAAGTTTGAGGAAAACTTACTTTCATTTAAACAATATTTCCCGGAAATCTTTGAGAAATTTTTAAGTTACATTCCTGATGATAGATTCAATCTTATTGTAAATGACAATGGCACTGCTAATATCATAGATTATGAAACTGGTGTCCCCATGTATTCTGATGATCCAGTCTCTCAAGTTTTAAATCAAGTTAATGAAAATATTAAAAATCCTATCTTAGGAAAAACAGATCACTCCTCTATAACTGGAATGGGAAACCCGTTGGGTTTTATTCACGTTGATTTAATGAATAATATGGGAGAAATATTTTCAGAAACAAAAAAATCTCTTAAACCCAATGATAACCTAGATAATAAAATCCCTAGTCTTATGATATTTGGAATTGGACTTGGCTATCATTTAAGTCAATTGATTGAAACTCGTAATATTGGTTTTATTAATATAATTGAACCAAATGAAGACCTTTTTTTTGCGAGTTTATTTGTTGCTGATTGGAAAAAAATATTAGAGAGTGTTGATTCAAATGATGCTTTTCTATATTTAGGTATTGGAAAATCAGAGGAAGAAGTTTTTAGAGATATCTATGAACGTAGTCGCAGTGTTGGTATTGCTTCAGTTAGCTATGCTTGGTTTTATCAACACTATCCATCTAGTAAAGTGAATAAGTGGATAGAAGAATTTAAAATTAATTTCCATCAATTTTTTACTGGTTTTGGGTTTTTTGATGATGCATTGATAGGGATTGCTCATACATTAGGTAACTTGGAGAATAAGTTCAACCTAATGAATACCCATGAATCAATTACTAAAGATATAGCCAATTTTCCGGTTGTAATAATTGCAAGCGGCCCTTCTCTAGATCAAGAAATAGAGTGTTTGAAAGCTTTACAAGATAAAGTTGTTATTTTTTCATGTAATTCGGCCTCTACAGCTTTAGTTAAGAAAGGAATTATACCTGACTTTCATATTGCGTTAGAAAGAACAGAGGCAACGCATGATTTTTTAAGAGACTTTTTACCAGAAGAAGTTCGTAAAAAAATTAATTTGTTAGTAACAAATGTTATGCATCCTAAAGTTGCTAGTTTATTTCCATGGACGGGGTTTGGCTTGAAAGGTAATGAATCAGGGAGCCACCTTATTCAACTCTCTCAATTTGTAAATCGTAAACCGATAACTGAAATTCTTTCCTTTTGTAATCCTCTTGTAGGTAATACTGCGCTTAGCTATGTATGTCATTTAGGATTTAAAAATGTATATTTGTTTGGTGTAGACAATGGCTATATAGATGAGCAACATCATCATTCAAAATCCAGCTTTTATTATAATGAATCAGGAAAAACAAAATATCAACCCTTGAAAATAGGCAAACAGAGAGAAATTCCTGGGAACTTTGTCGAAACAGTTTTAACTGATGAGTTTATGAGTGTAGGTAATACTCAAATGGAGAAGCTTTTAGAGTCTTTTAAAAAACATGGTGTAAATTGTTATAATTGTAGTAATGGTGCAAAAATCAAAGGGACTATACCTTTAGATTCTGACTATATCTACATAGAGCCTAATAAGTTAAGCAAAAAACAAATTATAGAGCATGTAAAAGAAAATTGCTTTTCATCTCGTTGTGCATTTGAAGATGTCGAGCCTCTTTTGGATTTTAAAGCGTTTTCTGGATTTTGTAAAACAATGTCAGAAATTTTAAAGCAAAAATCTGTCAATAGAACTAACTCATTTGATAATTTGTTAGAAAGTGTTCGGTATTTGTATTCATTTAAAGGCTCTAAGAGATATTTAAATATATTTCTTCTTTTTGAGGGAGAAGTTTTATATACCTCTTCTTTACTTATATCTCTTCTTTATAATTTTGGTGATGAGACAGAAATTTTAATTTATTATAACAAAGCACTTAAAGTTTGGATTGAATTCATTGAAAATGCACCAGAATATTACAAGAAAAACGTACGGCTTTGTAAGTGATTTTATATAGAGATAATTTGTCAACTAATGTTTGGTAGTGTTAAGAAAAATATTATGATTGAAAAAAGTAATAAAAAAAACCTTATGTTGCAAAATAAAGCAAAGAAAATGATACCTGGACTAACTCAATTATTATCTAAACGTCCTGATATGTTTAGCGTTGATGTTTGGCCTGGATATTTTTCAAAAGCAAAAGGTGCAAAAGTCTGGGATTTAGATGGGAATGAATATCTTGATATGTCTATCTCAGGTATTGGGGCAAATATTTTAGGTTATGCTGTAGATGAAGTTGATAATGATGTTATTTCTAATATTAAAAATGGAGTTAGTTCAAGTTTAAATTGTCCTGAAGATGTTGCTCTCGCAGAGAAACTACTTGAGTTACATACTTGGGCAGATGAAGTTCGCTATGCTCGATGTGGTGGGGAAGCAATGACTGTTGCAGTTCGTATTGCACGTGCAGCTACAGGGAAAGATAAAATAGCATTTAGTGGTTATCATGGTTGGCATGATTGGTATCTATCTGCCAATGTTACTGACGATAGTAATTTAAATGACCACCTTATAGCTGGTCTTTCTCCTAAAGGTGTTCCTAAGGCGCTTGCTGGTACTGCTATTCCTTTTTCATTTAATGATATTGACGCGCTTGAAGCGTTAGTTTTAAAGCATGGGAGTGAGCTTGCTGCAATTATAATGGAGCCAATGCGTAACTTTCGAGCACCGGAAGAATATTGGAGAAAGGTTGAAGAAATTAGTAAGCGTTTGAGTATCCCTCTTATAATTGATGAAATCTCTATGGGCTTTAGAATTAATTGTGGAGGTTCTCATTTATCGTTAGGTATTAACCCTGATATGGCGGTTTTTTCGAAAGCTCTTGCAAATGGTTATGCAATGGCTGCTATTGTGGGTAAATCTAAATGGATGGATGCGGCACAAGTTAGCTTTATATCTAGTACTATGTGGACAGAGCGCGTAGGTCCTACTGCAGCATTAGCAACTATAAATTATTATCATGAAAACCAAGTACATGAGCATTTAGCTATGATTGGTCGCCAAATTAAGCAAGGGTGGCAAGATCTTGCCAACAAGCATAATTTGAAAATTCATGTTTCTGGTATTGATGCATTATGTCACTTTGGTTTGGAGTATGACAATTTCCTAACTCTAAAGTCATACTTTATAGAGAAAATGCTTGAGCAAAATATCTTGGCTACAAACATGTTTTATTGCATGTATGCTCATAAAAATGAACATGTAAAGCAATATTTAACTGCCGTCGATAATGCATTTTCTGAATTGGCATATGCCATTAAGAACCCAGCTGTAATGGATCATGTGATACCGTCAACTTCTGGTTTTAAAAGGTTAAATTAACGATGAAAACTCTGAAGTCCATTCGTTTTATATTACGTTTGATCAATGAAAGTAATGCAACGCATCAGTATTTGGGTTGGTTAAACTCTCAGGTTAGTCATTTTATTTTAAATAAACCAGCGAGTATAGAGGATTTATCTGAGTATATTCGAGAGCAGATGAAGGATGAGAATGTTTATTTTTATGGCATTTATACTGCTGAAAGCGAACTGCATATTGGAAATATCAAATTTACTTTAATACCAGAGCAACCCAATTGTGCTGAAATGGGGATTTTGATTGGTGAGCCAACTTGGCATGGGCGTGGTGTGGCTAAGGAAGTGATTGAATGTTTTTCTCAACAGGCCAAAACTCAGCTGGGCATTAATAAAATTTTGCTAAGTGTTGATGCTGCTAATGTTGCAGCGGTGTCTGCATATGAAAAAATTGGTTTCGTAACATTAAATGATGGTCGTAAAGATAATGGCTTAAATATGATTTGGGAGTTTTAATATTGATTAAGAATATTGATAACTCTGTTATAGAATCTATTCTTGAAAAAGACTTTTATATCATCATACAAGCAAGGATGACATCTAACCGTTTGCCTAAAAAAGTAATGTTACCTCTAGGTAATAAACCTGTTTTAGAAGTTATGATTGAACGTTTAGGGGCGTTTAAAGAAAAAATCATCATTGCGACGACAAATGATGGTAGTCAGCAACCTATTGTTGATCTTTGTCACAAACTAGGTATTAAGTTCGTTGAAGGTGATGTTCATGATGTATTAAGTCGATATTATTTAGCTGCTCAATCTATAGGAGCCAAATCTGACACTGTGATTGTTCGTTGTACTAGCGATTGTCCTCTTATTGATATTATTGAGTCTGCACGAGTTATTGAATATTTTTTCAGAGTTAATGCAGAATATGATTATGTGTCAGCTGGCCCTCATTGCGGTTTCCCTAATGGCTTTGATACAGAAGTATTTTCGTTTAGAGCGTTAGAACTTGCTTATCGTAATGCAGAAGAAGATTTTGAAAAAGAGCATATAACTCAGTACATATGTCGTAATATGCGTGTTGCTGAATATAGTAATAGTGAGGATTTTAGTCATTGGCGTTTAACTCTAGATGAGCCTGCTGATTACGAAGCAATAAACTCAATTTACCAACTTTTTAATTATCAAACGGACTTTAATTTTAGTGAGTTAAAAAAAATACTATATTCTAACCCTGAGATACTTCAGATTAATGCTCATGTAGAGCAGATCAAAGTAGGTTAAAATACTTTAAAACCGAGGCAACTTGGATTGAATATAAATTTTTTCAGTAATTGCTTAATACTCCTATAAAAGTGGCTCCATACCGCTCAGGCGCTTGTGTTACTCTAATAGTAACTCATTGGAAATACCGTATTTAGACTATCTATGTAGTAAGCTTACGTAGAGCAGTATTCGAATGTTGCCTCATCCAAGCTTTTGAGCGTGCTGATAGTTTTCAGGCGTCCCAATGTCTATATATTCATTATCTACTATCCATCCTTGCATTTTTCCCATCATCTTAGGTACTATGTCTTTGCTTAAATCATAGAATTCATTTTCTTTTAACCCTTTAAAATATCGCTCATAAACAGTATTAGAAAAAACAAACAGAGCCCCACTTGCCAAACATCCTGGTGGATTTTTTACTTTCTCATGAAATTCATTAATAACATTATCGGAATCCATAACAACAATTCCGCATTGAGTGGGCTGACTCGAAGTGAATAGTAGTAGTGATGCATCTATATTATTTAGCTTGTTGCTGTGTGCGTTAATTAAACCTGATAAATCACTTAAACAAAAATTATCAGCATGAATCACCATTACTGGTTCAGATTTCCAAAAATCAGCATTTTTAATTAATGTTCCTCCCGTTCCAAGCAATGTATTTTCTTTAGCTGTGATAACTTTATCTTTATAGGGGGATTGGCTTATATAGTTTTCTACTTGCTCTGAAAGATAGTGAACGTTGATGAGTATTTCGGTTACGCCTAAATTTTCTAATTTTTCTAACCAATAAGATAAAAGAGGTCGGCCTGCTATAGGGACTAAACATTTGGGTGTTTTATCTGTAATTGGCTTTAATCTAGTTCCTAGTCCGGCGGCTAATAATATGGCTTTCATTGTTTAAATGATTCCAGAATACGTTGCTGTAAAATTTCAAAAGTTAAAGGTTTATTTCCTAAAGTATCAACTTGGCAGGCTGCTGCAATGCTTGCAATATAGAATGCTTGCCATGGCGTAGCTCCTGAACATAATGCTAGACTGCTTGCAGCTAAAAAACAATCACCTGCACCAGCAGGGTCAATTGCATTGCGGTTGATAGCAGGTAGCATATCATTTTCCCACTGCCCATTTTTATCTGGTAAGTGAATAAAAATACCTTCTCCTGCAAGAGTAATCACTAAAGATGATGGATTAGCCTTTTCACACAGTTTTTGAGCTAAAATAGGTAGACCATCATCAATGTTATTAAGAGCAACACGGACTTCTTTTTCTGTTGGTGTGATTAACATCATATCTTTATAGCGAGCAATATCGCCAACTTGAGAAGAAGTTTGGCTGTCTGCGACAATGTGTACATTATTTTTTTTACACAATTCAATTATTTTATTGACTAATACTTGCGGTAACAAACCATAATTGAAGTCTGAAAAAACCAGTAGATCTATGTTTTGGATTTTACTCTTTAGATTCTGATATAAAGTAGATTGAAGTTCTTTGGAAATTTTGTGTTGTCTTACTTTATTTACTCGTAACAGTGTTTTATTTCCTGCCCTGTAACGTGATTTTAGTGGTGTGGGGCGACTGTTGTCATCTAATAAAACTGAGTCAATATTGTATGTACTAATGTATTTTTTAACATAATCGGCTTTATTATCTTTACCTAATACTGAGAAAAGAGTTACATGTTTAGCTCCAAGCCCTTTTATATGTCCTGCAGTAATTGAAGCACCTCCTAAAAATGTATCTGTTCTGTCAGGCGTCATAACAATGGTTGGATCTTCTTGAGACAGCCCTACAGCTGTACCTTGAATATATTCGTCGACGATTATTTCGCCAATAACAGCAACCCTCTTCTCGTTAAATTGAGAAAATATAGAATTGATAGATTGGTAGTTAAATTTATGCCTTTCTGCATAACTAGAGCACTTATTGTAGTCGAAGTTATGGTTATCGCCGAGGGGAGCTTTTGTTATATACTGATCGGAGTTAGATTCAAACTCACCAGAGCCAAAAATCAACTTTCCCCCATATGTTTTCAATGTTTTGTATTCAGGGTTTTCTTTTTCTTCAAACTCTTTACCCTTTACAACTGCGTAAGGCTGATAACTTACAATTAAAGAGTTACTGCATAGTTCGGTCAAAAACGCTTCATCAACACACTCAAGCGATTGCACCATTTCTAAACGATGCAGTTCTGTCACTCTGCTCTTTATTTGCATATTGCTATCATTATTCACTGCGACTATAAGATAATCACCGCATTCTTTAGCGAACTTTAGCAGTCTAATATGCCCAGGATGCAGAATATCGAAATTGCCGATGACTAAAACCGTTTTTCTTTTCACTTTATGACCTTAATTTTCTTGGCAGTAATCGTTTATGGTATCTTCAATAGGTTGATATAGTAAGTCACTGCTTAGGCTATTATATGCTTCAAGTGTTCCATATCGACTTGGAGCCACACCTTTTGATAGAGCGCTTACAGGTGTAATTAAAGATGTGTTTAAATTTAACCTTTTTGCAATTCTCTTTAAAAAAGTGTAATAACTCAGGTCTGATCTTCCACTAATTTGAAAAAATCCTTCTTCTTTATTTTGAATTATAAGTTTTAAAAGCTTTGAAAAAAAGTGAATGGATATTGGTGCAAAATAGTGGTCGTCAAATGCTTCAAATTTTCGATTTTCGTTAAGAGACTCAATCATGGCTTCAACTAAAGGAAATGGGTTATGGATAATCTTAGATGGCCGAATAATACTAGCATTAAAATTATTTTTAACAATATAATCTTCAACCTGAAGCTTTTGTTGCCCGTAATTTGAGCAGGGTGATTTAGTTCCATCCCATACATTGTAAGCTGATTTACAATCAAATATATGATTTGTTGATATGAAAATAACAAAACAGTCGAGTTTATTCATTTTTTCAAGTAATAACTTAGTTCGCTGTACATTTATTAATAGTGTAAGTTCAGGCTGTAATTCGCACTGTTTAATAGATGTTATACTGGCAAGTATAATGACAGTGCTGATTTTATACTTAATAATCGTTTTTTCAATTATGTTAAAACTATCTAGTTGGAGTAAATCGAAGTAAATAGCTTCGCTATTCTTTCTTCTAGAGGTATAAAAGTAATCGGGGTTTTCATCACGTAGATAACGACCAACAATAGAATCGCCGCCAATTATTAATGTTGGATTATCTATGTTCATGAGTTATTAATTGGATCTAATTGTGGGTTGATAGAAATTAATGCGCGAGTTATTTTTCGTTCATCGAGGTCGTTCAGCGCATTATTTATGTCATCTAATGAGTAACTAGCTGAGAGTAGTTTATCAAGAGGTAAATTATGCTCTTTGTATAAATTTACTAGTTTGGGTATATCAGAATCTGGGGTCGAATTACCACCCCAGCTACCCGATATCTTTTTCCCACGATGAAAAGCGTGTGGCTCTAAGCTTATCTTTTCACCTTCTTTAGGGTGAGAGGCAAAAACACATTCACCTCCTTGCTCTTTTGTTACTTCAAAAGCGGCTTCTATGGAACGACATGTCCCCCCCGCCTCAACGGTATAATCACATCCGCCCGAGGTTAACTCTTTAATTTCTTCTAGGTATGTTGGTGAATTTGCATTAAAGCAGTGAGTGGCGCCTAAGGCTTTAGCCAACTCAAGTTTTTCAGGCTCAATATCAACAGCAATCAGTTTATTTGGTTTGAATAATGTTGTTGTGATCAGTGCACTTAGGCCAATACCGCCTAAACCGAATATGGCAATATTAGTGCCTTCTTTGGGCTTTAGTTGGTTTAAAACTAACCCTGCACCTGTTGGTAACGCACAGCCCAGCAGTATAGCAAGCTGTAATGGCATACCTTCTGGAAGCTTAACGACTCTATTTTCAGAAACAATGGATTCTTCAGAGAATGTAGTTACGCTACCAGCATTAATTTTAATGTCATTGTATGTATAAATACCACCTGGGGCATCTATTCCTTTCCCCTTTATCCAACCAAGCACAACAATATCGCCAATCGCGACCTTACTTACTTGCGGGCCAATTTCTTTTACTTTTGCGACAGCTTCGTGACCTAATAAATGAGGTAAGTATTTATCTTCACCTCTAAGTCCTTTGGCTTCCATTAGTTGTGAGTGGCATAACCCAGTATAGATGATATCTACTTTTATTTGTCCTCTTATGAGTGTAGGAGCAACGAGGTTATCTATCACTCTTAAAGGCTCTCCTGTTTTAAATAACACTGCAGCTTTCATTTATGTATTTCCATTTAGTAAATATAATTATTTTGCGGAAGTCGATTTTTTATTTGCTCAATTTGTGACAAGGGGTAAGGTAGAAAGATTGGAGATGTATGAAGGTCACTCGCATCTTGTATAGTTTTATTGGCCATAACCTTACCTATTTTTAAAGGATCCTCATCGACCCAGCCAAGAAATTTGTCACCTAAAAAATGAGCACAAAAGCTCGCTGCTGGACCCGTCCCTAAGATGTGGCAGGCTGGTAATTTTTTCAGCTGCTGTATTTTTAGATTAAATAATTCTAAAAGTGGCAGCTCGTTTTTTATTGGGCTTATCGCTTGTTTTGGGAAAATATGGGTGTTTGATACTAAAGCAGTAATTTCTTTATTTAATTGTTTGACAGGAAAGAATACGTTTTTAAAATGCTGATCAAGTAGTGTTTTTAATGTATGTTTTGTGAAATGTGAAACATGATCATAAATAGAAAAGTCCCATTCATTCTCGGCAATATTAGGCACTTGAATTACGGCTATGCCATTATTAGACAATAAGGCATTAATACTATCTAAAAATTGAGGAGGTGAGGTAATATGCTCTAAAACATGAATCAATGTAATTATATCAAAACGATGATCTATCTTACTTAAGTCGCCTTTATAAAAAGAGGAGAGGTTATATTTCTGAGTTAAGTTTAACTGGTAATCACCCGATACATCATGTGCACTTTTAGTCCAATTTGAATAACGCTGTGAAACAGCTTCTAACATTACACCGCTGCCAGTACCTATATCAATAAATTGAGCATTTGCGTGAGGCAAAAATTCCTCTGATATTTTTAGTATTTCACTACAACGAGTAAAGGGGATATCTGCAGTAAAATTAAGCTGCTCTTTACCATTTTGAACTGAGTAAGGTCGATAGTGAGTGTAGATTTCATTTATGTTATTTAAATAATGAGCATCTATATTTTTTTGGTAATGCTGGCAATGTTGGCATTGGAAAATATCAGCAGTAAAACTTACGTTTCGACAATCAGATGCAATTGGTTTATTAATATGTAACATATCCACATTTGAGGGTGTTTCATTATTACAAATGATACATTTCACAAGCTATAATCCTTAAAGAATATCTTCTAATATTTTTGTTTGAAAATGCGTTTCAATTAAATAACGTTCTATTTTTGCTATGGTGTTTTCTTCATCTAAAATATGTGCTTTATCCGCAAATTCCCTTCTTTTATATATTTCTGAAATAAAGACATTACCAATAATAAAACACCATTTAATTCTAGTCATTTGAAAAGCGGTTATAAATTCTCTTTTGTTTTTAGTTAAAAAACCAAATAATGGCAACTCTTTAATAATACTTATTTTATCAATAGGCACAGGGATTTGAGGTTGAGAGAAAAAATCGGCTGTAAGTTTCCAAAGTGAGTCGATGCCAGCATACTCAAAATCATAAAAATAAAGCTCATTGTGATCTATTAAAATATTATGAAAACCGAAATCTGAAGGCGATAAGTAATTGCAGTCAAGCGACATTTTTCCATTAAGTTGACAGTTGTCTTTTTGTAGTTTATAAAAAAAAGGCATTATTTTATTTTCAACTAAACTTAAAAAAACTGATGAAATAACTTCTTGCTTTTGAATTATTGAAAACCGATTAGTAACAAGTGATTCAAAGTCAGCTAATTTTTTTACCGCATCTTTTGCATCTATTATCTGTAATTTTTGCTGCTGAGAGTTACAATTAACAATAAAACTAAATGCACTTTTTATATTTTGTTCTGTTGGTTGAGTTACTTTTTCACCTGGTAGTTTTGACATAAGTAAATAACCCAACTCAATATCGCAGGCAACTGGTGTAGCTGTGTTATTTTCTTTATATTGGGTTAGTGCCTTTAAAAATGAAAATTCTCGCTCACACTTAACTTTATAATCATTGTTCTTAGTAAAAAACTGCTTAAAGATATACTCATTTCCACTATCTCTAACATTAAAGACACGACTATTTGCACCGCCTGAAATTTCATTTATATGACAGGGAGCTTTTAAATGCTTATATAAAAAATCGTTCATTTAATTATTTAACACACAAAGCAAGTAAATAGTGTGCCATAGGATAAAAGCCTGTATGGACAACCTCATCATTCATAGAAAATAAAAACACATGCTTAAAATGCTTATCACATAGCGCTTTGAATTCATGGCCAGATTTACAATTGATATGGCCTGCTTTACTTGCTGGTGATGCATATTGTTGAGATTCTAACGATGGCATACCTAAAATGACAACCCCGTCATTGTTGAGCGATAGTTTTATATTATTGATAAATGTATCTTCAAATTTTGCAGGAATATGTTCAAGTACATCTAAGGAGTATGCCGAATCAAATGTGTTCTCAAATGGCTTTTCTAAAATATCATGTAAAATAGGAACTAATGGCCATTTATCAGAATTACGTTTAATAACATCATCAATAAAGCGCGGCTCTATATCAGCAACAGTTAGTTCTTTAACTTCTTGTTTAACCACACGACTACCAAATGCATCACCACAACCAATTTCTACAGTTTTTTTATGGCCTGAGAGCATTTTTGATACAAATTTATATCGTGAAAGCATAATACCTAAGCGCCTTGGGTCTAGGTTCCATGTTCCATTGCTCATTAATCCTAATTTTGATTGTTCAGCTTCATCTAAAAAATCATGGTAGTTTTCTATATAAGTTAGCTCTTGGTTAATATCTTCTTTCATACTAGCCTCAGTATATTAAAGCTTATTTATTTGCTTTAGTAAGTTATAGAAATTAGATTTGATGTTTTCATACGTATCAGGTTTCCAAACTGTTTTTTGAAGTTTGTTATCATTAAAAAAATAATTTTCTCCAATAACTAAACCAGACCTTTCGGCTGTCATTGGGCTAGATGCTGGGTTATCTTCATTTAGTGGGTGAAATATTAATGACTTTGCATTTTTAATAAAACTAATCGTATATGTTGGCCCTGTTGAAACTCCCATATTAATATATGCGACTTTATAAAGTGCTAACCTTACAAGGTAATCGGAAGATGCTTCTGAGAATGTTAAAAAACCTTTAAGTGCTTTAGGTATAGGCGATGTCGAAAAATATGAATCACGAATAACCACTGGATAAAATTCATTTTTATCTAATTCTGATAGAAATTTAGCCCAGCTATCAAAGTCATTATTTCGAACTGTTTGTTCTTGATATTCTCTTAAAGTTACAGTCAGTAGCTTTTTTTCTTTGGGTATTTTTTGTAAAAAATTGTCAACAATTGTTACTGCGCTCTTAGGAGGGGTTAAAAGTGCTAAGTCGTGGCCTAACTCTTTTAATGGTTTTAAGTGCAATGTTGAGGACTTTTCGTTTGCTTGGCCATTAACTACCTCTTTAGGATAAACATGAGAGTTAGTGTTTAGTATTTGTTTGATTTTTTCTCTATATGGTAATTCAATGATAGAAATACAGGATGAGATACTTTTCATTACGGGTTTTATGATGTGATCAATTCGCCATTCGTAGTCGTCTTTTTCATGAAACTGGTTTACCCCTATGTAAGTATCAGAATTCGATAAGTTAGGTAAAATAATAAAACAAATATACTCTAAGCCACATCTTTTCCGTTCTAATTCCGCTAGAATTACAAAGTTAGTAACATCGAAGCAAGGAAGGTTAATTGATAAATCATATACAGAATATAGAATATCTTCCTCATATACTTTGGGTGTAACTATATCATGACATGGAGTTAATGTATCTTTAGAGTGATTATAGAAATAACACTTTCTTAGAGGAATATTAATACTCTGCAAAGAAGGTAGTATTTGATTGACTGCTTCTGCGCATATAATCACTTTATCTATTTCAACGTTTAGTTTCGACAGTTCAATTAAAGAAAGTGAAACAGTATCTTCGTATTTTTCTCCTCCAGATGTAGTAACAAAAATGTTTTCTTTTGTATTAAGCTTTGATTTGCAAAATTTTTGCGTTGATGATGTTACACCATATATTATGTATGCAGACATTTTAGCTCTCGATATATAAGGAAATTTGCATTGAGCCTAGCCCGTAATAACCTCTTTTTTCATGATTTAGGCTGAATTTTTTTGTGATGTCCTTCCATGCTTTTTGTTGACCAAAAATATTTTGGTTACCATTTGCACTCCAATCATCAAATAATAAAATGCATCCATTAGCAATATGATTATTTGTTAATAAATAATCTAAAACAACATATGTAGAGAGGTAAAGATCACAATCTAAATGTATTACCGAGAATTTACTCGATTTGGGTATATTGTTTAAAGTTGTATCAAACCAGCCTTTTTTAATAATAAAATGTTCAAAATTAAGCTCGTCAATTAATAATTTATTTAATTGTTCTTCTGTTATATCTGCACATGCCGATTTCCCCCATATATTATTAATTACATTAGGAGATTCTTTATCAATTGCATCGGATGATTCAGGCAAACCTTCAAAACTATCAAATAACCACAGTTTTTTTTGTACACCTTTATTGTGTTCATAATATTTTGAATTTTCTAAAATAGATTTCGCTAATATAAAACTAGATTGACCTGAACCACAACCGAACTCGATAATATCTCCTTCTATTCCCATCGCTATGCTAATTTCCACTGTTTTCGATAAAGTATGAAAGACATCTTCTCTATATGTTTGGTAGGGAGTATAGGATTCTGTAATACTTGGCTTATAACCAGAAAATATATCAAAGTCAATGCTCCGGCCACTCATTATTCCAGAGTGGGCAATTTCTATACACTCCTGTTTTATTCCTAATGAGGATAGCTGACGAGAGATTTCATCTCGATATTGACTAGCAATAATAATCTTGTCTACAGTGGAGATAAGCTCATTTGATGGGGAGAGGATAGGGGTATCGAATAATTCTTTATCCCATAGCTCTGAATTGTTGTCGAAAAAGCAAATAATATTCATTTCATTGATGGTTGAAAGTAGTTTAAATGCATTTTTTCCACCAGAACCTGTTCCAAAAATAGCTATTTTCATAAATATCCTTTACATTTTTTAATTAACATTCTAGGCATAGTTCAGTCTAGTGATGCTTGTTAATACAGCTGCATTATTAAAGTGACATACTTGAAATTATTTTACTGATTTCTATCCAACTATTAGATTTGATTATTGCAGAAGCAGTTATGTTAGAAGTGAAATGAATCTTCTTTGTTCTACTTGGAAAAAGAGGGTCTGACAAGACAGAATAGAGATCGTCAATAAATATGTCACAGTTAAGTTCGTTAATCGTTTGTAGCTTGAGAGTTTTAGTTTCTTTAAAGTACAAGTGAAAAGCTTCAAAAGGAGCATTAGTACATTGAATAAATTGGTTCGAGGATAACCAACATTTAGCTGCAATATGAAAGTTTACCTTCTCTCCAATAATAGGATACCTAGTTTTATGAGAAATAAGTTTAAGTGTATGACCTTGTAATTTTAATTCTTGAAGAACTTCTAAACACTCTGGATACGGTTTTGCAAGGTTAATTTCTTTTCCATAAACAATGCCTTGTAATTCAGTCCACTTTGATTCATTTCCAGCGTTAATAAAGTATGCTTTCACATCTTCTTTTGATTGGCCTATTTCTTTTGGTAGCCAGCCTAAATTCATAGCAACAGAATAAAATACACCAGTATAGTCTGCAATAGTATTATCAAAGTCGATACCGATAATCATAGGACTCTTCTACTTTGTAACTTCGTTATGATATCAGAAACAGTTAAACCGGCTTTTTTTCGGGCATCTTCAGTGCTATGAACTTGATCAATAAATCTATCTGGGATGCCAAAACGGTGAACTCTTGGTGTTTTAGGTTGTTCACTAATATATTCAAGTACGGCACTACCAAAACCGCCATTAACATTGTGTTCTTCAAGAGTAATTATGTGCTCAAAGCGTTCACAGGCTAAGGTTAAATATTGACTGTCGAGTGGTTTTACCGTATGAAAACTAACAAGTTCGGCGTTAATGTCTTTACTTTGAAGCTCAATGAGCAAATCACACGCGAGAGGCATAATAGTACCCGTTGCTAATATAGCTACTGTTTGACCCTCTTGTATTGTGTGTGCATGTCCAAATTTTAAGTCAGGTAAGGTTTTGTGAACCTTAGGCTCATTTTTTTTACCAATTCTAAAGTAACACGGCTGGTTAAGTTTGATTAATTGGGGCATTAATACGCTGAGTTCGTCTGAATCGGCAGGGCATACAATATTCATATTCGGCAAACTTCGCATTAATGCGATATCTTCAAACGAATGATGGGTGGGTCCTAAATTAGCGTATGATAAGCCTGAACCCGTTCCAACGATGATAACTGGTTGATTTTGATAAGCGATATCTATTTTTATTTGTTCAAAATTTCTTGCCGTGGTAAATGGTGTAATTGTATAAATAAAAGGTTTCTGGCCCATCATTGCGGAGCCCGCAGCCATTGAAGCCATATTTGCTTCGGCGATGCCTGCATTGATTGTTCTATCGGGAGCAATTTCTTTTAAGTTGTTGAATAAACGATTACCGATATCTGCGTAGAAAAGCATTAAAGTGGAGTCGGATTTAGTTAATTCAGTCAAACAATTTGCAAATGCATTTCTCATTTTAGCCCCAGCTCCTGTTTAGCTTTGTCAACTTCACCTTGGGTTGGTATACGATAATGCCAATTGTTATCATTCTCCATAAAAGAAACACCTTTTCCTTTGATGGTATCGGCAACAATACAAACTGGTTTGTTAATAGTTTTAGCTTCCAAAAATGCTGCGTTTAAAGCTTTAATATCATGCCCATCAACTCGAATAGTATGCCAACCAAAAGCTGCCCATTTATCTTCAAGTGGTTCTAAGTGCATTATGTCACAGCTTCTTCCTGTACCTTGTAACTTATTAAAATCGATAATAGCGACTATATTGTTAAGTTTTTTTCCTGTGGCAAACATGGCTGCTTCCCAAATAGTACCTTCATTTAGTTCACCGTCTCCCATAAGCACATAAAATTGGTTATCTTGTTTTTTTATTTTACAAGCAAGTGCCATTCCTGTAGCAAGAGATAGCGCATGTCCTAATGATCCTGATACGGCTTCGACCCCCTCGGGAGAATTTACTCCAGGGTGCTCTTCAAATAAAGAATTGTTTTGTCCGTGTTCATAAAGCTTATTGACATCATAAAAGCCACGATAAGCGAGTGTGGTGTACAACGCTGAAGCTGCGTGACCTTTGCTTAAGAGAAAGTAGTCTCTCTCATCCATATTAGCTTTGTTTGGATTAATATTAAGTATTTTCCAATATAATACGGTTAAAATATCAACACAGGACAAGCTGCTACCTAGATGTGGCGTCTTTGTTATGTATGAAATATCGCAAAGTGTATGGCGAATTTTGTCTGAAATTTTAATTAATTTATTCATTGTTAATCATTAAAATAATGGTATTTTAAATTATTCGATGTTTTGCTTTCCATAAACTGTTCAATAGCTCCTTTAGCAATATCAATAGTAATATAGATAGTCTCTATATCGGATGTGATATCTTCAGGTGATAATACTTCTATTCCGAATATGGATGTTCCTATTTTTTTGGGGTCTATATCTAATATAAAAACTACTTTTTCTCTACACTCCTTTATTGAAAGTATTGATTTTGATATACCACCTGCACCGTATAATACAACTTTTTTATAATTTATTTGACGTAAAAACTTTTCTTTACTTACAGCCCACTCTGTTGAAAGTTCAAGTAATCTATTTAAATAATAATTATTTTTTGATTGAGAATAACGATTAGAAATATCAGTATACTTCTCTTGCTGGGGAGGCATAAAGGGTGTGTTTTTTGTTTTTTTTAGTACACACATAATGTTTAAATCGGTATTACCTGGTAGGTCTGAATAAGTATTAAACATGTCTAATTCATATATTAAAACGTCATTTCTTTCTCCAGCTGCGCTGGATAAAAATATAAAATCTAAAATCTCATAATGATTTGAAAGCGCTAAAGAAAAGAAAAAATTGGGTTGATAATTATAAAATCCATGTTCATTATTTTTTTGAAATGGCACGACATGTATTATTACTCCATCAACAGCACAAACATTATGAGCAGAAATAAAACAATTGGCTTGGTTGAAAATATGTTCAGTTGTTCCGAAATTTGTGACAACGGAAAAGAAATTTTTATATTTTTCACTTACGATATTAATGTTTAAGTCGACATTTATACAGTTGTTTTCACCTGAATAGTCAATTGAATAATATTCTAATCCCCAGTGTTGATAAATCTTGTCAGCATAATCACCATGCTTGATTAATTGACCTCCTTGATATTCTTTTGAGTGACTCGGAAATGCACCTTCATTTGAAATAGTTATATCCCCAACTATTTGTTGAGCACCTAACTCTAAAACTCGATTTAATGAATTTACATTTTTTTTAACATGATTATGAAGTCTATTTAATATATTTAGAGGTATGCCCATTACTTTTCCTTAATTTTTAATAGAGTAATAGTTAAGGTATAAACCAATAAAAATCGCCAGTATAACCATGGTCTTTAAAGAATACCTTCCAATCATTAACATGCATGATCGTCTTTGCGGTTAATGCCCATTCTAACATACGCTCTTTTTCTTCATCATTTCGATAGGCATCAACAGTTATAAATGACTGCCCTTTACTAACACGCTCAATTTCTTGTAAGGCAAGAGCACATTCTTGTTCATCTAAATTATGAATCGTATTGATTGACATAACGACATCAAAACTGTTGTCTTCGAAAGGTAAGCTTTTTGCATCCCCTTGTTGAAGTAAGTGTTTAACTTCTTCTTTGGCATGTTCTAAAGCATAACTAGAAATATCCAACCCAGCTAATTTTATACCTTCGATATGCTGCTGCAGATCATAGAGCATGAAGCCTTTGGCACAACCTATATCAAGTAAAGAACTTTCTTTTGTTAATTGAAAGTGAGATTGAAGATCAGGTACAACCGGTTGCCAAAAGCGAGACATGTAGCTAAAACCACCGTAGCCATAGGTACGATCTCCATCAAAAAAATCTTTACCGTATTGGCGAGCTATTTCTCTATCAGCTTCGGTAATTACACTGGCCCTTCCTTTAGTGTCTCTTTTTGACTTAGGGTAGTTTCTTAATAAATCGAGCTCTTTTCCTAGCATGAATACCTCAGGCTTTATGAATGTAATCGTGTGGTTGTGTTTTTAGAGTATCAAGATTGTTTTTAACCCAATCAATTGTTCTTGTAAGACCATTTTCAAGAGATATTTTATCTTGCCATTGTAATTCAGAGCGAATCTTTTTAGTGCTCAGTAAATAAGCTGAGTCTTTCCCTAGTCTGTCATTGGTTATTTCACACACTTGTTCAAATGGAACATTTAACATTTTGCATAACATCTCTACAAGTTCACGAATTGTGATCATGCGCTCTGTTGAGATATGATAAATTTCACCATTACTACCTTGTTCTCCAATTAGTTGTGTGGCACTGGATACATCATCAATATGGATAAATGAGCGAGTAGAGTGGCCGCCGCCATGTAATGGCAGTTTTTTGCCTAATAATATAGACAATATTGTTTTTGGAATTATTCTATACAGTTGTTGTCCTTCACCGTAAACGTTGGCTGCCCTAGTAAAAACAACAGGGAAATCATAAACATCAGAAAATGTATGAAGACTCATATCAGCAGCAGCTCTTGATACAGCATAGGGGGTACTTGGTTGATAGTTTCTATGTTCTGGAACTAACCCCTCGCAATTACCGTACACTTCAGGTGTAGATATGTGTATGTATTTATCTAAACTGTCGAGTTGGCGAAGTGCATTGTGTAGTTTGATCGTTGACACTGCGTTGGTCATAAACCAGTGTTCCGGGAATTCCCAACTTTGTCCTACCATACTTTGGGCTGCAAAGTTATAAACTGTACCAATATTTTCTTGTTTGATATGCGCTAGTAAGTCATCTAAATGATGATTTAAATTGAGTTGTTTAAATGCTAGATTTGTTGTGTGGCAATCTTGCCATTTATAAGGTAACAGTGCATTAACTGGTTCATCAGAGCGGCTGATCGCGAGAACCTTTTTACCTTGCTTTAACATGTGAGAGCAAAAAGAGGCGCCAGAAAAAGAATTACTTCCTATAACAATAATTGGTGAATCAGTCATTCTGTAATTCCAGGTAAAGAGCTTTCATTAAAATATGTCCAACAATAACTTGGGTATCTTCTGATATTTGCATATCTTGGATTTCGAAATGGAAGGCTTGGTCAAGCATAGGCTTAACTTTACCGCCAGAAAACCCTAAAATGCCTACTGTTTTCATTCCAATGTCGAGTGCTTGTTGAGTCGACCTAATTATATTTTCAGAGTTTCCGCTACCAGATAAAACAAGCAAAATATCATTGCTGTTTGCTTTTACTTTTAACTGATGTGCAAAGATATTCTCATAACCAATATCATTGCCTAGGCAAGTCAAAACAGAACTGTTTGCTGGCAACGCTTCAACTTTTAAAGCGTTACCTTGAGGGTTTATTCCAAAGGTGAAGTCATTTGCTAAATGAATTGCATTGGCTGCTGAGCCACCATTTCCACATAAATATAAAGTACCGTTATTGGCTTTCATGGTAAGCAAAGCGTCTACCAAATTTTTAAGTTCTTGACTGTCTAATTGCTTTAATATAGTCGTCAGAGTTTCAATATAGTTGGTTGTTAAGCGATCAATGGGAGTATTAGAGAGAGCGTTTATATTTTTTTCGTCAATCATAAGATTTCTTTTTGCATCCATTTAAGATTGTAAAAATGCTCTTTATCTACTAATAAGCATTGTTGGTAAGCATCGATAATCTCTATAATCGCTGTATTTACACTCTTTTTAGGTGTGAACCCTGTTGAAAGTAATTTATTTGAATTTATGCGGTAAGAACGAGGGTCATTCGAAGGCGTGATTTCGATATCACAAATGACTTTGGATTGAACCATTTTTGCAATGTCTAAAATAGAAATATTTTCAAACCCTGCATTAAAAACACCTGATACTTTCTCTGGATTATCTAACATATAAATATAGAGATCAGTAATATCATCAATATGAATATTTGGTCTGACTTGATCTCCACCAAATACTGTGATTTTTCCATTTTTTAGAGCTTGCATTGTCAGCATATTGACAGAAACATCTAAGCGCATTCGTTTAGATAAACCGCATACGGTTGCAGGGCGTACAATTTGTACTGCCATGTCGTCGGCATAACTAAGGAGTACACGCTCTGCAACCATTTTTGTTTTGTTGTATTCAGAAATTGGTTCAAGTGTTAGATCTTCAGTTACTTGCTCTTCATTTTTTACACCGTATACGCTACCAGACGACGCATAAATAAACTGCTTTATTCCACAGCGCTTTGCTTTGTCAGCTAAACGCATTGTTGCCAGTGCACTTACTTCCCATGTTAATTTAGGGTTTAAATCACCACAGGGGTCGTTAGCGATAGAAGCAAGATGAATAATAGAATCCACACCGTCTAAATTAATTGTGTCGGTATCGCACACATCACCTTTTATTACTGAAAGATGTTCATGGGATTGCAAAAAATTACCAAACCACTGAGTGTCAAACGCAATTACTCGATGGCCTAAAGACAGTAGTTTTGGAACTAATACAGTTCCTTTGTACCCCGTAGCACCTGTAACTAATATTGTTTTTGGACTCATTATATATTCTCTAATTCTTTAAAATTATGTGTTTTGTGTTCAGTTGCATATGGTCATCATGACTGACTTAAATAGTTTTTTGCTTTATATGTTTACTTATATCGGTGAAAATGGATTATTCTTTAATATCTAAAATGAATTTTTTTTACAGTTAAAATAGAAAGAGACCTCAGCATAAGGTCTGATTTTCTCAGTTAGTTACAATTTTATGATAAATTGGAAAAAACGGATTAATTTTTT